>NZ_JAPNLK010000009.1 GCF_026627505.1 Streptomyces sp. H27-H5 | reverse complement strand
GTTCACCACCTCCGACCTGGACGATCTCCTGGCCAGGCTCGACCAGCACACCGCCGATCACCCAGAAGAATCCTCCGCCGCCAAGGCCGCGTGATCAACCCCCGAAGGACTTACGACGCAGACCACTAAGGGACCCGGTGGGCCTCGGGGTCGCCCCGGCGGCGCGGCGGCTCCTCCCCGCCGGAGTCCGGCCGCTCCTCCTCCTGCGGCGGGTCGGGCAACGCCAGGCACAGGGCGTCCAGGGCCGCCGCGAACGCGTGGTCGGGCGGGGTGCCGTAGCCGAGCACCAGCCCGTCCCGCGGGGTCATGGAACTCTCGGGATGCAGGTACGGCCGCAACCCGTCCAGCGCCAGGCCCTGCCGGCGGGCCGCCCGCAGGGCCGCCTCCTCGGTGTCCCTCGGCAGCTCCAGCACCGCGTGCAGCCCGGCCGCCACGCCGCTGACCTTGATGTGCGGGGCCTCCTGCGCCAGCCGGGCCGCCAGCTGGTCCCGGCGGCGCCGGTAGATCAGGCGCATCCGGCGCAGGTGACGGTCGTAGGCGCCCGAGCCGATGAACTCGGCCAGGGTCAGCTGGTCCGTGACCCCCGACCACATCTCGCGGGTGCCCTTCGCGGCGAGCACGTCGTCGACCAGCCAGCCCGGCAGCACCATCCAGCCCAGGCGCAGCGCGGGGGACAGGCTCTTGCTGGCGGATCCGATGTAGACGATCCGGTCCGGGTCCAGGCCCTGGACGGCGCCGACCGGCTGGCGGTCGTAACGGAACTCCCCGTCGTAGTCGTCCTCGATCAGCACTCCACCGCTCGCCCGCGCCCAGTCCACCACCGCGGCCCGCCGCTCCGGGTGCAGCGGCCCGCCCGTCGGGAACTGGTGGGCCGGGGTGAGCAGCACCGCCTTGGCGCCCGTCCCGGGAAGTTCCTCCACCCGCGCGCCCCCGCCGTCCACCGTCAACGGGATCGTGGTCAGCCCCGACGCCACCAGGATGTCCCGGTGGAAGGACAGCCCGTACGACTCCACCGCGACCGGACCGGCGAGCACCTTGCCGAGCAGCTCCAGCCCGTGGGCGAAGCCGGAACAGACGATGATCCGGTCCGGGGCGGTCCGTACGCCGCGCACCCGCGCGAGGTACTCGGTCAGGGTCCGGCGCAGCTCGATCCGGCCGCGGGGGTCACCGACCCCGAAGGCGTCGTGCGGAGCGGCGGCCAGCGCCCGCCGGGCTGCGCCGATCCAGGCGGTACGGGGGAAGGCGGAGGCGTCGGGGGAACTGGGCAGCAGGTCGTGCACGGTCCTGCGGTGCGTCGGCCGGGCGGGGCCGCGCAGCCGGTCGGGCTGGAGCGGGGTCGCCCGTTTGGCCACCCGGGTGCCGGAGCCCTGGCGCGCCGACAGCCAGCCCTCCTCCACCAGCTCGGCGTACGCGTCGGCGACGGTGTTGCGGGCGATCCCCAGGTCCACGGCGAGGGCCCGATAGGGCGGCAGCCGGGTGCCGGGGGTGAGCCGGCCGGAGTCGATCGCCGTGCGTAACGCCTGCATCAGCTGGTTGCGGAGGCTGCCCTCGCCGCTCAGTTCCAGGTGCAGATCGCTCCCGGTACCGGCCGGCTCGGGATCGGACGCGCCCTCGGAATTGACCCATGATCTCTGCATGGGAATGCACCCTACTGCGGGCCGATTGCGCTCCTAGAGTTTTCACATGACCACTTTTCAGGTTCCTGAGCGCATGAACTTCGCCGCCGTCGCCCCCAAGATCTTCAAGTCCGTCCTGGCCCTCGACGGGGCCGCCCGACAGGGACTCGACCCGGTCCTCCTGGAGCTCGTCCAGATCCGCACCTCGCAGATCAACCGCTGCGCCTACTGCATCGATTACCACACCAGCGACGCCCGCAAGGGCGGCGAGTCGGAAGAGCGGATCTACCAGCTCACCGCCTGGCAGGAGTCGAGCCTCTTCACCGTCAAGGAGCGCGCGGCCCTCGCCCTCACCGAGGAGGTCACCCTCCTCCCCGGCGGAGTCACCGACGCCGTCTACGACGAGGCCGCCCGCCACTTCGGCGAGGAGGAGCTCGCGCACCTGATCGCGCTCATCTTCACCGCCAACGTGTGGAACCGGATGAACGTCGCCACCCGCAAGACCCCCGGCACCGAGTAGTCCGGCCCCTCCACGACCCCCAGATCCCATAACCACGCACCAGGGCGGTGGCCACCGCCGGACAGGCCAGGCCACCGCCCCACGCATGCCCCCACCCCCGTCTCCCGGCACCAGAGGGGGACCGCTGACGAAGGACTGACATCGTGACCACCCTCGATTCATCCGCACCGCGCAACGCGGGCAAGGAACCCTCCGCGGTCAAGGGCTGGCTGGCCGTCCTGGCCGTCACCCTCGGCATCTTCTCCCTCATGACCTCCGAGCTGCTGCCCGTCGGCCTGCTCACCCCCGTCGGAGACGCGCTGAAGGTCTCCGAGGGCACGGCGGCCCTCATGGTCACCATCCCCGGCCTGGTCGCGGCGATCTCGGCACCGCTCGTGACCGTCGCCACCGGCAAGTTCGACCGGCGGCTCGTGCTGGTCATCCTCATCGCCATCGTCGGCCTGGCGAACCTCGCCTCCGCCTTCGCCACCAGCTTCGCCGTGGTCCTCGTCGCCCGCTTCCTCATCGGCATCAGCGTCGGCGGTTTCTGGTCCATCGCCGGCGGCATCGCCCTGCGCCTGGTGCCCGAACGACACGTCGCCCGCGCCACCGCCGTCATCTTCGGCGGCGTCGAGACGGCCTCCGTGCTCGGCGTGCCCACCGGCACCTTCCTCGGCGACCTCTCCGGCTGGCGCACCGCCTTCGCCGCGGTCGGCATCCTCGGCCTCGTCGCCCTCGCCGCGATGCTCTTCCTGATGCCGAAGGTCCCCGCCGAGCGCACCATCGTCTTCGGTGACCTGCCCCGCGTGTGGAAGTCCAACGCCGGCGTCCGCATCGGCATCGCGATGACCTTCCTCGTCATCACCGGCCACTTCCTCGCCTACACCTTCGTCCGTCCCCTCCTCCAGGACGACGGCGTCGGCGACAGCATGATCGGTGTCCTGCTGCTGACCTTCGGCGTCGCCGGCATCACCGGCAACTTCATCGCCGGAGCCCTGATCGCCAAGCGGCTGCGCCAGGTCGTCATCGGCATCGCCATCGTCCTCGCCGTCGCCATGCTGCTGCTCGCCACGGTCGGCAACACCACCATCACCGCGGCCGTCATCCTCGTCCTGTGGGGCCTGGGCTACGGCGCGGTGCCGGTGACCTTCCAGACCTGGATCCTCGACGCCGCACCCGACGCGACCGAGGCCGCCTCGTCGCTGTACGTCTCCACCTTCAACCTGTCGATCGCCCTCGGCGCCCTCTTCGGCGGCATCGCCGTGGACAACCTGGCCACCGCCAGCGTCCTGTACATCGGCGCGGGCCTCGCGATCCTCACCCTCCTGGTCGTCGGCCGGCGCTCCGGCCGCCCGACCGACTCCGCTCCGGCCGCCGAACCGGCGGCCGACCAGGCCACCGCGGCCGCCCACTGATCGTCTGCCCCGCGACCAACCGTCCCCCGCGGGCGGGACAGACAGCCGGGCGCGGCTCCCTCGAGGAGCCGCGCCCGGCGCTTTCGCGTGCGCGGCCGGTCGGGGCGCGGCCCATCCCCGCAACGCCGCTTCGTACGCGGCCGGTTCGGGTGGGGCCGGGCTCGCGCGCCTCGGCTCCCACACCCGGGCTCGCGCCCCCAGGTTCCCGCCCCCCGGGTCGACGACGCCGCCCCTGAGCCGCGCGGCACCACGGGGCGACCCCGGGCGGGGTCAGGGCCGTGGGTGCGGACGGCGGCACGACGACCCGGTTCCGCCGACTGCGGACCGCGGCACGGCGCACTCTCGGCGGGTCGACCCGCCCTGACGGGCGCAGACGCGAGCGGAAGGACTCCCGCCGACGGTCGGGCAGGCGTTGGCGTCGCCGGGCCGGGCCGGGCCGGGGCGCGGGCTCCGGCTGTCCCGATACGGACACCGATACCGGGACGGGCGTCAGGACTCCCGTGACGGGCACGCCGCTTCCCGGGGAGGCTGTGCCTTCGGCGCACGCCGGCCGGGGCGGCCCCCGTACGCCGCGAGGGTGTCGCACCCGTCCTTGCCCGGTACTCGCCGCCTCTCGGAGGGGCGCGCGGCGCCGCCCGGCGGGCCGGGAACCGGCAAGAGGCGGGCCGGGAACGGCAAAAGGGGCGGGGGGGCGCCGTAGCGCCGCCCCGCCCCACCCCGCCTCCCGGCCGCCGCGAGCCGCGGCCCCGTCTCAGACGAGGAGCCGCTCCGGGGGTCCGGTCAGTTCGTGGCCCAGCATCGAGCGGAGTTCCCCGTAGGCGCGCGTGTCGCCGGCCAGGACGCCGCCGAGCAGGGTGCGGCCGTCCGGACCGAGGACCAACTTGGCGTAGGTGGCGGCCGCGTGGTCCTCCCGTACGAAGGACAGCGCGCCCTCGACCCGGGCGTGGACGTCGCCGAACCCGGCCACGTCCACGCCGAACACCTTGAGCTTCGCCGAGGTGTCGGCGCCCGGGAAGGGCTCGGACGCCCTGCCGGTCAGTTGCGCGGCCACGCTCTCGGCCATCAGATGACCGGGGGCGACCAGGCCGTGGCAGCGACCCAGCACGGCCGCGCACTCGCCGATCGCCCAGATCCGGGGGTCCTCGGTACGGCAGTGGGCGTCCACCAGGAACCCGCCCCGCTCCCCGCGCGGCAGTCCGGCCGGCCCGGCCAGTTCGTCGCGCGGCCGGACCCCCGCCGAGAACACCACGCAGCGGGCGGGCAGCACGTCGCCGTCGGCCAGCGTCACCCCGCGGACCCGTCCGTCGGGGCCCGCGTCCACGGACGCCACGCCGCGGCCGCAGTGCACGCCCATGCCGAGCCGGCCCACCAGGCGGGCCAGCACCGCGCCGCCGCCCTCGTCGAGTTGGAGCGGCATCAGGTGCGGGGCCACCTCCACCACGTGGGGTCGCATCCCCAGCGAACGCAGCGCCTGCGCCGCCTCCAGCCCGAGCAGCCCGCCGCCGATCACCACGCCGGCGGCGCCCGGTTCGGCGGCCGCACGCAGCGCGTCGAGGTCCGCGAGGGTCCGGTACGTGAAGCAGCCCGGCAGGGTGTGACCGGGGATCGGCGGCACGAACGGCTTCGACCCGGTGGCCAATACGAGCGCGTCGTACCGCACGTCCGAGCCGTCCGCGAAGGTCACCGTACGGGCCGCCCGGTCGATCGAGACGACCGGAACTCCGAGCCGCAGTTCGACCCGCGGGTCCTCCAGCACCTCGGGGCCGGTCAGCGTCAGGTCCCGGGCGCTCCGCCCGTCCAGGTACGAGGACAGCGCGACCCGGTCGTAGGCCGCGCGCGGTTCCTCGGCCGCGACGACGATCCGCCACGACGCGAACCGCTCGTCCGCCCGCAGGTGTTCGAGGAGTCGGTGGCCGACCATGCCGTGGCCGGCGAGGACCAGGGTCCCGCTCATGCGTCGGGCCCCCCTTCCGCGGATCCGGCGAGTTCGGCGCACAGCCGGCCCACCGCCGCGACACAGGTCCCGCAGCCGGTGGTGGCCCGGGTCGCGGCGGCGAGCGCGGGCACGGCGCGGGCGCCCCCGTCCCAGGCCCGCCGGAGGGCCTTGCGGGTCACGTTGTTGCACTGGCAGACCACGGCCGTGTCCGGCAGCGCGCCCGAGGACGCGTACCCGCCGGCGGAGCCGATCAGCAGGGCCAGCCGGTCGCTCGGCACCGGGTGGTCCCGCGCGTACAGCCGGCCCACGGCGGCGACGGCCTGCGGGAACCCCGCGACGATCCCGGACCGGATCCGGCCGTCGCGCAGCCGCAGTCGGGCGTGGCGCCCGCCCGCCGGATCGGACAGCGACACCGTCTCCTCGCCCGGGGCCGGTTCCCGGTCCGGCTCCCCGCCCGGGCCGACGACCGTCAGGTCCAATCCCCGGATCCCGGGGCGCAGCACGCGTCGCGTCGGCCGGTACGCCGTGTCCGAGCCGGTCAGGATGCCCGCGAGGGCGTCCGCCTGTTCCCACGCCGACGCCAGGGAGTCCCCGGCGGCGCCCGCGTGTTCGGCGCAGTCCCCGATGGCGTGGATCCGCGGATCGCCGGTGCGCAGCCGGTCGTCCACGACGATCCCGCGCCGCACCTCCAGCCCCGCCGCCCGGGCCGCCCCGGTCTCCGGGACGCTGCCCGCGCACGCCAGCACGGTGGCCGCCGCGAGCGGTCGGCCGTCGTCCAGCACGGCCTTGCCGTGCTCGGCGCCGGCCACCCGGCGCCCGAGTTCCAAGGCCACGCCGGCCTTCTCCAGGGTCCGCGCGAGTACCGCGGAGCCCGGCCGGTCGAGGTCGCGGTGGGCGAGCCGCGGCCCGGAGTGCACCAACGTGACCTCGTGCCCGGCGCGGCTCAGCGCGGCGGCGGCGCCCGCCCCGCGCAGCCCGCCCCCGGCGATCACCACCGGCCCCTCCGGGCGCGGTTCGACGTCGGCGAGGGTGCCCAGCCGGCGCACGGCGGGGGAGTCGAAGCCGGGGGACCGCGGGCGCGCCCCGGTGGCCAGCACCAGGACCTCGTAGCCGTACACGGTCCCGTCGGCGGTACGGACCTCGCGGCGGGCACGGTCGATGCCGGTCACGACGGCCGCCCGGCGCACCCGCGCGTTCCCGGGCGGCGCGGCCAGCTCCAGGGCCCGGCCCGGCAGGGTGCCGTCCAGGACCGACAGCAGCAGGGCCCGGTTGTAGGCGGCGTGGGGCTCGGCTCCCAGGACGGTCACCGGGTCCCGGTGCCCGAGCCGGTGCAGGGAGGCGCAGAGCCGGTGGGCGGCCGGGCCGTTGCCGACGACGACGATCCGGTTCACGAGGACTCCGACCAGGGTTCGACGCGGACGGCGGCCAACTTGAACTCCGGCATGCCGCTGACCGGGTCCAGGGCGGGCCCGGTCATCAGGTTGGCCCGGCCCTCGCCGGGAAAGTGGAACGGGACGAACACGGTGTCGGTGCGCAGGCTCTCCACCAGCCGGACGCGGGCCACCACCGCCCCGTGCGCGGAGACGACCCGGGCGAGAGCGCCGTCGGCGAGTCCGAAGCGCCCGGCCGTGTCCGGGTGGACCTCGACGAACACCTCCGGCGCGACGGCCATCAGTTCGGGTACCCGGCGGGTCTGCGCCCCCGACTGGTAGTGGGCCAGGACCCGGCCCGTCGTCGCGAGGAGCGGCCGCTCGGCGTCCGGGACCTCGGCGGAGTCCCGGTCCTCCACCGGGGCGAACCGGGCCCGCCCGTCCGGGTGCGCGAAGCGGTCCAGGAACATGCGGGGCGTGCCGGGGTGCGGGGCGTCGCCGTCGGCCGCGGGGCAGGGCCAGTACAACTCCTCGCCCGCGTCGAGCCGTTCCCAGCTGATCCCCGCGTAGTCGGCGCGGCCCCCGGCGGAGGCCCGGCGCAGTTCCTCGAAGACCGTGCGCGGCGCCGTCGGGAACCGTTCGGGGGGCTGTCCCAGTCGCACCGCGAGGTCGTGGAGCACGTCGAGGTCGGTCCGTACCCCGGGCGGCGGGGCCAGTACCGGGCGGCGGCGCACCACCCGCCCCTCCAGATTTGTCAGGGTGCCCTCCTCCTCGGCCCACTGGGTGACGGGCAGTACCACGTCGGCCAGGACCGCCGTCTCGGACGGCACGAAGTCGGCGACGACCAGCAGGTCCAGGGCGGCCAGCCGACGCGACACGTGCGCCGCGTTCGGGGCGGACACCGCCGGATTGGAGCCGAAGACGAGCAGGGCCTTGGGCCCGCCGGGCGTGCCCAGGGAGTCGAGCAGTTGGTAGGCGCCGGTGCCCGGGCCGGGCAGGGTGTCGGGCTCCACGCCCCAGACGCCCGCGACGTGGGCGCGCGCCGCCGGATCGGTGATCATCCGGTATCCGGGGAGCTGGTCGGCCTTCTGACCGTGCTCGCGTCCGCCCTGCCCGTTGCCCTGGCCGGTCAGGCAGCCGTACCCGCTGCCCGGGCGGCCCGGCAGGCCCAGCGCGAGCGACAGGTTGACGAACGCGGACACCGTGTCGGTGCCCTTGCTGTGCTGTTCGGCGCCGCGCCCGGTGAGCACGTACCGGCGGTCCGCCCCGGCGAGCATCCGCACGGCCTCGCGCATGTCCGCGACCGGCACGCCGGTGATCCCCTCCACCCGCTCGGGCCACCAGGCCACGGCCCGCCGCCAGGCCTCGTCGAAGCCGGTGGTGCGCTCGGCCAGGTACGCCTCGTCGAGCAGGCCTTCCGTGACGGCGAGGTGGAACAGCCCCAGCGCCAGAGCCAGATCGGTGCCCGGTACGGGCTGGAGGTGCAGTGCGGCCAGTTCCGCCGTACGGGTGCGACGCGGGTCGATCACGACGAGGCGCGCCCGGTTGAGGTGCCGCATCAGCGGCGGCATCGTCTCGGCCGGGTTGGCGCCGGCCAGCAGGATGACCTCCGCCCGCCCCAGGTCCGCGACGGGGAACGGCAGACCCCGGTCGAGCCCGAAGGCGGCGTTCCCGGCGGCGGCGGCCGACGACATGCAGAAGCGGCCGTTGTAGTCGATCCTGCTGGTGCCGAGCGCCACCCGGGCGAACTTGCCGAGCAGGTAGGCCTTCTCGTTGGTCAGGCCGCCACTGCCGAACACCCCGACCGCGTCCGCGCCGTGCTCCCCGCGCAGCCGTGCGAGGCGACCGGCGACCAGGTCGAGCGCCGAGTCCCAGTCGGTGGGGGTCAGTCGCCCGTCGGGGCCGCGCACCAGCGGGGTCCGCAGCCGGTCGGGCGCGCGGAGCACCGCGGGGGCCGTCCAGCCCTTCTGGCACAGGCCGCCCCCGTCGGGGTCGGCCGGCCGGACGGCGACCGTGTCGCCCTCGTCGCGCAGCACGGTCGGGCACTGGAGGGCGCAGTACGCGCAGTGCGTGGCGGCCTCGGGCGCCGCGGCGAGGTCAGCGGACACGGGCCGGCCTCGGCTCGCGGGCCGGGGCGGGTGGCTGGGCGGCCCGCCGCCCGGGACGCAGGTACACCGACCAGGTGAGCAGCATGCAGAGCGCGTAGTAGCCGAGGAAGCAGGCGAACGCGGTGGTGCCGCTGCCCTGTGGACCCTGGTAGGAGGCGCGGAACGCCAGGTTGATGGCGACCCCGCCGAGAGCGCCGACCGCGCCCGCGATCCCGATGGCGGCGCCCGAGATCCGACGGGCCCGGGCGAAGGCCTCCCGGGCCTCGCCGCCCGAGGTGATGGTGGCCTCCGCCTCGGCGGCGGCCGCGGCCGGGATCAGCTTGTACGTGGACCCGTTGCCGAGCCCGCTGAGCACGAAGACCAGGGTGAAGGCCGCGACGAACGCCCCGAAGGACCCGGCCCGCGAGGCCAGCAGCAGCCCGGCGGTTCCCAGGGTCAGCGCGAGGAACGCCCACAGGGTGACGCGCGCCCCGCCCCAGCGGTCGGCGAGCTTCCCGCCGAGCGGCCGTGACACCGAGCCGAGCAGCGGACCGATGAACGTGTACGAGGCCGCTTCGAGCGGGGTCGAGCCGAACTCGTTCTGCAACACCAGCCCGAAGGCGAACCCGTAGCCGATGAAGGAACCGAACGTGCCGATGTACAGGAAGGAGATGAACCAGGTGTGGCGGCTCGCGGCGGCCTCGCGCAGCGCCCCGGGCCGGGCCCGGACCGCGTCCACGTTGTCCATCTTCAGGGCCGCGAGCAGCGCGGAAAGCACGATCAGCGGGAGGTAGACGGCCGCCACGTACGACGGGTGGGTGTCCCCGGCGGTGGCGATCACCAGCAGGCCCAGCAACTGCACCACGGCCACGCCCAGGTTGCCGCCGCCGGCGTTCACCCCCAAGGCCCAGCCCTGGCGGTTCTGCGGGAAGAAGGTGGTGATGTTGGTCATCGAGGAGGCGAAGTTGGCGCCGCCCGCACCGGCCGTGGCACCGATCACCAGGAACACCCACAGCGGGGTCCCCGGGCGCTGCACGAAGACGAACGCGAGCAGCGCCGGCACCAGCAGCACGGCCGAGGCGAACACGGTCCAGTTGCGCCCGCCGAACCGGGTCACCGCCCAGCTGTACGGCAGCCGCAGCACGGCGCCCACCAGGGTCGGCACCACGACGAGCAGGAACTTCTCACCGGGTGTGAACCCGAGGCCGATCTCCGGCGACATGAACAGCACGAGCACCGACCACATGCTCCACACCGAGAACCCGATGTGCTCGGACAGCACGGACAGCACGAGGTTGCGGCGCGCGATCCGCTTCCCGGTGCGCTCCCAGTACTCCTCGTCCTCCGGGTTCCAGCCTTCGATCCACCGCCCGGCGGCGGGTCTGGTCTTCATGTCTCTCCTCTCTGGGGGCCCGGTCCGCCTCGCGGCGCACCGGGCCCGACGGGGTGCCGCTCAGGGCGCTCGGGGCAACTCGGGGCAACTCGGGGACGCTCAGGGCCGCTTGGGGGCGCGTTCCACCAGGGCGCGTTCCACCAGGGCGCGGGCCGCGCCCGTGTACCCGGCCGGATCGCACAGGCCCGCCAGCGCCGCCGGACCCAGGACGCCCGCCAGCTCGGGGGCCTCGGCGAGGACGTCCGCGAGCGGTCGCCCCTCGGCGCCGGCCGTCGCCGTGGCCTCGTTCAACAGCGTGCGGGCCGCGGCCTTCCCGAGCCGCGGGGCGAGCACGGCCACGATCCGCTCCGAGACCACCGCGCTGCCGGTGAGGTCCAGGTTGGCGCGCATCCGCTCGGACCTGACCTCCAGGCCCTCGGACAGTTCCACCGCCGTGTGCGAGGCGCCGCCCACCAGTCGCAGACACTCCCGCAGCAACAACCACTCGGCGTGCCAGGCGCCCGCGGACCGCTCGTCCTCCGACACCAGACAGGCCGTCAACGCGCCCGCCAGGGCCGGGACCTGGAGGGCCGCGCTGCGGATCAGCGTGGACAGCACCGGATTGCGCTTGTGGGGCATCGCGGAGGAACTTCCCCTCCCGGCGCCGCCCGGTTCGGCGAGTTCGCCGACCTCGGTCCGGGCCATGCCCTGCACGTCCACGGCGATCTTCCCGAGTGCCCCCGCCGTGAAGGCCAGCGCGGCCGCCAGGTCGGCGAGGGGCGTGCGCAGGCTGTGCCACGGCAGCGCCGGCCGGGCCAGGCCCGTCTCGGCGGCGTACGCGGCGACCAGCCGGTCGTGGAAGACCCCCGGGTCCAGCACGTCCTCGGAGCCCTCGGGGCCGTCGAGGACGGCGTACTCGACGTAACCGGCCAGGGTTCCCGCCGCCCCGCCCAGCGAGACGGGCAGCCCCTCCTCCTGGACCCGCGTCAGCCGCTCCCGGGCCTCGCGCACCAGTTGGAGCCAGCCCGCCGCCTTCAACCCGAACGTCGTCGGCACGGCGTGCAGCGCCATCGTCCGACCGGCGATCAGCGTGTCCCGGTGCTCCCTGGCCAGCGCGGCCAGGGCCGTCGCGGTACGCGTCAGGTCCTCCCGGACGAGCGCCAGCGCGCGGTGCGCCACCAGCATCGCCCCGGTGTCGAAGATGTCCTGGCTGGTGGAGCCGCGGTGGACATACTCGGCGGCCTCCGGGGAGTCCGCCGCGACCACCGCGGTCAGCGCCCGCACCAGGCCCACGACCGGGTTGGCCGTCTCCCGCGCCGCGACGGCCAGCTCGCGCAGGTCCAGCCGCTCCGCCCGGGCCGCGTCGGTGATGGCGTCGGCGGCCTGCCAGGGCAGGGTGCCCAGCCGGGCCTGGGCCCGGGCCAACGCCGCCTCGGCGTCCAACATGGCCTGGAGCCAGGCGGGGTCCCCGGTCACCGCCTCGACGGGGGTGCCGGCGCGGACCGGCGAGAGCAGGCCCGCGTCGGGCGCCGTCGCGGGGGCCGGCTCGACCTCGGCCGCCGGCGGGGGCGCGGCCGGGTCGACCAGGCGCAGACCACCCGGCATCAGACGACCACTCCGGTGAGGTCGGTGCCGGCGTCCACCGGCCCCAGCCCGGCCGGCACGTGCGCCACCGCGGGCAGGTCCAGTACCGCGCGGGCGATAGCGTCGGAGTCCCCGAGCGTCACGGAGTCCACGCCCGGACGGATGCCCGCCGCCGTCACCCAGTGCACCGATTCGGTGGGCACCCCGTACGCGAACCGCCGCGGATGCGCCCGGCCCCGCGCGTCGAGCATGTGGAACGGCCGCTCGGTCACCGCGAGGCCGCCCGTCTCGTACGTGGTGCCCTGCGCGGCGTCGATCCGGTAGGTGGCGGCCTGGTCGGTGTCCAAGAGGTGGCGCAGCAACGGGTCCGCCGTGCGCCGCAGATCGGGCTCCGGCAGGCGGGCCTCGATCAGCGCGGTCGCGCGGATCGCCGGCCCGGGAACCACCGAGGACTCGGCCACGTACAACTGCGCGGTCGTGTCGATGCGGACCTGCACCCCGGGGCCGAGGATGGTCAGGACCCCCGCCTCGATCAGGGCGCCCATCTCCTCGATCCGGGAGGCCGGCGGGCCGATGGACAGGAACGCGTTCAGCGGCGTGTACCAGCCCTCCAGGTCGTCGCGGTGCGAGGTGCCCTCCAGCCCGCCGTGGTCGACCGCCAGCCGGATCTCGTTGCGCAGGTCGCGCAGCAGGTCCAGGGCGGCCTTCACCGGCCCGCTGATGTTCCCCTGCTTGGCCGCGACCACATCGCGGGCCAGGTAGTCCAGCAGCCAGGCGGTGAAGTCGGCGCGGCCGGTGAACACCCGGTCGCCGTAGGGCCGGGAGAGGGCCTCCCAGTCCCACCGGTCGGCCTCCTCGATGCCGTGCGCCGTCAGCAGCGGCACGGCGTCGGCGTCCGGCTCCAGCGCCAGGTACTGCTCCACGAACGGCTCGCGCTCGGCGTCCCGGCCGCGCTGCGTGAGCAGGGTGCCGTAGTAGACGCTCTCCACCTCGCGGGCGATCAGCGGCCACAGGTCGGCGCTGAAACTGACCGGCCGGCCGTCCCGGGCGTCCTCCTTGAGCGCCGCGATGAACTCGGCGGTCAGCAGCCGCGGGTAGTAACGCCCGTGCGCGCCCTTCTCGTTCTCGCCGCGCGCGTGGTACGGGATGCCGCGCCGCGAGAACGCGTACAGCCGGGGCTCCTGCCCGGACGGGCGGTACACGAGTTTGTCGCCCTCCCGCTCGAAGGCTCCGCCGCGGCCCGCCGTCAGCAGCGCCATGTGGTCGAAGAAGTTCAGGCCCAGACCGCGCAGCAGCACGTTCTGGCCCGCCTCGATGCCGCTGAGGTCGAGGTCCGCCGGGTTCGAGGGCGTGAGGTAGGTGAGGTGGTGGATCCGGGCCAGGCTGGCCGTCCGGGCCTCCCGGCTGGTGAGCCGGGCCGGCACGTGCCCCTGCGCCATCACGATGGCGTCGAGCGCGTTCAGCCGGACGCCGTTCTCCAGCCGCACGCCCTGCGGTCCACCGGGCACCCCGTGGGTGTCGGCCATGGCCACCGCCCGCGTCCGGTGCACGTGCACCGTGACGTGGCCGGGCGCGCTCTCGACGACCCGGCGGAAGCAGTCGCCCAGGTAGGTGCCGTAGAAGGCGCGCGTGGGGTACGTGTTCGGGCCCATCCGGCGGGCCTCGGCCAGCGTGGCCTCGTCGTGGCTGTCACGGTCGCCGAGCAGGGCCAGGCCCTGCGCCCACTCGTAGAGGCTCGGCCCCGGCTCGATGGGCCCGTCGATGCGGACGCTGTGATCCGTGAAGACGGTGATCTGCGAGGCGACGGTGTTCATCAGCAGGTGCCGGGACTGGGCCGCGCGCCACACCGTTCCGGCGCCGGGCACGGAGGGGTCCACGACGTGCACCACGACGCCCTCGCGCGACGGCGCGGTCCGCTCGGCGGCGATCAGCCGCTCCAGGACGGACAGGCCGCGCGGTCCGGCGCCGATGACGGCGAGCTCTACTCGGCTCTTCTTCATTGCGGAACTCCCACTCCTACGGTGCGCGGACGACTAGTTGGCGGTGCTCGTGGACTCGCCGGCGCCGAGCAGCCGGGCCAGCTCCAGGCGCTTGATCTTCGTGGTCGCGGTCTGCGGAAGGTCCTCCAGCCGCCACTGCACGGGCTCCGCCAGCGGCGGCAACCCGACCACGGCCGACTGCCAGGCGGCCAGGTCCAGCGGCTTGTCGTCCCGGGTGCTGACCACCGGGACGGCGGTGCCGTCGGGGCCGGGGATGATGATGACCTCGACGAGCTCGGGGACGCGGGTGAACAGCTTGTCCTCGATCTCCAGGGTGCTCTTGACGCCCGGGATCTCGTCCACCTCGCGGTCCAGCAGGTGCAGACAGCCCCACTTGGTGCGGTAGCCGACGTCGCCCATGCGCCACCAGCCGTCGTTGACCTGCTTCTCCCAGCGCTGGTGCTCGCCGAGGTAGCTGATGATCCGGCCGTCGCTGCGGACCTCGATCCAGCCCGGGTTGTCCTTGTCCGGCGGGTTGCCGTCGCGGCTGACGACCCGCACCCCCGTCATCCCGGGGAACGGCACGCCCACGCACCGGCCGTTGAAGTCGGCGCCGTCCTTGAGGGAGTACGTACGGGCCGCGATCGGGCCGACCTCGCTCTGGCCGTAGGCCTGCGCGAACCGGCGGTTCTTGCGTCCGGAGGCCTGGAGCAGCCGGTTCACCGTCCGGGGGTGGATCGCGTCGAAGGTGCTGGAGAAGTACTTCACGTTGGCCAGCGGCCGGCGCGGGTCCTCGGCCAACACCTCCCAGCGCAGGAAGGTGTTGGGGTGTGCCTCGATGAACCCCGGCGGCACCTGGCTGAACAGGTCGCCCACCGTCTCCGGGTCGTCGTCGCGCAACACGATCAGGGGATGGCCCTGGAGCACGGCGATGGGCATCGCGGTGAACATCCGCGAGTGGACGAACGAGACGTGCACGGCGATCGGTTCGCTGCGCCGCACGGCCGTCGACACCACGGTGGCCTGCGGCCGGTAGCGCGCCTGGAAGCTGGTGCCGGTGTGCACCGCGAGCTTCGGCGTGCCGGTCGTGCCGGAGGTGTGCGTGATCAGGGTGGGGTGGTCGGCGGGCATGGCGACCGCCGGCACCCGGGGGGCCCCGGCGAGCGCGGCGAACGCCTTCGCGCCCTCGTACGTCCCGGACGCGAGCAGCACCTCCCGGGAGAGGGTCATCACCTCGGCGGGCAGCGAGTGCTCCAGCTTCTCCTGGTCGGTGACCAGGAACGGCCGGCCCACGCGCCGCAGCAGCTCGGCGACGGTCGCCCCGTCCAACTTCGGCGACAGCAGCACCGGGACGGCCCCGATGCGGGCGATCGCGCAGGCCAGCAGGGTGATGTCGAACCCGTCCCCCTTGTGCACCACCACGTGGTCGCCCGGGCGGACCTGGACCGACCACAGCCGGGAGGCCAGCTCGGCCACCAGCTCGGCGACCTCCGTCAGGGTGGCCCTACGGCTCACTTCGGGGGCGATGTCGAGATCGTGGTCGAGGATCACGAAATTGCCGGGGTGTCGGGCGGCCGCTCGATCGAACAGCGTGCCGAGCTGAATTCCCTTGTTGTTTATGCGCTGGAGGAACATGCGTCACTCTCTCGTCCGTGAATTGCCGATGCCGGTCTGAATTCAGGCCTTTTCGATGACGTCCTTGATGCGCGAGAGAGTGGCGTCGAGATCCTGCACCAGCTTCGCCGTCCAGTCGTCGACGAACTTCCGGCGCCCCGCCTCGTCCAGATCCGCGACGATCTTGTGGATTCCGGCGGTCGCCTTTCCCATCCGGAAGTGGTGGGTGAGCACGGAACCCGAGCCGTCGGCCTCCACGTCGAAGCCCCAGACGCTCTCCTGGTCCTCCTGGGCGTGCGTGAGCATCATCCAACGGAAGGTCCGGCCCGGCTCGGCCGCCGTCACCCGGGCCTCCGTGTACCAGGTGCCGCGGACCAGCGGAGCCCAGGCGACGACCTGCTCGCTGCGCAGGTTCTCGCCCCGGAAGATCGAACCGACCGCGGAGGGCTCTCCCGAGATCCATTCGCCGCCCATGCATTCCGGGCTCCATTCGGCACTGCGCGGCAGGTCGCTGACCACCGCGTAGACCTCCTCGGGGGTGGCGTTCACCACGATGTCGGCGCGGAGTTCAAACAGCGGGGAGGTTTCGATGATGTTCGTCATGGTTGAAATCCTGTCTTTGTCGGGACGGCCGGTCAACGGCCGAAATTGCTATCCGTCAGGTCGATGGCGCCGCGCGCCGATGAATTCGGGAATGCGTCAGGAAACGCGCAGGACGAGCTTTCCGCGGACCTTTCCCTCGTCGAGCCGACGGTGCGCCGTGCCCGCCTCGCTCAGCGGCAGCACCTCGGTCGCGTGCGGCTTCAGCAGCCCGTCGGCCAGCAACCGGTTGATGTTCGCGGCGGCGTCCGCCAGTTCGTGCGTACGGGCGTGGGAGATGGCGAAGCCGAGCACCGAGCGGTCCTGGAGGTACAGGGCGCCGGCCGGCAGCACCGGACGCGTCCGCAGCCCGGCGAGGACGACCACCCTGCCCCGGGAGGCGAGCAGTTCCACCGCCGTCTCCAGGTCGTTGCGGCCCGAGGTGTCCACGTACAGGTCCACGCCGTCCGGAGCCGCCGCCCGGATCAGGGCCGGCACGTCCTCCTCGCGGTAGTCCACGACGTGCCGGGCACCCAGCGAGCGGACGTACGGGGCGTCGCGCCCGGCGGCCACGGCCACCACCCGGGCACCCGCCTGGGCGGCCATCACCACCGCCGCGCTCCCCACGTTCCCGGCGGCGCCGAGTACGAGGACCGTCTCGCCGGCCCGGACCCGACCGTGCGTGAACAGGGCGAGGTGCGCCGTTGCCGCCGGATGGGCCAGCGCCACCGCGTGCACCGGATCCACCCCCGCCGGCAGGTGGTACAGCCGGTCCGCGGGCACGGCCACCTGCTCGGCCGCGGCGCCCTGCCGGCCCGCGTGACCGAGGCTGTTGCACCACACCCGGTCACCCGCCGCGAAGCCGGGCGCGCCGGGACCGGCGGAGACCACCGTTCCCACCAGGTCCCGTCCCACGACGAAGGGGAACGGCACCGGGGTGCGCCAGGCGCCCGAACGCACGAAGGTGTCCACGTGGTTGACGGCGGTGACCTCGACGTCGACCAGCACGTCGCCCGAACCGGGAACGGGTGGCGGCAGTTCGCCGTGACGGATGGAGTCGGGGGGACCGAGTTCTTCTATGTAGGCAGCACGCATGGCCCGGATTCTGGTGCGGTTCCGGGGCCCCCGGGCGGCCGGAGGCGATCACCGCCCGAGGTCCGTCACCTCCCCGACCCCGGTGTGTCACCTCGGCGCCCCCGGACGGCGATTCGCGCCGCCGAGGTCCGTCAAGTCCCCGCCCCGCACGTCAAGTCCAGGCCCGGCGCGTCCCGTACGTCGAGTCGGACGAGGTCGCCGCTCCATCGGCCGCCCGGCCGCCGTTCCTACGATGCCCCCATGACCACGACCCCGCCGCGCACCGCGGCGCTCCACGAGGTGCCCCTCGGTGACCCGCGCGTCGCCGCCGACGTCGGCCCGCTCATCCGGGCCCTGCGACCCGCGCTGGACGAGAAGGCGTTCGAGGCCTTCGCGGACGAAGCCCAGGCACAGGGGCTGGTGTTCACCGCCGCCTACGACGAGGCGGGCCACTGCCTCGGTGTGGCGGCCCACCGCGTCCTCGCCACCAGCCGCGGTCGGATCCTGTTCGTCGACGACCTGGTCACCGATCCGGACCGGCGCTCCACCGGGACCGGCGCGCTGCTGCTGGCCGCCCTGAAGGCCCGGGCCCGGGAGGAGGGCTGCGTCCGCGTGGAACTCGACTCCGGGGTGACCAACCAGGGCGCCCACCGCTTCTACCACCGCCACGGCCTGACCATCGGCGCCCTGCACTTCGCCGTCGAGGTCTGAGCCCCGCACCCGACGCACCGAAGCGCGGCTTCTCGACGGCGGGGCCTCGCCCGCGCCTTGCCGGTTCTTGGTCACGCCCTGTCCGACGGCCGGGACGCTGGCGACATGACCACGCACGCCCCCTCGTCGACCCGCCCCGTCCTCCCGGAGCCGGCCGCCCTCACCCGTGTCCGTTCCCTGCTGGCAACGCTGAGCCGGGACCACACGAGCGCCCGCTGGGCGCCGACCGCGCTGGAGGCCCGCATCGGCGAACTCCTGCTCACCGCCTCGGCGGGCGACGGCGCGCTCACCGCGCCCCGCCTGCGGGCCGCCCTCGCCGAGGGGTCGATGACCTTCCTCGCGGACAACGGAGGCCGGCTCGCCCTGCTCCTCGGCTCCGTGCTGGAGCTGCTGACCTCCCCGGGGCCGGCCGGCCCCGGGGCCGCCGGCCACGCCGCGCCCGAGGACCCGTACGACCCGGAACACGCCCGCGAGGAGGCGCTGCACGCCCGCGAGGCGGCCGACGCCGTGGACGCGGTGCACGCCCTCCTCGACCGGATCACCCGGGACCCGGGCCCGCGGGCCGACGGCGCGAAGGGCTAGCGCGATGCCCGACATCCTCGTCGTCGGCGGCGGTTTCGCCGGGGTGTGGGCGGCCGCGTCCGCCGTCCGCGCCCTCCGGGAGGCGGGCGCCCCCCACCACTCGGTCACCCTGGTCACACCGGGGGACGACCTGGTGCTCCGGCCCCGGCTCTACGAGGCCGACCCGCACACCATGAGGGTCCCGCTCGACCGCGTTCTGGGCCCGGTCGGGGTGGAGCGCGTCGCCGCCACCGTGACGGGAATCGACGGCGTCGGGCGACGCGTCACCGCCGCGGACGCGGCCGGCCGGGAACGCGTCCTGCCCTACCGCCGGTTGATCCTGGCGTGCGGAAGCCGTCTGGTGCGGCCCGAGTTGCCCGGCGCCGACCTGATGTTCGACGTCGACGACATCGACTCCGCCACCGCCCTGGACACCCACCTGCGCGGGCTGCCGCGAGAGCCCGTCGCACCGGGCCGCTTCACCGCCCTCGTCATCGGCTCGGGCTTCACCGGCCTGGAGACCGCGACCGAACTCGTCGGCCGGCTCCGCGCGATCGCCGCACCCCACGGCGCCGCCGCCGAGGTACGGGTGGTCCTCGTGGAACGGGACCCGGAACTCGCCCCCGGCCTCGGCGCCGGCCCCCGACCGGTGATCGTCGAGGCACTGGAACGGCTCGGCGTCGACACCCGTCCGGCCACCACCCTGGAACGGGTGACCCCCGCGCACGCCACCCTCTCGGACGGCGCCGTGCTGTCCACGCGCACCGTCGTGTGGACCGGCGGGGTCGTCGCGGCCCCGCTCACCGCGCTGGTCCCCGGCCCCCGCGACCCGATCGGACGCCTGGAGGTGGACGAGTTCCTCCGCGTCCCCGGCGTCCCCGGGGTGTACGCGGCGGGGGACACCGCAGCCGCCCGGGCCGACCCGGACCACCTCGTGCTGCCGAGCTGCCAGTACGCCATCCCGCTCGGCAAACACGCCGGGCACAACGCCGCCGCGAGCCTGACCGGCCGGGCGCCCGCACCGTTCCGCCCCGCCCCCCACGTCACCACCCTCGACCTGGGAGAGGCGGGCGCGGTGTCCACCACCGGCTGGGAGCGGACCGTACGGCTCACCGGCGCGGAGGCCAAGACCCTCAAGCGGACCCTCACCGCGCAGTGGATCCGCCCACCGCTGGACGACGCCGACGAACTGCTGCGCCAGGCGGACCCCGCCTTCCGCACCCGCCGCACCACACCCGCCTGACCCACACCCACCGCACCCACGCGATCCACCGCACCCACGCGATCCACCACATCCACCACACCGTGCCCACCGGGGGAGCCATCCGCATGATCAGCAGACGCACACTCATGAGAGCCGGCGCCGCGACCGGGGCCGCCGGCCTCCTCGCCTCCGGCACCGCCTTCGGGACCGCGGCCCTCGCCAGCGACCGCGGCGCCCCGTTCGCCCGCCTGCGCGAACGGCTGACCGGCCGACTGGTCCTGCCCCAAGACCCCACGTACGACCTGGCCAAACAGCTCCAGATGGCCCGCTACGACGCGATCCGGCCCCAGGCCGTCGCCTACTGCGCCAACAGCGCCGACGTGGCCCACTGCGTCCGCTTCGCCCAGGACCACGGGCTCCACGCCGCCGTCCGCAGCGGCGGCCACAGCCAGGCCGGCTACTCGACCACCACCGGACTCGTCATCGACGTCTCCCGGCTCAACAGCATCCGACCGGGCCGCGACACCGTCCGGCTCGGCCCCGGCAGCCAGGGCGTCGACATCCTCAACACCCTGGCCCCCCGCGGCATCCAGCTCGGCTCCGGCACCTGCCCCACCGTGGCCATCGGCGGCTGGGTGCAGGGCGGCGGCCTCGGACTGACGGCGCGCGCCTTCGGCATGGGCAGCGACCGGCTGGTCTCCGCCCGCGTCGTCCTCGCCGACGGTTCGGTGGTCGACGCCTCCGCCGCCGAGCACCCGGACCTGTACTGGGCCCTGCGCGGCGGCGGCGGAGGCAACTTCGGGGTGGTCACCGACCTGGAACTGCGCCCCGTCGACGCGCCCTCGATGACCGTCTACACCCTCACCTACGACGGAGCCCACGCCGCCGACGTCCTGCTCGCCTGGCAGGACTGGATCGCCGACGCACCGCGCGAACTCGCCTCCGAGCTGTTCGTCATCCTCCCCGCGGACTCACCCGAGGGCACCGCCCCCACCGTCGTCGTCTCCGGCGCCCACGTCGGCTCCCTGGCCGCCGCGGACCGACACCTCGACCGGCTGGTCGCCTCGGCGGGCCGGCCGACCACGAGCCGCGAGGCCGCGCAGCTCCCGTACCAGCAGGCCATGATGAAGGTGTACGGCTGCGCCGACGCCTCCGTCGAGGAGTGCCACCGGATCGGCTACTCGCCGAGGGCCACGCTGCCCCGGGAGAGCTACGCCACCTACCGCAACGTGTACTTCGACCGGCGCTGGACCCCGGCGACCGCCGAGGCCGCCCTCACCGTCCTGCGGAGCGACCCGCGGCCCGGCCAGTTCCGCTTCCTGGGCCTGTTCTCGTACGGCGGCCGCATCAACGAGGTCGCCCCCGACGCCACCGCCTTCGTCCACCGCGACGTGCTGTTCGAGGCGGGCTTCCAGGTCGGCCTCCCCGTCGGCGACCCCGCCGCGGAGGACCGCGAACGCGCCCAGGACTGGGTCGACGGCGGCTACGCCACCCTGTACCCGCGCTCCAGCCGCCGTTCGTACCAGAACTACATGGACCCGGCGCTCACGAACTGGCGGGAGGCCTACTACGGCCGCAACTACACCCGCCTGCGGAGCGTCAAGCGCGCCTACGACCCGCACCGCTTCTTCCGCTTCGCCCAGGCCGTCGACTGACGGAGCCCCACCCGGCCCGACCGGCCCACCGGCACCGCCGCCCGCCTCGCGCGGCGGTGCCGGGTGCGTGAGGATGCGTACATGGCCCAGGACGGCAAGGCCGGCGGACCGGCGAGCGACATCCCGGAGGCGGGGCTCAAAGCCAACGCGATCGGCTTCCTCGACGCGCTCGTCATCGGCCTCAACTCCACCTCGCCCGCCTACTCGCTGGCCGCCGTCATCGGGCCGATCGTGGCACTGGCGGGGATCTACGCCCCCGGCGTGATGCTGGCGTCCTTCGTCCCGATGCTGCTCATCGCCGCCGCCTTCTACTACCTCAACAAGGTCGACCAGGACTGCGGGACCACCTTTTCCTGGGTGACCCGGGCCATGGGCCCGTGGGCCGGCTGGCTGGGCGGCTGGGCGATCGCCATGACCGGCGTGCTGGTCATCGGCTCCCTCGCCGACGTGGCCGTCCACTTCGGCCTGCTCGCCGCCGGCCTCGACGACTGGGCGACCGACCCCGTGATCCGACAGACCCTCACCGTCGTGGTGATCCTCGCCATGACGGCCGTCTGCGTCATCGGAACGGAGATGTCGGCGCGCCTCCAGGACGTGCTGATCATCGCCCAGGTCTTCTTCCTGCTGACCTTCGCGGTGGTCGCCCTCTACCGCGTCTACGCCGGCACCAGCACCCTCGACTCGATCAAACCGAGCATCGACTGGCTCAACCCGTTCGGCGCCGGCGGCGCCGCCCTCACCGGCGGACTGCTGCTCGGCGTCTTCATCTACTGGGGTTGGGAATCCGCGGTGAACCTCACCGAGGAGGTCGAGAACTCCGCCACCGCACCCGGCAAGGCGGGCATCTGGTCGACCGTGGTGCTGCTGGTGACCTACCTGTCCGTGGGCTTCGCCGTCGTCGCCTACGCCGGAACCGCCTTCCTCGCCGACAACGCGGGGGAGGAGGAAGCCGTCTTCGCCGTCCTCGCCCACGAGGTGATGGGCGGCTGGGACTGGGTGGTCCTCCTCGCCGTCTGCACCTCGGCCCTCGCCTCCACCCAGACCACGATCATCCCCGCCTCCCGCACCGCCCTGTCCATGGCCCGCCGCCACGCGCTGCCCCCGGGGCTCGCCCACATCCACCCGCGGTTCCGCACCCCGGACGTCAGCACCTGGTGGGTCGCCGGCATCGCCATCGCCTGGTACCTCGTCGTCAACCAGATCAGCGAGAACGCCCTGCTCGACTCCCTGACGGCGCTGTCCCTGCTCATCGCCTTCTACTACGCGCTCACCGGCCTGGCCTGCGTGATCTACTACCGGCGCCACCTGACGGAGAGCCTGCACAACTTCCTGCTCATCGGTCTGGGCCCGCTGGTGGGCGCCGCACTGCTGGCCTGGTTGCTCGTGGAGTCGATCGGCGACATGGCGAACCCGGCCAACTCGGCGGGCGGCGTCTCCTGGTTCGGACTGGGACCGCCGCTGGTCATCGGGATCGGGATCGCCGTCGTCGGCGTCCTCGTCATGTGCTTCTGGCGGCTCCGGGACGGCCGGTTCTGGCAGGAGCGACGCGGCGTCGCCGACCCCGCGCTCGTCCACGCCACACAGCACTGAAGCGGGAGGCCTCCCATGTCCGTGGTCCTCGGGTACGACGAATCACCCGGCGCCGAACGTGCCCTGCGGGTGGCCCTGGAGGTGGCCACCGCCTTCGGCGAACCCCTGGTGCTGGTCTACGGCGCGAACGCGCCCGGCGCCACCGGGGAGGAGTACCGGGCCCACCGCGAAGCAGTCCGCCAGGCGGGCCGCAGCGCCCTCGCGCACGCCGTGGAGGCCGCCGACGAGGCCGGAGTCCCCTCGACGGTGGAGGTGGTCGACGAAAAACCGGCCCAGGCCCTGCTCGACGCCGCCGCACGACACCGGGCCCGGGTCGTCATCGTCGGCACGTGGGGGGACAGCCCGATCCGCGGCGCCCTGCTCGGCTCCACCCCGCACAAACTGCTGCACCTGTCGCCGGTCCCCGTGCTCTGCGTCCCGACGGAGGACTGACGTCCCCGAATGTCCCGCCGGCGCCGGCCGTGCGACGCTGAAACCGTGCGAGCCCTGGAGGAACTCCGGACGGGCACCGGCGCCGTGCCGGCGGCCGCGCGCCGGTCCGTCCGGGTCACCCTCGCCGCCTGCCTCGCCTTCTACGTGCTGCTGTACGGACTGGACCGGTCCGTCGGCGCCACCTACGCCCTGTTCGCCGCCGTCGCCCTGGCGGGCCTGTCCCGGATCCCCGGCAGCGGCAGGCAGCGGGCCGTCGTCATCGTGCGGGTCCTGCCCGTGACCTGCGTGCTGGTGGTGATCGGCACCTTCCTCGCCGTGCGGACCTGGACCGCGGTCGCCGGCATGCTCGTCATCGGCTTCTGCCTGGCGTTCGCCGCGGCGGGCGGGCCCCGGCCGGCCGGCGCCGCCCCCGGCCTCCAGCTGATGTACATCCTGCCGAGCTTCCCGCCGTACGCCCCCGACGACCTCCCGGAGCGGCTGGGCGGCACCCTCGTGGGACTGGTCCTGCTGATCCTGGCCGAGCGGTACGTCCTGCCCGACCCGCGCGTCCCCGGCTACCGGGACCGGGCCGCCGACGCCGCCGTCGAGGCGGCCCGCTGCGCGAGCGACCTGGAACGCCCGCCCCACACCCTGCCCGCCGCCGAGGCCGAACGGTCCAAGGCCGTCGCCGAGACACTGCGCCCCTCCCTGGTCCCGGAGGCGGAACGACCCGCCGGCCCCGGGGTGCGCGAGCGCGCGCTCGCCCACACCGGGCTCGCGGCCCGCACCCTGCTGGCCCGGCTCCGCAACCTCCCCGCACCGGCGGCCGGGCTGCCCGCCCGAAAGCCCGGCCTGCGCGTCGTACGGGCCGTACGGGAATCGGCCGACGGCACCGCCGTCCTGCTGCGGGAGGGCAACCCGCCCCCGACGGACTCCGCGCCCCTGTGGAGGCTGCGGGCCGAACTCGCCGACACCCCGATCTCGGAGCCGGGCTCCGGCCCCCGGCACGCCGCGCTGCTGGAGGTCGCCGACGCCGCGCTCGTCCTGCGCGCGGCGGCGGAACTCGCCGTGCACGGCCGGGCGGCCGGACGGGAAGGCGACCCGGCGGACCGCTTCTGGTACGCCCGCCAGAGCACGGCCCGGCTGTGGTGGCACCGGATCGCCGGGCACAGCGGCCCGAGGTCCGTGCACTTCCAGAACGCCGTCCGGCTCGCCGTGGCCCTCGCCGTCGCCCGCACCGTGGCCGGGGTCGACTCGCTCCCGCACGGCTTCTGGGCCATGCTCGCCGTGGTCAGCCTGACCCGCACCACCGCCGTGGCCACCCGAGGCACCGTACGCACCGCCCTGATCGGCACCAGCCTGGGCGCGCTCGCCGCCGGAACCGTGCTGGGGCTCGCGGGCGAGGCGACCACCGTCTACGAGGTCATGCTGCCGCCCCTGATGCTGGTCACGTTCATCGTCGGTCCGGTCAAGGGGGTCGGATGGGCGCAGGCGATGTTCACCCTGGTCGTCGCCATGGTCTTCGCCCAACTGGCGCCGGTGACCTGGCAACTGGCCGAGGTCCGCTTCCTGGACGTGCTCATCGGCAGCGTGATCGGCATCGTCTGCGGCGTGTTGGCCTGGCCGCGCGGCGCCCATGACGAACTCCAGCGCGCGGTCGCCGTGCTGTTGCGCACCGCGGCGGACGACGTCGAGGTGACCACCCGCGACACGGCGGCGCCGCCCGGCCCCGAGGACATGCGGGTGCGGCACGCCCTGACCATGGCCGAGACGGCGTTCGCCCAGTACCAGGCCGAACGCCAACGGCCCGCCGCGCCCCACCAGGACTGGCAGGCCGCGTTGATGGTCGGCCACCACGTGCTCTGGGGCTCCCGGCGGGTCCTGAACAGCCCCGACGGCCTGCCGCTCGGGCCCGTCGAGGCGGCCGGTGTCCGGGAGTACGGAACCTGGGTCGCGGCCGGGCTGCGGGAGGTGGCCGACCGCGCCGGCGCCCCGAGGCCCCCGTCGGCGCCGCCGGAGCGGGCCCTGCACCGCCCCGAACCGGACACGGCGGCGCCCGTGTTCTTCGCGGCGATGGCCTGGCTGGACAACCTCACCGCCGACCTCGCGCTCATGGACGCGAACCCCTCAAGGGTCGACGCCGTCCGCTGACGGCCCCGGTACGGCGGTCCCCGCCGCCCCCTCCCGCTCGACCCCGGTCCCGCCGGCCTTCCGCGGGTCCGGCCTTCCGCGGGTCCGGCCCGCCGCGGGGCCGGTTCACGCGGGGCCGGTTCAGTCGAGGGCCGGGTGGACCTCCGGGTGGGCGTCCCACCAGGCCCGGTGGAAGGGGTGGTTGTCGATGTTGGCCAGGTACGAGCCCGCCGCCGCGCGGTACAGGACGTCCGCCTGGAGCGCGGAGACCGACGAGCGATTCCAGGCCAGCCGGATGCGTCCGGTGATCGGGGTGCCGACCAGGGGGCGCATCACCGTGCCGTCCACGACGGGCGCCGTGGGCTGACTGAGCGCGATGGCGCGGCCCGCGGCGATCAGGTCGTGCCGCATCTTGCGGTCGATGATCCGATAGCGCAGTGACGGGACGAAACCCGCCTTCGCGCAGGCCTCGATCAGCGCCTCGGGGCCGCCGTCGTCGTCCTCCACCAGGGTCATCCACTGTTCGTCGGCCAGGTCGGCCAGTTCGAGGTCGTCGCGCCGGGCCAGCGGGTGCCGGGCGGACATCCGGATGCAGAAGGGCTCCCTGGGGACCAAGGTCCGGGCCAGGACACCGCCGGGCAGCGGCACCACGTGGTCGTTGACCTCGCCGTACACGATGACGTCGTAGCGGCCCGCGCCCAGCATCCGCACCAGGGCCGTCACCGAGTCCTCCAGGTCCACGGTGATCTCCCGCCCGGACAGGGCCAGATCGGTGCGCGCGAGCAGGCCGTCGAGCAGGACGAGCATGATGCAGCCGAGCCGCAGCGGGTCGTCGGTCGACATGGCCCGGGTGTCGGCGCCGAGCGCGTCCATCTCGTGGAGGACCCGGCGTGCCTTGGCCAGCACGAACTGGCCCAGCGGAGTCGGTTCCACGCCGTGCCGGCCCCGGACGAAGAGTTCGCCGCCGGTGACCCGTTCGATCCTGCGCAACTGGGCCGAGAGCGCCGGCTGTGAGATCCCCAGCCGCCGCGCCGCGCCCCCCAGGCTGCCGGCCTCCGCGATCTCGCAGACGGCTTGCAGATGCCTCAACTCCAGCTGCATCAGGGCAGCTTACGCAGGGTGACCCCACCGCACCATAACGCGGGTCTTATGCCGGCAGGGATGTCCCAATCTCGCCATGTCCACGCCCATACTCGGCGCAGCCAGACCCCCCACACACGATCGGAGTGGACTCTTGCAGCCCACCAGATGGATGGCGTCCGTGGCCGCCATGGCACTGACCGCGAGCCTCGCCGGCGCGCTGGCCGGCACCGCCTCGGCCACGCCGCAACAGCAGGGACAACCCACCGGATCCGCCGCCCGGGCCGTCGCCGCCGCCGACGCGGCGGTCCGCAGCGGACTCGACACCCTCGTCAACTCTCCCCAACAGCAGTACGACCGGCGCCTGGTCACCCCCTGGGTGCAGGACCTCTACTCCGTCGCCTACGAGCGCAGCTACCGCGGCCTGCCGGTCGTCGGCGGCGACGCGGTCGTCCTCGCCGACGGCGAGGGCCGCGTCCGCGCCCTCCAGTCGGCCTCCACGACCGTGATCGACGTGGCGACCACCCCGACCGTCGCCGCCCGCACGGCCGAGGCCACCTCCCGCGCCGAACTCGCCTCGGTGGACAAGGTCCTCGACCGTCGGCTGGTCGTCCGGCTCAAGGACGACAAGCCGGTCCTGGCCTGGGAGACCGTCCTCTCCGGCCGCACGAAGACCGCCCCGAGCAAGCTGCACGTGTTCGTGGACGCACGCACCGGCAAGGTCGTCGACCGCCACGACGAGGTCGTCGCCGGCACGGGCACCAGCAAGTGGAACGGCCCGAGCCCGCTCACCATCGACACCACCGCCTCCGGCGGCACCTACTCCCTGCGCGACCCGAACCGCACCGGGCTGAGCTGCGCCGACTACAGCACCGGCACCGTCTTCTCGAAGTCCTCCGACTCCTGGGGCAGCACCAGCGCCACCTCCAAGGAGACCGGCTGTACCGACCTCATGTTCGCCGCCCAGAAGCAGTGGGACATGCTCGGCCAGTGGCTCGGCCGCAACGGTGTCAGCGGGAACGGCCGCAGCTTCCCCGGCAAGGTCGGCCTGAGCGACCTCAACGCCTACTGGGACGGCAGCTCCGTCACCATCGGCCGCAACACCGCCAACGAGTGGATCGCCGGCGTGGACGTCGTCGCCCACGAGTACGGGCACGCCATCGACTCCAACACCCCGGGCGGCACCAGCGGCCAGGAGGCCGGACTCGGCGAGGGCACCGGTGACATCTTCGGCGCGCTCACCGAGGCGTACATCAACGAGCCGTCCCCGTACGACACCCCGGACTACACCGTCGGCGAGATGATCAACCTCCAGGGACGCGGACCGATCCGGAACATGTACAACCCGCCGGCCGTCAACAACGACCCGGCCTGCTACAGCTCCGCGATCCCCGGCACCGAGGTGCACGCGGCGGCCGGCCCGCTCAACCACTGGTTCTACCTGCTCGCCGAGGGCACCAGCCCGGGCGGCGGCAAGCCCACCAGCAGCACCTGCAACTCCAGCACCCTGACCGGCGTCGGCGTCCAGAACGCCGGCAAGATCTTCTACGGCGGCATGCTGCTCAAGACCAGCAGCATGTCCTACAAGAAGTACCGGACGGCGACCCTCGGCGCCGCCAAGTCGCTCGACCCGACCACCTGCAACCTGTTCAACAAGACCAAGGCCGCCTGGGACGCCATCAGCGTGCCCGCCCAGAGCGCCGACCCGACCTGCACCCCGAGCGGACAGAACGACGACTTCTCGCTCGCCCTCAACCCGGCCGCGGGCACCGTCCAGCAGGGCGGCTCCGTGACCACCTCGGTGGCCACCAACACCACCACCGGATCGGCCCAGCAGGTCACCCTCAGCGCCACCGGCCTGCCCGCCGGCGTCACGGCCACCTTCAACCCGGCCACCGTGCAGTCCGGCCAGTCCTCGACACTGACCCTCTCCGCCAACTCCAGCGCGGCCCCCGGCGCCTCCACCGTCGTGGTCAAGGGCCAGGGCCCGAGCCTCGCGCACACCGTCGACTACACGCTCAACGTCGGCGGCACCCAGCCCGGCAACGACCCGCCGAACATCAGCGTCGCCAACGTCCAGGCGCACCTGACCCAGTTCAACACCATCGCCTCGCAGAACGGCGGCAACCGCCGCGCCGGCAGCGCTGGTTACACCCAGTCCCTGGCCTACGTGAAGGGCAGGCTCCAGGCCGCCGGCTTCACCGTCACCGAGCAGAACTGCACCTCCTGCACCTACCCGTCGAACAACCTGATCGCCGACTGGCCCGGCGGCCCCGCCGACCAGACCGTCATGTTCGGCGCCCACCTCGACGGCGTCTCCGCAGGCCCCGGCATCAACGACAACGGCTCCGGCTCCGCCACCCTGCTGGAGAACGCGCTGGTCCTCGCCCAGAAGAACCCCACCATGACCAAGCACGTCCGCTTCGCCTGGTGGACCGACGAGGAACAGGGCCTGAACGGCTCGGAGTTCTACGTGGGCCGGCTCAGCAGCGCCGAGCGCACCGCCATCAAGGCCTACTACAACTTCGACATGGTGGGCTCCACCAACGGCGGCTACTTCATCAACAACGTCAACTCCGCCGCGGCCGCCCCCCTCAAGGCCTACTGGACCTCGCTGAACCTCGCCCCCGAGGAGAACGTCGAGGGCCAGGGCCGCAGCGACGACTACTCCTTCCAGCAGGGCGGGATCCCCACCTCCGGCTACGCGGCCGGTGCCAGCGCCCGCAAGACCTCCGCCCAGGCCACCAAGTGGGGCGGCACCGCGAACTCCGCGTACGACTCCTGCTACCACAGCGCCTGTGACACCACCAACAACATCAGCGCCACGGTCCTCGACCGCAGCGCCGACGGCGTCGCCTACGCGATCTGGAAGCAGGCCGTGGGCGGCGAGACCCCCGCGCAGGACTTCTCCCTCGCCACCTCCCCGGCGGCCGGCTCCGCCAACCCGGGCGGCAGCGTCACCTCCACCGTCAACACCACCACCGTCAGCGGCGCGGCCCAGACCGTCGCCCTGTCCGTCTCCGGCGCGCCCTCCGGCGTCAGCGCCACCCTCAGCCCGACCTCCGTCCAGTCCGGCCAGTCCTCGACGCTCTCCGTACAGGTCGGCGCGGGCACCGCGCAGGGCACGTACACGCTGACCGTCACCGGTACCGGCACCACCAGCCACAGCACCACCTACACCCTGACCGTCGGGGGCGGCGGCGGCACCTGCACCCCGCGCCAGGTCGTGGTCAACGGCGGCTTCGAGAACGGCTCCAGCCCCTGGACCGCCTCCTCGGGCGTCATCACCAACCAGGCCGGCCAGACCCCGCACGGCGGCTCGTACAAGGCATGGCTGAACGGCTGGGGCACCAGCCGCACGGACAGCGCCTCGCAGTCGCTGACCATCCCGGCGGGCTGCTCCGTCCACCAACTGTCCTTCTACCTCCACATCGACACCGACGAGAACGAGAACGTCGCCTACGACACCTTCAAGGTCTCGGTGGGCGGCCAGACACTGGAGACGCTGTCCAACGTGAACGCGAACTCCGGCTACGCACTGAAGACCTACGACGTCTCCCGGTTCGCCGGCCAGACCGTCACCCTGCAGTTCCAGGGGGCCGAGGACCAGTCCCTCCAGACCTCCTTCGTGGTGGACGACGTCACCCTCCAGGTGAGCTGACGCCCGCCCGGGCACCCGCCCCGGAGCGGCACGCCCCCGGCCGACCGGCCGGGGGCGCGTGCCGCTCCGCGGCGTTCGCGCCGCAGCGCGGGAGGAACGCGCGCGGTGTAAGCAGGAGACATGGACCCTCGGCCGCCGCCCCCGCGCACCCGCCGGCACGGGGAACCGCGCCTCGTGCTCCTGGCGGTCCCGTTCGCCCTGATCGCGGTCGTCACCCTGGTGGACGTACTGGCACCCCCCGAGGTCCATCTCGGCCCCTTCCTCGTCGCCGCCCCGGCGCTCACGGCCTCCTTCGCCGGGCCCCGGACGACCGGCATCGTGGGCGCGGTGGCCGTGCTCGCCCAGGTGGTGGTCGCGGTCAGCCGGACCACCCTCACGGACCTCAACCACACCTTCCAGATCATCGCCCTGATCCTGATCTCGGCCTTCGTGACCTTCTTCGCCCACTTGCGGGAGGTCCACGAGGCCCAGCTCACGCAGTTGCGTTCGGTCGCCGAGGCCGCCCAACAGGTCGTCCTGCGACCCCTGCGCGAACGGATGGGGCCCCTGCGGGTGGCGTCCGTCTACCTGGCCGCCGAGGCCGAGGCCCTGATCGGCGGCGACCTGTACGCGGCCGCCCGCACCGCCCACGGCACCCGCCTGCTCATCGGGGACGTCCGGGGCAAGGGCCTGGACGCCGTCGGGGAGGCGGCCGTCGTGCTCGGCGCCTTCCGGGCCGCCGCCCACCTGGACGCCGGGCTGCCCGAGCTGGTCGCCCGACTGGACGCCGCCGTCGCCGCCGACAGGGACGAGGAGGACGGCACGCCCGGCAGGCCGGAGGGCGAGGGCTTCACCACCGCCGCCGTGGTCGACGTCCCGGACCGGGGGACGACCGTGGAGGTCGTCAGCTGCGGGCACCCGCCACCGCTGCTGCTGCGCGGAGACCGGGTCGTCGCGCTGGAGGTGGCGCACCCGGCGCCGCCGCTGGGCCTCGCGGAACTCGTGGACTCCGGATACACCGCGCAGTCCTTCGCCTTCGAACCGGGGGACGTCCTGCTGCTCTACACGGACGGCGTCATCGAGGCCCGCGACGCGTCCGGCGCCTTCTACCCGCTCCAGGACCGGGCCGCCGCCGCCCGCCCCGGCGCAGCAGGCCCGGCCGCCCTGCTGCGCCGGCTCTGCGCGGACCTGCTCCGGCACTCGCCCGGCGGCCGGCTGGGCGACGACGCGGCGATGGTCGCCGTCGAACGCCTGGCCCCCCGGGCCGGCCCCGACCCGGAGGAGACGACCCGGGCCGGCTCTTGCGGATCTCGCCCGGGCCGCGGCGCCCGACAGGATCCGAACGAGACGACCTAGTTCGACTCGGCCAGCACGGCCGCTATGCCCTGCGCGAGGCAGGGGACGCGGTGCGAGGGGATGCCCGCGATGTTGATCCGGCCCGAGGTGGTCCCGTAGATGGCGAATCCGCTGCGCAGCCGCAACATCTGCCGCGGGTCGAGCGGCAGCATCGAGAACATGCCCTTCTGCCGTGCGAGCACGTCCGCCTGCGCGCCCCGGCCGAGGGCCTCCAGGCCCGCGACCAGATCCCGCCGGTTGTCCGTGATCCGGCCGCGCATGGCGGTCAGCTCCGCCCGCCAGGTCGCCCGCAGTTCCTCGTCCTCCAGGATCGCCGTCACGATGGCGGCCCCGTGCTCCGGCGGCATCGAGTAGAGGGTGCGCGCCGCGTTCTGGAGCGCCGTCTCGACGTGTCGCAGCGAGGAACGGGAGGAACCGATGACGACGGCGCAACCGGTGCGGTCGCTGTAGAGGCCGAAGTTCTTCGAGCAGCTGATCGCGACGAGCATCTCCGGCACCCGCTCGGCGAGCATGCGCGTCGGCGCCAGGTCGGCCTCCAGGCCGTCACCGAGCCCGTGGTAGGCCAGATCGACGAACGGGACCCAGCCGGCACGCTCCGCGAGCGCGGCCAGTTCCTCCCAGTCCCGGAGGGAGGGATCGACCCCGCTGGGGTTGTGGCAGCAGCCCTGGATCAGCACGACGTCGTCGCGGCGCGCCTGTGCCAGGTCCGCCAGCATGCCGGCCGTGTCGGGGCGTCCCTGGGCGTCCACCCAGGCGTACGTCCGCACGTTCAGCCCGGCCGCCTCCAGGATGGGCCGGTGGTTGACGTAGGCGGGATCGCTGATCCACACGGTGGTGCCCGGACGGGTCCGGCAGATCAGGTCCGCCAGCAGGCGCAGGGCCCCGCTGCCCGCGACGGTCTGCACCGCGACGGCCCGCTCGACCGGGGCGTCGGCCGCGCCCGAACCGGGCCCCAGCACCAGCGACAACATCGCGCGGTTGAAGGCGGTGTTGCCGGACAGACCGCGGTACTCCTTCGAGGCGGAACGTTCCGCCAGGCGTATCTCGGCCTCGCGTACGGCCGTCATCACGGGCGTGCCGCCCGTCTCGTCCCGGTACACGCCGAGGACGAGGTTCAGCCGCTCGGGACGCGCGTCGGCCCAGAACGCCTCGGTCAGGTCCCAGAGCGGATCGACGGGCGGCGGGAGGAGGAGCTCAAGCATCTGCGGGGACCTCGGACTGGGATCGGGGGCGCGAGCGCCGATTGGCGAGGACGACGCCGGCGGTGATCAGGGGAACGCCGACGAGCACGGCGAGCGTCGGCGACTCGTCGAGCAGGGGTATGGCGAGCAGGACCACGGCGACCGGGCTCAGGCTCCCGACGACGGAGCTGCGCTCCGCGCCCAGCGCCCGGATGGCGTAGGCGTACAGCAGGCCGGCGCACAACCCGACCCCGAGCCCCTGGACCACGAGGAACAGCAGGATGTCGCCGCCCGCCGCCGAGGCCATCGCGGTGGGGAGCACGCCCGTGAGGACCAGCAGACCCATCACCGTGAACGAGGGCAGGCACAGCAGCCCGATCGATCCGACCGGATCGAGATCGACCTCTTTCAGGCCCACCGTATAGAGGGCCCACAGCCCGCTCGCCACCAACAGCAACCCCGAGCCGGTCAGCACGTCCGTGTTGACCGGGACGACGTGGCGCCAGACGAGGGCCCCGACACCGGCGGCTATCAGCGCCAGTCCGGCCGCCTGCGTCCCCCGGGGCATCCCGCGCCCGCCGGCGACCATCAGCCCGGACACGAACAGCGGGACCATGCCGGGGACGATCGACCCGACGAACGCCGCCGAGGTCAGCGAGCCGCCCTGCATGGCGGCGAGGAAGAACGGGACGCCCGCTCCGCAGACGATCTTCGCGGCGGCCGCCGGGCGCACGGCCGCGATCCGGGCGCGCCGCCGCCACAGCGCGGGCGCCAGGACGAGGACCGGGACGCCGAACCGCAGCAGGGCCGCGTCGGCGGGCAGCAGGGACGAGGTGCTCAGGGCCCGGGCGCTGAGCGCGAAGGCGGCCCAGATCAGCACGGTCACCACCAGTGCCGCCGTGCCCCGCGCCTGTGGCGAGAGCCGACGCACGACGGACCCGCGCGGGGGAGCCGTCGCGGGCAGGATGCTCTGCGTGACCAAGGAGGTTCCTCCAGCATGAGGGGGCCGGAATCGGCCACCAGGCAACGCTAGGGCTTCGGCCGGGGCAGCCGATTGCCAGTTCTGCCTCCCGAACATAGCTTTGGGGCAGAATCTGCCAAGGAGGGCCGATGGACGCAGTCGATCTGCAGATCATCCGCGAATTGCAGGCCGACGGCCGGCTGTCCAACCAGGACCTGGCCGACCGCGTCCGACTCTCCCCCTCGCCGTGCCTGCGCCGGGTCCGCCGGCTGGAGGAGGCCGGTCTCATCCGCGGCTACACGGCGATGGTCGACCAGGTCGGCTTCGGACTCCCCATCACCGTCTTCGTCCGGATCCGGCTGGAACGCCACACGAGCGAGGCCGTCCGGATCTTCGAGGGGCACGTCGGCGGCATCGAGCACATCCAGGACTGCTACCTGATGGCGGGCAGCAGCGACTACCTGCTCAGGGTCGTGATCGAAAGCCTCCAGGCGTACGAGGCCCTGGTCCGCGACCGAATCCACGCCATCCCCGGCATCGCCTCCATCGAGTCGAGCTTCGCGTACGGCAGCGTGAAACAGTCCCGCACCTACCCCCGCCCCGCCTGAGCCCCGCCCCGGTCGCGTCGGGTCACGGCTCCGACGCCGGGCCTTTGGTCCGCGCCGGCCCATCTCGCGCGCCCCGGACAGGGCCAATGGCCCAGTGATCCGAGCCCGAGTTGAGCCAGTGGGCCCGGGGATGGTTATCTGTGTCGTATCCATGTACTTACGGCGCCACGCAGCGCCGGACGGCGACGAGGCCGCTCCGGACCGTGGCGCCTTCGCCGTGCCCGCACACCGCCCACCACCCCCGGGCGGCCGCAGGCCCGGCGTGCGCGTATCGAGGGGGGCGGCACACCGCCGTGAAGAGGATGTTCGTGGCTCCGGACCCGGGGCGAATGAGACTCAGGAACGCGCTCCGCGCCGTGATCGGCATCGGCCTGGCCGTCGCCTCGGCCGAACTGGCCGGACTCTCCCTGACCGCTTCCATCACGGGCGGACTGGCGGCCCTGCTGGCCCTGTTCACCGTCCTCGACGCCACCGTGCGCGCCCAGCGGGTGACCACGGCCCTGTTGCCCCTGGCGGGCTTCCCCGTACTGGCCCTCGCCACGACCCTGCACGGCATCACGCTCGCGCGTGACGCGGCGTTCCTCGTCGTCGTCCTCGCCGGGGTCTACGCCCGCCGCTGGGGTCCGCGCGGCCACGCCCTCGGGGTCTTCGCCTTCATGAGCTTCTTCACCACCCAGTTCCTGCACGCGGTCCCCGCCCAACTGCCCGAACTGTTCGCCGCCGTCGGCCTGGCGCTGCTCTCCGCCGGCGCCGTGCGCTTCGTCCTGTGGCCGATCGAGCGCCGCACGCCGCCGCCCCCGACCCCGCCCGGCCTGCCCGGCACCGGCTTCGCCCGGACCACCACCCGACAGGCCCTCCAGGCCACCGCCGCCTGCGCCGTCGCGCTCAGCGTGGGCCAGGTGCTCTCCGAGGACCGCTGGTACTGGGCCGTCGGCACCGTCTGGTGGATCTTCGTGAACACGGCCTCGCGCGGCGAGACCCTGGTCCGCGGCTTCCGCCGGGTCCTCGGCACGGTCATCGGGATCGGCGTCGGCCTGCTCGTCGCCATCCCGCTGGACGGGGCGCCCGCGCCGACCGCCGCGCTGGTCGCCGTCTGCGTCTTCGGGATCTTCTACACGGCCCCCGTCTCGTACAGCTGGATGATGTTCGCCGTGACGGTCATGGCCGGCCTGCTCTACGGCCTCCTCGGGGTCCTGGACCCGGGCCTGCTGGTGCTCCGCTTCCAGGAGACGGCCGTCGGCGCGGTCTGCGCGGCGCTCGCCGTGATCCTCGTCCTGCCCGTCACCACGCACGCGACGAACGACGCCTGGATCCAGCGCGCCCTGCGCTGCGTCCGCACGTGCACGGCCGAGGCCGCCGCCCGACTGGCCGGTTCACCGGTCGCCGACCCGGCCCCGCACGCCGCCGAGCTGGAACTGCTGCTGGGCCGGGTACGGCTCTCGCTGGCCCCCCTCGTCCACCCGCTCAGCCCATACGCGGCCCGCAAGGCACGGGCCCGCCACGTGCTGTCCCTCCTCGACGAGTGCGCCGCGGAGGTACGGGGCCTGGTCACCGTGGCCGCCGACCCGGACGCCGGCCACGACGCCCGGCTCGCGGCGGCCTGCCGGCGCGTGGAGACTGCGGTCGAGGCGCTGATCTCTCCCGGGACGCCTGCCGGCGCCGACGGCCGACCGGCCGCGGGACTGATCCCCGAGCAGCGCGCCGGCGAGCACGCGCTGGCCCACCTGCACGGCCTGGAGCGGCTCCTGACCCAGCTCGACGCCCCGTTGCGCACGCCGTCGCGCGGCCCCCTGGTCAGCGCCTGAGCGAGACCGGTCGGGCCGCCGCTCAGGCGCGCCCGGCCGGATCCTGGTTCTGCTCCGGCACGCTCTCCGACACGCCCTCCGGCGACTTCGCCGGGGAGGGCACCGCGGCCAACAGCGGCCGCGGCCGGCCCCGCCGCCCGGTCAGGTACACCGCCAACGGCTCCGTGTAGCGGGCGGTCAGCGGTCCGACGATCACCAGGATCAGCACGTACGCGGTCGCCAGCGGGCCGAGGGCCGGCTCGATGCCCGCGGTGACCGCCAGCCCGGCGATCACGATGGAGAACTCCCCGCGCGCCACCAGCGTGCCGCCCGCCCGCCAACGCCCCTTGACGCCGACCCCGGCCCGCCGCGCGGCCCAGTAGCCGGTGGCGACCTTCGTGCAGGCGGTGACGAGCGCGAGCGCGAGCGCGGGCAGGATCACCGGCGGAATGCTCGCCGGATCCGTGTGCAGGCCGAAGAAGACGAAGAACACCGCGGCGAACAGGTCCCGCAGCGGACTCAACAGCGTGTGCGTGCCCTCGGCGACCTCCCCGGACAGCGCGATGCCGACGAGGAACGCGCCGACGGCCGCCGAGACCTGGAGCTGCTGGGCGACACCCGCGACGAGCAGGGTCAGGCCGAGGACCACCAGGAGCAGCTTCTCCGGGTCGTCGCTGGAGACGAAGCGGGAGATCACCCGCCCGTACCGGACGGCGACGAAGAGCACCGCCCCGGCGACACCGAGCGCGATGGCCAGGGTCAGACTGCCCGCCGCGAGGCTCACCCCGGCCAACAGCGCCGTGACGATCGGCAGGTACACGGCCATGGCCAGGTCCTCCAGCACCAGGATGCTGAGGATGACCGGCGTCTCCCGGTTGCCGAGGCGCCCGAGGTCGCCCATCACCTTGGCGATGACCCCGGACGAGGAGATCCAGGTGACCCCGGCCAGGACGACGGCCGCGACCGGCCCCCACCCCATCAGCAGCGCCGCGACCGCGCCGGGCACCGCGTTGAGACCGAAGTCGACCAGTCCCGCCGGGTACTGGGTCTTGAGGTTGGAGACGAGATCGCTGGCGGTGTACTCCAGGCCCAGCATCAGCAGGAGCAGGATGACGCCGATCTCGGCGCCGATCGCCACGAACTCCTCGCTCGCGCCGAGCGGCAGCAGTCCGCCGTTGCCGAACGCGAGCCCGGCCAGCAGGTACAGGGGGATGGGGGAGAACTTGAGGCGCCCCGCGACCCGGCCGAGCAGGCCCAGGCCGAGGATGATCGCGCCGAATTCGATGAGGAAGACAGCGGAGTGCACGGCCTCACTCCCGTCCGAGTATCGCGGCGGCCGCCTCGACGCCCTCGCGGGTGCCGATGACGATGAGCGTGTCCCCGCCGGCCAGGCGGAAGTCCGGCGCGGGGGAGGGGCGGGCTTCGGCGCGGCGCAGTACGGCGACCACCGAGACGCCGGTCTCGGTCCGCATCCGGGTCTCGCCCAGCACCCGGCCGTTCCAGTGGGAGTGCGCCGACAGCTCGATCCGTTCGGCCACCAGCCCCAGATCGGTGGTGTGCAGGACGTTCGGACTGTGGTGGGCCGGCATGAGCGCGTCGATCAGCGACGCCGTCTCCGGCCCGGTCAGGTGCAGCGACTGGGCGCAGGCGTCGGGGTCGTCGGCCCGGTAGACGTTCACCGTGCGGGTGCCGTCCCGGTGCGCGATCACCGACAGATGGCGGTGTTCGCGCGTGGTGAGGTCGTACTGGACACCGATGCCGGGCAGCGGTGTCGTACTCATCCGTGGAGCAGGCACAGCCCGTCCCCCCTTGATCCATCCGTGGTTTCCGTACGGCGCCGACGCTGTGTTCGGGCAGGTCACGGGCCTCGGCGCGGGCCCATGCTGCCACTTTCCGAAGGCGCGTGAAATGGGTGTCGGCACGGATGGACAGGACGGGTCCGCGGCAGTGAGGCTGGGGCGGGGAAGTGGATCCCGCCGCAGGTGGGGCCCCGGGACGAGGCCCGGGCCGGACCCGGCCGGCGGGCCGATGCGGGTGGTGGAGGCGGGGGCGGCGATAGTGGGACGGACGTTCGACGAGAGAGGCGTGCGCCCATGTCGCTGTACTGGCGGATCTTCCTGTTGAACGCCGCCGTGCTGATCGTGGCCGTGCTGCTGCTCTTCGGTCCGGTCACCGTCTCGACCCCGGTCCTCTTCGGGGAAGCACTCGTCCTGCTCGCCGGACTGGGGGCCATGCTCGTCGCCAACGCCGTCCTCCTGCGGATCGGTCTCGCCCCGCTGCAACGCCTCACCCGGGCCATGGCCACGGCGGACCTGCTGCGCCCCGGTCGGCGTCCCCGGGTCACCGGCCGGGGCGAGATCGCCGAGCTGACCGAGACCTTCAACAGCATGCTGGACCGGCTGGAGACCGAGCGGGCCACCAGCAGCGGCCGCGTCCTGTCGGCCCTGGAGGCCGAGCGGCACCGCATCGCGCGCGAACTCCACGACGAGGTCGGCCAGACCCTCACCGCCGTGCTCCTTCAGCTCAAGCACGCCGCCGACCGGGTCCCCGAACCCGTGCGCGCCGACCTGCGCCAGGCCCAGGAGACCACCCGCGCCGGCCTCGACGAGATCAGGCGCATCGCCCGACGCCTGCGCCCGGGCGTCCTGGAGGAACTGGGCCTGCACAGCGCGCTCCGGTCGCTGGTCGCCGAGTTCACCACCCCGCGCCTCGGCGTGAGCGCGCACATCACCCCGGGACTGCCGGCCCTGGCGCCCGCCACCGAACTCGTCCTGTACCGGGTCGCCCAGGAGGGTCTGACGAACGCCGCCCGGCACGCCGGCGCGACCCGCGTCGCCCTCCACCTGCGCCCGCGACCCGGCGGCGGCGTGGTGTTGCTGGTCCACGACGACGGCCGGGGCGTCGGGTCCGCGCCGGAGGGCGCCGGCATCCAGGGCATGCGCGAACGCGCCCTGGTCGGCCTCATCGAGCCGTGAGCCCTGCCGTCGGGCCGAACAACTCGACGAATCGTGGCGGATGTTACTCCGCAACCGGAGTTCCTCGTGGCTCCTCTACCGAAGACCACTCGGACGAGTGTTCCCCTGGCAAGGGCCGCCTGCCGCTGACCTGCGGCATGTACAACGGGTGATCGGAGAATGCACGTTCATCCGGCACGTACCGGGTGGATCTGGTCGAACGGGGGGTAACGGCCCGGAATGGAAATTCTTCACCAGCGCTCCGACACCGCTCAGGTGTGGGAAGCAGCCGAGGAGTTCATCCGACTCTTCCACCGGGAGAATCCGGAAGCCGGTGATCCGCGTGCTCGACTCGCCGCCGTACGGGCCGAACTCGCGGGGACCGGAACCTACCGACACACCCCGGAGGAACTGGTGCACGGCGCCCGCGTCGCCTGGCGCAACAGCAACCGCTGCATAGGCAGGCTCTACTGGAACTCGCTGCGGGTCCGCGACCGCCGCGAACTCACCGACGCCGACGACGTGGCCGAGGAGTGCTTCGCCCACCTGCGCGAGGCCACCAACGGCGGCCGGGTCCGTCCCACCATCACCGTCTTCGCCCCGGACGCGCCGGGCCGCCCGGGCCCGCTGATCTGGAGCGAGCAACTGATCCGGTACGCCGGGTACGGCGACCACCCCTCCCTCACCGTCGGCGACGCCCGCAACGCCCCGCTCACCGGCGCCCTGCTGGGCCTCGGTTGGCCCGGCGGACCCGGCACCCCCTTCGACCTCCTCCCGCTCGTGGTCCAGGGCGTCGACGACAAACCGCGCTGGTTCGAGACGCCCGCCGACGCGGTGCTGGAGGTCCCGATCCGCCACCCCGACACCGCCGACGACTGGGCGGACTGGGGACTTCGCTGGCACGCGGTCCCGGCCATCTCCAACATGTGCCTGGAGGTCGGCGGCATCCACTACCCGGCGGCGCCGTTCAACGGCTGGTACATGGGCACCGAGATAGGGGCCCGCAACCTGGCCGACACCGACCGGTACAACCTCCTCCCCGCGGTCGCCCGCCGGCTGGGCCTCGACCTCTCCACCGACCGTTCCCTCTGGAAGGACCGCGCCCTGGTCGAGCTGAACCGGGCCGTACTGGACTCCTTCGACCGGGCCGGGGCGACCATCGCCGACCACCACACCGAGTCCCGGCGCTTCCTGTCCCACCTGGAACGGGAGGAACGCAAAGGGCGCGCGGTCGGGGCGGACTGGTCCTGGATCGTGCCGCCGATCTCCGGTTCCGCGACCCCGGTGTTCCACCGCACGTACGAGGACCGGGCGAGCGCGACGGCCTACGTGCACCACTCCGGCGCGCAAGAAAGGGCCCAAGGACGGGATTTGGTCTAGACCTTCTGTTACCGTCGGCTCCGAACGGATCCGGAACGGCGGAATTGAGGTACCTGTGGACGACGCGCACAGCACGGACCAAGCGGACGGACACCGGGCCTACATCGGCTCGTTCACCTCGGGGGGCGGCCGCGGTGTCACCACCGCGGCCGTGGATCCGGCCACCGGGGCACTGACCCCGCTCTCCGCCACCGCCGCCCTCGCGGACCCCTCGTACCTCGCCCTCGCGCGGGACACCGGGGTGCTCTACGCGGTCAGCGAGACCGAGCAGGGCGGGGTCGGCGCCTTCCGTGCCACGGCCGAGGGGCTCGCTCCGCACGGCGGGCCCGTCCGGGTCGGCGGGTCCGGTCCCACCCACCTGTGCGTCGTGGGCCGGCGCCTGTTCGCCGCCAACTACACCTCCGGCAGCGTCAGCAGCCTCCCGCTCGCCGCCGACGGCAAGATCGTCGGGCCCGCGACCGTCCTCGCCCACCGCGGCTCCGGTCTCGACTCCGACCGACAGGCGTCCCCGCACGCCCACCAGGTGGTACCCGACCCCACCGGCCGCCACGTGCTCGCCGTGGACCTCGGCACCGACTCGGTACGGGTCTACGCCCTCGACCCGGCCGGCGGCGAGCCGCGACCGCACGGCGAGAGCGCGCTGCGGGCCGGGACGGGACCGCGCCACCTCGTCTTCCACCCCGACGGCGAGGTGGTCTACGTCCTGCACGAACTGGAGGCCCAGCTGACCGTCTGCCGGTGGGAGGCGACCTCCGGGCGACTGGAACCGGTCGCCGAGGTTCCGATCGCCCCTGGTGGTCCCTCAGGGCCCGTACGGGACCACCCCTCGGCCGTGGTCGTCTCGCCCGACGGGCGTTTCGTCTGGGCCGCCGTGCGTGGCGCCGACACCCTCGTCACCTTCTCGCTCGCCGGCGGGGCCGAGAAACCGCAGCTCACCGCCATCGTCTCCTGTGGCGGGCACTGGCCGCGCGATCTCGTCCTCGACCCCTCGGGCCGCCGGCTGTACGCGGCGAACGAGCGGTCCGGGGACGTCACCTGGTTCGACGTGGACCCGCTGACCGGCCGACCGCGCCGGGCCGGCTCGGTCCCCGTGCCCGCGGCCACGTGCGTGGTCTTCGGCTGACCGCCCGGCCGGCGGGCCCGCTCCCGTACGCGCGAGGGCCCGCGCTCCAGGTCGTGGAGCGCGGGCCCTCGCGCACGGGTGTCCAGCGGGTGGTTCAGTGGGCCGCGGCGCCCAGGGTGATCCCCAGGGCCGCGCTGTACTGCGCGACGGCCAGCTTGCCGAGCGCCGGGTAGGCCCCGAGCACGTCGGCGGTCGCGCAGTCGGCCTCCTTGCAGGCCGTGTCCAGCAGCCCCTCGGCGGCCTCCGGGCCGATCAGGTAGGGGGCCAGCGCCAACTGCGTCGAGCCCTCGGCGCGCAGCTGCTCGGCGATCGACGCCACCGAGCCCTCCTGGTCCAGGGCGGCGGCCTTGACCGGCACCGCGAGGCGGGCGGCCAGCAGCATGCCGGTGATCCCGGCGGCCCGGACGGCCTCCTCGCCGCCGGTGGTCGCCAGGATGATGCCGTCGGCGGCGGTGGTCACGGTGAACAGGCGGGCCCGGTCGGCACGGGCCAGACCGGCCTCGGACAGCCGCACGTGCAGACCTTCGGCGAGCAGCGGGTGCGGGCCGAGCACGTCGGCCAGCTCGGCGGCGGCCGAGGAGTCCATCAGTGCCTGGCGGACGCGGCGCAGCAGGTCGCCGTCGGGGCCGGCCAGCAGGGGGACGACCACGGCGTCCGGGCCGGTGACCGGGGGCACCTCGTGCCCGGCGGCGCGGGAGAACTCCGCGCGCGCGGCGCGTTCGTGCGCGACGGCGGTCAGCACGCCGGAGAGCGACGGGAACTCGGAACCCTCGGCGTCATCGCCGTCGAGGTATCCGATCCGGCCGTCGAGGCCCGGCAGCTCGGAACGGCCGATGCTGATGATCTCTTCCGCGAGCCCGCGCGAGGCGGCGGAGGGGGCACCGGGCACGGCGAGCACCAGCGCGGGCGCGCCCTCGGGCGCCACCGCGGGCTCGGGTCGGCGGTGCCGTCCGGCAGGGCGGGGTCGCGGCATTCGTACGGGCAGGCCATTGTCGGGCCCAGTGGGGGAGCTCATGGCGCCGCATGCTACTGGCTTATCGGAAGAGAGTGTTCGGGCAGGGCCTCTTCCGGCGGCTTCTGTCCGTATTTATCCGTTGAATGTCGTATAAGTTTCAACTGTACGGATCAACTGGCGTTCGGCAGGCGCCAGTCAACCGGCTGCGCTCCCTGTCCCACCAGCAACTCGTTCGTCCTGCTGAACGGCTTGGAGCCGAAGAACCCGTTGGTCGCGGACATGGGGGAGGGGTGCACGGACTCCACGGCCGGCAAGTCGCCCAGCAGGGGCCGCAGGTTGCGTGCGTCACGCCCCCACAGCACCGACACCAGCGGCTTGCCGCGCGCGGCGAGCGCCCGGATGGCCTGCTCGGTGACGGCTTCCCAGCCCTTGCCGCGGTGGCCGCCGGTCTTGCGCGGGGCGGTGGTGAGCGAGCGGTTCAGCAACAGCACGCCCTGCCGGGTCCACGGGGTCAGGTCGCCGTTGAGCGGCCGGCCCGTCCCGATGTCCGCGTGCATCTCGCGGAAGATGTTGTCCAGGCTCGGCGGCCACGGACTCACCTCGGGCGCCACGGAGAAGGACAGGCCCATCGCGTGCCCCGGGGTGGGGTAGGGGTCCTGTCCGACGATGAGGACCTTCACCTCGTCGAAGGGTTGCTGGAACGCGCGCAGGACGTTCGCCCCCGAGGGGACGTACGTCCTTCCGGCCGCGATCTCGCCGCGCAGGAAGTCGCCCATCGCGGCGATCTGCGCGGCCACCGGCTCAAGAGCCCGGGCCCAGCCCGGCTCGACGATCTCGTTCAACGGTCGTGCTGCCACGGTCGATCACTCTACTGGCTCAATCCGTCACGGGAGCACGGCGCCCGTCACGGGAGCACGGCGGCCCGTACGCAGAGCACGTCCGGCAGGTGCTCGGCCAGGAGTTGCCAGCTGTCCCCGTCGTCGTGGCTGCCGTACAACTCCCCGTTGCGGTTGCCGAAGTAGATCCCCGCCGGGTTCCCGTCGTCGGTGCAGAGCGCGTCCCGCAGGACGGTCCCGTAGTGGTCCCCGTCCGGCAACCCCCGTTCCAGGGGCTCCCAGCGGGCCCCGGCGTCCTGGGTGCGGTACACCCGGCAGCGGTGTTCGGCCGGGACGCGATCGGAGTCGGCGTTGAGCGGGAAGACGTACGCGGTGTCCGGCCGGTGCGGGTGGGCGGCCACCGCGAAGCCGAAGTCGGAGGGCAGGCCGGCGCCGATGTCGGTCCAGTCCGTGCCCGCGTCGTCGCTGCGGTAGACGCCCCAGTGGTTCTGCAGGTACAGCCGGTCGGCGTTCCCGGCGTCCTGGGCGATCTTGTGGACGCACTGGCCGAACTCCGGGTTCGGGTCCGGCAGGAACACGGCCGAGACCCCGTGGTTCGACGGGGTCCAGCTCGCCCCGCCGTCCCTGGTCCGGAACACCCCGGCGGTGGAGACCGCGACGGTCACGGCGTCCGGGTCGCCGGGGTGCGTGATCACGGTGTGCAGGCCCTCGCCGCCGCCGCCCGGCACCCAACTCCCGCGGCTCGGGTGCTCCCACAACGGCCGGACCAGCGCGAAGGACTCGCCCCGGTCGGTCGAGCGGAACAGGGCGGCCGGTTCGGTGCCCGCGTAGACCACGTCCGGGGCCTCCGGTCCGGCGGGGTGCAGCTGCCAGACGCGTTCCAGCGAGGCGCCCGTGTCCCGGGGGAAGCGCACGGCGGCCGCGGCGGGCTCCCGCCAGGTCGCGCCCAGGTCGTCGGAGCTGAAGACGGACGGGCCCCAGTGTGAGCTGTCCCCGCCGACCAGCAGGCGGGGCGCCGGGCCCCGGGTGTCGATCGCGACGGCGGACACGGCCTGCGCGTTGAAGTGCGGCCCGTCGAACCGCCAGGGCCCGGCGTCCGTCCGTCGGCCGATGAAGAGCCCTTTGCGGGTACCCGCGAGCAGCAGAACGTCGGACATCGCCGACACCTCCGGACTTCCTTGTCCTTCACGACAGCTTTTGAGCCAGTCTGCACCCGACCGCCGTCAGCGGCTCGGAACGACGTTCCGGGGCTCCGGTCCGGGCCCCCGCGGCCCCGTGGACCCCGGTTGTACGAGAAGTCTCGTAGTACGGGGAAATTCGTAGTACGGTAAACCTCGTACTTAGCCGCCGAGCCCGGCGCGCGTCCGCCGACACCCGGAGAGTCCGATGAGTGCTGCCCCCGCTGCGTTTGCCGCCTTTTTCCAGCCCCGCACGATCCGCTCGGTGACCATCCCGAACCGCGTGTGGATGGCGCCGATGTGCCAGTACAGCGCCGAGGCCGTCGGCCCCGCGGCCGGGGCGGCCGGTCCGTGGCACTTCGCGCACTACGCCGCCCGCGCCGTCGGCGGCACCGGCCTGATCATCCAGGAGGCCACCGCGATCTCGCCGGAGGGCCGCATCTCCCCGTACGACCTCGGCATCTGGAACGACGCCCAGGTCGAGGCGCTGCGCCCGATCACCGCCTTCCTCAAGTCGCAGGGCACCGTTCCCGCAATCCAGATCGCCCACGCCGGCCGAAAGGCGTCCACCGAGCGCCCCTGGAAGGGCGGCCGGTCGGTCGGCCCCGAGGAGCACGGCTGGCTGCCCGACGCCCCGAGCGCGCTGCCCTTCCACGAGGGCGACCCGATCCCGCACGAGCTGACGATCGATCACATCCGAGAAGTCACCGTGCAGTTCGCGGACGCCGCCCGCCGCTCCCTCGACGCCGGCTTCGAGATCGTCGAGATCCACGGCGCGCACGGCTACCTCATCGGGCAGTTCCTGTCCCCGCGCAGCAACCGGCGCACCGACAAGTACGGCGGCTCCTTCGAGAACCGCACCCGCTTCGCCCTCGAAGTCGTGGACGCCGTACGGGCGGTGTGGCCCGAGGAACTCCCGCTGTTCTTCCGGATCTCCGCCACCGACTGGCTGGAAGAGGACGGCTGGACCGGCGACGAGACCGTCCGGCTGGCCGCACTGCTGCACGAGCACGGCGTGGACTTCCTCGACGTCTCCACCGGCGGACTCGCCCCGGACGCCAAGATCCCGGTGGCTCCCGGCTTCCAGGTGCCCTTCGCGGCCCGGGTCAAGGCCGAGACCTCGCTGCCCGTGGCCGCCGTCGGCCTGATCACCGAGCCGGCCCAGGCCGAGAAGATCCTGGCCAACGGGGAGGCCGACGCGATCCTCCTCGGCCGGGAACTGCTCCGCGACCCGTACTGGGCCCGCCGCGCGGCGTCCGAGCTGGGCACGGAGCCGCGTACGCCCTCCCCGTACCACCGGGCCTGGTGAACCGGGTCGGCCCGGGCCCCCACGCCCGGGCCGACCCCATCGGGAAGCGACCCCGTCGGGCGGCAACGACCCCGTCGGGAAACACCCCCGGGGAACGACCCCCGGGAACGACCCGCCGCGAGACGACCCTCCGTGCGGGCCGTCTCGTACGGCATCCCTCGTACAATGACGGCACGAGCAATGACGGCACGCGTCACACCGAGCGAGTGGAGCAGGACATGGCGGAACGTGAGACCACCCGCGCACTCGCCCACCCGGACCGCGCCGAGATCCGCCTGGAGGGCGTGCTGCACGCGCTCTCCGACCCGCTGCGGCTGTCCATCGTCCGGGACCTGGCCTCCTCGGACACCGAACTCGCCTGTTCGCACTTCGCGTTGCCGGTCACCAAGTCGACGACCACGCACCACTTCCGGGTACTGCGCGAGAGCGGCGTCGTACGGCAGACCTACGCGGGCACCACCAAGCTGAACGGCCTGCGCGACGCCGACCTGGAGGCCCTCTTCCCCGGCCTGCTGGACACCGTCCTCCACGCGGCGACCGCCCAGGAGGCCCGCCTCACGACTCCGGCCGCCGCGACCGCGGATCCGGCGACGGCACGGGTTCAGACTCCGGTCACGGCGTAGGGGGCGAAGAGCCCGCCGCGCCCAGCAGGCCCGACCAGTCGGGGATCTTGACGGAGCGGCGTCCCAGCGAACGCCCCAGATCGGCCTCCGCGACCTCGATGGCCAGCCAGCCCGGCCACTCCACCGGCCGCAGACCCGCCGCCCGCAGGGCGTCCAGCGGGTCGCCCGGAAGCTCACGCCGGGCCAGCGCCGCCGCGTCCTGGAGCAGCGAGGACGCGGTCTCCTTGGCGCACGGCCGGTTGGTGCCGATCACCCCGGTCGGGCCGCGCTTGATCCAGCCCGCCACGTACTCCCCGACCGAGGCCCGGCCCGCGCGCACCACCCGGCCCGCCGCGTGCGGGATCGTGCCGCGCGCCGCGTCGAACGGCAGGCCGGGCAGCGGCACGCCCTGGTACCCCACCGAGCGCAGGACCAGTTCCGCCGGGATGTCCTCGTACACGCCCGTGCCGGTCACCCCGCCCGCGCCGTCCTGCGCGGTCCGCTCGAACCGCATGCCGGTGACCCGCCCGTCCGCCCCGCCCAGCACGCTCGCCGGCCGCAGGTGGAACCGCAGGGCGATGCTCCGCCGCGGCGCCTCGGACGCCTCGCCGTCCGCCTCGGCCCAGCCGCGCAGCACCTCCAGGTTCCGCCGGGCCGGCGCGGGCAGGGCGGCGGCCGCGTCCGGGTCGCGGTAGGCCGGGTCCATGGCCAGTTCGGCGGGATCCACCCGCACGGCGACCCCCGGCAGGGTGCCCAGTTCGCGCAGCTCCTTCGTGGTGAACCGGCCTTGGGAGGGGCCGCGCCGGGCGACCATCGACACCGTCCGCAGACCGCTGCCCGCGAGCACCCCCAGGGCCGGGTGCGGCATGTCGGTCGCCGTCAGCTCGGGCGCGCCCCGGGCCAGGATGCGGGTCACGTCCACCGCGACGTTGCCCGCCCCGACCACCACGGCCGAGCGCACCCCGCCCAGGTCGAAGGGCGCCGCGTCCGGATGCCCGCTGTACCAGGCCACGAAGGCCGTCGCGGAGTGCACCCCGGCCAGCTCCTCGCCGGGGATCCCCAGCAGCCGGTCCCGGGCGGCGCCGACGCAGTACACGACCGCGTGGTACAGCTCCAGCAGCCGGCCGGTGGTCAGGGTCGGGCCGCCCACCTCCACGTTCCCGAGGAAACGGATCCGCTCGTCCTCCAGCACCGCGCACAGACTTCCGGTCAGCGACTTGATCTTCTCGTGGTCGGGGGCCACTCCGTACCGCACGAGCCCGTACGGCGCCGGCAGCCGGTCCAGCACGTCGACCCGCACGCCCGGCACCTCACGCTGCTGGACCAGGGTCTGGGCGGCGTAGACCCCGCTCGGGCCCGAACCGACGACGGCGACACGAAGCACGGCGGAGCTCCTCCCGCAGGTGTTCCCAGCATGACACCGGGCCCCGCGGCCGTCAGCCCATCGCGCGCATACGGTGGATCTCGGCGCTCTGGGTGGCCACCACCTCGGTCGCCATCTCCTCGACCGCCACGTTGTTGCCGCCGGCCAGCGCCTCGCCCGCCATCTTCACGGCGCCCTCGTGGTGGGCGATCATCAGCGTGAGGAAGAGCCGGTCGAAGTCGGGGCCCTTCGCCGCGGCGAGATCCGCGAGTTGCCGCTCCGTGGCCATGCCCGGCATCGCCCCGTGGTCGTGGGACCCGGCTGCGGTGGACGGCTCCGGGTACCGGGCCCGCCACTTCTCCATGGCTCCGATCTCCGGTCGCTGCGCGGCGGCGATGCGTTCCGCCACCCGCTTGACCCCGTCGGCCGAGGCCCGGGTCGGGGCGAGCGCGCTCATCGTCAGCGCCTGCCCGTGGTGCTCGATCATGTGGCGCACGTACGTCCGGTCGGCTGCGTTGGGGCTGTCGTCCGGCCGCTCCCTCGCGGCCTGTTCGGGCGAGAGGGTCCGGGCCTGCTCGCCCGGTCTGCCGGGGGCCACGACCACCGGCGCGCCGTCACGGGCGCCGTCCGCCGCCCCGTCCTGACGGCAGCCGGCGAGGGTGAACAGGAGACCGGCGGTCAGCGCCGCTCCCAGGATTCGGCCGAGTAAGGCGTTTGCCATGTCCATGGAAAGGACGATACTGCCGGGGTCCAGGTTCCGTTCCCAGGAAGGGCGGAACGCACGGACCCCCACGGGAGGCACAGTGACCTCGCACACCGTCAGAGCGCCACGCAGGAGTCCGGGGGTGGTCCTCGTGGCCGCCGGGCTGCTCTCCACGCTCCTGGCCACCGCCGGACCGGCGGTCGCCAGCCCCGACCCGGGCGACGCGTTACCCGGCGTCGGATCCGCGCGGAACGCCGCACCCGCCCAAGGCCGCGAACTCGCCCCCGGGGAGATCCCCGGTCAGGACGAGATCGTGCACAGCCGGAACATCAAACCCCTCGCCAACATCCCCAGCGCCAACCCCGAGGGCATCAACTCGGACCTGGCCTTCCAGGGCAGGTACGCCTACGCGGGCAGTTACGACGGCTTCACCATCTACGACATCGGCAACCCGAAGGCACCCAAGTCCGTCACCACGGTCCTGTGCCCCGGCGGGCAGAACGACGTCTCCGTCTCCGGCGACCTGCTGTTCCTCTCCACCGACTCCTCGCGCAGCGACGACTCCTGCAACAGCGTCTCGCAGCCGGCCACGGAGAAGTCCTCGTGGGAGGGCATCAAGATCTTCGACATCAAGGACAAGAAGAACCCCAGGTACATCAAGTCGGTGGAGACCGCCTGCGGTTCACACACCCACACCCTGGTGCCGGGCGGCCGCGACATCTACCTCTACGTCTCCTCGTACTCGCCGAACGAGGCCTTCCCCGACTGCAAGCCGCCGCACGACGGCATCTCCGTCGTCAAGGTCCCGAAGAAGGCCCCGACGACGGCCTCGGTCGTCGCCTTCCCCGTCCTCTTCCCGGACGGCGGGAACCCGGGAGCGCCCGCCAACCCCGGCGTCTCCAAGACCACCGGCTGCCACGACATCACCGTGCTCCCCTCGAAGAACCTCGCCGCCGGCGCCTGCATGGGCGACGGCATCCTCTTCGACATCAGCAAGCCCGAGCAGCCGCGGGTCATCGACCGGGTCCAGGACAACGTGAACTTCGCGTTCTGGCACTCCGCGACCTTCAACGAGCGCGCGAACAAGATCGTGTTCACCGACGAGTTGGGCGGCGGAAGCGGCGCCACCTGCAACGAGGCCACCGGCCCCGACCGGGGCGCGGACGGGATCTACGACATCACCGGGCGCGGTGACCAGCGCAAGCTCGTCTTCAAGAGCTACTTCAAGATCCCGCGGCTCCAGGCCGACACCGAGAACTGCGTGGCCCACAACGGCTCGCTGATCCCGGTCGGCGGCGGTCGCGACGTCATGGTGCAGGCCTGGTACCAGGGCGGGATCTCGGTGTGGGACTTCACCGACTCCACCCGGCCCCGGGAGATCGCCTATTTCGAGCGCGGCCCCCTGACCACCGACACGCTCGGCCTCGGCGGTTCCTGGTCGGCGTACTACTACAACGGACACATCTACTCGAACGACATCGTCAAGGGCCTCGACGTGCTGCGGCTCGACGACCGGCGCACCGACAGCGCCAAGTGGGTGCGGATGGACGGCCTCAACGTCCAGACCCAACCCGAGTACCACTGACCCCGCCCGACGACAGGGCACTCACCGTGCCGAGGGGAACGAACCGCCGGGCGGTCCACCGTCCGGCGGGTCGCCCATCTCCCAGTCCAACGCGTACCGCTGGAACAGCTCGGCCCGCAGCCGGGTCCCCGGCATCGGCGCTCCCGGCAACAGCACCGCCACCACCGCGCCCATCAGCAGGGCCCGCAACAGCGGGTAGTCGGTGTCCACGTCCGCCGACCCGTAGCGGGTGACCGTGTCCCGCAGCAGCTCCGCGAGCCGTTGTTGTTCGACGCACTGGACGAACCCCTCCGCCTGGAGGATGCCCGCCATGTGGGTCCGCATCAGCCGCGGCCGGTCCCGGGCCAGGCCCAGGATCGCGTCGATCGCCCGGGCCAGCCGCTCGCGGCCGTCGTCCGTCGCGGGATCCCGTTCGAGGGCCGCTTCCAAGGTCAGGTGCATCAGGCGGTGCACGGCGGACTGGAGCAACTGCCGTTTGCCGGGAAAGTAGTACGAGACCAGGCCGCGGGCCGCGCCCGCGCGGTCCGCGATGTCGCCGAGGGTCGTGGCCTCGTAGCCGCGCTCGCCGACGAGTTCGACCGTGGCTTGCAGCAGCCGCTCCCGGGAACGTCTGCGCAATTCTTCATTGACCGATGCGCTGCGCGGGGACATGCTTACTCCTGCGTTGACTGGCTGCGAGCCAATATACTCAGCGCACGAGATCGTCTGCTCTGGGCGACGCGGGGGATCGCCCAGAGCAGGCAGGTTCCGGCGATGTGGTGAAACGATTCAGCCGGGTACCTGGCGATCCGTCGCACCGGCGGGCTCCTCCTGCCGGCGCAGCAGTCGGGTGGTCAGACCACCGACGACGATCAGGCCGACGCCGAGCCACCACATGTCGTCGAAGATCAGCACGGCGATCCCCACCGGAATCAGCAGTCCGGCCAGCGGGAGCAGCAGCCTGGAGACCGGCGGTGCGGGCAGGCCGCGGGCCTTGGCGCGCGCGACGTCGGGATACCAGTCGGTGAAGCGCAGGGCCGCCACGATGGCCAGGATCTGGATGATCCAGCCCGTCCAGATGTTGTTCGGGTTGCGCAGCACCAGGTCGCCGAAGGCGCCCGCGACGGCGGCCACCAGGAAGGCGAGCCCCCAGACCCCGGTGATCGCGTAGTTCGTCCGCAGGAAGGCGGGCGTCTTCCAGAGCGAGGGGTCCACGCGCTCACGGGCGTACTGGAGGGTGAAGGGCATCCGCACGGCCATGGAGCCGAAGGCGATGACCACCAGGGCGATGTTGGAGACCTCGCCGGCGTACGTTTCCAGCCACCGTAGGGTCCCCGGACTCGCCGTGAGGCCCACGATGCTCAGGACCCCGAAGAACACCAGGTCGGACAGTTCCAGGAGCTTCCACGACGAGCCGCGGGCGACCAGCCGGCCCCCCACCACGAGGGTCAGCGAGATGACCAGGGCCAGCGCCACCGCCCACTCGAACCGCCCCGGCCCCACCAGCAGCGAGAACGCGATCCAGGGCGAGATGCCGACGAAGGGACTGTTCAGGATGCCGGTGACCTTGCCGGCGACGGGGGAATGGGTTGCTCTTGCCATGGGCTCCGGCCTTCCTGCCGCCCGCACCCTGCCTCACGTTCCAACGTACGCCGGACCGTCACATTCGACGCGGGGGAGCGGGACCGCCGTGGACGGCACCCGGGCCGCTCGGGTCGCGGGTCGAACGGATCAGTGGGGCGGCGGCAGGAAGTGCGTACCGACCCCGGCCCCGTCCACGTGCACGACGTGCGCACCCACCCGGACCGTCTGGGTGTCGCCGACACGCCACGACCCGGCGTCGCCACGCGTCTCCCCGGCCGTCCCGGCGTCGCCACCCTCCTCGGCCGCGTCGCCCAGGGGGATCCAGACCTCCAGGAAGGTGCTGCCGTCGAGGTTCGTGCCGGTCTCCACCAGGCCGGCCCCCTCCCGGCGCAGGGTTCCCACGTCGTGCCCGGGGACGCCCACCTCGTGGTGGAAGGTGACCTGCCCGCCGGCGTACGAGGTGGCGCCGGCGAAACCGCGACTGTCCGCGTAGAACCGGCCGCTCTGGAGCCACACGACGGTGTCGGTCTCCCGCAGCGGTCCGCCGTCACGGCTGATTCCGGCGCGCGACCAGGCGCCGCGCGAGGGTGCGTCCATGATCAGAGCCTGCCACAGGGCCCACCGGGGCCCCGACCGGCGTGGTACGCCGCACGCGCGCATCCTGGGCACAGGAGCCGTCGCCCGATCCGGACGAGGAGACGATCGTGGACGGAAGACTGAACGGAACGGTGGCCCTGGTCACGGGCGCGTCGAGCGGCCTCGGGGAGGCCACGGCGACGACCCTCGCCCGGGAGGGTGCGGCCGTCACCGCGCGCCGGGGACCGGTGACGGTTCGGCGGGATCGACCGGCTCCAGTCGCAGGACATCGCGGACGCGATCGGCTACATCGTGGGCCGGCCGCCGCACGTCGTGGCCGAGATGCTGGTCCGACCCACCCAACAGGTCTGCCCCCGCGAACGGGACCGCACCTCCACGGGGTCGCGACACCTCAGGCGGGGCCGGGTGCTCCGGGCGACGCGGGGGGCCGCCCGGAGCGGGGCCGCCACCGCGTCACCAGCACGACCAGGGCCACGCCCAGCAGCCAGCCGGCGAGCACGTCCGAGAACCAGTGGACGCCGAGGTAGAGCCGGGTCAGGCCGACCCCGAGCACCGAGACGACGGCGAGGGCCCACGCCGCGGCCACCCCCGTGCGCGGGGTCTTCCCGGGCAGCAGCCACAGCAGCGTTCCGCACACCACCGTCGCCGTCATCGCGTGCCCGGACGGATACGCGGCGAAGTGCGCCGAGTCCACCGGGTCCGGCCACTCCGGCCGCTCCCGACCCACCAGCGCCTTCAACCCCTGCTGCACCACCGAGGCCACGAGGGCGGCGACCGCGACCCGCATCGCGCGGTGGCGATCGCCCCGCCACCACAACAGGAGGCAGGCGGCCACGGCCAGGGCGCGCATGGTCCACGGGTCCCAGACCCAGTCGGAGAGCACCCGCGCCAGGTGCGTGACCCCGGGGTGGGTCACGGCGTGCGCGTGCAGGTCCCGGGCGACCCCGTCGTCGTAGGAGATCAGCGGCTCCCACCGTCTCACCACGAGCGCCGTCAGGACGGCGGCGAGCAGCGCGCAGGAGATCCCGGCAATCCGTACGAGGTCATTCCGCATACGGTGATCCTCGCACCGCGCGCGATCTGGGGCCCTACGTCAGCGCGCTGAGCCCCGGCACGAACGCGACCAGCAGCGGCACCGCCGGGACCAGGGTCGCCAGGGCCGTCAGACGCAGCCGGCGGACCGGCGACAGGCGGGGCGCCGCCGACAGCAGGCGCCGCACCCGCTGCGGTACGTGGGCCTGGGGCGTCGGACAGGGGCCGAAGACACCGCGGTCCTCGTTGAGCCCCACCAGGGCGAGCGCGATCGTCAGCCGCCCGAAGCGTCGCGAGGCCACGTCGTCGGCGGCCAGTTCCACCAGCCGGTGCATCTCGGCCTCGAACGCCGCGAACACCGGGATCTGCGGGAATCCCTGGGCGAGCGCCCGCGAGCAGTGCAACAACCAGTCGTGCCGGGCCGCCACGTGACCCTGTTCGTGCGCCAGCACCGCGTCCAGCTGGCTCCCCTTGAGCCGACCCAACGCCGCGGTGCTGACCACCAGGCGGGGCACCGCCCCCGGCTGCCACCACGCCTCGGGCCGGGGACCCTCCAGGACGACGAGCCGGGCCGCCGCGGGGTCCTCGCCGGGCAGCAGCGGGGCCCGGTCCCGGAGTTCGGCCGCCCCCACGCGCCGCCGGGCTCGCGCCCGCAGCACCTCGCGCGTCAGCATCGCGCCCGTCCACAGCCCGCCGCCCGCGAGGACCAGCGCGGTGCCGATGGCCCAGGGGCCGCCCGCCGTACCCAACGCGTACGCGTCGGCCACACCGTGCGGGGCGGACGCGAAGAGCCGGCCCCGGACCGCCGACCAGGCGGCCGCAGCGCTCAACACCATCGACAACGCCAGACACAGGAGCACCGCACCCACCACGCACTGCCACACCCACAGCGCGACGACCGGCTCCCGGTCGGGCCACCGGGCCCGGGCCAGCAGACGGGGAGCGAGCACAGCGGTCAGTGCGCCGAGCAGCAGAAGGGCGGCGGGGACCATCATGGTCGCCAGCCTATGAGCGCGGGACCACCCCCGGGTATCGCCTCGGCGCATTGGTGACGCAGGACACGTGCCGGCGCGGCCCGACCGGCACCTCACATGACCGGCAGCATCGCCAACATGCCGATGCCCATGGCGAGTCGGCAGGCCCGGGTCAGTTCGCCGGCCCCGCCGACGGCCGCCGCGAGGGACTGCCCGCCCGCCGCGGACACCACGGGCCGGCCGCCCCCGCCGGCCATCAGCCGGGCCCCGGCGAGCAGGACGTACCCCGCGAAGTAGACGAGCAGCACCCCGGTCACCAGCGGCACCCCCCGCGCCGCCCCGGCCCCCGTGTCGTGCCCGTGTCCGGCGGTCATCGCCAGGCCCTGGTAGGCCATGTAGGCCATCGCCAGGGAACCCACCAGGTGGTGCGCGTGGTGGGCGCCGGCGCGCAGCAGCCACAGCGCGTGCGCGGCGGCCGCGCAGAACGCGACCAGGAGGATTCGCGCGCCCCACGCCCCGGTCCCCGGCGGCACGGCCATCACCGCCATCCCGAGCCCCATCACGGCCTCGCCCGCCGCCGGGCCGCGGCCCTCCCGGCCGGCTCTGCTCGCGCGCAGCAGACAGTAGGCCCCGCTCACGCCGCAGAGCAGCACCAGCAGCCAGGCGGAGAACATGGCGGAGGTGGAGGACATCGCGGATCCGTGCACGGCGGAACCCCCCGGTTCGTCGGCGTCACCGGAAGAGATGCCCCTGTCCGAAGGTCCGCACGCCGGCCCGGGTTAGGCTCTCCATACCGTGCCAGGCGCGGCATGTGCCCAGAGGAAGAACGGAGCCGTCGATGTCGACCGCCCACCCCACCGAACTGAGTTATCGCAGCGCCGTCGAGGCCGATGTGCCGGAATTGGTGACGCTCGTCGAGTCGGCCTACCGCGGGGACGCCAGCCGCGGCGGCTGGACCACGGAGGCGGACTACCTGGACGGACAGCGCACGGACGAGAACGGTGTCCGCCAGGTCATCGGCGGCGCGGACAGCGTGCTCCTCGTCGTCGAACGCGCGGGCGAGATCGTCGCCTGCTGTCACCTCGCGCACCGGGGCGACCACGCCTACTTCGGGATGTTCGCCGTCCGCCCCGGCCTTCAGGGCGGCGGCCTCGGCAAGGAGATCCTGGCCGAGGCGGAGCGGCGTGCCTACGAGCAGTGGGGCGTCAAGGAGATGCGGATGACGGTGATCAACGTACGGGAGGAGCTCATCGCCTACTACGTGCGCCGCGGCTACGCGCGCACCGGCGAGCTGAGCCCCTTCCCGTACGGCGACGAGCGTTTCGGCAAGCCGCGCCGCGAGGACCTGGCCTTCGAGCTGCTGGTCAAGTCGCTGTAGCGCGCCCTGCGGGTGGCCGGGCCCCCACGCCCGACCCGTGCGGTCAGGCAGTGAAGCGGCCTGTGCTGCGGATCTCCGGGAAGTCCGTGATCACACCGTCCAGTTGGAGGGCGCGCGCCAGCCGCAGGTGCTCCAGGGTGTTGACGGTCCGCCCGGTGACCCGCAGCCCCGCCGCGTGGAGCGCCTCCACGATCTCCAGGTTGAGCCGGTGGATGTCCAGGGCGACGGTCTCGGCGCCCGCGGCCGGGGCCCGGCCCTCGACGACCCCGCGGTGCGCCTCGTGGGCTTCGGCGTAGAGGCAGCCGCGCACGCCCGGCACCAGCCGGGCGACCTCCGCGAGCACCGCGTCGTGGTACGAGGCGACCTCGACCCGCGAGGTCAGGTCGCGGCGCAGGATCCACCGGGCGAGCGCCTCGGCGGTGGCCGGGTCCTGGACGCAGACCTGGAGCGGTACCTCGACCGCGTCCGCCACCTCGTCCAGGACCGGCACCCGCTCGCCCTGCCCGGCGTCCAGCGCGCGCAGTTCGGCGAGGGTGAGTTCGGCGACGGGGCCCGCCCCGTCGGTGGTGCGGTCCACCTCCTCGTCGTGCAGCACGACGAGGACGCCGTCCTTGCTCAGGCGCACGTCCAGGGCGATGGCGTCCATGCCGGATCGCTGCGCGCGGGCGAACGACCGCAGCGTGTTCTCCGGTTCGACACCCATGACCCCGCGATGACCGATGGTGAGGAAAGTCAAGGTTCTCTCGCTTCCGTCGACGGCGGCTCCCCGCACGGTCGCGGTGTCCCGGCCGGCCGCGCGCGGTGAAGGCGCATGCTAGTGCGCCGGGCGTGCGATGAGACCGCCCGTGCGGGGGCGCTGAGGAGCGCGCCGGCCTTTTCCCGTCGGGCTCGTGCGGCCCGCCGGGCCGTCGTCGTGTCACCCGGGCGTGGGCGCGTCCCCATCGGCTTGACGGACGTACGCCGGCGCCCGTGACTCAGGCCCCGGCGCCGGGTCCGCCCTCGGTCCCGGCGGTGCCCGCTTTGACGCTGGCGGCGGCCCCGGCCTCCGGGGCGGTGACCGCCTCGACCTCGGCCAGGTCGGCGAGCAGGGCCTCGGCCAGCTCCAGCTCGGCCAGGTGCTGCCGCTCGCTCCAGCGCAGCGCGAGGGTGGGGAAGGCCCACTCGCTCACCCCGCCGGCGTGTTCCATGGCCTCCCGAACGGCGGCCAGTTCGCCCCGGGTGCGTTCCAGGTGGTCCTCCACCATGGTGCGCAGCAGCGCCGGCTCGGCCAGGTGCCCGAGCCAGATCCGCAGCAGCAGCCCGTGCTTGAGGACCGGGGGCCCGGCCTCGGCGGTGTCCGAGGCCCAGCCGGCCAGGGCCGTGCGTCCGGCGTCGGTGATGGCGTAGCGCCGCTTGGTCCGCACCTCCTCGGGGCCCGAGCGCACGGAGGCCGCGTAGCCCAGTTCCTCCAGGCGGCGCAGTTCGGCGTAGATCTGGCTGATGGCCGGCGACCAGTAGAAGAACCGCAGCGAGGAGTCCGCCCACTTCTTCAGCTCGTAGCCCGTGCGCTCCCCGGGGAAGGACAGCAGGCCGAGAACCGCCCACGCGGTCGGCGGAAGGACCTGCGCGAGGTCTTGCTTCCTCGACTTCTGACTACTAGTCATATTCCGAATCGAAGCAAGGCCGGGCACGGGACGCAACTCTGGAGGCATCGTGAAATTCTCCGTGATCTTCGAAGCTCAGCTGGCCGACCCGACCGCGGAACGGGAACACCAGGTCATCCGCGACTGCGTCGAGCAGGCCGTACTCGCCGAACGCATGGGATTCGACCGGATCTGGGCCGTCGAGCACCACTCGTTGAAGTGGTACGCGCACATGTCGGCCCCGGAGATCTTCCTCACCTGGGTCGCGGCCCGGACGGACACCATACGCATCGGGCACGGCGTCGTGTGCATGCCCTTCAACTTCAACCACCCGGTCCGGGTCGCGGAGCGCGCCGCCATGCTCGACCTGCTGTCCGGCGGGCGGCTCGACCTGGGCGCCGGGCGGGGCGGCACCACGCAGGAGACCTCCCTGTGCGGGGTGGACAAGGACCGGACCACCGCCGAGGTGGAGGAGGCGCTGCGGATCATCGGCAGGGCCTGGCGGGAGGAGGAGCTGGAGTACCACGGCGAACTGCTGGACATCGGCCCGCACCCGATCCTGCCCCGCCCGGCCCAGACCCCGCACCCGCCGCTCTTCCTGGCGTGCAGCCGCGCCGAGACCCTCGTACAGGCCGCCGAGCTGGGGATAGGGGCGCTGGTGATGGGCTTCGCCGGGCCGGAGTCGATCGCGCGCATGCGGGCCGTGTACGACGGGGCGATCGCCGGGCGGGACGGGGCGCGCTTCGTGTCGACCGCGGTCAACGACCACTTCTCGGTGCTCTGCCCGACGATCGTGCTCGCCGATCCGGCCGAGGCCCGCCGGATCGGCGTCCGGGGGCAGCGGTTCTTCGCCCAGTCGATCGGCCACTGGTACGGAGGGGCGGGCGTCCCGGACGAGGCGGTGGTGGCGGGCGCCGATGAGCCGGCCGAGATGCGCAGGGCCGCCGAGCAGGTCGTGGCCCGGCTGCACGAGCAGGACATCCCGGTGCGGCCCACCGCCACGGCCACCTTCAACGCCGATCACGCCTACGGGAGCGCCGACGACGCCATCGCCCACGTGGAGCGGCTCCGGGCGGCCGGCGCGGACGAGGTGATGTGCCTGGTCCAGATGGGCACGGTGCCCCAGAAGGCCTGCCTGGAGACGCTGCGCCAGTGGGGAGAGCACGTCATCCCGCACTTTCGCGGCGCCGAGTGAGCAGGATCACGGGCGGGCGGGAAGCGGGCCCGGTCCCCCCGGTCCGCGCCCGCCCGAGCCGGCGCGCCTTGGAGGCCCGGAGGGGTCCCGGGTGCGTTCTCGCAGGTCCGCGGGGTATGAGGGCGGAAGACCGGAGGCTTGGCTTCCACCGTGAAGGACGGGAAGAATTTCGGCGAAGCAGGGGGTGCGGCAGGATAATTTCCCGACTTCTCTCTTGAGTGGGAGAGCCTCACATGCATACGCTGTCTTGACGTGAGGTTCTCCTGTGGAGGAAGTGACATGACGGAAACTCTTGTGCCGGGCGTCGGCGGTGCCGTGACGACCGCGGAAACGCGGGTAGTGGACCAGCCCGCGTGGCTCGCGCTCAAGGCCGCCGTGGAGGAGATCCGCCCCTGGCAGTCGGCCGACGGCTCGATCGACTTCGAGGCCGAAGGGGCCCCCGCCCGCGTCGAGGTCGAGGCCGTCGTGGAGCGCGTCGTGGACTCCGTGGTCGCGCTGACCCCGCTGCTGCCGCACGCCACCGCGTACCACGCCGCGCTCGTCGCGGACCTGCGGAAGTGGGTCGCGGACGACTTCCGCGTGCCGGACTTCCTCGACTCCCTGCTGGCCTTCCACCCGGCCTCCGGGCGCGCCGACGGCCTCCAGCACCTCGTCGTCTTCCCCATGTACACGCAGAACGGCAACCCGGACCGCAACTTCGAGGCCGTCGTGCTGAAGATGGTGTGGCCCGAGTGGCTCGCCGAGCTGGAGCGCACCCGGTACGACAACCCGCTCTTCCTCGGCATCACCTTCGAGGACTTCACCCCGGGCTACGACACCCACTCCGCCGTGCTCTTCCCGGAGACCATCGCCGTGCGCGAGGCCCCCGAGCGCTTCACCTGGGGCGGCATCTTCTGCGACCGCGAGGCCGCGCGCTACCGCCGGGTCACCGAGGCCGCCGTGGACATCCTGGGCATCGAGCTGCCCGAGGACATCGCCGCGATGGTCGAGGACCAGCACCGCTGTGAGAAGGCCTTCGTGCTGTGGGACATGGTCCACGACCGCACCCACAGCCACGGCGACCTGCCGTTCGACCCCTTCATGATCAAGCAGCGCCAGCCGTTCTGGATGTACGGCCTGGAGGAGCTGCGCTGCGACCTCACCGCCTTCAAGGAGGCCGTGAAGCTGGAGTCCGAGGGCAACGAGCACGGCCGTGACGTGCAGTACGCCGTCCTCTTCGACCGGATGTTCCGCTTCCCGGTCTCCGGCGACCGCAATCGCAACTACGACGGCCTCGGCGGCCAGCTGCTCTTCGCGTACCTCCACAAGCACGACGTCGTGCGCTGGACGGACAACAAGCTGAAGATCGACTGGATGCGCGCCCCGCAGGTCACCAACCAGCTCTGCGCCGAGATCGAGGACCTCTACCGGGCCGGCATCGACCGCCCGAAGCTCGTCCACTGGTTCAAGGCCTACGAACTGGTCTCCACCTACCTCGCCCCGCACCCGGGATCCAAGTGGGCGAAGGGCCCCGACGCCCTCGACCTCACCCTGCCGCCGCGCAAGCTCGTCGACGACGTGCTTCCGGACGAGTTTCCCCTGAGCATGTTCTATGAGGCCCTCGCCAAGAAGCTCAAGGGTGTGATCGCCTCCACGAAGGGCATCACCGCCCTGAACGCCGAGACGGCCGAGCAGGCCGCCGCGTGAGCTCTCGCCCACAGGAGGCTGCACAGATGAACGGCTCCGGTACCACCGGGAACGGTGACGGGAAGCTGCACGGAGCGGTGATCGCGGTGGCCGGGGCCGGTGGGCCCGCCGGCCAGGCAGCCCTGCTCCGCCTCGCCGAGGCGGGCGCGGTGGTCGTCGCGGCCGACGCCGACCCGACGCGCCTCGCGGAGGCCGTGGACGCGGCCCGCTACGCCCACGGCGGCGCCACCGTCGTCGGCGACACCGTGGACCTGCTCGACCTGGAGGCCACCAAGGCCTGGGCCGAGCGGACCGAGAAGGAGTTCGGTCGAGTGGACGGACTCGTCCACCTCGTCGGCGGCTGGCGCGGCAGCAAGACCTTCACCGACGCCGACCTGGCGGACTGGACCTTCCTGGAGAAGCTCCTGGTCCGCACCGTCCAGCACACCTCGCTCGCCTTCCACGACGGACTGCTCCGCAGCGACCGCGGGCGCTACGTCCTGATCAGCCAGTCCGGCGCGCACAAGCCCGTCGCCAACAACGCCGCGTACAACGCCGGCAAGGCGGCGGCCGAGGCCTGGACGCTCGCCATGGCGGACTCCTTCCGCAAGGCGGGGGGCGAGGACGGGCCGAACGCCGCGGCTGCGATCCTGGTCATCAAGGCACTGGTGCACGACGCGATGCGCGCCGAGCGTCCCACTGCGAAGTTCGCGGGCTTCACCGACGTCAAGGAGCTGGCCGAGGCCATCGCCGGCGTCTGGGAGCGGCCCGCACCCGATGTGAACGGACAGCGTCTGTGGCTCACTCCGCAACCGTGAGAACCGCGAGCGGGAAGACCGATGCGCACCGCCACCACGATCCGGCGGTGCGCGGATTCGCCAGCGACAACTACGCGGGGGTGCATCCGGAGATCCTGGAGGCCATCGCGTTGGCCAACGGGGGCCACCAGGTCTCCTACGGCGACGACGAGTACACCGAACACCTGCAGAAGATCTTCCGCAGCCACTTCGGCCCGTACGCGCAGGCCTACCCGGTCTTCAACGGCACCGGTGCGAACGTCACGGCCCTCCAGGCCCTGACCGACCGCTGGGGCGCCGTGGTCTGCGCCGAGTCGGCGCACATCAACGTGGACGAGGGCGGCGCGCCCGAGCGGATGGCCGGGCTCAAGCTGCTCACCGTCCCCACCCCGGACGGCAAGCTCACCCCCGAGCTGATCGACCGGCAGGCCTGGGGCTGGGAGGACGAGCACCGCGCGATGCCGCAGGTCGTCTCGATCACCCAGAACACGGAACTCGGCACCGTCTACACCGTCGACGAGATCCGGGCCATCTGCGAGCACGCGCACGGCATGGGCATGAAGGTGCACCTCGACGGCGCGCGGATGGCGAACGCCGCCGCGGCGCTCGACGTGCCCATGCGAGCCTTCACCAACGCGGTCGGCGTGGACGTCCTGTCGTACGGCGGGACCAAGAACGGCATGATGTTCGGCGAGGCCGTCGTCGTGCTGAACCCCGACGCGGTCCGGCAGATGAAGCACATCCGCAAGATGTCGATGCAACTCGCGTCCAAGATGCGCTTCGTGTCGGTGCAGTTGGAGGCCCTGCTCGCCAAGGACCTGTGGCTGCGCAACGCACGGCACGCCAACGCGATGGCGCAGCGGCTGGCCGCCGGCGTCCGGGAGACCGACGGGGTCGAGATCCTCTACCCGGTGCAGGCCAACGCGGTGTTCGCACGACTGCCGCACGCGGTGACGCGCCGGCTCCAGGAGCGGTTCCGCTTCTACTTCTGGGACGAGATCGCCGGTGACGTGCGCTGGATGTGCAGCTACGACACCCAGGAGGAGGACGTCGACGCGTTCCTCCAGGCGCTCAAGGAGGAGCTGGCCCGGTAGGGCCCGCCCGACGCCCATAATTCGATAGGCATGCCGAAACATGCATAGGTATGCTCCTGGATCATGGAAATGATCCAGGAGCAACCCGACCTCGCCGCCTATCTCGCGGCCGACGACACGGTGGACCACGGCCATCCCCTCGTCGCCGAGACCGCCGACGCGCTCTGGACCGCCACGGGCGGCGACCCGTACGCCTACGCCGCCGTGGCCTACGAGTTCGTCCGCGACACCGTCGCGCACTCCGCCGACACCGGCGACGACCGCGTGACCTGGCGCGCCTCCGACGTGCTCGACGCGCGGACCGGCATCTGCCACGCCAAGTCCCACGCCCTCGTCGCCCTGTTGCGCGCCCGGGGCATCCCGGCCGCCCTCTGCTACCAGCGCCTGACCGAGGACGACGGCTCCCGACCGCTGATCCACGGCCTGGTCGCCCTGCGCCTGCCCGGCAGCGCGCACTGGGCCCGGGTGGACCCGCGCGGCAACAAGCCCGGCGTGGACGCCCGGTTCACCCTCGACCACGAGCGGCTCGCCTTCACCGTCCGCCCCGAACTCGGCGAAGTGGACTACCCCGAGCTGTACGCGGCCCCCCACCCCGCCCCGCTCACGGCCCTCCGGGAGTCGGCGGACCGGTCGGAGCTGTGGCGGAGGCTGCCGACGGCGCTGTGACGGCCTTCGGCGCCACGGGGCCACGCGTCAGCGCCGCGTACAGCAGCGCGGCGGCCGACTGGAGCCCGGCGATCCCGAGCAGCAGCGTCCAGGGCGGCGCGGCGGCGGCGAACCCCACCAGGGCGGCGCCCGCCGACGCGGCCGTCAGCTTGAGGCCCGCCCCGAGCGTGAACACCTGGGTGCGGACCCCGTCGGGCGCGTGGTCCGAGCGGATCCGCAGCGTGGCCGTCAGCAGAGGACCGTCGCACACCCCGGCCACCGCGAACGCGGCCGCCGCCCACGTGACGGAAGGGGCGAACGCGGCCCCCGCCAACGCCAGTCCCGTGCCCGCCAACGCCCCGCAGGCCAGCCGGCCCGGAGCCACGGCCGTGATCCGACCCAACGTCAGGGAACCGCCCAACGCCCCCACCGCGAAGGCGGTCATCAGCACCCCGCCCGCGCCCGGGCTGCCGAGGCCGGTCGCGAACAGCACCGAGGTGGTCGTCAGCGAGCCGATGCCGACGAACGCCAGGGTCGTCGCCGACGTGATGGCGCGCAGTTCCCGGACCCGCCAGAGCGCCGCCAGACCGCCGCCCACCCCGACCCGGGGTCCGCCCGCCGGTCGACCCGCGCCAGGGGTCCCGTACGGAAGCGTCGCGGCCAGCACCGTCGCCAGCGCGCCGGCCGCCGCCGGCAGCGCCATCGCGGAGGCCGCCGAACCCGTCGCCGCGACCAGGCTGATCGCCGCCGGAGCGGTCACCCCGGCCGCGTTGTACGTGGAGGCGTCCCAGCCGTACGCCCGGTCGCGACCCGGCCCGGGCGGCCACAACCCCGCGACCAGGCTCGACAGTCCACCCGTCACCATCGGCCCGCAGGCGCCGCCGAGCGCCGCCACCGCGAACACCGCCGGCGCCGGGGCGCGGCCCAACAGCAGGGCCAGGGCCGCCACTGCGGCCGTGAACCCCGCCAGGCAGCCCACGTGGAACAGCCGGGGGCTGCGCGCCCGCGCGGCGGCGGCCCCGGCGAGCGGAGCCGCCAGTACGTGCGGGGCCAGCCAGGCGGTCAGGACGAAGGCGCCGTACGCCGCGTCCCCGGTGCGTTCCAGGGCCAACAGCACCACGGCCATGCCCATGCCCTCGGAGGCGAACCGCGCGGCGAGCGCGGCGGCCAGATATCGCCCGAACCCGCTCACTCGGCCCCCCAGGGTCGTGGCCCGCCGTTACCGCTCCGCTCAGCCGGCTTCCTTGACCTGCGCCGGCGTGGGCGCCGTGCCGCCCAGGTGGGCCGGCAGCCACCAGGAGTCGTCCGACCCCTTCGGCTTGGCCGGGTAGGCGCGCTGCGCCGCGTCCAGCAGCTCCTGCACGCGCTCGCGCAGCCGGCGCGTGATCGCCCCGGCGTACTGGTCCGACGGCGCCTCGATCGGCTCGCCGATCCGCATCGTCACCGGGATGTGGCTGCGCTTGAAGTCCTTCGGGCGGCCCTTGGTCCACAGTCGCTGGGTGCCCCACAGCGCCACCGGGATCAGCGGGACCCCGGCCTCCTGCGCCATGCGCGCCGCACCCGACTTGAACGTCTTGAGGGTGAAGGACTGGGAGATCGTCGCCTCGGGGAAGACCCCGATGATCTCGCCCGCGCGCAGCGAGTCGAGCGCGTGCTGGTACGCCGCCTCGCCCTGCGCCCGGTCCACCGGGATGTGCTTCATCGCCCGCATCAGCGGACCGGACACCTTGTGCCGGAACACCGACTCCTTGGCCATGAAGCGCACCAGGCGCTTCTGCGGCCGCGCCGTCAGGCCGGCGAAGATGAAGTCCAGGTAACCGATGTGGTTGGACACCAGGACCGCCCCGCCCTTGCGCGGGATGTTCTCGGTGCCCTTCATGTCGATACGGATGTCCAGCGCGCGGAACAGCGTGTGCGCCGCGCCGATCACGGGAGGGTAGACGAGCTCAGCCATGGTGGGGAGACCCCGCCTTTCTGCCTGGGGAGGTGCCCCCGGCCGGAAGTTACGGAAGCGTAGGTACGCTGACCATGGGGATCGTGCCCCATACGAGGGCTGCTGGCCAGCCCAGACGCTTGTGCCCGGGGAGATTCTCGTCACGCCGGGAAGCCGCGGGGAATGCGGCGCACCCGCGGGGCGCTCGGATCAGCGTACGAACGGAAGCAGGCGGGGATCGATGGGAGCCGAGGTGCGCGGACAGGGGAACGCGACGGCGCTGGGCGTCGCCGAGCTCGGCGCGGAGCCGGGGGAGCGGGCCAGCCTGGTCCAGTTCTCCAGCGCGTTCTGTCAGCCCTGCCGGGCCACGCGCCGGATCCTCGCCGAGGTGGCGGCCATGGTGGACGGGGTCGCGCACATCGAGGTCGACGCCGAGCGGAACCTGGAACTGGTGCGCGCGCTCGGCATCGACCGGACGCCGACGGTGCTGGTGCTGGACTCGGCCGGGCGGATCGTCCGGCGGGCGGCCGGAATGCCCCGCAAGGCGGACGTGATCGCGGCCCTGGGCGCCGCCGTGTGACGCCCCGTACAAGGGGACCCGGGGTCACCCGTACGGTCGGGCGCGCGGCGGGGCCGGCGTGATCGCGCCGGTGCGCGCGCCCGTACGCAGCGTGACGCGCCTGACATCTGGCCGCTGCGGCTTGACTGTGTACACGGATGATCGTCAGGCTGGCGACATGCGGTACGAACTCCTGCTTTACGGACGGACACATGTGGACCTCGTCCGGTACGCGAGCGCGCGCTGTTGGGATCACTGAACGCCCCCGGCTGCCCGATCCCCACCGTGCCCCGCGACCGCGCGGCAGAAGGAGTCCTTCCATGACGGCCCCGACGGCTGAGTTCCCCTCTTCGACCACCGGCCTGCCCGGCTCACCCGACCTGCTGCGCTCCGTCTTCCGGCAACACGCCGCGGGAGTCGCCGTGATCACCGCCGCCGGCCCGACCGGCCGGCCGGTCGGGTTCACCGCGACCTCGCTCAACTCGGTCTCCGCCGAGCCGCCGCTGCTGTCCTTCACCCTCGGAACGGGGTCCTCCAGCTGGCCCGTGATACGGGACTCCACGCATCTCGGCGTGCACATACTCGGCGAGCACCAGCGGGAGTTGGCGGGACTGTTCGCGCGCAGCGGCGCCGACCGCTTCGGGCCGGGCACGGAACGGGTCGAGGGTCCGCACGGGGTCCCGGTGCTCTCGGGGGTGCTGGCGTGGCTGGTGTGCCGCGTGGTGGCCCGGGTGCCCGCCGGGGAGCACCGGGTGATCATCGCGGAGGCGGTGGCCGGGGATCCCGCCTCGGGGCCGGCCGGCGAGGCGCGTCCGCTCCTGTACCACCAGGGTCGCTTCAACGCTTTGCGCGACTGAATCGTCCCTGCCGGCGCCCGTTCGGGCGGCGTTGGGCAGATCACAGTTCGGTGGCCTTGCCACCAGGGAAGACCAACTGTGTACTGACGAGTAACATTCCTGTCGGGGCGCGGGCCGCCCCGATCGGGATCCGCCCGACAAGGCGCCTATGCTGCCTGCACAAGGCGGTATCAGAAATAGACGATGCGGTAGGAGAGCCGGCGTGAGCCTGAGGATCGTTGTCTGTGTGAAGTACGTACCCGACGCCACCGGCGACCGGCACTTCGCCGATGACCTGACCGTCGACCGCGACGACGTCGACGGTCTGCTGTCGGAGCTCGACGAGTACGCCGTCGAGCAGGCGCTGCAGATCGCCGACGAGGCGGACGACGCGGAGATCACCGTCCTGACCGTGGGTCCCGAGGACGCCAAGGACGCGCTGCGCAAGGCGCTCTCGATGGGTGCCGACAAGGCCATCCACGTCGAGGACGACGACCTGCACGGCACCGACGTCATGGGCACCTCGCTGGTGCTCGCCAAGGCGATCGAGAAGGCCGGCTACGACCTGGTCATCACCGGCATGGCGTCCACCGACGCGGCCATGGGCGTCCTCCCCGCGATCCTGGCCGAGCGCCTGGGCGTCCCGCAGGTCACCCTGCTCTCCGAGGTCAAGGTCGAGGACGGCACCGTGACGGGCCGCCGCGACGGCGACTCCGCGAGCGAGCAGCTGGAGGCCTCCCTCCCCGCGCTCGTCTCGGTGACGGACCAGTCGGGCGAGGCCCGCTACCCGTCCTTCAAGGGCATCATGGCCGCCAAGAAGAAGCCGGTCGAGGCCTGGGACCTGTCGGACCTGGACCTGGAGGCCGAAGAGGTCGGCCTCGAGGGCGCCTGGACCGCCGTGGACTCCGCGACCAAGCGCCCGGAGCGCACCGCCGGCACGATCGTCAAGGACGAGGGCGAGGGCGGCAAGCAGCTGGCCGAGTTCCTGGCCGGCCAGAAGTTCATCTAAGAGCTTCGGTCACCTCGACGCCCCCCTGACCTCTTCGCATTCGCAGGAGCATTCCCATGGCTGAAGTTCTCGTCTACGTCGACCACGTGGACGGCGCCGTCCGCAAGCCCACCCTTGAGCTGCTGACGCTCGCCCGCCGCGTCGGCGAGCCCGTCGCCGTCGCCCTCGGCGCCGGCGCCGAGGCCACCGCCGCCGTGCTCGCCGAGCACGGCGCCGTCAAGGTCCTCACCGCCGACGCCCCCGAGTTCACCGAGTACCTCGTGGTGCCGAAGGTGGACGCGCTCCAGGCCGCGTACGACGCCGTCTCCCCGGTCGCCGTGCTGGTCCCGTCCTCCGCCGAGGGCAAGGAGATCGCGGCCCGCCTGGCCGTCCGCATCGGTTCCGGCATCATCACCGACGCCACCGACCTGGAGGCCGGCGACGAGGGTCCGGTCGCGACCCAGGCCGTGTTCGCCGCGTCGTTCACCACCAAGTCCCGCGTCTCCAAGGGCACCCCGGTCATCACCGTGAAGCCGAACTCGGCCCCGGTCGAGGCCGCCCCGGCCGCCGGCGCCGTCGAGGCGCTCGCCGTCACCTTCGGCGCCCTGGCCACCGGCACCAAGGTCACCTCCCGCACTCCGCGCGAGTCGACCGGCCGCCCCGAGCTGACCGAGGCCGCGATCGTGGTCTCCGGCGGTCGTGGCGTCAACGGTGCCGAGAACTTCCACATCATCGAGGACCTCGCGGACTCCCTCGGTGCGGCCGTCGGCGCCTCGCGCGCCGCCGTCGACGCCGGTTGGTACCCGCACTCCAACCAGGTCGGCCAGACCGGCAAGTCGGTCTCCCCGCAGCTGTACATCGCCTCCGGCATCTCCGGCGCGATCCAGCACCGGGCCGGCATGCAGACCTCGAAGACCATCGTGGCCGTCAACAAGGACGCCGAGGCCCCGATCTTCGACCTGGTCGACTACGGCGTGGTCGGCGACCTCTTCGAGGTCGTCCCCCAGCTGACCGGCGAGATCAAGGCGCGCAAGGGCTGAAACCCCCGGGTCACTCGCTGACCTGCGTACTCTCCGCCTCCGGGGCCGTGTGGTGTTTGTCACCACACGGCCCCGAGTCGTTTCCCCGGGAGGGCCGGGGGACCATTGACTGAGCGGAACCCCGTGACTAAATTCTGCAATACGGATCTAAGATTCCGTGAAGCGGAAAAGAGGAGAGTGCACGATGGGTCAGCAGGAGAAGGTGGCGACGAGCCTCGCAGGCGCGGTCAGCGAGGGCATCAGCGCCTCCCTCGCGCCGGTGGACGCGGAACTCGCGCGCCACTACCCGGGCGACCCCGGCACCCGCCAGCCCATCCACACGGTCTACGTCCCCGGTGACGTCTTCGCCGCCGACACCATCCGCTCCTGGGGCGATCAGGCCCTCGCGGCCCTCGACGAGCACGCCCCCGACGCCGCGACCTTCGCCAAGGTGCTCGGCATCTCCGGCGAACTGGCCGTGCCCGTCTACGACCGGGTGCGCGCCAAGCTCGCGTCCGAGCCCATCGAGGACCTGCGCGTCGACTTCGAGGACGGCTTCGGCGTCCGCTCCGACGAGGAGGAGGACCAGGCCGCCGCCCGCGCCGCCCGCCTCGTCTCGGAAGCCTTCGCCAACGGCACCAACGCCCCGTACATGGGCATCCGCATGAAGTGCATGGAATCCAACGTCCGCGACCGCGGCATCCGCACCACGGACATCTTCCTGTCCGGGCTCCTCGCGCACGGCGGCCTCCCCGAGGGTCTCGTCCTCACCCTGCCGAAGGTCACCTACGCCGAGCAGGTCAGCGCCTTCGTCAAGCTGCTGGAAGCCTTCGAGATCACCCGCGGCCTGCGCCCGGGCCGGATCGGCTTCGAGATCCAGATCGAGACCAGCCAGTCCATCGTCGCCTCCGACGGCACCGCCACCGTGGCCCGGATGATCGAGGCCGCCAAGGGCCGTGCCACCGGCCTGCACTACGGCACCTTCGACTACAGCGCCTGCGTCGGGGTCTCCGCCGCGTACCAGTCGAGCGACCACCCCGCCGCCGACCACGCGAAGGCCATCATGCAGGTCGCGGCCGCGGGTACCGGCGTACGCGTCTCCGACGGCTCGACCAACGTCCTGCCGATCGGCACCACCGAGCACGTCCACGAGGCCTGGAAGCTGCACTACGGTCTCACGCGCCGCGCCCTGGCCCGCGCGTACTACCAGGGCTGGGACATGCACCCCGCGCACCTGCCGACCCGCTACGCGGCCGTGTTCACCTTCTACCGCGAGGGCCTGGAGACCGCCGCCGCGCGACTCAAGGCGTACGTGGCCAAGATCGAGGGCGACGTGATGGACGAACCCGCCACCGCCAAGGCCCTGGCCGGCTACCTGGTCCGCGGCCTGGACTGCGGCGCCGTCGGCGCCGACGAGGTCACCGCCCTGACCGGCCTGACCCGCGCGGAACTGGACGCCTTCGCGATCCCGCGCCGCTCGGCGACCCTGACGGCGACCGCCTGATCCGGTCGACCGGGGCGCGCTCGGCGCGCCGGGCGCACGCGCTGCGACGAGGCCCGGCCGGGGTGTTCCCGGTCGGGCCTCGTCGCATCCCGCCTCTGCTGTCTGCTGTCCGGCGTTTCGGTGTCCGGTGTCGGTCAGGCTCGCGGGGGGATCTCGCCCGAGCCGCGCGGGATCAGGCGCGTGGGGAGTTCCATCCGGGCCGGGGGCAGCGCGGCCCCCGACAGGCGCTGGAAGAGGCGGTCCGTGGCGACCCGGCCCAGGGCGGCCGCGTCCTGGGCGACCACCGTCACGCCGGGACGCAGCAGGTCGGCCAGCTCGAAGTCGTCGAAGCCGACCAGCGCCACCGGATCGGCGCCGCCGGCCAGGATCCGGACCAGGGTGACCGTCACCCGGTTGTTGCCCGCGAAGAGCGCGGTGACCGGCTCACGGCCGGCCAGCATCCGGTGCGCCGCCGCCGTGACCCGGTCCGGCGTCGTGGAGCCCAGCGAGACCCAGGACTCGGACACCGGCAGGCCCGCGTCCGCCATGGCCGCCTCGTAGCCCCGCAGGCGTTCCGTCGCGGTGTGGATGCGCGGATGATCGCCGATGAAACCGATCCGGCGGTGGCCGCCGGCGATCAGGTGGGCCACCCCGTCCCGGGCGCCGCCGAAACTGTCCGACAGGACCACGTCCGCGTCGATCCGGCCCGCCGGGCGGTCCACGAACACCGTGGCCACGCCCGCCCGGATCTCCGGTTCCAGGTACCGGTGGTCGTCCCCGGCCGGAATCACGATCAGCCCGTCCACCCGCCGGGCGCACAATGCGAGGGCCAACTCCCGCTCCCGGTCCGGGTCCTCGGCGCTGGAGCCGTTGATGAGGAGCGCTCCGTGGGCGCGCGCCACCTCCTCCACGGCGCGGTTCAGCGGACCGTAGAAGGGGTCGGCGAGATCCTCCAGGACCAGGCCCACGGTGGCCGTGCGGCCCTTGCGCAGCACGCGGGCGCTGTCGTTGCGGCGGAATCCGAGCGCGTCGATGGCCTCTTGGACGCGCCGCTCGGTGTCGGGCGTGACCCCCGGCTCGCCGTTGACCACCCGTGAGACCGTCTTCAGGCCCACGCCGGCGTGGGCCGCCACGTCCTTCATGGTCGGCCGGTTGCCGTAACGGGGCTCGGACGGGCGGCGGGATTGGGGCACGGGATCTCCGGCGGAGTGGTCGGACGAGCCTCGGGCAAGGCTCTGACCTTGAGGATAAGCACTCGGTCGCCGAATGGGTTTCCGTGGCAGGGTGGTGCGGGCAAGCCTCTGGGGGCTTCGAGGCGAGCCATCGGGAGAGGGGTAGACGTGATTGTCTGGATCAACGGCACTTTCAGTGCCGGGAAGACCAGCACGGCCCGCGAACTGGCCGGACTCCTGCCGGATAGCGCGTTGTTCGACCCGGAGTTCATCGGGGACGCGTTGCGGGTGCTGCTGCCGCGCAAACGGCTCGCGGAGGTCTCCGACTACCAGGACCTGCCGAGTTGGCGGCGGCTCGTCGTGGACACGGCCGCGGCGATGCTGGGGGAACTGGGCGGGGTACTGGTCGTGCCGATGACGCTGCTGCGCCAGGAGTACCGGGACGAGATCTTCGGTGGCCTCGCGGCACGACGGATCCCGGTGCGCCATGTGCTGCTCGCCCCTGAGGAAACGATTCTTCGGGAGCGGATCGCGACCAGGGAGGAACCGGGGGCGCCCGAGCAGGTGGACCTGCGGGTCAGACAGTGGGCGTACGACCACATTCCGGCATATCAGCAGGCGTTGGGCTGGCTCTCGGCCGACGCGCACGTCATCGACAACGGGCGGCTGACCGTCCGCGAGACGGCCGAACGGATCGCGGAAGCCGTGCGCACGGACGTCGCGGGGATCTGCGACATAGTGCAGACACCCGAACCGACCCGGGAGACGGTGGCCTCCGGCGTCCTCCTCTTCGACGACCGGGACCGGGTGCTGCTCGTCGACCCGACGTACAAACCGGGGTGGGAGTTCCCCGGAGGTGTCGTCGAAGCGGGGGAGGCGCCGGCCCGCGCCGGGGTGCGGGAGGTCGAGGAGGAACTGGGGCTGGTCCTGGGGCGGCTGCCGGAGCTGCTGGTGACGGACTGGGAGCCGCCCGCCCACCCGGCGTACGGGGGCCTGCGGCTGCTCTTCGACGGGGGACGGCTGACGCAGGCCCAGACGGAGGAACTGCGATTGCCCGGACCGGAGTTGAGGGCGTGGCGGTTCGTGACGGAGGAGGAGGCGGCGACGTTGCTGCCCGCGCACCGCCTCGAACGCCTGCGGTGGGCGTTGCGCGCCCGGGAGCGGGGTCGCGCACTGTACCTGGAGGCGGGACGACCGGTTCCGTAGGGCGCGTTCGAGCGCGTCGACCGGGGATCGCGGATGGGGGTCGCGTACCTCCGAGGAGGCGAGCGGCGCGGCCCCACCACGTCACGGTGGACCGGGCGGGAGGGCCGACCGGCCGTGTTCCCGGCGGCGGCCGCCCCGGAAGGGGCCGGGCCGGCCGCCGGGACGTTCAGCGCGGCTGGGGTGCGGCGGTGGCGGCGTCGAGGATCCGCGCGGTGTCCCGGGTCAGCGGGTCGCCGTGGCCGAAGCAGGCGATCGACGGGGACAGGTCCGCCAGGCGACGGAACGAGGACGCGGCCTGCTCGCCGTCCACGTTGAACACCCCCGGCATCACCTGCCCGATCCCCGCGACGCAGTCGCCCGTGAACAGCACGCCCTGCCCGGGCAGATGGACGCCGATGCTGCCCGGCGTGTGGCCGGGGGAGTGGACGATCACCGCGCCGCCGCCGAACGGCAGGACGTCGCCGTCCTCGACCTCCCGGTCCACGCGGGTCGGCGGGGCCTGTGGGGCCGTCAGGCCGTGCGCGTACAGGGGGAGTTCCCAGTCCGCCAACACCGGTTCGGGAATCGGCTGTTCGCCCCGGATCGCCGGGGCGTCCAGCCGGTGGGCCACGATCTCGGCGCCGAGGCGGGCGGCGAGTTCCCCCGAGGCGCCCACGTGGTCGCGGTGGCAGTGGGTCAGGACGATCCGCTCCAGGAGCTCGGGCCGCAGGCCGAGCGAGCGGATCGCCTCCTCGATCTCCGGAGCCGAACCGGCGTATCCGGCGTCGATCAGGGTGAGGGCCTCATCGTCGCACCACAAGTAGGCCTGGCCGATGGGGAAGCGCAGCATGTGCAGCCGCCCGGGTATCACCTCGACGCGCTCCATGAGAGTCATGTCGCAAACCTACGGCGAGGATCCCGCTCCCGGCGTCCGGTTCACCCGGAGCGGAGTTCGCCCGTGGCGCAAGCCCCTGGCCCGCGCTGCGACATGCTCCCCGGAGGCGTGCCCGATCGCGCGCCCCGGGACACGTGCCCCTGGACACGTGCCCGGGCGGATGCCCGGAACGCGCGCTCCGGAATATGCGCCCCGGACACGAGCTCGGACGTGTGTCCCGGGCTCGTGTACGGGCTCGTGTTCCGGACGTGCGCTCAGACGCGCTTGGATTCCGCATAGTTGACGAGGAAGTGAGCCTCCGCGACCGACAGGCGCTCCAACTCCTCCGGGGAGACGCTCTCGTTCACCGCGTGGATCTGCGCCTCGGGCTCGCTGAGCCCGATCAGCAGCATCTCCGCCTCGGGGTACAGGGAGGTCAGCGCGTTGCACAGCGGGATGGATCCGCCCATGCCGCTGATCTGCATCTTCTGCCCCGGGTAGGCCACTGCGAGGGCCGCCGCCATGGAGGCGTAGGCAGGGCTGTTCGTGTCCGCCTGGAAGGGCTGGCCCTGGCCGACGACCTCCAGTTCGAGGCGCGCCTTCCACGGCGTGTGCGCCACCAGGTGCGCCTCCAGCAGCTTGATGGCCTCCGCGGTGTCCACGCCCGGCGGGATCCGCAGGCTGATCAGGGCACCGGCACTGGCATGCACCGAAGGGGTGGCGCCGACGACCGGCGGGCAGTCGATGCCCAGGACCGTGACGGCCGGACGGGCCCACAGCCGGTCCGCGATCGTGCCGCGGCCGATCAGCTCGACACCGTCGAGGACCTTCGCGTCGGTGCGGAAGTCCTCCTCCGGGTACTGGAGCCCCTCCCACACCGCGTCCGAGGCGAGACCGTCGACCGTCGTCGTCCCGTCGGCGGCGCGCAGCGAGTCCAGCAGCCTGATGAGTGCGGCCAGCGCGTCGGGCGCGACCCCACCGAACATGCCGGAGTGCAGGTTCCCGCCCAGCGTGTCGATCTTCACCTTCAGCAGGGTCATCCCGCGCAGGGTCGCGACCACCGTGGGCAGACCCAGACGGAAGTTGCCTGCGTCGCCGATGACGATCGCGTCGGCGGTCAGCAGCTCGGGGTGCGCCTCGGCGTACTGCTGGAGCCCGCCGGTGCCCTGCTCCTCCGACCCCTCGACGATCACCTTCACACTCACCGGCACACCGCCGTTGGCCTTCAGCGCGCGCAGCGCCAGCAGGTGCATGATGAACCCGCCCTTGCAGTCCGCCGCGCCGCGCCCGTACCAGCGGCCGTCGCGCTCGGTGAGTTCGAAGGCCGGCGAGATCCAGGCGGCGTCGTCCAGGGGCGGCTGCACGTCGTAGTGCGCGTAGAGCAGCACGGTCGGGGCGCCCTCGGGACCGGGCAGGAATCCGTACACCGACTGCGTGCCGTCGGGGGTGTCGAGCAATGCCACGTCCTGGAAGCCCTCGGCGCGCAGCGCGTCGGCCACCCAGTTCGCGGCGCCGTGGCTCTCGCTCTGGGGGAACTGGGCCCAGTCCGCCACCGACTGGAAGGCCACCAGCTCGGTCAGCTCCGTCTTGGCGCGGGGCATCAACGAGGCGATGGTCTCGGCGATCGGATTCTGGGACATGGGCACGCTCCTCTTGGGTGCGACGTTGTTCTGTTTGTACGCCACCCGCATTCGCAGGGGTGTGCGTATGCCGGGTACGGCGAAAGACATTCCCGATCCTCGCACAGCGGGCCGAGGCGATCTCTCACCGTAGGATTTCCCCGTCATCCGAGCAACAGCGTGATCAGGAGCAGCAACACATCGTGAGCAGCGACGACGACGTACACGACGCAAGCGCAGAGCGGTCCGCCGCCGAGGTGACGGAGGAGGGGAACGCCGGGGGGACCGGCGAGGTGTGGGACGTGGTCGTGGTCGGCGCCGGACCGGCCGGGGCTTCGGCCGCACACGCGGCGGCGACCGCGGGGCGCCGCGTCCTGCTGTTGGAGAAGGCCGACCTGCCCCGGTACAAGACCTGCGGCGGCGGCATCATCGGGCCCTCGCGCGACGCCCTGCCGCCGGGGTTCGTCCTGCCCTTCCAGGATCGCGTCCACGCGGTCACGTTCTCCATGAACGGGCGACTGACCCGGACCCGGCGTTCCCGGGGGATGCTGTTCGGGCTCGTCAACCGCCCGGAGTTCGACGCGGCCCTGGTCGCGGAGGCGGAGAAGGCCGGCGCGACCATCCGTACGGGAACGGCCGTGACCCGCGTCGAGCAGCACGGCGCGGCGGTGCCCGACCGGCGCACCGTGGCCGTGGTGCTCGCGGACGGCGAGACGGTACTGGCCCGCGCCGTGGTCGGGGCGGACGGCAGCGCCAGCCGCATCGGCGCGCACGTCGGGGTCGAGATGGAGCAGGTCGACCTCGGCCTGGAGGCGGAGATCCCCGTACCGGAGACGGTGGCCGCCGACTGGAAGGGACGGGTGCTCATCGACTGGGGCCCGCTGCCCGGCAGTTACGGCTGGGTGTTCCCCAAGGGCGACGTCCTCACCGTCGGGGTCATCTCGGCGAAGGGCGAAGGCGCCGCCACCAAGCGGTACCTGGACGACTTCATCGCCCGGCTGGGCCTGGCGGGCTTCGAGCCGTCCGTCTCCTCCGGGCACCTGACCCGCTGCCGCAAGCCCGATTCGCCGCTGTCGCGCGGCCGGGTACTGGTCGCGGGCGACGCGGCCGGACTGTTGGAGCCGTGGACCCGCGAGGGCATCTCGTTCGCCCTGCGCTCCGGTCGGCTGGCAGGGGAGTGGGCCGTCAAGATCTCCGAGGCGCAGGACGCGGTCGACGCACGCCGCCAGGCCCTGAACTACGCCTTCGCCATCAAGGCCGGGCTGGGCGTGGAGATGGGCGTGGGCCGGCGGATGTTGACCCTGTTCGAGTCCAAGCCGGGTCTGCTGCACGCCGTCATCACGGGTCTGCGACCGGCGTGGCTGGCCTTCGCCCGCATCACGCGCGGCTCGACGACGCTCGCCGAACTGGTGCGCCAGTACCCGCTGGCACGGCGGGCGCTGCACGCGCTGGACAGCCGCCAGACCGGCAAGGGTGGCTCGTAGGTCGCCGAGGCGGGGTGGGGTCGGTGGACGGGCCGCTCTGGGTCGGTCTGGGCCGGTCGGTCGGTCGGACCTGGGCGGGTCGGGGGCGGGACGCGACCGGCGGCGCGGGGGCGGGTGACCGGGCCGGGCCGGGGTGACCGGGGCGGCCGAGCCGCGACCGGCCTACACGGCCCGCGTCCGGTCCGCGCCTCGGTCGGGGTCGGGCCGGGCTGGCCGGTACCGGTCCCCGTCCGGGCCGCACGGCCGCGACCGGATAGCGCCTCGGGCGGGTCCGGACTGAGCGGGCCGGCTTTGGGCCCGGGGCGACCTGGCCGGCGGGTTCGGCCGGGCTGACTCGTCATGCCCGGCTTTGCGTCCGGTCTGGTCGGCGGGCCCGACTGGTACAGGCCTCGCTTTGGGTCCGGTCCGACAGGTCCGGCTGGTCCGGTCCGTCTGGCCCGGTGCGATCAGGTCGACGACGGGATTCAGTCGGTGACGGGGTCGCCCGTCTGCCCGTCTGCTTTCTGCCGGTCCGGCCGTCCGGCCGTCCGTGCGGGGCGCCCGAAGTCAAACCCTGGCGCGGGCCGAGGTCGGGACCGGGGCCGGGAACCGGGCTGGCTGCCTGGGTGCGGGTGGGTGGGTGCGTAGGCCGGGAGCGTGGGGTTGAGCGTGGCCGTGACCCGGGCCCTCCCGCACTCCGCCGGCGTGGGGACTGCGGGAGTCGGCGCCTTACTTCGTGACGGTGATTCGGAAGACGGGGTGGTCGCCGGCCGTCGCCTGGAGCTCGGCGTCGGAGGACTTCGCGGTGACTCCCTGGAAGAACCTGTTGACCTCCCAGCCCCACTTCTCCAGGTAGGCGCGCAGGATCGCCGCCTGCTGCACCGGGTCCGTGATCTCGGTGACCGTGAAGGCGCGCACCTTGCGGCCCACGCGCAGCTCCCCGCCGCCCGCGACCCGCATGTTGCGCACCCACTGGGAGTGGCCGCGAGCGGAGACCAGGAACTGCTCGCCCTCGTAGGTGTGCGGGTTGACCGGGATCCGCTGCATCTTGCCGGAGGTGCGACCCCGAACGGACAGCTCGGCAGTACCGGCAAGGCTCACGCCGAGACGGGCGAGCTTGCCGAAGAGGGCGTTGAAGCGGACGCCGAACGGGCCGGCCTTGACGTAATAGGGAGCGGGCGCGTTCATGATGGCCTCCGGGACCGCTTGGGAGAGCACTGCTCTCGCTTGAGATCAGTGTGCACGGATGCGTGAAGCAAAGCAAGAGCAGTGCTCTCTCAATGGAGCGGCGCTCTCTTTTTTGGTCACTGCTCCACCTGCGTGGCACACTGATCCACATGAGCACCGTGCGTGGGGCAAGGGAACGGGCCCGCATCGAGGTCACCGCCGCCATCAAGGACGAGGCGCGCCGCATGCTCGCGGCCGAGGGCGCCGCCAAACTCTCGCTGCGCGCCGTCGCCCGCGAGCTGGGCATGGTCTCCTCGGCCCTGTACCGCTACTTCCCCAGCCGGGACGAGCTGCTCACCGCGCTGATCGTCGACGCGTACGACAGTGTCGGCGCGGCGGCGGAGCGGGCCGAGGCCGCAGCCCGCGCGGCCGGCGCCCCGCCCCGGACGCGCTGGCTCGCGATCTGTGAGGCCTTCCGGGCCTGGGCGCTCGCGCACCCGCACGAGTACGCCCTGATCTACGGTTCCCCCGTTCCCGGCTACAGCGCCCCCCTCGACACCGTCGGCCCCGCGTCCCGCGTGGCCAACACCTTCATCGGCGTGGTGCGTACCGCGTACGAGGGGCGAGGCCTCGCCCTGCCGCCGCTGCCCGACAGCCTGCGCCCGGAGGCCGTCCGGATGACCGCCGACTTCGCCGAAGGGCTGCCCCCGGAAGTCACCGCCGCCCTGGTCGTCGCCTGGGCGCAACTCATCGGGATGGTCTCCTTCGAGTTGTTCGGCCAGTTCAACCGGGTGGTCGAGGATCGTGCCGGGCTCTTCACGCACGCCGCCGGACAGTTGGCGCAGGGGGTCGGACTCCCCGCCGTGTGACGTCCGCCGCCGGGGGCCCGCCCGTGTGGAGCGCGCGCGCCACCCCCGACCCGCCACCACCCCGCCCCACTACGCCCCGCCCTTCGCCCCGCGGTCGGTGTGGGCGCGCGCCACGTACGGTCGGGACGCCACGGTGACGGCGACGGAGACCGCGGCGATCGCGGTGATCGTGGTGCCCGGCGTGAGGTGTTGGGCGATGCCGCCGGCGATCGCGGCCCCGATGCCCTGCCAGGTCATCCGGCCGGCGGACTCCACCCCCTGGACCTGGCCGCGGACCGGAACGGGGGTCAGTTCGAGGAGCTGCTCCTGGAGGGGGAGGGTCGCGGCGAACCCGGCACCGGCGACGAACACGGCGGCCGTCATCGCCAGTACGGGAGGGTGGAACGCGAACAGCAGGTAGGGGGCGGCGAGCAGCAGCCGCAGGGCGAACGCGTAGCGCCGTCGCCGCTCGGCGGTGAACAGGCGCCCGACGGTGAGGTCTCCGAGGAGCATGCCGGCCGAACCCGCGGCCAGGAGGGCGCCGGCCCGGTCCGGCGCGTAGGAGATGAACAGCGCCTCGCAGCCGACGATCAGACCGTTGGGGACCCACAGGTTCAGCAGCAGCGCCCGCCGGCCGGGGTGGGAGAACAGCTCGACGTTCGTGGTCCAGGTCTGACGCAGTCCCGGGCGTCGCGTCAGACGGATCGAGTGCTCCCGGACGGTGGCCCCGACCACGACGAGGGCGATGCCGGTCAAGGCCGCGGCGACGAGGAACACGCCGTGCGGAGTCAGGTGCCTCAGCAGGGCGGCGCCGAGGGCGTAGCCGAGGATCGCCGTGCCACCGGAGGTGATGTTCATGAGGGAACGCGCCGTCGCGTAGGAAGCGGTCGGGACGATCTCGGCGAGCAGCCCCATCCGGGTACCGGTTCCCAGGGACTGGAAGAACCCCAGCAGCAACAGCAGCCCGAACCGGGCCGGCAGGGGGAGCCCCGGTATCGCCTGGGCGGTGACACCCCCCAGCGAGAGGCACTGGAGCGTGACCAGGGTGCGGCGAGGGCGGTGCCCGTCCGCGACCGACATCAGGGTCAGCGCGCCGAGTACCGCCGCGAACGTCGCTCCGTACATGCTCACGGCCGTCAGGAACGGCGAGTGGGTCCGGTCGTGGACCAGGGTGCCGAGTGCGAAACCGGACAGGGTGCTCGCGGCGGCCGTGAGGGTGAAGCCGGCGTACAGACCGGCGAACTCGCGGTTGCGAAGCAGGAATCGGTAGCCGGCCGTGGCGGGCACCGCGGGGCGGTTGGTGTGAGAAGGCATGAAAAAAGCCTCCGAACGCCCGGGCCGGGGGCGCTGAAGGCCAACATGATCATTCTAGCACCCCACCCGGACCCCGCTGGTCGGCGCGGGCCGCTTCGGAGCGCTGCCGAAGGAGTTGTATCGGCCGAGGTCGGGGCCCGCTTCGGCGTGATCGCACAGGGGGCCGGGGGAGGCGGCCGAATCTGACGGAGATTCACATGATGAGGTGAAGGATCGTTTTTCTGTTCCTCATGCGAAAGCGGTTGGTTCGGCTTTCACGAACCGTCCGTCCGTCTAGTGTTCGTCGGGTCCCGCCCACTGCCGCCGGAGGAACAGCCATGACCCGCGCTCGTGCCGGCAAGGCCCTGCTCGCCGTCCTGGCCACCCTCCTCCTCGCGGCCCCCGCGCCGGCCGTGACCGCCGCCGCGGACAGCGTCGGCCGCGCGCCGGCGGCCCGCACACCCGCGCCGGCCCCGGCACCCACCACGCCCCCCGTGCCCCGGCAGCCCGGGGTTCGGGGGTTGGAGGTCGGCGTCCCCGCGTACGTGTGGGCCGACGACCCGATGCTGAACGACGTCACCGCCACCGGCCCCGCCGCCTCGCTCGTGGTCCTGAACCCCGGCAACGGCGACTCCCTCTTCGACACCCCGTGGCGGGACCGGGCCGATGCCCTGCGCGGCGGCACCACCTCCACCGGCGAGCGGACCAGGGTGCTCGGCTACGTCCACACCGACCACGGCAACCGGGACATCGCCGCCGTCAAGGCCTCCGTGGACAACTACCTCAAGACACCCGACGGCCGACTGCACGTGGACGGGATCTTCTTCGACGTCGTCAGCCGCGACTGCGGTCCGGACAACGCCACCCGCGACCACTACGCCGAACTGCGCCGCTACGTCCAGGAGATGATGGACGCCGTCGACCCGACCGCCCCCGACCTGGTCGTCAACAACCCGGGCACCGCCATCGCCGACTGCTACCTGGAACCCGGCCGGCGGACCGCCGATGTCTTCGTCACGTACGAGGACACCTACGCCGCCTACACCTCAGGGGGGTGGCTCGGCGGGAACGTCTTCAACGAGGCGACCGGATACCGTGCCGGCGACGAACTCGACCCGAGCGGCACCTCGTTCTGGCACCTCGTCCACGACGTGCCCGACGCCCCCGCCATGCGCACCACACTGCGCACCGCCTTCGAACGCGGCGCCGGCTACGCCTATGCCACCAACACGGTCATGCCCAACCCGTGGAACACCGGACCGACATGGAAGTACCGAAGCCAGACCACGTACGCCGCCACCCTGGGCTGACCCCGCGAGACAGGTGGAGCCGGCGGGCCGGGGCTCAGCGGCCGTCGTTCTCCGGGCGGCGCGCGAAGCGCCACAGCAGATGCGTGACGCGCAGTACGAACACCACGCCGGCCAGGATCCCGCCCGCGACGGCCAGGAAGCGGTGCGCGGTGGGGGAGAGGTCGAAGACCGGCGCGGGCGCGAACACCGCGGCGAAGACGAGGCCGGCCGCGAGGCACGCGCTGACGAAGGCGTAGCCGATCTCGATGGTGATCGCGTCCCGATCGGCCTGTGTGCGTCGCTCCATGCGGGCAGTGTCCAATGCCCTACGGACCGTCACAAGGGCTTCTTCGAGCCGCTGTTCGATACGAACACCCCGCCACCCGCACCCGTCGCCTCGCCGGCCCCGCCGCCGCCCATCGCCTGGCCCGCGGCCCCGCCCGTCATCCGACCGCCCCGCCCCGGGGGACCCGCCCCGGACGCCGTCGGGGCACCGCGCGGGCGAGCGGGTCGGTCGGCCGTGACAATGGGAGGCATGCATGGGGAACTCTTCCCGCGCGAGCGGACCGAGATCGCACCCGGCGCCGTGCACGTGCCCGACTGGCTCGGCCCCGACCTGCAGCGGGAACTGCTCGCGGACTGCCGGGAGTGGGCACGCCCGCCCGCCGGGCTGCGCACCGTACACACCCCCGGCGGCGGCACGATGACCGCCCGGCAGGTGTGCCTGGGCCTGCACTGGTACCCGTACGGATACGCCCGCACCGCCGTCGACGGCGACGGGGCGCCGGTCAAACCGATGCCCGCCCGGCTCGCTGCGCTGGGGCGCGCCGCCGTGGCCGCTGCGTACGGGGAGGCGGCCGCGCACGGGCATGCCGGCGGGGAGCTGCCTGCGGGGCTGTGCGGCTCCTACCCCTCGTACGGTTGGCAGGGCGACGAGGTCTACGACATCGCGCTGATCAACTTCTACGACGGGGACTCCCGCATGGGCATGCACCGCGACGCCGACGAGCGGTCCGGGGCGCCCGTCGTCTCGCTCAGCCTCGGTGACTCCTGCGTCTTCCGCTTCGGGAACACCGCCTCGCGCGGACGGCCGTACCGGGACGTCGAGCTGCGCAGCGGGGATCTGTTCGTCTTCGGCGGCCCGAGCCGACCGGCCCACCACGGCGTGCCGAAGGTCCTGCCCGGCACCGGGCCGGAAGCCCTCGGCCTGAGCGGTCGGCTGAACATCACACTGCGGGTCGGCGGCCTCGCCCCGTGAGCGGCCTCGGGCACCTCCCGATCATGCGAGGATCGCTGTCATGAACGGCAACGGGGCCCCGCCGCGGGTGGGGGATGCGTCCACGGTGTCCGCGGCGTCCGCGAGGACCAGGCTGGAGCGGGGGCGCGGCGCACTCGGTCCGGCGTTGGAGCTCGTGCACACCGGCCGGGCCCCGACCCGCGCCGTCCTCACCGCCGAGCTGGGCGTCACCCGTGCCACCGCCGGGGCCGTCGCAGCCGAACTGGAAGCCCTCGGGCTGATCCGCGTCGACTCCCGTCCCGGCGGTGCGGGCGGCGCGCAGGGCCGGCCCTCGCACCGGCTCTCCATCGACGAGAACGGGCCCGTGGCGCTGGCCGCGCAGGTCCACCCCGACGGGTTCCGGGCCGCCCTGGTCGGTCTCGGCGGGCGGATCGTGGCCACCGCACCGGGCAAGGTCACCGTCTCCGCCGACCCCGCGCAGGTGCTGGGCGCCGTCGTCGACGCGGGCGCCGCGCTGCTCGCCGAGTCCGGGCTGCGGTGCGTCGGCGCGGGCCTCGCGGTTCCCTCGGCGGTCGCGGAGCCGGAGGGCACCGCACTGAACCCGCTGCACCTGGCCTGGCCGGCCGGTTCTCCCGTACGGGCCATCTTCGCCGAACGGGTGAAGGCCGCCGGGATCGACGGCCCCGCGCTGACCGGCAACGACGTCAACCTTGCCGCGCTCGCCGAGCACCGCCACGGCGCCGGCCGCAGCGCGCAGCACCTGCTGTGCGTGGCGACCGGTCACCGCGGGGTGGGCGGGGCACTGGTCCTGGACGGCCGCCTGCACAGCGGCAGCGCCGGGCTGGCCCTGGAAGTCGGCCACCTCACCGTCAATCCCGAGGGTCGGGCCTGCCACTGCGGGAGCCGGGGCTGTCTGGACGTCGAGGCGGACCCGCTGGCCTTCCTGACGGCGGCGGGCCGCACGCCCGGGCCCGAGGTGTCACTGCTCCAGCAGGCGCGTGACCTGCTGCGCGCCGAGTACGCAGAGCCGGCCGTACGGGCGGCCGCCGAGGAGCTCATCGACCGGCTCGGCCTGGGCCTCGCGGGACTGGTCAACATCCTGAACCCGGACCGGATCATCCTGGGCGGCCTGCACCGGGAGCTGCTGTCCGCGGACCCGGAGCGGCTGCGCGCGGTGGTGGCGGACCGGAGCCTGTGGGGGCGCAGCGGCGGCGTACCGATCCTGCCGTGCACCCTGGACCACAACAGCCTGGTCGGCGCGGCGGAACTGGCATGGCAGCCGGTGCTCGACGACCCGCTGGGGGCGCTGGGCGCGGCGGCCTGAGAGACCGACCGGTGCCGGCCGTCATCGCCCCGGCAGTCGTCCGGATCCGGCTGTCAGACGGCTTCGGCTGTCAACCGGACTCGGCGCCGACGGCCACCGGCGCCGGCGCCGCGTCCGCCATCGACGCCGCCATCGACGCGGGCAGCGAAGCCGGCAGCGAAGCCGACACCGGCACGTTCGCGATCACGGCCGCGGGTTCCACGGCGACCGACACGACCGGGGCGGGCTCGCGCACGGGCTTGGTCGGGATCCGGACCGTACGGGTCGGAGCGGTCACGGCGGGGGCCGCCCGCAGCGAGAACCACACCACCTTGCCCGTGCCGCCGTCCGTCCGCTCCCGCGCTCCCCACGCTTCGCTGACGGCCTCGACGAGCGCGAGCCCGCGGCCGCAGGTCTCCAGCTCCTCCAGATCGCCGGCCGCCCGCAGGACGGGCAGGCGCGGATCACTGTCGGCCACGGAGACGGTGAGGCGTCCCAGACGCAGCTCGATCTCCACCGTGCAGACCTTGCTCGGCTGCGCGTGGCGGTGGACGTTGCCGAGCAACTCCGTCACACCGAGCGCAGCCCGGTCTATGAGCGGGTCGAGCTGCCAGTGGCGCAGTTGAGCGGAAACGATGCGGCGGACCTGGCCGATCCGCGAGGGCAGGGCCTGCAGTTCGACGACGCAGTGCCTGCGGGAATGACTGATCACGGCTGCGACTCCCCGACATGAGTGTTACGGGTGCTGCACCCTCGGTAATGCTCCACCAGGGTCACCCACACCACCCCGCTGTGCAACCGAACGAGCACGACGGGCGCTGCGGGCCCCCGCCGGCGGGGACCTAAAGCGATGCGCATGGAGACCCAAAGCAAGTGTTTGCGCAGGTGAGGGAGGTACATTGCGAAGGAGGGGACCACGGAAGGCACGAAGGAGCACGGCGCATGAGCACCATCCGCACGACGGCCACGACCGCTGACGTCGACCGCAGCGACGCGGACTACCGCGCCTGGCTGAAAGAAGCCGTACGGAAGGTACAGGCGGACGCCAACCGGTCCGCCGACACCCACCTGTTGCGCTTCCCGCTCCCCGAGGAGTGGGGCATCGACCTGTACCTCAAGGACGAGTCCACTCACCCGACCGGCTCGCTCAAGCACCGCCTCGCCCGGTCCCTGTTCCTGTACGCGCTGTGCAACGGTTGGATCCGCCCCGGTCGCCCGGTCATCGAGGCCTCGTCCGGTTCCACGGCCGTGTCGGAGGCGTACTTCGCCAAGCTGATCGGCGTCCCGTTCATCGCCGTCATGCCGCGCACGACCAGCCCGGAGAAGTGTCGGCTGATCGAGTTCCACGGCGGTGAGTGCCACTTCGTGGACAACTCGATGAAGATGTACGAGGAGTCCGCGGAGCTGGCGGCGCGGACCGGCGGGCACTACATGGACCAGTTCACCTACGCCGAACGGGCGACGGACTGGCGCGGCAACAACAACATCGCAGAATCGATTTACCAGCAGTTGCGGCTGGAGCGGTACCCCGAGCCCACCTGGATCGTCGCCACGGCCGGCACCGGCGGCACCTCCGCGACCATCGCGCGGTACGTGCACTACATGCAGCACGACACCCGGATCTGTGTGCCCGACCCGGAGAACTCCTGCTTCTTCGACGGTTGGACCCACCACGACCCGCACGCGAGCAGCGACTGCGGCTCCCGGATCGAGGGCATCGGCCGTCCCCGGATGGAGCCGAGCTTCGTGCCGGGTGCCATCGACCGCATGATGAAGGTGCCGGACGCGGCGAGCGTCGCGGGCTGCCGCGCCCTGGAACGGGCCATAGGGCGCAAGGCCGGCGGCTCGACCGGCACCGGCCTGTGGAGCGCCCTGAAGATCATCTCGGAGATGGTGGCGGAAGGCCGGACGGGCAGTGTCGTGACGCTGCTCTGCGACCCCGGCGACCGGTATCTGGACAAGTACTACTCGAACGCCTGGCTGGCCGAACAGGGCCTGGACATCGCCCCGTACGCGCAGACCATCGACACGCTGCTGACGACCGGCGTCTGGCAGGAACCGACGAACTGACACAGGGGCCGTCCCGCCTCAGCGGCCCGCGTCGCGCCGGCCCGTGAGGCGGGCGTCGAGAGTGCGTACCGCCGACCGGAACGCGTGGTCGAGCCCGGGGCGGGCGGCCTTCAAGGCCAGCCGGAACGCGGCCGGCCCGTCCGCCGCGAAGGTCCACCGGATCCGCGTACCGGAGGACGCCTCCGGTCCCGCGGCCGACAGCAGCCACTCCTCCAACAGGGCGTTCAAGCCCGGCGCGTTGGTCTCGTCCGCCCGGTACGCGTACCGTCGCTCCGGCTCCGCCGCCATGATCGTCTCGCGGAACCGGACCCCGCCCGTCAACCGGACCTCGCGGCCGGCCCCGCCCTCCGTCGGTCGGGCCAGGGTGACCGCCCGGAACCAGTCGGGCCAGCCGGTCACCTCCTCCGCGAGCGCCCGGTACACGGCCTCGGGCGTCGCCGCCGCCCGCGCCGTGAAGAGCAGACGGACCGGGGCGACCTCGATGAAGTCCAGCCCCACCGGGCGGAGTCGGCGAGCCATGGCGGTACCTCCTGAGTACGAAGAGGGAACACGTGTGCGCGCCACCCTAGCCGGCGCGCCGTCAGATGTCCCCGGCGGGAGAACTTTCACGCGAACGGGGGCCTGGGCAGCGGGTCCGCCGGGCGGGATCCTGGTCAGGGGCCGAGACCGCCCCGCGAGCGGAGGCCGCCGTGCCGGACCACCCCCCAGCTCCACCGTCCCCGTCCCGACCCCCTGCCACCCCCGTCCCCCTCGCCCTGGAACTGCTGGTCCACGGCGTCGCCGGCGCGGCCCCCGGCGAACTGCTCGGCGACCCGCGCACCGTCCGGATCACCGGGGACTCCACCGCCGCCGTGTTCCGACGCGCCGAGGACACCGACGCCGAGGCCCACCCCGAGCGATACGTGGGTCGACCCGTGCCCGAGGCCTACTGCTGGTCGCGACTCACCTCCGGGAACGGCGCCCGCGCCCTGTGGCTGCTGCTCCTGCCGTTCATGGTGGCCAACCTCGCCCACTGGGCCCGGCCGGCCGCGCCGGCCACCGGCCGCTCGCCCCGCGCGGTGCGCGCGTACGGAGTCCTCGTACGGCTCGTCGCGCTCAGCCTCACCGTGCTGCTGATCGCCGCCGCGTGCGAGGTCGCGCTCGACCTGGTCGCCTGGCAGTGCGCGGGGTCCGGCGCTTGCGCGGACACACTGCCCTTCCCGCGCGCCGACGGCCCCTGGGGGCAGCCCGGACGCCGCCTCGCGCTCGGCGCACTGCTCCCGGCCGCGCTGACCGGGCTGCTCTGGTACCTCTCCAACCGCACCTGGAGCGCCTACGAGTCCCAGCCGCCCCCCGCCGGCGCCGCCGAGCCCGACAACCCCGAGGACGACACCCCCGCACTCGGCCGGCCCGGGTTCTGGTACGGGCGCCGGCTCGTGGCCCGGCTGCGCGCCGCCCACACCGCCGCCGGACTGCTCACCGTCGCGGTCGCCGTCGCCGTGCCCACCGCCGCGTTCGACCGCCGCGCGGGGACCCCCGTCCTCGAAGCCGCCGGCTGGGTGCTCCAGGCCCTGCTCGCCGGCACGGCCCTCTCCGTGGCCTGCGTGGTCTGCCGGCGCGGTCGCACCGAGGCCCGCCCCGACCACCGGCTCGACCGGGCCGCCGTGGCCCTGCTGCCGCGCGGCGCCCTCGGACTGCTCGGCGCCGTCCTGGTGTACGCCTGCTGGTCCCGACCCGGCTGGACCTCCACCGGACGGCTGCCGGGAGACTTCGCGTTCGGGGCGCTGATGCTCGGCCAGGGCTGCTGCGCCCTCGCCCTGGCCGTCGTGGCCCGCCGCCTCCACCGGGCGGCCCCCGACCCCGCGGCCGCCCTGCGGGGACTCGGCGGTCCGGCCGTGGCCATGCTCGGGTGCGCGCTCGGCGGGGTCATGTCCGGCGGCGTCGCCCAACGCGTCGCCGACTGGCTGGACGGGGGAGACACCCCCGGCATGGCCGGAGCCACCCTGCCCGGGCCGCCCGTACTGCTGTCCTGGCAGGCCGCCGTGCTGCCGCCCCTGCTGCTCGTCGTCGCCCTGCTCGCCGCCTGGTTCGCCGTACGCGGGGCCCTCGCGACGCGCCGGCTGGCCGCCACCGTCGCCGCCGAGTACCCCGACGAGCCCGCCGACCCGGCGCGCAGCCGCCGGATCGCCGGCGCCCGGGCGGCCGCCGCCCTCACCGACTCCGCGCCCTGGTTCGTGGCGGCCGTCTCCGGGACAACCCTCCTGCTCGGCGCGGGCGCCCTGGCCGGGGCCTGGATCAGCGAGCAGGTCCCGGGCGAGGCGGCCAGGGGCAGCCACCCCGCCGTGGAAGCCGCCGCCCGCGCCGCCCAGGACACCGGTTCCTGGCTGATCGGTTTCGGCTTCGTCCTCTTCGTCACCTGGGGCCGGCGCGCCTACCGGGACCCGGCGGCCCGTCGCACCATAGGGATCCTGTGGGACGTGGGAACCTTCTGGCCGCGCGCCGCCCACCCGTTCGCCCCGCCCTGTTACGCCGAGCGGGCCGTACCGGACCTGACCTGGCGGATGACCGCCTGGACCGGGCTCACCGGAGGCCGCCTGGTCATCTCGGGTCACTCACAGGGCAGTGTCCTCGCGGCCGCCGCCGTCTGGCAGTTGCCGCCGGACGTCCGCGGCCGGGTCGCGCTGCTGACGTACGGATCCCCGCTGGCCCGGCTCTACGGACGCTGGTTCCCGGCCCACTTCGGACCCGGACCCCTCACCGCCCTCCACCGCGACCTGGACTGCTGGCGCAACCTGTGGCGGGCCACCGATCCCATCGGCGGCCCGGTCGGGGCCGGCCCCGACAAGGACGTGGACCGGGGCCCGCTCGTCGATCCGCTCGCCTACGGGCGCAGCGAACTCCACCCGCTGCCCGCGCCGATCCTCGGACACTCCGACTACCAGGCCGATCCGGCGTTCACCGCCGAACGGGACAGACTGCTCGCCCGCCTGGCCGCCATGACGGGGGCGGAAGCGGCCGACGTCCCGCAGCAGAGACCGGGAAACCGGCTCGACCGCTGAACGGACGCCGTGAACCGGCGCGCGAACGGACGCCGTGAACCGGCGCGCGAACGGACGCCGCCGACCGCCGACGTCTCAGAGCGCCCCGGCCGGCAGCGCCGTCGTCGGCCCCGGCAGCACCGGAAGGTCCTCGGGGAAGAGCAGGGTCAGCTCGTCGGTCCCCGGATCGGAGAGCTGCGCCACCCGACCGGCGTGCCGCTCGACCATCGCCTCGAAGGTCTGCCGCGCGGTACGGCCGTTGCCGAAGGCCGGCCCCTTGGGAAGGTCGGCGAAGTACGCCAACAGGGCCTTCGGGGTGCCCTCGCCCAGCCGGTACTCGTGCTCCTCCGCCTGCTGTTCCACGATCCGCAGCAGTTCCTCGGGGCCGTAGTCGCCGAAGGTGATGGTGCGGGAGAACCGCGAGGCCACACCCGGGTTCACGGTCAGGAACCGGTCCATCTCGGCGGTGTAACCGGCGACGATCACCACCACCGCGTCCCGATGGTCCTCCATCAGCTTCACCAGCGTGTCGATCGCCTCGCGCCCGAAGTCCCGCCCCGAGTCCTCCGGGGCCAGCGCGTACGCCTCGTCGATGAACAGCACCCCGCCGCGCGCCCGATCGAACGCCTCCTGGGTACGGATCGCCGTCGACCCGATGTGCTCGCCGACCAGGTCCACCCGGGACACCTCGACCAGGTGACCGCGCTCCAACACCCCGAGGGAGGCGAGGATCTCCCCGTAGAGACGGGCCACGGTCGTCTTGCCCGTACCGGGGGAGCCGGTGAAGACCAGGTGCCGGCGCACCGAGGCGGCCTTGAGGCCCGCCAGTTGCCGTCTGCGACCGACCTCGATCATGTCGGTGAGGGCACGCACCTCCCGCTTGACGCTGTCCAGGCCCACCAGTGCGTCGAGGTGGCCCAGCACCTCGCCCGACCCGCGGGCCGGCGTCGCCCGCTCCGCCTCCGGCTCGCCGGACCGGGCGGGCGGCACGTCCGCCGCCCGCGCCGCCGAACCCTGGTCCGCCACGACGGTACGGATCCCCGCCTGCGCCCCGCCCTGCCCGCCGATCGCGGCCGACTGGGCGGCGAGCCGAGGCCCGGACTCGTCACTCGTGCAGTCCTCGGTCACCGGGCCGTCCTCCGCGAACTCGTAGCCGCCGCGCGCGCAACGCTCCGTGTGGCACGTGGCGAGGGTGGTGCGCGAGCCGTCGATGACGTGGAAACCGAAGCCGGAACTGCCGGTCACCCGGCAGGCCGTGAAGGTCCCGCGGCCGCCCGCCGACACGTAGAACCCGGCCTCGGTGGGGGAGGTGACCGTGCACCGCTCCAACACCGGGTCGGCGCCCTTGGTGACGATCACGCCCGTCTGCACCGAGTCGACGGTGCAGTTGGCGAGGGTGCCGCCGCTGCCGTGGTCGCGGAACCAGGCCCCGGTCGCCGCCTCCCGGATCCGGCAGTCGTCCAACTGCGCCGTCGCCCCGTCGCTCACCGACACCGCGGTGTTGCGGACCTGGGAGAGATCGCTGTCGACGACGTCGACACGGGAGCCCCGGTCCAGGACGAACAGCGCGTCCGGGACGTCGTGCACCCGGCAGGAGTCCAGCGAGGCCGTGGCCCCGTCGCTGATCCACACCGCCGGATAGTCGCCGGTGCTGTCGTGGATCTCGCAGGACTCGGCGACCACCCGGGTCCCCGGGTCCCACACCGACAGGCCGTTGCGACCGAAGCGCCGCACGGTGGTGCGGCTGAGCGTCAGCACCGAACGGGAGCGCAGATCGACCGCGTTCTCCGGGATGTCGTGGATGTCACAGTCGGCGAGCGTGAGCACCGCGTCGGTGTCGAGGGTGACCCCGTCGGCCGAGGTGCGGTGCACCGCGCAGTCGGTGAGCCGGGCGGTGGCCCGTGCCGCGACCTGTACGCCGGCGCCCTTGATCTCGTACACCTCGCAGCCCAGCGCCTCCAGACCGGAGCCCTCACCCGTGACGCCGATCCCCGCACCCGTGGCGTGGTGGATGCGGCAGCGCTCCAGGCGCGGCCGGGCGCCCCCGCGCACCGACACCCCGGTCTGGCCCGCGGCCACCACCTCGCACTCCTCGAACACCCCGCCGCCGCCGTCGAGCACGGCGATGCCGACCCCCGTGGGATTCTCCACCGTGCAGCGGCGCACCAGCGGCCGGGCCCCGCTGCCGCGCACCTCGATGCCGGCCGCCGAGCGGGTGCTGACGCGCAGGTCGGTCAGCTCGGGGGAGCCCTCCTCCACGAGCAGCGCGGGCGCCGCCCGGTCCTGGCCCTCCAGGTACAGGTCCTGGATCACGGCCGAGGCGCGCACGGTCAGCGCCACCCCGTCGAGCGGGGCGATCCGTACCGAACCCACCCCGCCCTCCAGGCCGCGCAGTGTGACGGCGTGTTCCAGGACCAGGTTCTCGCGGTAGGTGCCGGGGCCGATGGAGAGGACGTCCCCGTCGCCGGCGACGGCGAGTGCGGCGCTCAGTGTCGGATACTCACCGGAGCGGCGGCGCCACCGCGAAGCCCCGCCGTGTGTCACCTGGACCGTGCCCTGAGCCATGGTGCTGTCGTGCCCCCACCCTCGTATTCGCGGTATGCGCGCTGCCGAAGCGACTGACGTCACCGAGGCAGCTCAAAGAGATCGAAGTGTTTGGAGCGGCTGAACCACCCGGACCACCGTAGCGCGCGCGGGGCCGGTGAGTTGCCAGGTCAGCTGCCCGCACCTGCCCGGCCCCAGTCCGGGCCGGCCGCCGCCCACGCGCGGTCCAGACACGAGTACCGCCGATGCATGAGCCGGCGTACGACCAGACGCCGGACCGTCTCCACCAGCACGGCCAGGCCCGAGGCGGCGGCCAGCCCCGCCATCGTGGCGTGGAAGGACGCCGCCGACGGGTCGAGCGGGCGGCCCACCAGCCGTCCCCCGGAGTCGGTCCACATCCGGAACCGGTCGCCGGGGCGCGGTGGTTCCTCGGCGGCCGGCACCGTCCCCTGATGGCTGGTGCCGTCGGGCGCGATCCACGAGGCCACGACCTGAGTCCGTGCCGGGGTCTGCCGGTCGGCTGCTGCTGCATCGCTCTCCGCCCGGGCGGGCGGCTCCGGAGCCGCCCGGAGCACCACCGCCGGCACCAGTTGCCGCTCCTGCCGCTGTTCGCGGGCGGCCCGCTGAAGGGTGCCGTCCACCTGGAGGCCCGTGGCCCAGCCGACGGCCGGAGCCACCACCAGGACACAGACCACGGCCGCGAACGCCACCCACGCCTCGAAGAGATCGGTGGGTCGGCGCAGCGGATTGCGCCGCCAACGCCACACACCCATTGCTGTCCGCACGGTCCGGCACCCCCTTGCCTCCGCCTGTCTGCGCGTCCGAGCCTCCCGCATGCCCGGTGGACGCGCATTCCGGGACGCGCGGACAGGTGGCCACCCGATCCGGTGCACGTCCCCCGTGCCCCGGCCGTACCCGGTGTCACCCGTCCTGAGTCATTCAACGGCTCCGCGGTGCCGGTTGGTTCCGGGGGGCGGGTCGAGCCCCTCGAAGGTGTTGCTCCGGCGCCACCACCCGGCCGCCACCACCCGGCCGCCACCACCCGGCCGCCACCACCCGGCCGCAACCACCCCGGCCCGGTCGTGGTCGGCGTGCTCACTCCAGGACGCGGACCTCGTCGCCCACGCGCACCGTGCCCAGTGTCACCGGTGCCACCTGCCGCCCGAAAGCGAGGGACTTCCCGATCCGCCGGTGGCGGGCCAGGGTCGCGAGGGGCTCCTTGCCCCGCGTCGCCGTCCGTTGGTCGGTGGTCGTGACGATGCACCGCCCGCATTCCCGCACCCCCCGGAACACGGCGGTGTCACCCACGGCGATCCGTCGCCAGCCGTCCTCCGCCCAGGCCTCGGCACCCGCCACCACGAGGCTCGGCCGGAAGCGGTTCATCGGCAGCGGCCCCTCCTCGGGATGGTCCCCGCGGGCGATCAGCTCGTTCAGGGCGTCCAGCGAAGCCGAGGTGGTGATCAGCAGTGGATGGGCGTCGGCCAGGCTCACGGTCTCGCCGGGCAGCGCGTGGTCCGGGTCCACCGGGCGTCGGACGGCCGGGTCGTCGAGGTGCACCAGCCGGACGGGCATCCCGAGGAAGGCACTGAACCAGTCGCCGGCCGCTTCCGCGGCGAGCACCGTCTCGAACTTCTTGCCGAACAGCACGACCGGCGTCGGCGGCCCCGGCTCCGGCACCTCCACCGTCAGGTCCGCCATCCCGGGGGCCGACAGCACGACCCGGCCGGCCGGGAGCGGGCGCGACGAGGCCAAGGCCAGTCGGGGCCGCTGCCGTTGGGTGACGATCGAACCCTCGACGTCGATCACGGCCCAGCGGCGGTCGGCGGACAGACCCCAGGGCTCCACGGCCACCTCGTCGGGAGCAATCCCCGCCACCGACTTGACGGGATGGACGTGGAGCGAGCGGACGTACAGGGCCGGCATGAGGACATTTTATCGGCCGCCCCCACGCGTCCCCAGGTCAGCGCCGTACGGCGCTGACCACGCGACCTCCGGGAGGACCGGTCAGTAGCCGCGCCCCTGGTACTGGCGGCCGTACGGGTCCTCGTACGAGGTGGCCTGCACGGGCGCCTGCATCGGCCTGGGGGCCGCCGGGCGCATGGCCTCGTACCCGGTGCCCGCGGCGGCCGGACGGGGCTGCTGCGGCTGCTGCTGCGCGTACACCGGACGGGAGGCGACGGGCTGCTGCTGCGGGATGTACGGCGCGGGCGCCTGCTGCAACGGCACGGGCATCTGCTGCGGTGCGGACTGCTGCTGGTACGGGTACCCGTACGCCGGAGCCTGCTGCTGCGGTGCGGGCGGCAGGGCGGGCAGGGCGGACGGGAGGGCCGGCAGGTACCCACCGCTCGAATAACCGGCACTCGGGGAGTCGTACTGGGCCGGGACACGGATCGGCGCGATCTGCGGGGTGCCGCGTTCGGCGACGAGGGAGTCGTAGATGGGGGTGTCCGGGAAGGAGGGCGCGGAGTAGTAACCGCCGCCATAAGTGGAGCGGGGGGAGGTCATGGGACCTAAGTTAAGCCCACGACTTCACCGGGTCCATAGCGAGGTGTGGCCAACACCGCTCTGACCTGCATATTCGCAGGTCAGAGCCACAGGCTTCACTTCACGTCCACGTGCACGATTCACCACTTCCGCCCCGACTTGCTCCTACTCGTGCCGACCGGTTGTGCGTTGCACCCATGTGGTGCTGACGTTCCGTCACAACGCGATGACCTCGGATGACGCGGCTTCAGATGAGGGGCCGGTCGGTTCAGGCGTCGGTGGGACGGGCGTAGGTGCGGCCCTTCCAGGCGGCCCCGCGACCCCGGTGGTGCAGGACGGCGGAGTCCACGGTCATCAGGAGGTAGAGCAGCGCCGTGAAAGGAAGCAGCGGGGCCAAGGCCGCCGACTGGCGGTAGTAGCGCAGCATGGGCAGGTAGGTGCCCGCCATCAGCAGCCAGGCGAGGCCGCCCGCCCATGCCGGGGCGGGCCGCGCGGTGGCCAGGCCCACGACGAGGGCGAGGGGCGGGACGAGGTAGACCACGGTCAGGCCCGCCACCGCGCCGGCCAGCAGCAGCGGCTGGTGCCGCAGTTGGGTGTACGCGCTGCGCGAGACCATCCGCCACAGGTCGCCCAGCGCGGGGTACGGGCGCACGCTGTCCACCCGCTCCGCCAGCCCCAACCAGATCCTGCCGCCGCAGCCACGCACGGCGCGGGCGAGCGACACGTCGTCGATGACGGCCTGCCGGATGGAGTCGGGGACGCCGGCGCGGACGGCGGTCGCGGTCCGGAGCAGCACGCACCCCCCGGCGGCGGCGGTGGTCCGGGCGCCGGGGCGGTTGACCCGGCGGAACGGGTAGAGCTGCGCGAAGAAGTACACGAAGGCGGGGACGACGAGGCGTTCCCACGGACTCGTCACCCGCAGCCGGGCCATCTGCGAGACCAGGTCGAGGTCCGCGGAGGTCGCGGCGGCGACGAGCTCGCGGAGGCTGTCGGGCTCGTGGGCGATGTCGGCGTCGGTGAGCAGGAGGTAGTCCGGCTCGGCGGTGCGGGCCGTGCGGGCCTGGCCGATGCCGTGGCGCAGGGCCCACAGCTTGCCGGTCCACCCCGGTTCGGGTTCGCCGGGGGAGACGATCGTGAGCGGGAGCCCCGGCTGCTCGCCCGCCAGCCGTCGGGCGAGGTCGGCGGTGCCGTCCGTGCTGCCGTCGTCGACCAGGAAGATCTCGGCGGCGCCGGGATAGTCCTGGGCGATCAGGGAGGGGAGGCTGCGGGGGAGCACCCGCGCCTCGTCCCGGGCCGGGACGACGATCGCGACCGACGGCCAGTGCGCGGGGTCGGTGCGCCGGGGGAGCCGGACGTCGGTGCGCCAGAACATGCCCTGGGCGAGGGTGAGCCAGAGCCAGGCGGCGAGGGAGACGTACGCGGCGGTCAGGAGGAGGCCCATGGCCGCAGTGTGCCGAAACCCGCGGGTCGTGTCGCGCACTTCGGGGCGTGGCGACCCGGTGGACACGGGCCCGGGGCCGCGGCCCACCGCCCCGGACGGGGCGCGGGGGCCGGTGTGGGGCCGTGCCGGGCCGGGCCGTCGTGGCGGGTGCGGGCCGGGCGTCGTGGGGCGTGGAGGTCGGGTTCGCGGGGGGCGTCGATTAAGGTGACCAAGTGAAGATCGCGCTCATGGACTCGGGAATCGGCCTCCTCGCGGCGGCCGCCGCGATGCGCCGGCTGCGGCCGGACGCCGATCTGGTGCTCTCCTCCGACCCCGACGGGATGCCGTGGGGGCCGCGCACCCCCGCCGACCTCACCGGGCGGGCCCTGGACGTGGCCCGGGCCGCCGCCGCGCTGCGGCCGGACGCGCTGATCGTGGCCTGCAACACCGCGTCCGTGCACAGCCTGCCCGCCCTGCGGGCCGCGCTGGAGCCCGGGATCCCGGTCATCGGCACGGTTCCCGCGATCAAGCCGGCCGCCTCCGCCGGCGGTCGCGTGGCCATCTGGGCCACCCCCGCCACCACCGGCAGCCCGTACCAGCGCGACCTGATCCGCGCGTTCGCCGCCGGTGTCCCGGTCACCGAGGTGCCCTGCCCCGGCCTGGCCGACGCCGTGCAGTACGCCGACGAGGAGGCCGTCGTACGCGCCGTCGCCGCGGCCGCCGCGCTGACCCCGGCCGACGTCACGGACGTGGTCCTCGGCTGTACGCACTACGAGTTGGTGGAGGCGCCCATCCGGGCCGCCCTGATCGAGCGCACCGGCGGGAACGGGTTCGTCTTCCACGGGTCCGCCGAGGCCGTCGCCGGACAGGCGCTGCGCCGCATCGGCGCCCGCCCCGAGCCGGGTCTGCCGCGCACGGGCGGTCTGACCGTACTGCTCAGCGGACGCCCTTCGGAGCTGCCCGCCGAGGTGCTCGGCTACGCCGAGGGTCGGCTGTTCGCCGGGTCGGGCGCGACCGTCGGTCAGTGATCGCGGGCCGCCCGCGCGGGCGGCCCGAAGGTCGCAAGGGTCAGTGGGGCCGGCCCGCTGTCGCCGGCGGGACGACGTCGGGGTCCTCGGCGCCCGGGCCGGCGTCCGCCAGTCGCCGGGCCAGGTCCCGGAGTCCGGCCGCGTCGAGGGTCCGGTCCCCGTAGCCGGGCATCGGCACGTGCAGGGGACCGGTCCACGCGTCCGGGATCGCCCCCTGGCCGTAGCGGGCTCCGGCCAGGGCTCCGGTGACCGCCGCGACGGTGTCGGTGTCCCCGCCCAGGTTCACCGCGGCCCGTACGGCCTCGGGGAACCCCGAGGTGGTCCGCAGCGCCCACACCGCCGAACCGAGGCAGGGCCACACGGCCCCGTTGAACTCGGTGGCCAGGTCCGGGTGCCAGTCGGGGGCGAGTACGCGCCCGTAGCGTTCACGGTGGTCCGGGTGCACCGCGTCGAGGGTCGCGGGCAGCGCGGCCAGCGGATCGGCCCCGTCGAGGGCCACCCGTACGAGCTCGTGCAGGACGGCGGTGCCCTCCCAGGCGGCGCGGTCGCCGTGCGTGAGGGCCGCGATCCGTCGGGCCGCGTCCATGGTGGTCTCCCGCCCGGCGGCCGCGAAGTACACCGCCGCGGTGGCCGCGCGTATCAGTGAACCGTTGCCCGCCGCGCGGGAGTTGACCTGGAAGTGCAGGGCGGCGGCCAGGTCCCACGATTCGCCGTTCGTCAGCACGTCCTCCGTCTGGAGCCCGATGTCCTTGGGCCGCCCGGCCGCCCAGCGCCGGAACCTCGCGAACACGTCGGGGAGTTCGAGTCCGCCGTGTTCCAACAGGGACTCGCCGACCAGCACCGCCATCTGCGTGTCGTCGGTCGCCTCGCCCGGATCCCAGCCGCCGCCTCCGACCATCTCCCTCCCGCGCGCCGCCAGTTCGCCGGCGGGGCCGAACTCGAAGGGCGCGCCGAGCGCGTCTCCCGCGGCCGAGCCCAGCACCGCTCCCACCGCACGATCGAGCCGATCGGTCACGGGGCCTCCTGTTCGTCGGGGCAGATGCTGTCCAGCAGGCCGCGGGTGAAACCCTCCAGGTCGTCGAGTCCGGCGGCGGCCAGGGGGTTCGGGGCCCCGGCGAGGAGGTGTGGGATCGACCCGTGCAGGGCGAGGGTCAGGGCGCGGGCCCGCCCCGGCCCGCCCGGCAGTCCGGCGGCGCCGAGCAGGTGCCCGTGCGCCGCGAAGTCCGAGGCGCCGATCGGGGCCGGCAGCGCGGCCGGCCAGGGCCGCCGGGCGGCCTCGACCTGGAGCTCCGGGTAGGCCAGGACGCGGGCCCGTCCGGGACCGGCCACGTCCCGCAGCAGGGCGGCGAGGAACCCCGCGAGCCCGGCCCGGTCGACCGGGGGCACGGCGCCGGCGAGGGCGGCCGAGCGGCTCCGGTACTGCTCCAGGCAGTGTGCGGCCACGCCGCGCAGGAGCGCGTCGCGGGACGGGAAGTAGTTCTTGGTCGTGCCCGGCCCCACCTCCTCGACGCCCTCCACGCCGAACTGCTCCGACTCGGCGACACGGAGATCGCGTCCGGCACCCGGCTCGTCGACCCGGCCACGCTCGACGCCGACCTCGTCGTCGGCGCCGACGGCATCCACAGCGTCGTCCGCACCACCCGCTTCGGCACCGGCAGCCGGGTGCGCTCCCTGCGCTCCCTCGCCACCGCGGCCTGGATCGGCATCGCCGGCTTCGAGACCGGGACGTACGGCGAGACCTGGGGCGACGGCCGCTTCTTCACGCGCCCACGACACCGAGCGCCGCCGCAGCGCCCAGCGCGTCGCCCTCGCCTCCCGGACCCTGCACCGCTTCATGACCGTCAGGCACTCGGCCCTGCGGGACGCGCTGGTGGGGCTCCTCCCCGGCTGAGGCGTTCGCCCGGGCGGGAGCCCGCCCGGGCGGCCCGCCCGGGCGCGACGCCGTCGAACCGGGCGGCGGAGGGACGGTGGCGCGCGTGCGGAACGTGAGTACGCTGCTACACATGACGGGTCACCCCCCGGGTCCGCTCTGGACGGGCCGCGCCTCCAACCGCGCACAGTGGCTGCTCGCCGGCATCGGTGCGGCGTGCCTCGCCCTGGGCATCGAACTCGCCGTCGACTACGCGTGGACGGCGGGCATCATTCCCCTGCTCATGGCCGTGATCGGCTGCCTCGCGGTGGGCCTGCTCGTCCTCTTCGGCACCCTCGCCTTCGTCCACGTGGCCGTCACCGTCGACTCCCGGGCCATGGAGGTGCGCTGCGGCCACATCGGGTTGCCGCGCCGCACCATCCCGCTGTCCGAGGTGACCTCCGCCGAGTTCCTGCCGCAGATCACCCCGCAGCAGTGGGGCGGCTGGGGCTACCGCTGGCGCCCCGACAAGGGCACGGCCGTCGTCGTCCGCCGCGGCGAGGGCGTGGAGCTGCGCCTGGGCGACGGGAAACTGTTCACCGTCACCGTCGACGACGCCGAGAACGCGGTCCGGGTCATCCGCACCCACCTGCGGGCCCTGGCCCACTGAGCCCGCTGAGCCGGTCACCCGCTTCGCGCGCGGAGGGACGTACACTCCGCCAGATGAGCAGCAGTGTCACCCGCGCGGCCGGGAACGATCCCTCCCCCTCCACCGCGTCGGCCGCGGCCGACGCGAACCCCGGTGGTCCCGACGACGGGAAGTGGACGGCCGCGCGCCTCTCGCGGACCGTACGCGCCGGTGCCCGCAAGGCTCCCTGGCAGACGCGCTCCCTGATCGCCGTCCTCGCCGGACTGCTGCTCTACGCGAGCTTCCCGCCCCGCCCCCTGTGGTGGCTGGCGCCCTTCGCCCTCGCCCTGCTGGCCGGCTGCCTGCACGGTCGCCGCGCCCGCGCCGGCTTCGGCCTCGGCTTCCTCTTCGGCCTCGGCTACCTCGTCCCGCTGCTCTCCTGGACCGGCGAGGAGGTCGGCCCCGTCCCGTGGCTGGCCCTCGCCACCCTGGAAGCCCTGCTGCTCGGTCTCGCCGGGCTCGGCATCGCCCTCGTCGGCAAGCTCCCCGGCCGGGCGTTGTGGGCCGCCGCCATCTGGGTCGCCGCCGAGGCCCTGCGGGCCCGCGTCCCCTTCGGGGGCTTCTCCTGGGGCAAGCTCGCCTTCGGCCAGGCCGACGGGTTCTTCCTCCCGCTCGCCGCGCTCGGCGGCACCCCGCTGCTGTCCCTCGCGGTCGCCCTGTGCGGATTCGGCCTGTACGAGGTCGCGCGCGTCGCCCGCCACGACCCCCGCCGCACCACGGTGGCCCTCGCCCTCCTCGCCGTCGTCGCGCCGATCGGCGCGGCCCTCGCGGCCCGCCCGCTCGTGTCGGACGCGGCCGAGGACGGCACCTCGGTGGCCGCCGTCATCCAGGGCAACGTCCCCCGCGCCGGCTTCGACTTCAACTCCCAGCGCCGCGCCGTCCTGGACAACCACGCCAACCGCACGCTGCGGCTCGCCGACGACGTCAAGGCGGGCCGCGCCGAGCAGCCCGACTTCGTGGTCTGGCCGGAGAACTCCTCCGACATCGACCCCTACGCCGAGCGCGACGCCCACGACGTCATCGACGACGCCGTCAAGCGCATCGGCGTCCCCGTCGCGATCGGCTCCGTCCTGGCGCCGCCGACCGGCCCCCTGCGCAACACGATGATCCTCTGGGACCCGGCCAAGGGCCCCACCCAGACCTACGACAAGCGCAAGATCCAACCCTTCGGCGAGCGCATGCCCATGCGCTCCGTCATCCGGATCTTCAGCAAGGACGTGGACCGCGTCCGCCGCGACTTCGGCCCCGGCAAGGACCCCGGCGTCTTCGACATGGCGGGCAGCCGGGTCGGCATGGTCACCTGCTACGAGGCCGCCTTCGACGACGCCGTCCGCTCCACCGTCCGCGCCGGAGCGCAGGTCATCGCCGTACCGAGCAACAACGCCACCTTCGGCCGCTCCGAGATGACCTACCAGCAGCTCGCCATGGACCGCGTCCGCGCCGTCGAGCACAGCCGTACCGTGCTCGTCCCCGTCACCAGCGGCGTCAGCGCCGTCATCCGCCCCGACGGATCGGTCGTCCGCCAGACGAAGATGTTCACCGCCGACGCGCTGGTGGAGAAGATCCCGCTGCGCTCCACCCAGACCCCGGCCACCCGCCTCGGGCCGCTGACCGAGTACGTCCTGCTCCTGCTCGCCGCGACCGGCCTCGGCTGGGTCCTGGTCCGCCGGATCCGGGCCCGCCGGGCGGTGTGAGGGTCGATCGCCGGGCGCGGAGCCTCGTAGGGTCGAGTCATGACCACACCTGATTTCATCCGCGCGATCCGGGCCACCGCCGGGCACCAGCTGCTCCTGCTCCCCGGGGTCACCGCGATCGTCTTCGACGACCGGGGCCGGGTGCTGCTGGGCCGCCGGGCCGACACCGGCCAGTGGGCCGTGATCGGCGGCATCGCCGAGCCCGACGAGCAGCCGGCGGAGACGGCGGTGCGGGAGGTCTTCGAGGAGACGGCCGTGCACTGCGTTCCCGAACGGGTCGTCCTGGTCCAGATGCTCCAGCCGATCGTGTACCCGAACGGGGACGTCTGCCAGTTCCAGGACATCACCTTCCGCTGCCGGGCCACCGGCGGCGAGGCCCGGGCCAACGACAACGAGTCGCTGGAAGTGGCCTGGTTCGCGTTGGACGCGCTGCCCCCGCTGGACGACTTCGGCCTGGACCGCATCCACCGGGCCCTGACCGACGAACCGACCTGGTTCGCAGCCCCCTCCGAGGCGCTGACGGCCGCGTCGAGCGGGCCCGCGCACGAGGTGGGCGACGAGTGACGGAGCGGGGGGACCGCGCGCCGCACGGGACCGCACCCCCTGCCGGGCGCGGGTCGAGGACCGGTCAGCCCGCCGGGACCGCAGCCTCCCGGTACAGCTCCAGCGCCTGGTCTCCCACCACGGCGCTGTAGGACACGTCCGGCACCGTGCCACCGCCCTCGTGGCCGCCGAGCACCCCCGCCAGCGCGCCGTTCGCCAGCCACGGGCTGCCGCTGGTGCCGCCGCTGAGGTCCGGGCAGTCGATGCGGCGCTGCGTGTCGGAGAACAGCGAGGTGTCGTTGGCGCAGCGCAGCGGCGCGTCCTCGGTGCTGGGATAGCCGACGATGGTCACCGCCACGTCGTCCGGCTGTTCGGCCGCCACCGGGAACCCGCCCACCACGTCCTCGATCGCCGCCGTTCCCCCGTCCGTCGGCACGACCGAGGCGAAGGCTATGTCCTCGTCCGGGTCCTCGTCGTTCGTCCAGCCCGGGGCCACGTGCACATCGGTCAGCTTCCATACGCCGAACGGGGCACGCCCGTCGCGGTAGCCCGGTGCGAACACGGTGGACTCCGGATGGTCCAGGCAGTGCGCGGCGGTGGCGATCACATCGCGGCCGGCGCTGCGCACCACGGCCGCGGTGCAGAAGTGCCCGCCCTCCAACCCGCCCGCGAACAGCGCGCCCACCCGGTCCGCCGTCCGGTCGGGGACGGCCTGCGCCGTGACCCCCTCGGGCGGCAGGACCGCCGCGTCGGGCAGGTCGATGCCCAGCAGCGCGCCCATGGCGGCCAGCGCGAGCACGATCCGGGGCGCCCGCCGGGCACGGGCGCGGCCGGTCTGTCGGGGAAGCACGCGATGGATCATGTTCCGAGCCTGCCCTTCGACACTGTGTCCGGAGCACGGAATTCCATATGAATCCGCTGTGAATGCCGGACCCGGACGAAACCACCTCGCGAAGCCCGGTCGCGCGGCGATCCGGGTCCATCCAGGATCCGGGCTCCTCGGCGATCCCGCGCGCAGGACCCCGGCCCCCGACGAGGACCCCCGACGCTCCGGCGGCCGGATCCGCCGGCGGTCGAAGCGGGCTCCGCAGGCGTCCCCTCCCGGCCGGGGCGAGACTGGCAGAGGCGCCGGGGGTCCCAGGAGGTGTCCCGCCATGACCACACCGCACCGCACGCCCGTGGTGTTCATCCACGGGCTCTGGTTGCACTCCACGAGCTGGCAGGGCTGGGCCGAAGCCTTCCTCGACGCGGGCTTCGAACCGATCCTCCCCGAGTGGCCCGGGGTCCCCGCCACCGTCACCGAGGCCCGCCGGCGCCCCGGCGACCAGGCCGGGGTCGGGCTGGCCGAGATCTCCGAGGCGCACGCCCGGGTCATCCGCGAGCTGCCCACCGCGCCGGTGCTCGTCGGACACTCGGTGGGCGGGTTCATCGCCCAGCACCTGCTCGGCCAAGGCCTGGGATCGGCGGCCGTGGCCGTATGCCCCGGCCAGATCAAAGGGGTGAAGGCCATCGCCCCGGCGCAGGCGAAATCGACCTTCGCCTTCCTGCGCGACCCCGTGAACATCAAGCACGCCGTGTCGCTGAACACCGAACAGTTCCGCTACGGCTTCGCCAACGCGGTCTCCGAGCGCGAGTCCGCCGAGCTGTACGACGAGTGGACGATCCCGAGCCCGGCCCGCCCCCTGTTCCAGTTGGCGCTCGGCAATTTCGTCCCGCACTCCGCCGCCCGGGTGAACACCGACAACGAGACCCGCGGCCCGCTGCTCCTGCTGTCCGGCCGCCTCGACCACACCGTCCCGGACGTGCTGACCCGCTCCACCTACAAGCAGTACCGGGACTCCCGCGCCACCACCGAGTACCAGTGCTTCGAGGACCGGGGCCACTCCCTCACCGTCGACCACGGCTGGCCGGACCTGGCCCGCACCTCGCTCGGCTGGCTGGACTCCCACACGCACTGACCCCCCGGCCGGCCCGCGCGGCCGCCGCGCCTGTGCGAAGCCATGAAGGAAACCGGGACCTCGGTGGGAAGCGACGGCGCACGCGCCCGCTCCGACGACGCACGTACCCGGTCTATGGACGACACGGAGGGTTTCCCGTACGCCTGTTGTGCACGACGGAGCGTGATCGCCGGGCCCGACCGCCCCTAGCCTCGCCGCAGGAGCACGAAACGAGGGGCGGTACCCGGTGAACTGGCTCATCCACGACTACCGCGAGAGCGATCTCGCAGCGGTGGTGCATCTGATCGACACCACGGCCGAACTCGGCCAGGAATCGGTCTTCTCGCTCGCCGAGTGCATCAGCGCCCTCACCGACCGGCAGCCCTGCGTGGTCGCCGTCCACCAGGGCGTCCCCATCGGCGCGGCCCTCGCCTGCGTCACCGGAGAGCGGGCCTGGGTGATGCGGATCGCGATCGCCGCCGGCTGGCGCGGCCGGGGCCTGGCCAGCGCCCTCCTCGTCGAACTGGAACGCCGCCTCATCGCCGCCCGCGTCGGCCGGATCGCCTACGTCCTGCCCGAGGAGGACCTGCTCGGCGAAGGCCTGCTCAACGCCGGCTACACCCGCCAGCCCGCCGTCGCCTACTTCGAGAAGACCGAGCCGCTGCACGGACCGGCCGCCGGACTCCTCGACGACCTCGGCGGTCGGTTCCTGCCGAACGACCTGTGGACCAAGGTCGCCGGCATGGAGAAGGAGAAGGACCTCATCGAGCGCCGCGTGGTGCTGCCGCTCGCCGAACCCGAACGGGCCGCCGCGCACGGGGTACGGCCGCCGCGCGCCATCGCCCTCTTCGGGCCCCCCGGCACCGGCAAGACCACCTTCGCCCGCGCCATCGCCTCCCGGCTCGGCTGGCCCTTCGTGGAACTGCTGCCCTCCCGCCTCGCGGACGAGGGGAACCTCGCCGCCGCGCTGCGCGACGCCTTCGCCCGCATCGGCGAACTCGAACGCGTCCTCGTCTTCATCGACGAGGTCGAGGAGATCGCCCCCGTACGCACCGAGCCCGCGCAGCCCGGCGGCATCCACGGGGTGACCAACGAACTCCTCAAGCTGATACCGGGCTTCCGGGAGGGCGACGAACGGCTGCTGGTCTGCGCGACCAACTCCGTCCGCTCCCTCGACCCGGCCTTCCTGCGCCCCGGCCGCTTCGACTACCTGATCCCCATCGGCACCCCCGACGCCGGGGCCCGCGCCGCGATGTGGTCGCGCCACACGGCCGGTCGGACGGACGTCGACGTGGCGGCCCTGGTGGAGGCGAGCGACCTGTTCACCCCGGCGGACATCGAGCACGCGGCCCGGACGGCCGCGCAGACGTCCTTCGAACGGGACCTGGAAGGCGTGGGCACCCGGGGCGCGTCCGCGGCGCAGCTCGGCGCGAGCACCGAGGACCTCCTCGCGGCGATCGCCCAGTGCCGGCCCTCGGTGACCCCGGCGATGACGGGGGAGTTCGCGGCGGACATCACCGCGCACGCGCGGTTCTAGGTCCTGTCGGGGCGTCGACCCGCGGTCGCTCCCCGAAGCGGCCGCGGTCCTCCCCGCGTCGTCTAGGAACGGCAGCGGTACGTGAACTCCACCGAGGCCGTGTGCCGCGCGGGCGACAGCAGCTCGATCTCGGCCCGCGCGGGGTAGGTTCCCGCGCCCTGGAACGTCCACAGCAGATGCAGCGAGACCTCCCGCTGGCCGCTCGGCACCCGCTCGGTGAGCTGCCGGGAGCGCGTGCCGTCGCTGCGGAGCCAGCGGTACGCGAGCGTCCCCGGGCGCCCGTTGGTCCGTACGAGCGCCACCACGTCGGCGGCGGAATCGCAGCTCGGCCCCTTCGGATCGGTGCTCACCGCCACGTCCCGGACCTCGACGGCCGGCCCGAAGCGCTGCCACCCCAGGTACGCGAGCACCGCGGCCAGCACCACGACGGCCAGGGTGTACCGACGCCACTGCCCCCCGCGGCGGCGCGGGGCGCCCACCGCGGTCCCGACGATCACGGGGAACGGGGCGGGCACGGCCGCCGTCACCCCGGGCCCGAACCGCAGGACGGAGCCCTCGATCCGGTCGGGCACCGCTCCGGGGGTGGTCTGCGGGGTGTCGAACCGTTTCGTGTCCGGGTCGTCGAGGCGCCGCGTGTCCGGGTCGGAGTCGGGCGCTCCGTCGAGCCGCCGCGTCGCCGGTTCGTCGGCGGGGTCCCCGGGAGGGCCGCTGAACCAGTGGCTGCCAAGGACGGTGGCGCTGTAGTCGTCTCCCTCGGGAGCCCGGGCCTCGCTCATCGCGGCACCTCCTGACACCTGGGGATGAAGATCGAGTCGACGGCCGTCCTGCCGGACGTCGGCTTGGTGGTGACACGAGCGCTCAAGTAGCAGCCGCCGACCCGAGCGAGGGCGTGGCTCCGCGTCACCGGGCCCGTCCCGGCCTCGACGGCGACGGAGTCCGCGCCGTCCGCGGAGCGCAGGTCGCCCGGGCTGTCGCCGCGGAACCACTCGATGGTCACCGTCGCCGGTCCGCCCCGCACGTCCAGGGACACGGTCGCCCGACCGGCGCTCGGGGCGGCGGACAGGGTGACGGACACCCCCGAGACGACCACCGGAGTCGGCGTCGGCGTCGGTGTGGGGGTCGGAGTGGGGGTGGGAGTGGGCGTCGGGGTCGGCTCGGTCACGGTCGGCGTGGGGGTCGGCGTCGGGGTGACGCTCGCGCCGGGGCTCGTGGACGTCGAGGGCGAGGCGGACGGCGACGTGGACGCCGAGGGACTCGCGGACGGCGACACCGACGCCGAAGGGGGGCCCGACGGGCTCGGACCGGGGGCCGGCGAGGCCGCCGGCGCACCCGGACTGGTCGTCGCGAACGCGCTCAGCGCCGCCGCGCCGTCCGGCTCGCCGCCGACCGCGTCGTACGTGAACATCAGCAGCGCCCCCACCACCAGCACCGCGCCCGCCGCGAGCGCTCCCCGCCGACCCGGCAGCAGGCTCGTCGGCGGCTTCAGGGCGGTCGTCGCCAGCGCGGTGGTACCGGCGGCCGGCGCCCCCGCCGAGGGGAACAGCAAGGGCAGCAGCGCGGCCAGCGCCGCCAGTTTGCGCTGCCCGCGCTCCTCCCAGTCGGGCCCGTACGCGGCCAGCGCCACGCCCTCCAACTCCGCGACGAACGCCTCGGCGTTCTCCGGCCGTCGCTCGGGCTCCTTGGCCAGACCGCGCCGGATCAGCGGACGCACCGGCTCCGGGGCCTCCGTCTCCGGTACGGGCGCCTCGATGTGCTGGACCGCCAGCTCCGCGAAGTTGGTCCCGTCGAAGGGCTTGCGGCCCGTGAGGCACTCGAAGAACGTCGCCGTCGCCGCGTACACGTCGGCCGCGGGGGAGGCCGGCCGTCCCTGCCACTGCTCGGGGGCCATGTACGCGGGCGTGCCCGCCACGCCGGGCGTGCTGCCGCGGCCCGCCGCGATCCCGAAGTCCACCAGCTTCGACGAACCGTCCGCCGAGACCAGCACGTTCTCCGGCTTGTAGTCCCGGTGGACCACCCCCGCCCGGTGCGCCGCGGCCAGGCCCAGCAGGGACCCCTTCAGCACCACCAGCGCGGCCTCGGCGTCCGCCCGGCCGGACTGCTTCAGCAGCGCGCGCAGGGAGATCCCGTCGACCAGTTCCATCACGATCGCGGCGCCGCCGGGCGCCTCCACGTACTCGTACAGTCCGACCACGTACGGCGAGCGCAGCCCGCCCAGCAGCCGCGCCTCCGCGCGGAACTCGCGGACGAACGCGGGGTCCTCGCGCAGCCGGTCGCCTAGGTACTTCACCGCGACCGCGGTGCCCGTCGCCTCGTGCACGGCGAGAACCACGCGGCCGCTGCCGCCCGCACCGAGCTCCCGGACCTGGGTGTACCCGGGTACGGTCCACACCTCGTTCATCGTTCCCCCCGTCCCTGGCGTCGTCGCGCCCGGTTGCGGTCGTCCCCCGACCGGCCACCACCAGGGACACGGTTTCCGCCACGGCCGGTTCCCAACCTCGCGGGGTGTCTCGAACGGGTGTCAGGCCGCCGCCCGCTCCGCGCCGATCATGGCGTGCAGTCGGTCGGCCGCGTCCCGGCCGAACGCCGGGTCGTTGATGTGGGTGTCGTAGTCGTACAGCCGGGCGGCACTGCCCCGCAATCCCTCGCGCAGAGCCGAGAACAGCGCCCCGTCCGCACGGGGGTCATGGTAGGGGCCACCCGGCGCCCCGAGCGTGGACAGTCCGCGCAAGGGGACGCACACCGCCGTGGGGCCGGTGGCCGACCGCAGCTTGGCCGCGACCCGCCGGCCCAGCTCGGCGCACTCGGACACGGTCGTACGGATCACCGTGATCGAGGGATTGTGCACGCGCACCCGCCGGTACCGGGCCCGTTCGGGCAGGCTCTCCAACGGGCCGAACTTCACCATGTCCAGTGCGCCCAGGCTCACCACCTGCGGAATCCCGGCACGACCGGCCGCGCTCAGCCGGTCGGGGCCCGCCGTGAGGATGCCCCCGCACAGGTCGTCGGCCAGCTCGCTCAGGGTGAGGTCCAGCACGCCGGCGAAGATCCCCTGACCGGCCAGCTTCTCCAGGGTCCGGCCGCCCGTGCCGCTGACGTGGAAGACGAGCACCTCGTAGCCCAGCTCGGTCAGTCGCTCCCGGGCCGCGTCCACGCCGATCGTGGTCACGCCGGCCATGCTCGCCGCTATCAGCGGCCGCCCACCCGCGGCCGGCCGGGCCGGGCCGAGCTCCCGGGAGGAGCGGACGAAGCCCCCGGACATCGCGGCGACCGCCTCCACGGCGTTCGCGAGCACGGGAGCGGAGACGCTGTTGATCCCCGCTATGTCCACGACGCTGTACATCATGGTGATGTCCGAGGATCCGACGTACGGGGCGACGTCCCCGGACGCCATCGAGGAGACCATCACCTTCGGAACGCCCAGCGGGAGCGCCCGCATGGCCCGGGTCGCGATGGACGTCCCGCCACTGCCGCCGATCGCGAGCACCCCGTGCAGCCGCCCCTCGGCGTGCAGGCGCAGGAGGGTCGCCTCCGCCCCGGCGGCCATCGCGGTGACGGCCGACCCCCGGTCGGCGGCGGCGCGCAGGTCCGCGAGTTCCGTTCCCGCGGCCCGCGCGACCGCCTCGCGCGACACGTCCGCCGGCACCCGGGGCTCGTCCATGATCCCCGTGTCGACCAGCACCACCTCGACGCCGGCGCGCAGCAGCCTCTCGCGCAACCAGCCGTACTCCACACCCTTGGTGTCCAGGGTCCCCACCAGCACGAGGCTCGTCATATGTGCAATGTCCACGCAGGTGGGGTTTGTTGGCAAGTCAAGGTCGGGTCAACCCTTCAGGAGCACCAACAGCCGCTCCAGGAACGCCACTTGGCCGGGAAGCAACCTGGATTCGGCCACCGCCGGAGTGAACCAGGCCACCGTGTCCAGTTCCGGGAACTCACCGATCCGTCCCGAGTGCGGCGGCCACTCCATGCTGAAGGTCCCGGGCACCATGAGGGCCGGATCCAGGTCCGCCCGCACCGCCCAGATCGTCACCAGCTTCCCGCTCGGCATCCGGCTCTCGCCCAGGGGCAGGTACGGGCCCTCCGGGGGCGGCAGGCCGATCTCCTCCGTGAACTCCCGGCGGGCCGCGTCGAGCGGGGTCTCCTCCGGGCCGTACTCGCCCTTGGGGATCGCCCAGGTACCGGCGTCGCCGCGCCGGTCCCACAGCGGTCCGCCCATGTGCCCGAGCAGGACCTCGATGTCGGTCTCCTCTTCGCCGGCCCGTCGGAAGAGGAGCAGTCCGGCGCTGCGTTTCTGTGCCATGCCGGTATCCATGCCCCGCGGAAGGGGCATCGGCACCACCGGGCCGTCAGTGGTCGTGCGGACCCTCGCGGTGGACCGGACCGTGCGCGTCCGCGCAGTGCGCGTCGCCCGCCGGAACATCACCCGGCCGCCGCCCGACCGAGAGCAGCTCGTCCTGCACGTGGTCCACCTGGAGCGTGGTGTGCGTGATCCCGTACTCCTTCTCCAGCAGCCCCTCCAGATCGCGGCGCACGGCGTGGCAGTCGCCCGCCGGTTCCACCAGGACGTGCGCGGAGAGCGCCGCCTGACCCGAGGTGATGGTCCAGATGTGCAGGTCGTGGACCTCGGTCACCGGCGGATGCCCGACGAGCCGGTCGCCGACCGCGTCCGGGTCCGTGTCGGCCGGGGCGGCCTCCAGGAAGATCCGACCGGACTCGCGGACCAGCCCGTAGCCCGCCTTGACCATCAACGCCACCACCACGAGCGAGGCGATCGCGTCGGCCTGCACGAATCCGGTGGTGAGCACGATCAGACCGGCCACGGCGGTGCCGATGAAGGCGAACAGGTCGTTCAGCACGTGCTGGTAGGCGCCCTCGACCGCCAGGGAGGAGCGGTTCGCCTTCGAGATGCACCAGGCCGCCGCCACGTTCACGACGATCCCCGCGAGCGCCGTCACCAGGACGAGCCCGCCCTCCACCGGCGGCGGGTCGAGCAGCCTGCGCACCGCCTCGTACGCCAACCACACGGCAAGCAGGAGCAGGGTCAGGCCGTTGGCCTGGGCGGAGAGTATCTCGGCGCGCTTGAGGCCGTACGTGAACCCGCCGCGTGCCGGCCGGGCGGCGAGCCGCATCGCGATCAGCGCGAGGACGATCGAGACGGCGTCCGTCAGCATGTGCGCGGCGTCGGAGATCAACGCCAGGGAGTGGGCCATGACGCCGATGACCACCTCGACGGCCATGAAGCCCGCGATCAGCGCGAGGGCGATTCCCAGCCAGCGGCGGTCGGCGTTCGGGTCGACCCCGTGACTGTGACCGCCGTGGCCGTGGCCGCCGTGGCCGTGGGTGTGATCCTTCGCGTGGTCGTGCCCGGTCATGGCGTCCCCCGTTTGTTCGGTTCCGACGCGTGAAGTCAAGCGCACCTTTCGAAGATGGGCAAAGGCTGCAACGGGGACCGTTGTCATTACCCTTAAGAGGGCTCTGACCTGCGGTTATGCCGAGCTGGTCGGATCGTGGGAAAATCTGACCATGGTCCAGCGCCCCGGTGTGCCGACCGCACCCGAACTCGTTCTGGAAACGCCCGGTGGCTCCACCGCGATGAGCCCGGTCCGGACCTATCACGTCGGTCGGGACCCGCTCTGCGAGATCTGCCTCGACGACGCCCGCGTCTCCTGGCACCACGCCGTGCTGCGCGCCGAGGGCGACCACTGGACCGTCGAGGACGAGAACAGCACCAACGGCACCTGGGCCGACGGCCACCGCATCCACGCCTGGAACGTCGGCGCCGGCAGCGAACTGCGCTTCGGCAGCGTCGACGACGGCCCGCGCGCCCTCCTGCTCGGCCCCGAGCCGTCCGCCAAGCCCGCCGAGCCGTCCGCCGAGCCCGCCGAGCCGTCCGCCAAGCCCGCCGAGCCGTCCGCCGAGGCCGCCGAGCCGTCCGCCAGGCCGTCCGCCGAGCCGGCGGCGACCCCCGCGCCGGCCCCGTCCGCGTCATCCGCCCCCGCGCCGGCCCCGCCCGCCCCGGCTGCCCCCGTGACCCCCGAGCCGTCCGCCACCCCCGCGTGGCCATCGGCGTACGTGGCGTCCACCGGCTCCGCCGGCGGGACCTCACGACCGTCCTCCGTGTCGCACCCCGGGCTGACCGGCACCTTCGCCCGGCCGACCTCGGTCCGCCCGCTGCCCGCGCGGACCGAGGTACGCATCGGGCGGGCCTCGGACAACGACCTCGTCGTCGACGACCTCGTCGTCTCCCGGCGCCACGCCGAGCTGCGGGCGCTCGCGGACGGCACGTACGAGATCGTCGACCTCACCAGCCACAACGGCACCTACCTCAACGGCGCCCGCGTCGAGCGCGCGCCCATCGCCGAGGGCGACATCGTCGGCATCGGCCACACCGCCTTCTGCCTGGTCGGCGATCAGCTCCAGGAGTACGTGGACACCGGAGAGGTCTCCCTCGACGTCCAGGACCTCTCCGTCGCGGTCGACCACGGCCGCAAGGTCCTGCTCGACCACGTCTCCTTCCCCGTCGGCGCCAAATGCCTGCTCGCCGTCGTCGGCCCCAGCGGCGCCGGCAAGTCCACCCTGCTGGGAGCCCTCACCGGCCTGCGCCCCGCCGACCAGGGCACCGTCCTGTACGACGGACGCGACCTCTACCGCGACTACGCCGAACTCCGCAGCCGCATCGGCCTCGTGCCGCAGGACGACATCCTGCACGCCCAACTCACCGTGCGCCGCGCCCTGACCTACGCCGCCGAACTCCGCTTCCCGCAGGACACCGAGAAGGCGGAACGCCAGGCGCGGGTGGACGAGGTGATCGGCGAGCTCGGCCTCGGGCAGCGCGCCGACCAGTCCATCCACAGCCTCTCCGGCGGCCAGCGCAAACGGGTGTCCGTCGCCCTGGAACTGCTGACCAAACCCTCCCTGCTCTTCCTCGACGAACCCACCTCCGGCCTCGACCCCGGGATGGACCGCTCCGTGATGCACATGCTGCGCGACCTCGCCGACGACGGCCGCACCGTCATCGTCGTCACCCACAGCGTGCTCAGCCTCGACGTCTGCGACCGGTTGCTCGTCCTCGCCCCGGGCGGGCGCGTCGCCTACTTCGGGCCGCCCGACGAGACCCTCGCCTTCTTCGGCTACGAGCAGTGGCCCGAGGCCTTCGAAGCCTTCGAGAACGAACGGGACCGCGACTGGGCCGCCGAGTACGCGGCATCCCCCCTGCACCGCAGGTACGTGCGCGGGGCCGCCGCCCGGCCCCCGGCCGCGGCCGGCAGGCCCGGACCGGCCGGTTTCGTCGCCCCTCCGCCCAAGGCGCAGAGCTGGGGCTCCCAGCTCTCCACCCTGATCCGGCGGTACGCGGCGGCGCTGAGCGCGGACCGCACCTTCCTCGCCATCATGATCGCGCTGCCGTTCGTGATGGGGGCCATGGCCCGCGCCCTGGCCGGCAGCCGCCTCACCCAGGAGACGGCGATCAACGCCCTGCTCATCCTGTGCGTGGGCGGCGTGCTCACCGGCGCCGCCAACGCGGTGCGCGAACTGGTCAAGGAACGGACCATCTACCAGCGAGAACGCGCGGTGGGACTGTCACGCTCCGCCTACCTGATGTCCAAGGTGGTGGTCCTGGGCGCGATCACGGTGGCCCAGGCCGTCGTGCTGACCCTCGTCGCCCTGTTCGGCGTGAACCTCGGAGCCCCCGGCGGCAAGGGCGTCCTCATGCCGCCGCTGCTCGAGATCACGATCGCCGTCGCCCTGTTGTCGTTCACCGCCATGATGCTCGGCCTGCTGGTCTCCGCCCTGGTCAGGAAGGAGGAGGTCACCATGCCGCTGCTGGTCCTCCTCGCCATCGTCCAGGTGGTCTTCTGCGGGGCGCTCCTGCAACTGGACGGGGTGCCGGTGATCCAACAGCTGTCCTGGCTGGTGCCCTCCCGCTGGGCGCTCGGCGCGATGGCGGGCACCATCGACCTGGGCGCGATCGTGCCCGGCCCCCTCACCGACGACCCGCTGTTCGCGCACACCGTCGGCGTGTGGCTGCTGAACCTCGGGATGCTGGTCGCGCTGTCCCTGCTGTTCGGCGTACTGGTCTCCCGACTGCTGCGGCGCCACGAACCCGCCATCATGCGGAAGTAGGCCGCGTGACGAGCCCCGAAGCACCCGAAGGCGCCGCCGACTTCCGGCCCACCCACGTCGTGCCCCGGGACGGCCTGCCCGCCTGGGAGGCACCGGACGTCTCGCGGCCCACCGCGGCCCTGGACGCCTTCCTGCCCGTGCAACTGCTGTCCCGGCGCGGCGAATGGGCGGAGATCCTGTGCGCCAACGGCTGGTCCGCCTGGGTGGACGGGCGACTGCTGGTCGTCGTCCCGCAGCCGCCGCCCACGGCGGGACGCCCCCTGTCCCGCGCCGAGGACCCCCGACCGCTCCTCGCCCGCGGCGTCGAAGCCCTGGAGCGCTACCGCCGGGCCGCCGACGAACTCGCCTCCGGCCGGACGGACGCCGACGGCTTCCGGCGCGCCACCCGGGGCCTGCGCGCCGGGGTGGTGCTCGACGGGTCGGAGATCTGGCTCTACGACGAGACGGCCGGGCGGTGGATGTACGGCGACGGCACCCGGCGGGCAACCTACGCGGTCGTCGAGGAACCGGGCGCCGCCCCCGGCCCACAGCCGCCGGCCGAGGCCCCGGAACCCGACGCACAGGAGCCCGCCGCGCCCGAGCCCGGGCCCACGTCCGAGCCCGCGCCCGACGAACGGGCGGCCGCGGCGGGCGAGGGCCCTGGCGAGGCGCCACCCGGGCCGGCCGACGGACACGAGCCGACGCGGATCGTCGACACTCCCGGGGGCGGGGGCCGGTGATGTCCGCCGCGGACACCGCGGGAGGCCGACCGGCCGGGCCGGGGACACGCATCGCCGGGTACCGGTTGGAGAGCGAGATCGGACGCGGCGGCATGGCCGTCGTCTGGCGGGCGCGGGACCTGCGCCTCGACCGCGTCGTGGCACTGAAGCTGCTGGCACCCGAGTTGGCCCGCAACGACACCTTCCGACAGCGGTTCGCGCACGAGTCGAAGGTGGCGGCGTCCCTCGACCACCCCCACATCGTGCCCGTCTTCGAGGCGGGCGAGGCGGACGGCCTGCTGTACATCGCCATGCGCCACGTCGCCGGACAGGACCTGCGGGCGATGCTGGACCGCACCGGCCCGCTTCCGGTGGCGACGGCCGCGCGGATCGCGGGCCAGGTGGCCTCGGCGCTGGACGCGGCCCACGATCACGACCTCGTCCACCGGGACGTCAAACCGGGCAACATCCTGGTCGCGGAGGGCACCGACAGCGAACACCCCGAGCACGTGTACCTGACGGACTTCGGGCTGACGAAGAAGTCCCTGTCGCTGACCGGGTTCACGAGCGTCGGACAGTTCGTCGGGACGCTGGACTACGTGGCCCCGGAACAGATCTCCGGAAAGCCGGTGGACGGGCGGTGCGACGTCTACGGCCTGGGGTGCGTCGTCCACGAGATGCTGGCCGGCGGACCGCCCTTCCGGCGGGACGACGACATGGCCCTCCTGTGGGCCCACCAGTACGACCCGCCGCCACCGGTGAGCGCGGAGCGGCCGGACCTGCCGGCCGCGGTGGACGAGGTGCTGGCGAAGGCCCTGGCCAAGTCTCCGGAGGAACGCTGGCGCACCTGCCTGGAGTTCACCGGGGCGCTGCGCCGGGCGGGGGAGGAAGGGGCGGCCGGCCGGCGCCCGCCCACCCGGACGGCCTCGGCGTCGCCCGTCGACGCCGCGGCGCCCGGGGAGTCGGAACCGGCGCCCCCGCCACCGCGTTGGGCGCTGCCCGTCTTCCGGCCGCGAGGCCGGGGCTGACACCGTCCCCGTGTCGCGGTGTGGGAGCTTGTCGCCGGAAGCGGGTCAGGGTCCTTCCCCGTCGGCGACGGGCAGGCAGAGCACGTACGCCCGGACGTCCGCGTGCGAGGCGGAGGCGTACCAACCCTTGCGCCCATGCGGACCGGCGACCGGGTGGCTGGCGAGGACGGGGCCGGTCCGACCGTTCTCCAGGGAGTAGCCGCCGGACTGCACGAGCATGCCGTCGGGACAGTAGACCGCGCTCCCGGAGACCTTGCGGGGCGTGGTGTCCTGCGCGCCGACCGGACCGGCCAGATAGCGGGCGCCGGTGGACGTCGCCTCCGTGGGGAGGGCGGTGGACAGGGTCAGGGCGACGGCGGAGACGGCAAGCAGGCCGCCGGCGTGGAGCGGCCGGAACAGGCCTTTAAACGTGTTCACGGAGGTGAGGTTGACATGCAGAAACGATGCCCCGATGAACCGATATCCCGCTCTTCACCCGTACGGCCCAGCGGTTGCCGGGTTCAGGGCCGCTCCACCCGGCCGCGGCGCCGCAGGGGGCGGGCCACCAGGGCGCCGAGGAAGCCCGCCACGGCGCCCCACAGCAGGGCCAGACCGACGTTGCGCCACAGGTGCGGGCTGAGTTCCACCGTGCCCCCGAGACCGCCCGCGTCGCCGATCCCGAGCAGCGACAGACCGAACTCGGCCCGGACGGAGGCCATCAGGCACACCGCCAGTGTCGCCGGCGCCAGGGCCACCGCCAGGTGCAGCGCGTGCTGCCGCGCCCGGACGTGCGCGGGGGAGCGTACGGCCGCCAGCACCCCGGTGCCCAGCAGCAGGACGGCGGCCACCGGAACCAGCCACCACGCCCGGGAATCGTGTTCCGCGAGCGAGGCGACGTCCACCGTGGACAGGTCCGGGCCGCGCAGCGTCTGGTCCAGCAACCGCGGCATCGGCAGCCCGAACGGCCCGTCCACGCGGCCCTCCCAGGACCCGCCGAAGCCCAGGGTCAGTGCGAGCCACGCCAGGTTCGGCAGGCCCAGCAGGATCACCGCGAACGTCTGCGCGGCGTCTCCCCGGGTGGCGGCCACCACCAGACCGACGACGACACCGATCGCCACGTACGCCAGCAGCAGCACGACCGTGGCGAAGGCGGCCGGGCGCACCGCCGTGTGGAAGCGCACCAGGGCGGCGGGCAACGGCGCACGCCGGGACACCAGCAGGGTGATCGCCAACAGGCCCAGGATCCAGAGCAGTCCGAAGAACAGCGTGGCCGGCACCTCGGCCCGGAAGCCCACCGTCGGAGCCGCGTCGAGCAGTTCGCCGATCTCCCCGACGGGGGAGTCGCCCGTGGAGATGCCGAAGTCCTGCCTGGCGACCAGGGCGACACCGAGGAGCGCGAGCAGCCACAGCACCACCAACGGCACGACCCGTCGGAGCAGTTCACGCGGGTGGGCCACCGCCCGGTTGTGCAGGGGGCGCAGGAAGCAGAGGCCGACCGTCAGGGCGCCGGCCAGGGTCACCGAGAGCGGGAGCACGGACAGGTTCACGTCGGCCTCGGCCAGGAATCCGGCGCCGCCCGACACCCCGATCGAGCCGCCGGCCGCCATCACGACCACGGCGGCGACCACGCGGGGGAACGCGTCCTCCGGGAGGTCGCCCGCACCCGCGCAGGCCAGTCCCGCCGCGGCGATCACGATCATCACCACGAAGCCCGCCACGACGGCGACGAGCGCGTCACGCCAGGCCCGAGCGGGGCCACCGGAGGTCGTTGCTGACGTTCGGCTCACCCGACAACGGTAGGCACCCTCGGCTTGCGGCCACCACCGGGAGGCCCCACACAATGGTCCGCAGGAGTGCAAGAAATCCGGAGATGTCCGTACACCGCAACGGAACGTCCGCCCCGGACCGGAACTCCTCCGTCAGGGAAGACTCCTCCGTCTGGGAAGAAGAGCCCGTGACCACGCAACCCTCCGGCCAGGAACCGCCGCTGCCGCCGCGGGCGTCACAGTCGCCTGCCGAGCGCCCGTCCGGTCCCCCTTCCGGCCCCCTCTCGGGCGGGCGCCGGGGAGGGCCGCCCGAGCCACCGCCCGGGGGGCCCGCCGGCCCCGACGGTCCCGCGCCCACCGGGCCGTCCGGCAAGGGCCCGTGGTGGCGTTCCGGACCCCGGTTGGCCGCGGCGGTCGTCGCCCTGGCGGCCGTCGTGGCGCTGGTGGTGGTGCTCACCCGGCCGAGCGGCACGCCCTCGTCCACCCGGGCGGGCGGCGGGGAGGTCTTCCTCCAACCGGCCTCCGCGACCGGGCCCGCCCCGTTCACCGAGTCCACGGCGGCCGAGGAGGCCACACCACCGGCGCAGAGCCCGCCGCCCTCCGCGAGCGACAGCGCGCCGGCGACCGGCGCGACGGTCACGCGCAGCGTCAGCGGAGCCGCGCCCGGGCTGTACGGGGGGACCCGGAACACCGCCAGTTGCGACGTCGGGAAGCAGATCACGGCGCTGACCGGGCAACCGGCCAAGAACGCCGCCTTCGCCTCCGCCCTCGGGATCCGACCCGCGGCCGTACCCGCCTACCTGCGCTCCCTGACCCCCCTGCGGCTGCGCGCGGACACCCGGGTCACCAACCACGGCTACCGCGACGGCAAGGCCACCCCCTACCAGGCGGTGCTGCAGGCCGGGACGGCCGTGCTCGTGGACGACCGCGGGGTGCCGCGGGTGCGCTGCGCGTGCGGCAATCCGCTGGGGGAGCCGGTGGCGCTCGGGGCCGACGCGAAGCGCACGGGGCAGTCGTGGCCCGCGTACCAGCCGCAGCGGGTGGTGGTGGTCGCCCCCTCGGTGAAGGTCGTGAACACCTTCGTGATCTACGACCACCACGACGGGACCTGGTACGGACGCGGCCGCGCCGACCACGACGGCAAGCGCGACAAGCCGGTGCCCCCGCCGGTGACCCCCACCCCGACGGGCACCACGCCCCCGGACACCCCCACGTCCCCGGGGAACGGCTCGCCGACGGACACCGACGCCCCGACGCGATCGCCGGGCGACACCCCCGGCGTGACTCCGTCCGACAGCCCCCCGGAGTCCTCGGCGCAGCCCCCGGGCCGGTCCTCCGAGCAGTCCCCGCAGGAGCCCGCCTCGGATTCGCCCGCCGACACCACCCCGAGCGACAGCCCCCCGAGCGAGGCCCCGGCGGACTCGCCGCCCGCCCGCGTCGCCCCGTCGGACACCCCGCCGCCCACGCCGTCCTCGGCCGCGCCCCCGTCGCAGGCGAGCCCCCGCACGGGGTGACCGCGCGCCCCGGCCGGGGAACAGTGAGACCCTGGCTGCATGGACCAGCGGGGAATCACGACCCCCGAGGTCGACTGGCCCGCGCGGCCCGACACGAGTCTCGCGCTCAACCGCATGGGCACCTTCGACTGGGACCTCGACAGCGGACAGATGCACCTGGATCCCACCGCCCTCGAGGTCCTCGACTTGCGTCCGGACGAGTTCACCGGGACCCCCGCCGGACTGCGCATCCGGCTCGTGTCCGGCGAGGAGTCGCGGATCGACGCGCGCGTCGCCCAGGCGCTGAAGGACGGCCGCAGCCACTACGGGGCGTACTTCCGCAGCCGCAGCCGGGACGGAACCCTCGGTTGGACCCACATCCAGGGCCACATCCTGCGGGACCCGCGAGACGGCCGTCCGTACCGCGTCATCGGGATCCTCCGCGACGCCGCCCACGACCCGGTCGAGCCGGGAGCCGCCGGGGAACGCAACGAGGGGCGCCGCCGGATGACCGGCGTCGTCGAACGGACCACCGCGATCCTCGCCCACGCGCGCACCGTCAACGACGTGACCGACGTGCTCAAGGACCCCGAGGCCCTCGGGCACCTCGGAGCCGTCAGCGTGATGCTCGGCGTCGTCGACGGCGCCCGCGTCCACCTCGTCGCCGAAGGACAACTCGGCTCCTACGTTCCCGAGATCGAGTACACCCGCATCGACGCGCGCTTCCCGATGAGCGAGGCCGTACGGACCCTCCAGACGGTCTACGTCACCTCCCGCGAGGAGTTCCAGCGAAGCTACCCGCTGTTGTGGCCGTACATCGAACCGCTGGACGTGCGCAGCGGGGTCTACCTGCCCCTGATCGCCCAGGGCCGTCCCGTGGGCGCGCTCGGGCTGCTCTACAGCCGGGACGGGGACTTCACCACCGAGGAGCGGAACGTGCTGGTGGCCCTGGGCAGCGGCATCGCGCAGAGCCTCCAGCGGGCCATCCTCTTCGAGCAGGAGCACGACCTCGCGGAGGGACTCCAGCGGGCCATGCTGCCGCGCAGGATCCCGGAGGTGCCGGGCGCGCTGATCGCCGTACGGTACCGGGCGGCCAGGATGGGCCGGGACATCGGCGGCGACTGGTACGACGTGATCCCGCTCGGGGAGGGACGGGTCGGGGTGGTGATCGGGGACGTGGAGGGCCACGACACCGACGCGGCGGCCGTCATGGGCCAGTTGCGGATCGTCCTGCGGGCCTACATCGCCGAGGGACACACGCCCGGCACGGCGATGGCGCGCGCCTCGACCTTCCTGCGGGAACTGGCGACGGAACGGTTCGCCACCTGCACCTACGGCGAGGTGGACCTGAACACCGGCATGCTGCACCTGGTGCGGGCCGGTCACCTCGACCCGATCGTCCGCCGCGGCGACGGCAGTTGCCACCGGATCCAGGTGGCCGGTGGACTGCCGCTCGGCCTGCCCGCCCACGATCCCCCGGGAACCGGTACCGGCTACCCCGTGACCAGTGTCGAACTTCACCCCGGCGACACGCTGCTGCTCTGCACGGACGGCCTGACGGAACGCCGCGGCGACCGCGCCGATTCCGGGATGCGGGAGGTCATGGACGCCGTCCGGGGCGGACCGGTCGACGTCGAGCGACTGGCCGACGTGCTGTGCGACCTCGTCGGGGACGCGGGCGGCGGCGACGACATGGCCCTGCTCCTGCTGCGCCGCCGGGGCACCCCCGCCCCGCGCGGCGGCGGCCCGTTGCGCCACGAACTCGCCCCCGGCGACCCGAACGGCCCCGCTCTGGCCCGGCACCTGATCCGGGCGGCGGTGGCCGCCTGGGGCGCCCGGGAGCGCGCGGACGAGATCGAGCTGGCCGCCGACGAGCTGATGACGAACGTCCTGGTGCACACCGACGGCGCGGGACACGTCAGCCTGCGGCTGACCGCGGAGGGGCGGATCCGCATCGAGGTCGAGGACTCCAGCAGCGCCCTGCCGCACCGTCGCGAGGCGGGGGACTGGGCGGTGTCGGGACGCGGCCTGCTGCTGGTGGACCGGCTCGCGGACGACTGGGGGGTGGAGCCCCGCGGCGGCGGCAAGTGCGTGTGGTGCGAGTTCATCGTCCCGAGGCGGGCCGGCTAGGCCGTCTCTTTCGGATCCTGCCGGGGCCGTCGGCACCCGGCCGCCCGGCGAATGGCTGAACACGCCGCTCCCGGCCCGGGTCGTGCCCCGGGGCCGCGCCGGGCCGCGGAATCCTTCCCGGGTGTCGATCCTCCGGCCGCCCCCGGTGGCCCTGCTCGCCCCGCTGCTCTGCGGCGCCCTGCTCGCCGGACCGCCGGCCGCGCTCGCCGCGGAGGTCGACGACGGCATCGAGACCGCCCGCACCTCCCGCCCGGTGGCCCCCGGAGTGCGGCTGGAGTCGTACGACCGGCTGGAGAGCGACCGTTGGCTGCGCGTCGACGAACTCGTCGTCGACCTCGCCGCCCCCGGCGGGGTACGGGCCGAATACCTGGGCGGGCGCGGGGCCGAGACGGTCGCCGAGGCCGTCGCCCACCACCCGGCCGGGCCGGGGCGCCGCGTCGTCGGAGCCGTCAACGGGGACTTCTTCGACATCCGGGGAACCGGCGCCCCCCTCGGCCCCGGGGTGCGGGGCGGCCGGCTCCTGCACTCCGCCTCTCCCGGCCCCGGCGGCGGCGCGGCCGTCGGATTCGCCGCCGACGGCAGCGGCCGCGTCCTGCGCCTCGGCCTCACCGGGAGCATCACCCTGCCCGGCGGGGCGGTGCGCACCCCGGCCGGGTACAACGCCGCCCGGCCACTCGCCGAGGGCTTCGCCGTGTATACCGCCGACTGGCCCGGCTCCGTCCTCCCGGACACCGGGCCGACGGTGGAACTGCGCGACGGCCGGGTCGCCGTCGCGGTCGCGGTACCGGTCCTGCGGCGTCCCGCGCGCCGTGCACGCCCCGCTCCCGGCACCACCCTGCTGGCCGCGGCCGGGGCGGCGGCGCCCGAACTCGGCGCGCTGCGCGTCGGGGATCCCGTGAGCGTCACCGCCGCGCCGCTGCCGGAGGCCGGACCGGCACCCCTGGCGGCCGTCGGCGGGCGGGAGCCCCTCGTCGTGGCCGGAATCCCGCAGAACCACGACGGCGAACCGAACAACACCGCCGCCCCGCGCACGGCGGTCGGCCTCTCGCGGGACGGCCGGTCGCTGCGGCTGGTCACCGCCGACGGCCGCATGCGGGCCAGCGGCGGGCTCACCCTGACCGGGCTCGGCCGCATGATGCGCCGGCTCGGGTCCCACGAGGCGCTCAACCTGGACGGCGGCGGCTCCTCGACGCTCCTCGCCGCACTCTCCGGCGCGACAGGCCCGATCCTGGAGAACACCCCGTCGGACGGGAAGCCCCGCCCGGTCCCCAACGGCCTCGCGCTCACCGCCCCGATGGGCTCCGGGCGGCTCACCGGCTACCGGGTCGAGGCCGCCGACGGCGCCACCCGCCTCTTTCCCGGACTGACCCGCACCCTGACCGCCACCGGCCACGACTCCGCGCTCGGCCCGGCCCCCGGCACCCCCTCCTGGTCGGCCGAGGGCGCCGGCCGGATCGGCTCCGAGGGGGTCCTGCGCGGGTCGCGGCCGGGACCCGTCACCGTACGGGCCCGCACGGACCGGCCCGGAGGCCGCCCGGCCGAAAGCGGTCGGGCCGAGGGCTCGTTGGCGCTGGAGGTGCTCGGGCCGCTGACCCGGATCCGCCCGACCCGGGACCGGATCGGGCTCGCCGACCGGACGGAGAGCGCCGGTTTCGACCTGACCGGGTACGACGCCCAGGGCCGCGCGACCACCGTCGAACCCCGGGACACCGCCTTGCGGTACGACCGCTCCCGTTGGCGGGTCGCCCCCGACGGCCGGGGCGGCTTCACGGTCCGAGCCCTGGTCGCCCGGGCCACCGGGCGGCTGCGCCTCACCGTCCCGGCCACCGGCGCCACCGCCGAACTGACCGTCGGGGCGGGCTTGGACGCGCTGCCCCTCGCCGACCTGGAGGACGCCGGCCGCTGGAAGGGCACGGGTGCGGCCGCCGCCCCGGGCGAGGGCCACCCGGGCACCGGGATCGCCCTCACCCTCCCCGCCGCCGCCCCGACCGCCACCGCCGCCGCCCCCCGGCCGATCCCCCTGCCGGAGCAGGCCCGTTCGGTGTCCCTGTGGGTCCGCGGAGACGGATCCGGGGCGCGCCCGGCGGTGCACCTGACCGACGGGGACGGGGCCGGTCTCACCCTGCGCGGCCCGGCAGCGGACCGGTCCGGCTGGCGCCGGATCACCCTGCCGCTGCCGGCGACGGCCGAGCGACCGCTGCGCCTCACCGGCCTGTCGGCCACCGAGGGGGGCGGCGGCCCGGCCCGGTTGCTGCTGGACACGCTGACCGCCGAGACCCCGCCGACCGGGGCCGCCCCGAGGGTCACCCTCCCCCCGGACCCGGTCGTGTCGACCCCCGCCGGGGTACGGGCGCGGCCCTGGCGGTTCGCGGTCTCGCCGGACGGGCGGGCGCCGGGCGCCGGCGCGGACTTCGTCCTCGCCGGGGTGGACGGCCGCCCGGGCTTCACGCACCGGGGCGTGCGCTTCGTGCCGCTCGACGGTCGCCGCCGTACGCTCGACGCGGGCGGCGGGCTGGACCGGATGCGGGTCCTCGCCGAAGCCCTCACGGCCGCCGCACGGGAGCCTGGTACGGGCGCGGTGGCCGTCGTACAGCGGTACGCGCCGGGCATCGTCGACCGGAACGAGGCCGCCCTGCTGACCCGGCGCCTCGCCGAGTTCCGGCGCGCGAGCGGCAAACGCGCGGCCCTGTTCACGCTCGACGCCCCCCGCTTCGCGGCCGGTCGCACCGAGGGCGTGCCGACCGTCACGGTCGGGCGCGCCGGCCGGACCCTGATCGGGGTCGACGCCTTCGCGGCGGGGGAGTGGCTCTCGATCCTGCCCGGCTCGGCGACGGCGCCCTGACGCGGGCACCGCTCAGAGCGACACCAGCGTGATCTCGGTGGCCTTCACGCTGCACCAGACGGACGCCCCGTCGACGACGCCCAGTTCGGCGGCCGCCTCCGGGGTGATCTCCGCGACCAGGTCGGGCACTTCGGCCGACGCGACCAGCACGCGCAGTCGGCTGCCGGTCGCGGTGATCTCCCGTACGGTCCCGGACCAGACGTTGCGCGCGCTTCCGCTCGGGCGCTCCCGGTGCAGCGACACGGCCTCCGGGGCGATGATCGCGAGCGCCGACGCCCCCTCGGCCTGTGTCTCCGGCACCACGAGCCGGCCGCCTCCGGCGAGGGCCAGTCCGTGTGCGGTGGTGGTGCCGGGCCAGGCGTTGCGGCCGAGCATGCGGGCGACCCAGGGGCTGCGGGGGTGGCGGGTGACCTCGGCGGGCGGGGCGTCCTGGAGGGTGTGGCCGTCGGAGAGCACGAGGACGCGGTCGGCCAGCGACACCGCCTCGACGGGGTCGTGGGTGACGATGAGGCAGACCCCGCCGAAGCCGGCGAGGTGGGTGCGCAGGGTGTGGCGGACGCGGGCCCGGGTGGTCTGGTCGAGGGCGGCGAGGGGTTCGTCGAGGAGGAGGAGCCGGGGTCGGGTGGCGAGGGCCCGGGCGAGGGCCACGCGTTGGGCCTGGCCGCCGGAGAGCTGGGCGGGTTTGCGGTGGGCCAGGTGGCCGACGCCGAGGCGGTCGAGCCACTGCCGGGCCTCCGTACGGGCGCGGGCGCGGGACGTGCCGTGGGCGCGGAGTCCGTAGGCGGTGTTGGAGAGTGCGGTGAGGTGCGGGAAGAGGGCGCCGTCCTGGGGGACCCAGGCGACGTGCCGTTTGTGTGCGGGCAGGGCGGTGACGTCGGCGCCGCCGAGGGTGAGTCGGGCGTGGGCGCGGGGGGTGAGTCCGAGGAGCGCGCGCAGGAGGGTGGTCTTCCCGGCGCCGTTCTCGCCGACGACGGCGATGGTGGTGCCGGGTTCGGCGTCGAGGGTCAGCCGGTTGAAGCCGGTCACCTCGGCGTGCAACGCCCAGCGGCCGTCGTCCTGGGCCGCGGCCGGCGGTGCCTGCGGAACGTGGGCGGCGGGGGAGTCCTCGGGCGCCGCGGGGGTCTCGGTGTCCTTGCGGGCGACGGGGGTTCCCGTCCACCGCCCGCGCAGGGCGATCAGTACGCCCATGGCGATCGCGAGCAGCAGCAGCGACACGGACGTGGCCGCCTCGGGGCTGTCCTGGAGCAGCAGGTAGACCTGGAGCGGCAGGGTCTGGGTCTCGCCGGGCAGGTTCCCGGCGAAGGTGATCGTCGCACCGAACTCGCCGAGCGCGCGGGCCCAGGTGAGCGCCGCTCCGGCGACCAGGCCGGGGGCCACCATGGGCAGGGTCACGGTGAAGAACACCCGGACCGGCGAGGCGCCGAGGGAGGACGCGGTCTCCTCGTAGCTGTGCTTCAGTCCGCCGAGCGCCCCTTCCAGACTGATGACGAGGAAGGGCATCGCGACGAAGGTGGCGGCGACGACGGCGCCGGAGGTGTGGAAGGGCAGCGTGATGCCGAAGGTGTCCTCCAGCCAGGGCCCGAGGAGGCCGCGCCGGCCGAAGCCCAGCAGCAGGGCCACACCGCCGACGGTCGGCGGCAGCACCATGGGCAGCAGGACGAGTGAGCGGACGAACGCCTTCCCCTTGAACTCCACCCGGGCCAACAACCAGGCCAGCGGCACCCCGAGGACCAGCGAGAGCCCGAGGGCCCAGAAGGACACGACGAGCGAGAGTTCGAGGGCCTGGACCACGTCGGGGCTGGTCAGGTGGGTGGTCAGCTCGGCCCACTGGGTGCGGGACAGGATGCCGACGAGGGGCAGCAGCAGGAACGCGACGGCGAGCAGGGCGGGGAGCGCCAGGGCCACGGGCGGCCTGACACGGGTACGGACTCTGGTCATGGGGGGTTCCTGGCTGGGGGCTTCGCCGGGTGGGAAGCGTACGGCGACGGGGGCGGACGGCGCGGCAGGTCGGGCGACACGCGCACGGGACACGCGCACGGGACACGCGCACGGGACTCGCGGACGGGACAAGCCGAGAGGGGCCGCCTGTCCCCCCGGACCAGGCAACCCCTCTCGGCATGCGGGCGCGGGGCCCGTTACGGCTTCTGGAAGCCCGCGTCCTGGAGGATCTTCTGCGTCTCCGGGGTGCTCAGCCAGGCGACGAACGCGGCAGCGGCGTCGGCGTTCTTGGAGCCCTTGAGCGAGGCGGCCGGGTAGGAGGCCACGGCGTTCTGCCCGTCCGGGATGTCGACGACGGCGACCTTGTCACCGGACTTGAGGGTGTCCGTCTTGTACACGAGACCGGCGTCGGCCTCGCCCAGCTCCACCTTGCTCAGCACGGCGCGGACGTTGGGCTCCTGGGAGACCGGCTTCACCTCGACCTTCTGGGCGTCGAGGATCTGCTTGCTGTAGCGGCCGACGGGGACCTCGGGCGCGGCGAGCACGACCTTGATCTTGGTGTCGGCGAGGTCCTTCAGCTCGTCGATCTTGAACGGGTTGCCCTTGGCGCTCGCGATCACCAGGCGGTTCTTGGCGATGACGGTCGGGCTGTTGGTCTCGGCCTTGAGGCCGTCCATCGTCTTGGTGTCCGCGGTGACCAGGGCGTCGGCCGGGGCGCCCTGCTTGACCTGCGCGGCGAGTTCCTGCGAACCGGCGAAGGAGAACGTGACCTCCGTGCCCGGGTGCGTCTTCTCGTAGGCGGCGCCGGCGTTCTTGAAGACGTCGGTGAGGGAGGACGCGGCGAGGACGGTCAGGTTCGCGGCCTTGGGGGCGGCGGACGTCGCGGAGGAGGGGGCGGCGCTCGGGGAGGAGGCCGACTCGTCCTTCTTGTCGTCACCGCTGCCGCAGGCGGCCAGGACCGGTACGAGCAGGGCGGTGGTCAGGGCTGCGGCGACGGTACGACGGCGGTTCAGCGTCGGGGACATGAGCAGGGGCTCCTCGGTCGGGTCGGCGGCCGGCCTGGTGCCGGGACCGCGTGGTGGTGACCCGCGCCGGTGACGGGCGGAGCGGGTGGGGACGTTCGGTGGTGCTGAGCGGTGGTGCGGGGACCGCTGATCGGCGGCGGGTCGGTCAGGGACGCACCGACCCGCCACGAGGGAGGGATCAGGTGCGGTCGATGTGCACACTGGTGGACTTCACGCGGGCGGTGGCCTGCATGCCGACTTCCAGTCCGAGCTCCTCGACGGCCTCACGGGTGAGCAGGGAGACCAGACGGTGGGGACCCGCCTGGATCTCGACCTGGGCGGCCACGTCGCCGAGCTTGACGGCCGTGACGATGCCCGGGAAGGCGTTGCGCGCGGAGGTGTAGGGCTCCTCGTCCTCGGTGTGGGCTCCCTGGCCCACCTCGACGGAGAAGGCGGCCAGGGCGCGGCCGTCGATCAGGCGACGACCGCCCTCGTCGCGATGGGTCGCGACCCGGCCGGCGTCGGCCCAGCGACGCGCCGTGTCCGGGCTGACGCCCAGCAGACGCGCGGCCTGTCCGATGGTGTAGGACTGCATGGGCGACAAGGTAGGGGCACTTGTCCCGCATTTGCAATTCCATTGGGCCGATGTACATGGCAGATGCCATGGCAATTGTTGTTTCCGCCAAAAGCCATTCCGGGTTTCCCCGAGCCGCTCGTTAAAGTCTGGGCATGGCTGAAGAGGGATCGGGAACAGTTCGGGTCGACGCGTGGATCTGGGCCGTGCGCCTGACGAAGACCCGCTCGACCGCGGCGACCGCCTGCCGGGCGGGCCATGTGAAGGTCAACGGGGAACGCGCCAAACCGGCGCAGCCCGTACGGGTGGGGGACGAGGTGCGGCTCTTCCACGCGGGGCGCGAGCGCATCGTGGTGGTGCGGCGGACGGTCGCGAAGCGGGTCGGCGCCCCGGTGGCCGCCGAATGCCTCACCGACAACAGCCCGCCGCCCACGCCCGTCGAGGTGGCCGTGGTCGGCATCCGGGACCGCGGTGCGGGACGCCCGACCAAACGGGAGCGCCGCGAGATCGAGACCCTGCGCGGTCGCTAGAGCCACCCCGTCGGAGCGTGCCGGGGGGCTCAGGCCTTCCGGTACGCGTACGCCTCCTCGGCCGCGGTCGCCACCGCGTCGAGGGGGGCTCCGGTGGAGGCGGTCACCACGGCCGCCACCGCCCCTTCCAGGAACGGCGCGTCGACCAGTCGGCTGCCCTCGGGCAGTTCCTCGTCCAGCAGCAGTGACTTGACCGAGAGCACCGAGCTGCCGAGGTCCACCAGGATCGCGACGCCCGCGCCCCGGTCCACGGTCCGGGCGGCCGTCACGATCAGCTCCGGGTCGGTGCCCAGGCCGCCGTCGGGGCCGCCGCCCGCCGTGGCGACCAGGGCCGTCGCGCCGCCCGCGGCGAGACCGGTGGCCAGCGCGGCCACCGACTCCGCGACCTCCCTGCTGTGTGACACCAGGACGATCCCGACCAGCGGCTCGGCGCTCATCCGCGCGCCTCCGAGACCTCGGCCAGGGCCCCCAGCAGCAGCGCCGACGAGGTGGCTCCCGGGTCCTGGTGCCCGATGCTGCGCTCGCCCAGGTAGCTGGCCCTGCCCTTGCGCGCCTGGAGCGGCACCGTCGCCAGGGCCCCGTTCTGCGCGGCCTCGCCGGCCGCACGGTACGAGGTCGCGAGCGCCGCCACCCCCGGCACCAGCGCGTCCAGCATCGTCTTGTCGCCCGGCGCCGCCCCGCCGAGCTGGGCGACCGCGCCCACTCCCGCGTACAGGGCCTTGCGCAGATCCTCGTCGGAGACCTCGGCGGCGTCGCCCAGCTCCTTGCCGGTGCGGCGCAGCAGCGTTCCGTACAGCGGTCCGGAGGCGCCGCCGACCGTGGAGATCAGGGTCCGGCCGGCGAGTTGCAGCACCGCGCCGGGCGTCCCGGGGCTCTGCGCTTCGAGGGCCGCCCGCACGGCGGCGAACCCCCGCAGGAGGTTGCTGCCGTGGTCGGCGTCCCCGATGGGGGAGTCGAGCTCGGTCAGCCGGTCCGCCTCCCGTTCGACGACGGCCGCGACGGCGTCCATCCAGCGTCGGAAGAAGTCTGCGTCACGCACCGGAATCTCCTCGCCTCACGTCCACCGGGGCAGTCCTTCCACCACCCTACGGTGACCCCGGCCCGAGGGCCCCGACGCGGGGCACCGCGTGGCGCACTTGCCGGCACGCCTCGCCCGCCTCCCGGTGGACGCCTTCCCCGCGTCCCGTGCGAGGGGAAGCGGCGCATCCTCGCCGGGGGCGGCGAGGACCTCGCCCGTGTCCGGCCTCGCCTGCCCCGTCGCTCGGTACGTCGATCACCGAGTCGTGGACGTGACACCCCGTCGGCCGAGCCTCCTCGCCTATCGGGTCGCGCGCCCCGGGCCCGTGTCCAGGAGGATCCAGTGGTCGTCGGGCACCCCTGACGGCGCCCCCGGAGCGCGGACGGGACGCCGCTCCTCGTACCAGGCCTCGCGGCCCACGACCTCGTCGGCGATGCCGCGCCAGAACCGGGCGGCGCCCGCGTTGGCCTCCTGGAAGGCGATCGCCCAGCGCCCCGGCCGGGACCGCAGCAGCTCCAACGCCGCCCGCCGGCCCAGGCCCCGCCTGCGCAGCGCCCGTACGACGAAGAACGCGGAGATCGACGTCGCCCCGTCCTCCGTCGGCCGGGTCAGGACGAAGCCCGCCGGCGTCGAACCGTGGGTGATCAACTGGACCGTGCGCCCGGGTTCGCTGAAGAAGAGGGGCAGCGGACGGAAGGCGAACTTTCCGTCGGGCCCCGGCAGGAAGTCGAGGAACTCCGACATGTCGTGCCGGTACAGCTGAGCCAACCGCTCCACCACGGGACGCAGTTCCTCGGTGACGGGAAGGAGCTTCAGGGGCGCTTCGTACGAGGTCGAGTCCATCCGCGGATTCTCGCAGGACGTCAACCCGATGATCGGTTGTCATCCGAGAGGAGGAATGACCAATCCACCCGTCCGCCCGTGCCGAAGACGGGGTGTGAGCGACAACGGCAGCACCATCGAGCGCGACGCCCCGGCGGCGCCGACCGTCCTGCCGTCCGGAGTACCCGTCCGGACGGTGGTGACCCGTCGGGGTCTCCCGTCGGCGACGGGGCACTCCGCGCGGGCCTCGGCGGCGTCGGGTACTCCCGACCGGCCGGGCGCGGCGCCCACCGGTGCTCCCGGCCCGGACCGCAGACCCCCCACCGGCCGCGCGAGCCGCCGGTACACGGTCGTGGTTCCCGCCGGCTGACCCGCCCGGCGGCGGTGCCGCCACCCCCACTTCGCTCCTTCCGTACCACCCCCATGCCTGATCCCCCCCCGCATCACCCCCAGATGAACCCAAGGAGAACAACCGTCATGATGGCTCTTCGTTTCCGCCGTACCGCCGTCGCCGTCGCCGCCGCATCGGTCCTTCCCTTCGCGCTGGCCGCCTGCTCGGACTCCGGTGAGAAGTCGAGCGCCGGCAGCGCCGCCTCCGAGCAGGCCACCCCCGGCACGGACGCCGCCTCCACGCCCGCCATGGCGATGGACGCCCCGTTCGGCCCGGCGTGTGCGGGTGTGCCGAAGGAGGGCGCCGGCTCCTTCGACGGGATGGCCAAGGACCCGGTCGCCACCGCAGCCTCCAACAACCCCGCCCTGTCCACGCTGGTCGCGGCCGTCAAGCAGGCCGGACTGGTCGACACCCTCAACAACGCGAAGGACATCACCGTCTTCGCGCCCACCAACGACGCCTTCGCGAAGATCCCGAAGGCCGACCTGGACAAGGTCCTCGCCGACAAGGCCATGCTCACCAAGATCCTGACCTACCACGTCGTGGGCCAGAAGCTCGCTCCCAAGCAGCTCGACTCGGGCTCCTTCGACACCCTGGAGAAGGGCAAGATCACCACGGCCGGCTCCGGCGAGGCCTACAAGGTCAACGGAACCTCCAACGTGGTCTGCGGCAACGTCCCCACCTCCAACGCCACCGTCTACATCGTCGACACCGTCCTGATGCCCAAGTAGCACCGGCCTGCGCGAGGGTGCGCGCGAGGGATGAGCGCACGCCGTGCGGCTCCGGACTCCGGGGCCGCACGGCGGTTTTCGCCTGCCGGTCCACCGGACGAGGCGCCGACGACGGGGCCGGGGCCGGGGCCGGGGCCGGAGCAGGCGACCGGGCCGGGGACCGGGGTCTAGGACATCGGCAGGGCGATCGTCTTGCGCGCCTCCACGCCGTAGAGCAGCTCGCCGTCCGAGTCCGCGGAGAGGCACACGGCCGTGCACGTGTACCGCCAGGCGGGGCGTCCCGTGCCCAGCTCGACGGCCCGCAGCCCGATCGTGTCGATGTCGTACACGTACGCGGCGCCCACCACCGGTGCGGCCTCCCCCGTGGTGAGGGTGTCCTTCCGGGTCTTCTCCGCCCATTTCCCGGCGCCGGTGCGCGCGTCCACGCCGACGAGCCCGCGTCCGCCCTCCGCGGCGTAGACGACCCCGTTCCGGACCGCGGGGATCCCGTAACGACGTTGCCCCTGGGCGTTGTTCCCGAGGTCGCGGTCCGCGCCGAAGGACCACGCCACGCCTCCGTCGGTCAGCCGCACGGCCTGGAGGGCGTCGGCGCCGAAGTAGACGTGCTCGTCGTCCGCCGTGAACCCGTAGGGCGGCTCACCCGGGACGATCAGGGTCTTCTCCCACCGCTGCCTTCCGGTGGCCGGGTCGCGCAGGGTCAGCGTCAGGCCGTTCATGGCCTGCGCCTTCCCGCACACCAGCAGCCCGCCCTTCGTGAGATCGGCGAGGAGGTAGACCCTGTCGTACTTTCCCGAAGGCGCCTGCGCCGGCTCGCGCCACAGTTCCTTTCCGGACGCCAGGTTCGCGGCCAGCAGGAACCACGCGTCGCCCGACACGGCCTTCGCGTGGAAGTAGGCCGTGCCGTCGCGCACGCACAGCAGTTGGTTCCTCGGCTCGCCGCCGTCGAAGGCGGCGAGCGTCAGGACGGGCGGCTTCTTGTCGTCGACCGCGCGCGGGACGGCGACGAGGGCGAGGGCCTTGTCCGCGTCGGTCGACATGCGCAGGATGTAGGTGGCCTTGCCGTCGACCGCGACCCGTGTGGCGTCCTCGACGTCCTCGGACCAGTCGTACCTGCCCGTCTTCACGTTGATGCCGGTGACGGCCGATCCGCCGGGATGTACGAGAACGTCCCCGGTACGGGTCGGTCCCGCGCGGCGGCTCGTGTGCGCGATCTCCTTCGCCCACAGCGCCGAAGGGCCCCCGGGCAGCGGGGGTTCGGCCGTCTGCGCCTCGTCTCCGCGGCTCGCAAGCCAGGCCCACAGCCCGCCGCCGGTGAGGGCGGTGCCGGCGGCCGCGCCGCCCCACGCGAGCAGTCCGCGGCGGGACGTGCCGCCCGGCGGTGCGACGGTCGGCGGCTCCGTCGAGAAGTCCGAGGCGGATGCCGGGAGTCGGGCCGGCGGCTCCTCCCAGACGGCCGCGCCGCGCCGGGCGATGTCGGCCAGCACGGCGGGCGCGAGCCCGTCGGCGAAGACACCGCCCGCGGGGGCGAGCCACCGGGCCAGCTCGGCCGTCGTGGGCCGTCCGGCGGGATCCTTGTCCAGGCAGCGTGCGAGCAGCGGCAGCAGTGCCTCGGGGACGCCGGTCAGGTCCGGTTCCGCGTAGCGCACCCGGTACAGCAGGTCGGCGGCCTGACCGCCGCCGAACGGGCCGTGCCCGGCCGCCGCGAAGACCAGTACGCCCGCCAGCGCGAACACGTCGCCCGCCGGCGTGTGGTCGAGTCCGCCGGCCTGCTCCGGGGACATGAACGCCGGGGTGCCGGTGGCCGCGCCGACGCGCGTCAGCCGCTCGTCCCCGAGGGCCCGCGCGATGCCGAAGTCGATGACCTTGGGCCCCTCGGCCGTGATCATGACGTTGGACGGCTTGAGGTCCCGGTGCACCACGTCGGAGCGGTGCAACTGGCCGAGCCCCAGGGCGAGATCGGCGCCCAGGTTCCGGACGCACACCTCGGACAGCGGTCCGCCGAGCCGGACGGCCTCGTCGAGCTGCGGGCCGATGACGTACTCGGTGGCCAGCCAGGGCGTCCTCGCCAGCGCGTCGGCCGCGAAGACGGCCGCACCGTACCTGCCGCCCATGACCCGGGCCGCGTCCGCCTCCAGTCGAAAACGGGTACGGAAGGCCGGGTCGGCGGCGATCCTGGCGTGCACGGTCTTCAGCGCCACCGTCCGGCCGCGCGGCGAACGGGCCAGGTAGACGGTGCCCATGCCGCCGCTGCCGAGCCGGGCGAGCAGCCGGTGGTCGCCGAGGTGCGGGGGATCGTCGTGGGTGAGCGGCGCGAGGGGGGAACGGTCGGCCGGGGTGGCGGGCATCGGGGTCAGTGCACCTTCTGGGTGACCGTCGGGAACGGCGGGGGGAGGGTGGGCTCGGCGGAAGGCAGTTCGGCCGCCAGGAGTCCGGCGGACTGGGCGGCGAGCGCGGCGACGACCCGGCCCGGCAGGGCGGCCGGACCGGCCGGAGCCGGGGTTGGCGCGCCGGGCGGGGCGTCGGCGACGTGCGCGGTGAGCCCGTGGAGCAGTTCCCGCGCCGACCGCGGCCGGTCGGCGGGCGCCGACGCGAGACAGGTTCCGATCAACCGCCGCAACCCCGGAGGCAGTTCGCTCTGCTCGGGCACGGTGTGGCCCGTCGAGGCGTAGGCCAGTACGGCGCCGAGCGCGAAGAGGTCGCCCGGCGGCGTGGGCCGCCCGCCGGAGGCCTGCTCCAGGGCCAGACAGCCCGGGTCGAGGCCGGGCAGCCCGGAGCGACGCGTCCCGTCGGGGGCGGCGGCCCGTACGGCACCCACACAGGTCAACAGCGGTCCGTCCGCCGTGAGGAGGACGGCCGCCGGCGACAGCCCGGCGTGGGTGAACCCCCGGTCGTGCAGGTCCGCCAGGCCCTCGGCGAGGTCGGCGCCCAGTCGGCGCACGAGGTCTTCGGGCAGCGGCCCGCCGTACGCGGCGAGCGCGGCCGGGAGGGGCAGCACGGGCGTGTAGGGGGCGGTGGACCAGGGGGATCCGGCGGCGCCGCCGACCTCCGTGACGGGGAGCAGACGCGGCGCGCGGAGGCGCCGTGCGCCCTCGGCCTCGACCGCCCACCGGGACGGGTCGGCGCCGACGCGCGGCAGACACAGCAGGACGGTCCGCCGGCCGTCGGCGGTACGGGCGAGGAACCGGCGCTCGGGCAGGCCGCGTTCCGCGGATTCGGCGTCCAGCCGCGCCAGGACCACGTACGGCCCGACGTGTGAGGGGTCGTCCTGACGTAGGCGTTCCATGCGCGAGGTCCCCCGGGGTCGGCTGATGGCCCACCGAGCCTAAGTGGTCTGCGTCGTAAGTCCTTCGGGGGTTGATCACGCGGCCTTGGCGGCGGAGGATTCTTCTGGGTGATCGGCGGTGTGCTGGTCGAGCCTGGCCAGGAGATCGTCCAGGTCGGAGGTGGTG
>NZ_JAPNLK010000099.1 GCF_026627505.1 Streptomyces sp. H27-H5 | reverse complement strand
CGGCACCGACATCGGCCACCCCAACGACGCCTTCGACACCGCCGCCATCGTCCACCTCGCCGACCACGAGGCGTGACCGCACCCAACCCGCCCAACCGGAAAAGGACCTGCAACGCGCTGCACTAGGCATGGGCGATCTCCCTCTCGGATGCCGGCTGCCGATCCGCGGAGGCGGAGCCGACACGGACGACACGGCCACCACGGCCGGACGTTCCCTGTTCGTACGTGCGGAACCCGGCCCAGCACACCGACAGGGCGGCCGCGAACACCGGCAGCCACAGCAGACGGGCCGCTATCCAGACGGGGGAGTCGGGGACGGTGTGCAGGCCGGGCAGATCGGCGGCGACCAGGAGGCCGAGGGCGGTGACGGCCATCATCGCGGTCTGATGCCAGAGGAAGACCGTCATCGCGGACAGGTTCACCAGCGCCACCTTCGCCCACGCCCGAGGGCGCCGCATGGCTCGGGCGAGCCGTTCGCGGAGCAGGAGGGCCAACCCGCACTGGGCCACACCGAACGCGACGGCCGCGATGGTCGGAGGATTGAGGTTCGAGACCTCTGCGCCCGGGACGCCCACCATGGATGCCGGGTACCCGCCCCAGAGGATCAGCGCGGCGGTGCCGAGCGCGCCGCCCACCAGGAGGAGGAGTGCCGGGGTCCGTCGGGCGAAGGCTCCCCGGGACCAGGCGGCCCCCAGTGTGTACGGGACGAGCCAGCCGGCGGCGACATTGACCCAGCCGATCCACTCGGGACCCGCGAAGCCGAACCGCCAGACATCCACACCCGCCACCACCGCGGCGGGCCACAACGGGTTGAGTCGGGCCACGAGCGGCGTCGCGGCGGTGAGCGCGGCGAACACCAGCAGGAACCAGAGCGGCGACAGGACCAGCTTCACCAACGATCTGACGGTGTCGAAGTCCACTCCGCCGAGCAGCATTCCGACCGCCGTGATCGCCCACAGGGCGACGACCGCCGCCACCGGTCGGAACAACCGGCGCAGGCGTTGACCGATCCACGCCCCGTACGAGACTCCGCGCGCCCGCACCGACGCGTACCCCTGGGCCGCGACATGACCGCCGACCAGGAAGAACACGGCCAGGGTCTGGAACACCCAGGAGACCGGCGCCAGCACGCTCATGTGGGCCAGCGGACTTGTCGTGCTCAGACCGCCGTTGGCCGTGGTCAGTGCGGTGACCAGCCAGTGGCCCAGCACCACGCCGAGGATGGCGAAGGCGCGCAGCGCGTCCACGGATCGATCCCGCGAGGCCGGGGTGGCGGCGTGTATGCGGTCCGCGAGGTCGGACCAGCGGGCGGGACGCTTACGCATGGGAGGCCTCCGAAGGGTTCGGCCGCACGAGGACGTCGGAAGCGGCGGCAGTGGTGACGACAGGGGTGGTGTCGGCGGAGCCGACGACGATGCGGGCCAGGCTGTCGAGGGACTCGGTACCGGGCCGCAGGTAGTCGCTGTGCCCGGCGTCACCCGCCGCGAAGGGCAGGGCGCCGAACGCGGGATCCACCGGGTCGGTGCCGAATCCCATGGAGCCGAGCCGCACATGGGGCACGTGGGCCACCCAGTCGTCGCTGCCGCGCCCGGCCCAGACGCGCGCGGTGGTCGGCAGCTCGGAGGCCGATCCGGCCCCCGTCCCCGGACTGCCGTACAGAACGGTGTCGGTGACATCGGGGCCGGTCGTGGTGCGGGCGCAGACCACGGAGCCGTAGGAGTGGCACAGGAGCGATATCCGGGCGGCGGGCCAGCTGAGCTCCCGCAACCCCGCCAGGAAGCGGCCCAGTTCGGCGGCGCCCTCGTCGGCGCGACCGGTGGTCAGGACGGTGGCGCTGACCGTGCCGGGGGTGTCGTACCCGAGCCAGGCGACCACGGCGGAGCGCGGATGCTCGGCCTGTAGGCGCTGCTGAAGGGCGACGGCCCCGGCACGGAACCTCTGATAGGTGTCCAAGGTGGTGTCGGAACCGGGTACCAGCACGGCCACCCGGTCCGCGGTCTCCACATCGCCGAACACCTCGACGACGCGCCCCTTCCCCCGCCCGTCGAAGCTCAGGAACCGGGCCCCGCCCGAAGGCGCCGCCATGGCCCGGAGCTTCGCCGCCCGGCCGCCGCGGCCCGCGTCCTGCGCCATCCGGGCCGCCTCCGCGAGGTTGCCCTGGTTCGCGGTGTAGCGGATCCGGGCAGCGGTGCCATCGGAGAAGGCCACCGGATTCGGGGCGGGCACGAGGGGCGTGGCGGCCGCCGACAGCGGGAACACCACGGCCGCGACGATCAGGCCGGCCAGCAGGGTGCGGGTCGTACGGCTGCCGATGCTCATGGCGTGGGTTCCTTCGGTCCGGAGGTCCAGAGGGGTGCGTTCTTCTGGTTCCGAAGTTAGGAATCGCGGCCCGTGGTCGGCGTCACGCTGCGGAGCCTCATTGGTGAGTGGCTCTCAGGTATGACAGGGGGTACCTGCGAGCCACGGATCAGGCCCCGCCCACCCCACGAACCGAAACCGCCCACTCCATCAACCGAAACCGCCCACCCGTCAACCCGTCTACCCGACACGTTCGTTAGGGTCCCGGGATGATCGACAACGACTGGCGCAAGGACCGCATCGGCAGCGCCCACCGGGGCGAGAACCCCACCGTGCTCCGCCGCCTCGACTCCGGCTTCGCGGTCATCGGGGACCGGCAGTTCCTGCCCGGATACTCGGTCCTGCTGACCGACGACCCGGCCGTGACCCGGCTCTCGGACCTGCCTCCGGCGAGCCGGACCGCCTACCTCACCGACCTGGAGCGGTTCGCCGAGGCCGTCGAACGCGCCTGTGCCCGCCTCGATCCGGCCTTCCGGCGCGTCAACATCGAGATCCTGGGCAACACCGACCCGTATCTCCACGCCCACATCTGGCCCCGCTACGACTGGGAAGCCGCCGACATCGTCCGACTGCCCGTCTGGCTGTACGAGGACGAGGAGTTCTGGCGCGGCGACCGCCACGCGCTGGCGCCCCGCCACGACGCGCTGCGGGCCGCGATCGGCGAGGAGTTGGACGGCCTGCTCGGTCGGACCGGGCAGCCCGGGGCGTCCGAACCGGCCTGACCGGAAAGCGGGGGCGAGACGGGCGGCGAGGCGAGGAAGAGACGGACGGCGAGGCGGGCGGGCACGCGGTCGCGGGGCGGTCACCGGCCCACGACTCAGTCCGCGACCAGGGGTTCCACGTAGCCCGCCCGCCAACGGGGCGCGGGATCCTGTCCGGGGCTGGTCCAGTACTCCCTGGCCCCCACGATCTCGCCGCCCCGGACGGTCCACAGGGAGACGGCCCGGTAGACGACGTGGTCCTGAGGTATCTCCACCTCGGTGACGACGAGATCCCCGTCGGCGAGGATGCGCAGCACCTCCACGGATCCCTCGTCGGTGTCGGCGTCGTCGCTCAGGACGGCGATGAAGTTGGCCCGGCCCACGATGCGTTCGCTGCTGACCGGCCACTCGATGACCGAGTCCTCGGCGATCAATCCGGCGACGCCGTCCCAGTCGCGTGCCCCGATCCGCTCCCACAGTCGTGCCACTACGCTCAACGGCTCCATGTGCGGCAGTGTGCGATGGCGTTGACGCACGTAACAGGCGCTGCCTGAAGGGTTATTGACGTCGACACAAATGAGCCGCGGCTACTCCCTGTCGTACGTGAGAGGGGGACTCGCGGACCCCGTCAGTTCGCGCCGAAGGCTTCCGTCGGGCAGCAACCTGAGCCGGCTGACAACGCCTGCGGTACACGTCGGAGGGGCTCCGGAGGTGACGGTCGAGGCGGCCAGTTCCACCGCGTCGCCGCCGCCGAGCAGGGTGGCCCTCCAGGTACAGGAGTAGCCCGGGTCCTCGACCCGCAGGTCCATGACGGGGTCGCCGACCGTGCCGGTGGTCAGGGTGAGGTGCCAGGTGGCGGTCCCGGACGTCGCCCGCCATGCGCCGGCGTAGGAATCGGGCAGCGCCGCCGAAAGTCCGGCCGAGGCGGTGCCGGTGTCCGCACCGGCGCCGGTCTTCGGGGTCCCGGTCCTCGGGGCGGCGGCTGTGGACGGCGCGGCGCCGGCGCCGCTCGCCACCGGCCGGGCGACGGGCGAAACAGCCCCGGGATCCGCGCTCATCACGGTGTGGACCGTGGCCCCCGACGCGACGGCGACGACCGCCGCCACCGCCGTCAGGAAGGCCGTCGAGGCGCGGCGCGGTCGGGCCCCGGGCGCGCGGTGCGGCCTGGGCGGCGGCGCCGGAGGCTGCCCCGGTATCGGCCCGCACGCCGCTCCGTACACCGCCCCCCGCGTTGGCGGGAGCACCGGCAGGGGCGCCGCCCCGAACCCCGCCGCCCCATCGTGCGCCCGCTCGCCCGCCCCGTCGCGCGCGCCCTCTCCTGCCGCCTGGACCGGCCCCTCGCCCGCCCCGTACGTCGGCGGGTGCGCGGGCCTCGGGGGCGGCGGTCGGTCCGGGCCCGCGTCCTCGCGGTCGAGGAGCGCCACCGCGTGCCTGCCGAGCAGTGTCACCAAGGGCGCCGGCAGCCACGGCTCCAAGGCCCTCCCGTCGGCCACGGTGTCCCCGGCGCCGACCCGGGCCAACACCTCAGCGGACGTCGGCCGCTCGGCCGGCTCCTTGAGCAGGCAGGCCCGTACGAGGTCGAGCAGTTCGACGGGCACGCCGGCCAGGTCGGGTTCCGCTTCGACGACCCGCAGGAGCAACCCGGCCGCGCCGCCGCCCTGTTCCGTGTCCCCGAAGGGCAGTCGGCCGGTGGCCGCGTACGCCAGCACCGCACCCAGGCAGAACACGTCGATCGCGGAAGTGACCGGCTCGCCGCACACCTGTTCGGGTGCCATGAAACCGGGGGAGCCGACGAGCACCCCGGGCTGGGTGAGTCCCTGATCGGGGGCGTCCGGGTCGTGCGGCGCCCGGGCGATGCCGAAGTCGATGACGCGGGGGCCGTCCAGCTTGAGCAGGACGTTGGAGGGCTTCAGGTCGCGGTGGGCTCCGCGTGGGGAGGGACGGTGTCCGGGCGGGCCGTGGTTTGCGGCGTTCCGCGGTTCCCGGTCCCGGGATTCCGTTTGCGGGGCCGAGGCGTGCGGCCCCGCCGCCGGCCACGGTCAGGACCGGCCGGCGGCACCCCCCGGCGCGACATCCCCGACGGAGGCATCCCCGACCCCGACATCCCCGACCGAGGCATCCGTGACCACGACATCGCCGACCACGACATCCTGCTCCGCGGGTTCACCGATCCCGGCCTCCCCGGCCGCCGGATCCCCGAGGGTGTCCAGAGCCGCCGCCAGGCGTTCCAGGACGCGGGCCGTCTCCGCGAAGGCCGACTCGCCCAGTTCGGCCGCGAGTCGGGCGGCCAGGGAGGCATGACCCGGGTCGATGCGTGCGATGGCGGCCCGGCCGCCCTCCGTCGGACGCAGCAACTTGGCCCGCCGGTGGGCCGGGTTGGGAACGTATTCCGCGAGACCGCCCGCCGCCAGCAGGTCCGCGACGCGCTGGACGCTCTGGCGGGTGATGCCCATGGTCCGGGCGATGCCCGCGACCGGCAGCGGCTCCCGGAGCACGGCGCCCAGGACCTGCCAGCGGGCCGCGGTCAAACCGGCCGGGCGGGCCAGTTCCTCCGAGACGGCGAGGAGTCGGCCGTTCAGCCGGAACACCCCGAGCGCCGTGCGGCTCAACAGGTCCTGCCGGGCACGCCCGGAAAGCCCCTCGCCCGCCCCTCCCTCGCCCACGGTCTCCTCGTCCGCCACTCCCTCGTCCGCCGCCCCCGCCCCGGCCCCCGCCGGCGCCGCCGCCTCCCGCTCAGGCATCGCCGGCTTCCGCCGCCGCCATCAGGACCGGGAACGCGCTCGCGTCCGAGTCGTGGAAGAGCCGGTACCAGGCGTCCAGTACATCGGGCTTGTACACGTCCAGCCGCGCGAACACCTCGCGCGCGAAGGCCACCGGCTCGGTCGGGCCCGCCGTGATCAGGTCGCCGTCCGTGACCGCGTCGGCCTCGACGTAGTCCGCGCCGCCCCCGTACCCGGGCTGCGCCCCCAGGTACTCGGCGGCCGCGCTGGTGTGGGGGCGCCCGTCCAGCAGGCCGGCCCGGGCGAGGCCCGCGGTTGCTCCGCAGATCGCCGCGACCGGGACCCCGGCCGCCAGGAACTCGCGGGCCTTCGCGGCGAACGGCGCCAGGTCGTCCCCGGTGTCCCACAGCGCCGCCCCCGTGAGGATGAGCAGGGAGGAGTCCTCGGGGCGCAGGTCGGCGAGGGCCTGATCGGGCAGGACACGGAGGCCGCCCATGGTGGTGACCGGCGTTTCGGCGGTGGCGCCGACCGTGCGGATCTCGTGGCCGCGCTGGGTGAGGTGCGCGGTGGTGTGGCCGGTCTCCCAGTCCGCGTACGTGTCGTAGACCGCGAGGTGGACGGGCTTGCGCGGGGTCTCGCTCATGGTGCTCGCCTCCGTGTGTGGGTGTGCGTGCCGGTACGAGTGGATGTGCGTGCCTGTGCGGGGTGCTCGACGTTCCGAGGTGCTCCGTGCCCTGAGGCGCTTTGTGTCCTGCGGTGTGCCAGGGCGGGTGGGGTGGGGGGTCCGTCGCGCCGTCACCCTGACTGCGACAGAATCCTGTCATGACGACAGCATGCTGTCAATGGGCATTCGATCCGGTGCAGACAGACTGCCGAGGGGTGGCCCCCACCCCCATACAGTCCGCCGATATCCCTCCCCACCTGCGCACTTTTAGCGTGACCGCATGACCCCTCATGTCACCGGCGCCTCCGTCAAGGCCGCCGACCGCGCCCACGTCTTCCACTCCTGGTCCGCCCAGGCCCTGATCGACCCGCTCGCCATTGCCGGGGCCGAGGGGTCGTACTTCTGGGACTACGACGGCAACCGCTTCCTCGACTTCTCCTCCCAGCTGGTGAACACCAACATCGGCCACCAGCACCCCAAGGTCGTCGCCGCGATACAGGAGCAGGCCGCCCGGCTCTGCACCCTCGCGCCCGGCTTCGCCGTCGACGTCCGCTCCGAGGCCGCACGCCTCATCGCCGAGCGGACCCCCGGCGACCTCGACAAGATCTTCTTCACCAACGGCGGCGCCGAGGCCGTCGAGAACGCCGTACGGATGGCCCGGCTGCACACCGGCCGCCAGAAGGTGCTGTCCACCTACCGCTCGTACCACGGGGCCACGGCCGCCGCGATCAACCTCACCGGCGACCCGCGCCGTTGGCCCTCGGACACGGCCGCGGCCGGCGTCGTGCACTTCTGGGGTCCGTTCCTCTACCGCTCACCCTTCCACGCCACCACCGAGGCCGAGGAGTGCGCCCGCGCCCTGACCCACCTCGCCGACACCATCGCCTTCGAGGGCCCGGCGACCATCGCCGCGATCATCCTGGAGAGCGTCCCCGGCACCGCCGGGATCATGACCCCGCCGCCCGGCTACCTGGCCGGCGTCCGCGAGCTGTGCGACCGCCACGGCATCGTGTTCATCCTCGACGAGGTCATGTCGGGCTTCGGTCGCACCGGCAAGTGGTTCGCCGCCGACCACTGGGACGTCGCCCCCGACCTGATCACCTTCGCCAAGGGCGTGAACAGCGGCTACGTGCCGCTCGGTGGCGTGGCCATCTCGGCCGCGATCGCGGAGACCTTCGCCACACGCCCCTACCCGGGCGGTCTGACGTACTCCGGTCACCCGCTCGCCTGCGCCGCCGCCGTCGCGACGATCAACGCGATGGAGGAGGAGGACGTCGTCGGGAACGCCGCCCGGATCGGGGAGCAGGTGATCGGACCGGCGCTCGCCGAGATGGCCGAGCGGCACCCCTCGGTCGGGGAGGTCCGGGGGCTGGGCGCGTTCTGGGCGCTGGAGCTCGTGCGGGACAAGTCGACGCGGGAGCCGCTGGTTCCGTACAACGCGGCCGGTGCGGACAACGCGCCGATGGCCGAGTTCGCGGCCGCCTGCAAGGCGTCCGGTCTGTGGCCTTTTGTCAACATGAACCGGACGCATGTCGTCCCCCCGTGCACGATCACGGAAACCGAGGCCAAGGAGGGTCTGGCCCTGCTGGACGCGGCGCTGGAGGTCGCCGACCGGCACACGGTCGACGCGTAGGGATGCGGACGGAGGGCGTCCGGATATCGGGCGTCATATCCGTATACCGGCCACAAACCGTTCGGTTTCGGCCGCGCTGCCTGGCCTAAGGTGTCCGAAGTTCTACGGAGGAGACGGACCCCTATGCCAGGCAGCGGCGCTGTCACCCGCAACACACTTCGCCGGCAGATCGCGGACGCGCTGCGGGACGAGGTGCTCGCGGGACGCCTGCCCCCGGGGACCGAGTTCACGGTCAAGCAGATCGCCGAGCAGTACGAGGTCTCCGCGACCCCGGTGCGCGAGGCGCTCGTCGACCTCTCGGCGCAGGGGCTGTTGGAGTCCGTGCAACACCGGGGGTTCCGGGTCCGGACGTACTCCGTCGACGACTTCCGGGGCATGATCGAGGCCCGGATGCTGATCGTGGACGGGATATTCCGCCGGCTCGTCGAACGCGGCGCCGGCCCGGGGGCGGGCGAGATGCTCGTCTCCGTGCGACGCCGGGGCGAAGAGGCCCGACGGGCCGCGCAGAGCGGTTCGCTCGAAGTGCTGATCGGCTACGACCTGCGCTTCTGGCGGGAGTTGAGCGGGCTGGTCGGCAACACCTACATATCCGAGTTCCTGCACCGGATACGCGTGCAGTGCTGGGTCTTCTCCGTCCCCCACCTCCAAGGCACGGCGGACATGCGCAGCGCCCTGTGGGACGGCCACCGCGAACTGGTGGAGGCGGTCACGCGGGCGGACGCGACGGAGGTGCGCCGGATCGTGCACGCGTACAACCAACACGGGCTGGACTGGGCGGCCGGACTGTAGCCGCCCCGGGTGGGCGGAGCCCGTGCCCGGGCCCGGCCGGGGGCCGGCGGACGCCCTCAGGTTCTGCGGACCTCTTCGCTGAGCGTGTCCGGCGCACTACGCTGGCGGAATCGGCGGCAACGACTGATCGGAGCCCGAGTGGCCTGTGACCTGTGGCTGGTCCCCCTTGTCGACGTGCTGTGCCACAGCCCCGACAACCCCTTCGCGGAAGAGATCGCCTCGTACGACAAGGCGTTGGGCGCGGCGGGACTTCCATCCGTGCCCGTGTTCGCGTACATGCCGGGGCTCTCCGGCGATGTCGCTCCGGTGGCCGGTTTCGACTACGACGCCCTGCACTTCCTGCGGAGGGCGTACCTGCTCCAGATCTGTGGACTGCCGGTGACCCCGGTGGACGAGCTGGGCGGTGACTACGAGCAGCTCCTGGAGATGTTCGAGTCGACGGCGCAGCAGTCGCACCTGGTGTGGCACTACGACCACGCGGGCGCGTACGTGCCGGTGGACTTCGCGGCTCCGCTGGCCAACGAGGAACTGCTGGCCGGGGGCGGCCCGCTGGGGTCCGCCCAAGGCCTGCTGCGGGAACTGGCCCTGGTCGCTCCGGCGATCGGGATAGACCCGGGGAACCCGCCGGCGGCGCCCGCTCCGCCGGGGCGGCCGACGTCCCTGGAGGAGCCCGCCGGGCCGATCCCGTACGACGACAGTCCGTTCGCGCGGGAGAGACACGTGTGGCTGGGACTGCACGCGGCGGCGACGCGCAGCCTGGCCCAGGGCTCGATGATCATCTTCAGCTGACCGGCGACCGGCGACCGGCGACCGGCGACCGGCGACCGGCGACCGGCGACCGGCGACCGGCGACCGGCGACCGGTCCGAGCCGTCCCGCCCGTCGGGGCGGCCCCCGCTCTCAGCGGGGCTGCTCCGGCGGGCGCTGGCGGGGCATGTTCGGCCGGGTGCCGGGCGGGAGCGGGAACCTGCCGGCCGGGATGCCCGGGTCGGTGCGGGCCGGAGACGTGGTCAGGGACTGCATCACCAGCGGCGCCGGCCCGGCCCGGAATTCCACCATCCAGTCCGCCGTCTCCGAGCGGACCAGATCCGTGACGTCCTCCGAGAAGCGCCGCAGCACCGTCAGGCACCGCTCCGCCGCCTCGCTCGCCGTGCCCTCCGTGGGGCCCAGCACCTCCCGCACGTTCTCCGAGGCCCAGTCGAACTGCAACGCCTGGAGTCGCCGCTGCACGGCCTGGGCCGTGGCGACGTCCCGCATCCACCCGGAGGTCAGACCGAAGAACCGGTCGCAGGCCAGGCACGCGGCCGCCAGCAGCAGACACAGGTACCCGTACGAGGCCGCGCCCGGCGCCGAGCCCGTCAGCTCCAGCAGCGGCATCGCCGCCCCCGTCACGGCTCCCGCGGCGGCGCCCACCCGCAGCGCCCGGGCCCCCCGCCGCTTCCACGCCCGGTCGGCCAGATACCACTCGGCGGTGCGCAGGGCATCGGCCTCGACCCGCCGGTAGAGCTCGTCGAGCCGCTCGGCGGGCTCGCCCCAGTCCCCGAGAGGGAACGGTCGCCCGGTCAGGTCGCCGTCCTCTGCGGGATCCCGGGGTGGCCCCTCGGGCTGCATCTCCGGCTGACTCACCGGGCACTCCCTCTGCCTGCGCTGACGTGTCGTGGTGCGCGTGTGCGCAATGGTGCGCATGCTCTTCCTACCTTCGAATGACACGCGATGGACGACGAATCCCGGGTTTTCCGCTCGCAAGGAGGTCTCCATCAGGTACGCGCGCCCCCCGTCTCTCACTCGAAAGAGTTGGTCCTCACGGCGTAGGGCGCGCCGCGCGGGGAGCACGTAGGCTCGGATTGACCAAGCGTTCCCAAGGTGTGGAGTGAGTGCCCTGTGATTTCCGGTGGTGGCCAGCCCGACATGCAGCAGCTGCTCCAGCAGGCCCAGAAGATGCAGCAGGACCTCGCCGCGGCCCAGGAGGCCCTGGCCGAGGCCGAGGTCGAGGGACAGGCGGGCGGCGGCCTCGTGAAGGCCACCGTCAACGGTTCCGGCGAGCTGCGCGCGCTCGTGATCGACCCGAAGGCCGTGGACCCCTCGGACACCGAGACCCTCGCCGACCTGGTGGTCGCGGCGGTCCAGGCGGCCAACGAGAACGCCCAGGCGCTCCAGCAGGAGAAGCTGGGCCCCCTGACCGCGGGTCTGGGCGGCGGCAGCGGCATTCCGGGCCTTCCGTTCTAGACCCCTTCCGGCCCCCGCGGCCGGACCGTGAAACCCCACAGCGAAAGAAGGCAGTCCGTTGTACGAAGGCGTGGTCCAGGACCTGATCGACGAACTGGGCAGGCTGCCCGGCGTCGGGCCCAAGAGCGCGCAGCGGATCGCCTTCCACATCCTGCAGACGGAGCCCACCGACGTCCGTCGCCTCGCGCACGCGCTGCTCGAAGTGAAGGACAAGGTCCGCTTCTGCGCGGTGTGCGGGAACGTGGCGCAGGAGGAGCGGTGCGGGATCTGCCGTGACCCCCGCCGCGACACGACGGTCATCTGTGTCGTGGAGGAGCCGAAGGACGTCGTCGCGATCGAGCGGACCCGCGAGTTCCGGGGCAAGTACCACGTCCTCGGCGGGGCGATCAGCCCGATCGAGGGCGTAGGTCCGGACGACCTGCGGATCCGTGAGCTGCTGACGCGCCTGGCGGACGGCACCGTGACCGAGCTGATCCTGGCCACGGACCCGAACCTGGAGGGCGAGGCGACCGCCACCTACCTCGCCCGCATGATCAAGCCCATGGGCCTGAAGGTCACCCGCCTGGCCAGCGGGCTCCCCGTCGGGGGAGATCTGGAGTACGCGGACGAGGTCACGCTGGGGCGGGCCTTTGAAGGAAGGCGACTTCTCGATGTCTGACGCAACGCTGCACGCCCTGGGTCAGGACCCGGACGACTTCGCCGTCCAGATCGCGGACCAGATCGAGTCCTTCATCGTCGCGGTCACCGAGGTGGCCAAGGGCGAGGACCCGGACAGCGCCGTGCCCTTCCTCCTCCTGGAGGTCTCGCAGCTGCTGCTGGCGGGCGGCCGGCTGGGCGCGTACCAGGACGTCCTGCCCGACGAGCGCTACGAGCCGGACCTCGGACCGGAGCCGGACGTGGACGAGCTGCGCGAGCGGTTCGCCTACATGCTGGACCCGGTCGACGTGTACTCCGAGGTCTTCGACCCGTACGAGCCGCGCAAGGTCCCGGTCGCGCACCGGATCTCCGACGACCTCGCGGACGTGGTCGCCGACCTGCGGCACGGGTTGGCGCACTACCGGGCGGGCCGGACGACCGAGGCGCTGTGGTGGTGGCAGTTCTCGTACTTCTCCAACTGGGGCTCGACGGCCTCGGCGACCCTGCGCGCGCTCCAGTCGCTCGTGGCCCACGTACGGCTGGACCAGCCGCTGGAGGAGCTCGACGGTCTGGACACCGACGAGGACCTGACCGAGGACGATCTCGCGGAGCAGGCGGGGCGCGTGATGGTCGAGGAAATCGCAGGTCCGCTGGGTCTGGGCGGCAATCGAAGCCGCGGCGCGAGCGAACCCATCCTTTGATCGTTTAGTCTCATGATGTGGTACGAAGCGGTCGGATCGCGGCCGCTCGTTAGACTGCACCAGCAATGAGACGGACTGAGCGAGGAGCGCACGTGGGCCTTGTCGTGCAGAAGTACGGAGGTTCCTCCGTAGCGGATGCCGAAGGCATCAAGCGTGTCGCCAAGCGAATCGTGGATGCCAAGAAGAACGGCCACCAGGTGGTCGTCGTGGTATCCGCGATGGGCGACACGACGGACGAGCTGATCGATCTCGCCGAGCAGGTGTCCCCGATGCCTGCCGGCCGCGAATTCGACATGCTGCTGACCGCCGGAGAGCGGATCTCCATGGCCCTGTTGGCCATGGCGATCAAAAACCTGGGCCACGAGGCCCAGTCGTTCACGGGCAGCCAGGCAGGTGTCATCACCGACTCGGTGCACAACAAAGCGCGCATCATCGATGTCACGCCGGGCCGAATCCGCACCGCGCTGGACGAGGGCAACATCGCCATCGTCGCCGGTTTCCAGGGCGTGTCGGCGGACAGCAAGGACATCACCACCCTCGGACGGGGCGGCTCGGACACGACTGCCGTGGCGCTCGCCGCGGCGCTCGACGCCGAGGTCTGCGAGATCTACACCGATGTCGACGGCGTCTTCACCGCGGACCCCCGCGTCGTGAAGAAGGCCAGAAAGATCGACTGGATCTCCTCCGAGGACATGCTGGAGCTGGCGGCCTCCGGGTCCAAGGTGCTGCTGCACCGCTGCGTCGAGTACGCACGCCGCTACGACATCCCGATCCACGTCCGTTCGTCCTTCTCCGGACTGCCGGGCACGTGGGTCAGCAACGAGAATCCGCAAGGGGACGAGCCGGTGGAGCACGCCATCATCTCCGGAGTCGCTCATGACGTCTCCGAAGCCAAGATCACGGTCGTAGGCGTTCCGGACAAGCCGGGCGAGGCCGCGGCGATCTTCCGTGCCATCGCGGACGCCGAGATCAACATCGACATGATCGTGCAGAACGTGTCCGCCGCCTCCACGGGCCTGACGGACATCTCCTTCACCCTCCCCAAGACCGAGGGCCACAAGGCCATCGACGCCCTGGAGAAGGCGAAGGGCGCGATCGGCTTCGAGTCCCTGCGCTACGACGACCAGATCGGCAAGATCTCCCTGGTCGGCGCGGGCATGAAGACCAACCCGGGCGTCACGGCCTCGTTCTTCCAGGCCCTGTCCGACGCGGGCGTGAACATCGAGCTGATCTCCACCTCGGAGATCCGCATCTCGGTCGTCACCCGCCAGGACGACGTCAACGAGGCCGTCCGCGCCGTGCACACGGCCTTCGGACTCGACTCCGACAGCGACGAGGCCGTCGTCTACGGAGGCACCGGACGATGACGCCGACCCGGTCGACCCCGGCACCGGCACTCGCCGTGGTCGGGGCGACCGGAGCGGTCGGTTCGGTCCTGCTCGGGATCCTGTCCCAGCGGGCCGACGTCTGGGGAGACATCCGCCTGATCGCCTCCCCCCGCTCGGCCGGCCGTGTGCTGGCCGTGCGCGGGGAGGAGATCGAGGTGCTCGCCCTCACCGAGGACGCCTTCGACGGCCTCGGACCGGGCGACGTCGTGATCTTCCTGACCCCGGCCGACGTCTCGGCGCGCTGGGCGCCCGTCGTCACCACGCGCGGAGCCGTGGCCGTGGACCAGTCGCCCGCCTTCCGGGACGACCCCAAGGTGCCGCTGGTGGTGCCCGAGGTGAACGGCCACGCCGTACGGATGCGGCCGCGCGGCATCGTGGCGGGCCCGGACTGCGTGACCGCCTCGATGATCGCCGCGCTGGGCGCGCTGCACGCCGAGTACGGGCTGGCCGACCTGGTCGTCTCCTCGTACCAGGCCGCGAGCGCCGCGGGCCGGGGCGGAACCGAGACACTGCGCCGCCAGATGTCGCTGGTGGCGGGGACCTCCCTGGGGGAACAGCCCGGGGACGTGCGCCGTGCCGTGGGCGAGGACACCGGCCCCTTCGCGGCCCCGCTCGCCCTGAACGTGGTGCCCTGGTCCGGTGAGCTGCGCGAGGACGGCTGGTCCTCGCACGAACTGGCCGTACGGGCGGAGACCCGGCGGATCCTCGACCTCGCGGACCTGCCGATCGCGGTGACCTGCGTACAGGTCCCGGTGCTGACCGGGCACTCCCTGTCGGTGCGGGCCCGGTTCGAGCGCGAGGTGGACGCCGGGCACGCGCGGGAGATCCTGGAGGCGGCGCCCGGGGTGGTCCTGGTCGACGAGCCCGCCGCGGGGGAGTTCCCCACTCCCGTGGACGCGGCCGGCACGGACCCGGCCTGGGTGGGACGAGTACGGGCCTCGCTCGACGACCGGCGGGCCCTGGAGTTCTTCGTTTGTGCGGACAATCTCCGCAAAGGCGCGGCCCTGAATGCGACGCAGATCTCGGAACTGATTGCGGGTGAATTTGCGTAATTCGCTTTGTAGGATCGGTGTCGATCCCTTGATCAAGGTGATGGCCCGACTGCCGCCTGGATAAATGGGGCAACCGGGAAGAGCGGGTACGCATGAGCGCAATGGGGATATTGCCGGAAACTCTGGCTCGCGCGTACAACCCTGACGGGGGGACGCGTGTCCAACAGGCGTGGCAGAGGCATTGCTCGACTTCACCGTCATACCGGTGCGTACCGGGCTCATTCCCCCGCGCCGGCGATCGGACGTGCCCGGCGGCCTTCCTGTGATCGTGCCCGTCCCGCCGGCGAGCGCGGCGACGTCCACGCCGTCCGTCGTACCGATCCGGGGCGGCCGCGTGCCCTCACCCCGGGATAGCGCCGGCGCCCCCGGGAGCAACGCCCCAGACGACACGGCGGTCAAGGCCGCCCCGAACGCGGTCGAGCCGGGCAGCGCCCAGGCCCGCCCGGCGCACCCGGACGCGGCGGGCGCCGACACCGAGAAGGTCGTCGTGGCCGGCACCACGGTCGACCACCTCACCGAGACGTACCAGGCCCACTACCGCTCTCTCCTGGGCCTGGCCGCCCTGCTCCTCGACGACACCGCCTCCTGCGAGGACGTGGTCCAAGAGGCCTTCATCCGCGTCCACTCGGCCCGCAACCGGGTCCGGGACCGCGACAAGACCCTGGCCTACCTGCGCCAGACCGTCGTCAACCTCTCCCGCTCCGCGCTGCGCCGCCGCATCCTCGGCCTGAAGCTGCTGTCCAAGCCGATGCGGGACATGGCCAGCGCGGAGGAGGGCGCCTACGACCAACTGGAACGGGACGACCTGATCAAGTCCATGCGGGGGCTCCAACGACGCCAGCGCGAGGTCCTCGTGCTGCGCTACTTCGCGGACATGACGGAGGTTCAGGTCGCCGAGACACTCGGCATATCGCTCGGCTCGGTGAAGGCGTACGGATCGCGGGGCATTGCCGCGCTGCGGGTGGCGATGGAGGCTGCGCAGTCATGATGGACGACCGGAAGAACGACGCCGAAGGCGCCGACGAACAGGCGCTGCGGAGCCTGCTGAGCGGAGCCGTCCAAGGCCTGGAGCCGTCCGAGGGGGCGCTGGAGCGACTGCGGTACGCCGTCCCCGCGCGCCGGGCCCGCAAACGGCAGGTCCTCGTCTGCGCCGCCGCCGCGGCCGTACTGGCCGGCGCGGCCGTCCCGGCCGCCCTGCACCTGGCCGGCGGCCAGGGCTCCGCCACCGACCACTCCGCCATGGCCGGGCACGGGCAGCAGCAGGACGGCGACAGCGGGGGCACCTCCGCCCCGCACCAGAACGGCTCGGGCAAGTCCGCCGCCCAGCCCACCTTCCGCCCGGGGACGGGCCAGACCGCCGGCGGCACGCCGTCCCCGCAGCCGAGCGGCTCCCCGTCCGACAGCGTCGTGGCGGGCCCGTCCGGCACGGCCTCCGCCGGCGCCGCGAGCGGTTCGGACGTCACCCCGAGGCCCCCGGTGGGAGCGGCCGGCGTGGTGCCCGGATGCTCCGCCGACCAGCTGGGGGTGCTGGGCAGTGCCCGCGCCCCCCGGGCCGACGGCAAGGTGTACGGCAGCTTCAAGGTCACCAACGTCTCCGGCCGGGACTGCACGGTCACCGGCCCGGACACCGTCACCGCCGCCTCCGTGGCGAGGTCGGCCCCGCCCGCGCAGGGCTCCGGGGTCACCGTGCTCAGCCACACCGCCGGGGACCCGGCGAGCGGACTGCTGCCCGACCCGGCCGTCGAGTCCGCCACGGTGGTCCTCGAACCGAACGCCGCGTACGAGGTGCGGTTCGCCTGGGTGCCCTCGGCCCAGTCCTGTCCGGCGGCATCCGCCGGACCGACGGGCAAGCCCCCGGCGGGCGGCACGGGCGAGCCCCCGGCCGGCACCCAGGGCGCCGGCGCCGACGGGGCGGCCGCGGACCCGGTGAACGGCGGCGCGAGCCCGGACCCGACCGGCGTGGCCGTGTCCCACACCCCCGAGGCGGGGGCGCCGACCACGCAGACGACGATCCCCGACGCCTGCGGCGGGACGGTCTACCGGACGGGCGCTATCGCGCTGGGGGCGTCGACGCAGTAGCGGCGGGGGCGGGTTCCGCGGCGACCGGCTCCGCCGGCAGCAGGCCCGCCTCCGTGTCGCGCAGGGTCTCCACCTCGCGCCGGTAGAGCCGGAACCACATGAAGAGCACGAACGCGGCGAAGACGAACCACTCGCCGGTGTAGCCGAGGTTCTGGAAGGCCTTGAGGTCCAGGCCGGTGTTGGTCGGCGCCTTCGCGGGCACCGGAACCATCCCGTCCGACGGGGTCTGCACCGTCAGCCAGGCGTCGTACAGCGGCTCCTGCACCATGTTGACCAGCGTCGCGGCGCCGATCACCCCGAGCTGCCCGGCCGGCAGACCGCCCTGCGAGTACACGCCCTTGGTCCCGGAGTTCTCCGACGCCTGGAGCGCCCCGGTCACCTCGACCCGCCCGCTCGGCGCGGCCGGCGCCTTCGCCGGGTCCGCGGTGCCCGGCAGCCAGCCCCGGACCACCGGGACGGCCTTGCCGGAGTCGGTCTTCAGCAGGGTCAGGACGTAGAACCCGGACTTCCCGTCGAGCTGCCGTTCCGGGACGAGCAACTGCCGCCCGTACACACCGGACGCCGAAGCCGGCCGCCCGGAGGTCTCGGTGTCCACCGGCAGCAGCGAGTCCAGCGGCGCGGCCGCCCGGTCGGCGGGCCGTGCGGCGGACGCCTCCCGGTGGGTGTCGACGCGGTCCTCGAACCGGCCGAGCTGCCAGGTCCCCATGAACAGGCAGAAGGGGACACCGAGCGCGACGAAGACGTTGATCCCCCACCAGCGCGGGGTCAGGAGAAACCGGTGCACCCCACCACGGTACGGGGGGTGCACCGGTCATCGGCTGCCGGGTCAGGCCGGAAGGTGCTTCAGCGCGAACTCCAGGTCCATCCGCACCTGCTTGATCCGCTCCTCCACGACCAGCGAACCGTGCCCGGCGTCGTACCGGTACACCTCGTGCACCGCCCCGCGCGCCGCGAGGCGGTCCACGTAGTTCTCGATCTGCCGGATCGGGCACCGCGGGTCGTTGAGGCCCGCCGCGATGTGCACGGGCGCCTTCACCGAGTCCACGTACGTCAGCGGGGAGGACGCCTCGAAACGGTCCGGGACCTCCTCCGGAGTGCCGCCGAAGAGGGTGCGGTCCAGGGACTTCAGCGCCTCCATCTCGTCGTGGTACGCCGTCACGTAGTCCGCGACCGGCACCGCCGCCAGCCCCACCGCCCAGGCGTCCGGCTGGGTCCCCAGGCCCAGCAGCGTCAGGTACCCGCCCCACGAGCCGCCGGACAGCACCAGCCGCGCCGGATCCGCCAGACCGGACGCGACGGCCCACTCCCGGACGGCCGCGATGTCCTCCAGCTCGATCAGACCGACCCGGTGCTTGAGGGCGTCGGTCCACTCGCGCCCGTAGCCCGTCGAACCCCGGTAGTTGACCCGGACCACCGCGAAGCCGTGGTCGAGCCAGGCCGCCGGGGTCGCCAGGAACGAGTCGGTGTCGTGGTGGGTCGGGCCGCCGTGGATCTCGAAGATCGTCGGGAAGGGGCCGTCCCCGCGGCCCGTCGGCCGCTGCGCGAGCGCGTGGATCCGACCGCCCGGGCCCTCCACCCACACGTCCTCCACCGGCACCGAGCCCGGCGGCCTGAAACCGGGCGGGTCCAGCACGACGCCGCCCGCCGTGGACCGCACGGCCGCCGGCTCGGCCGCCGAGGACCACTGGTACTCCACCGACCCGTCCGGGCGGGCCGTCGCGCCGGACACCGAACCCGGGGGAGTCTCCACCGGGACGAGGGACCGCGAGTCCAGGTCGTAGCGCCACAGCTCGCCGCGCGCCTCGAAGTCGTGCGACACCAGCAGCGCCGAACCGTCCGGGTACCACTCGGCGCCCACGTCGCCCGGCAGCTCGATCCCCAGGTCGGTCTCGGTGCCCGTGGCCACGTCCCAGATCATCGGCTCCCAGCGGCCGCGCCGCTGGTGGGCGACGAGCAGCCGGGTGTCGCCGGCGACCGGGGCGAAGCCGAGCACGCCCAGCCCCAGCTCCACCGTGCCGCCCTTCGAGTCGTCGAGCTCCGCGACCGCGGACCCGTCGAGGGTGACGACGCGCAGCGCCGAGTGCATCGCGTCGCCGTGCTCGGTGTGCTCGATGACCAGCAGGGTCCCGTCGCGGGACAGGTCGCCCACGCCGGCGGATTCGCGGTGCCGGTAGATCACGGCCGGCGCGCCGCCGCCCGGCCGGACGACGTGGACGGTGGTGCCCTCCTCGTCGGTGGACCGGCCGACGACGGCCGTGCCGTCGCGGCCGATCGCGAGTCCGGCGGGGTACGAGGGCTCCAGACCGGGCGTGGCCGGCGTGTCGGGGCCGCCCGCGAACGGCTGGCGGACCCAGGTGCCGAACTCGTCACCGTCGGTGTCGGAGAACCACCAGATCCACTCGCCGTCGGGGGAGAGGGTGCCGTCGGTGGTGCCGTTCGGACGGTCCGTGGCCTGACGTTGGGCACCGGTGGCGCGGTCCCAGGCGTACAGCTCGTAGGTCCCGGTCGCGTTGGAGACGAACAGGGAACGGTCCGGCGCGTCCTCGGCCCACTCGGGCAGCCCGACGCGCGGGGCCCGGAAGCGCTTCTCCCAGTCGGGCATGGCGGGCGTGTCTGCGAAGGCGTCTGCGTCAGTCATGCCCCCCATGTAACCCGATCGGCGCTGTCGGATGGTCCCGGCGCCCGGAAGGCGGCAGCGTGGGCGGGGATCCCACCCGCCGTCCTCAAGGAGGAACGATCATGGCGAAGCAGCCCAAGGAGCAGTCCGACATGTCGGGCGACAGCGGCTCCTCGCGTTCGCGGATGTCGAAGAGCTCGGACCAGCAGAGCAAGGGCAGGATCGAGGACATCGCCGAGGCCCAGGCCCGGGCGATGGACGAGGACGCGCGCCGTTCGCGGGGAATGAAGCCCCCGTCGTCCGGATCGCAGCGCGGCGGCTGAGTCCGCCGAACGGGTGACGGGCCCTCCGGATGCCCCCTGGCCGGAACGGAGGGACAGTGGAGTACGTACGTCTTTCCGTGCGCCGAGGAGGAGTGGTCATGGCCAGGAAGGCTCGCGGCGAACATCACGGCCACCAGGATTCCGAGCGCGCGCTGGCGAAGAACACGGCGGCCGAGGCCCGCGCCAAGGCCGCGGTCAGGGATGTGCAGTCGATCTCCGCGAAGACCCGGGGCATGCAACAGAAGGCCCAGGCCAAGCGCGGCTGACCGACCACGTCACCGACCCGTCACGGCGCCGTTCCACCGCCCGTCACCCCGTCACCGGCCCGCGGTTTCCCACCGGAAACCGCGGGCCGTCGGCGTTCGGGCGATGACGCCGCCCCGGCCCGCCTGAGGCCCACCCGGCCGCCCCCGGTCGTACGCTGACGCCATGCGGATGATCGTCCGGGGCGCCCGGCTGTTGACCGACCACCACACCGCCGGCGGCGACGGACTCAGCGACGTGGAGGTCGCGGAGGACGGCCGGATCGCCCGCGTCCTCCCGCACGACGACCAGAAGGAGCCACCCGCCACCGGCGTCCTGATCGAGGCGCACGGCGGCCTGCTCACCGCCCCCTTCGTCGAGCCGCACATCCACCTCGACACCGCCCTCACGGCCGGCGAGCCGCGCCCGAACGCCTCCGGCACCCTCTGGGAGGGCATCGCCTGCTGGAGCGAGCGCAAGCGGACCCTGACCCGCGAGGACGTCATCGCCCGCGCCACCGAGGTGCTGCGCTGGCAGGCGGCCCAGGGCGTGCTGCACGTACGCACCCACTGCGACATCACCGACCCGCGGCTCACCGCCCTCGACGCGCTGCTGGAGGTCCGGGACCGGGTACGGGACGTCATGACCCTGCAGATCGTCGCCTTCCCGCAGGAGGGCATCGTCTCCTTCCCCGACGGCGAGGCGCTGCTGCGCGAGGCGGTCCGGCGCGGCGCGGACGTGGTCGGCGCGATCCCGCACTTCGAGGACACCCGCGAGGACGGGGTGGCCTCGCTCGGGATCGCCTTCGCGCTCGCCGAGGAACGGGGCCTGCGCGTCGACGCGCACTGCGACGAGATCGACGACGCACAGTCCCGCTTCGTGGAGGTCCTGGCCACGCTCGCGCTGCGCACCGGGCTGCGCGAACGCGCGACGGCCTCCCACACGACCGCCATGGGTTCCTACGGCGGCGCGTACAGCTTCAAACTCCAACGGCTGCTGTCCCGCGCCGGGATCAACCTCGTCTCCAACCCGTTCGCGAACCTCAACCTCCAGGGCCGCTTCGACGCCTATCCCAAACGGCGCGGCCTCACCCAGGTCAAGGAGATGCTGGCGGCCGGGGTGAACGTGGCCTTCGGCCACGACGACGTGATGGACCCCTGGAACGCCCTGGGCACCGGCAACCCGCTCCAGACCGCCCTCGTCGGCGTGTACGCAGCCCAACTCACCGGGGCCGACGAGATCCCCCGCGCCTTCGAGATGGTGACCGACCGCGCCGCGCGGGTCCTCGGCCTGTCCGCGACCGAGTACGGCATCACCCCGGGCGCCCCGGCCTCCTTCGTCCTGCTGCCGGCCGAGTCGCCCACCGAGGCGATCCGCCGCCAGGTCCGACCCCGATACGTCGTCTCGCGCGGCACCGTCCTCGCCGAGAACCCGCCCGCCCCGACCCGCCTGCTGTCCTGGCCCGGCGAACCGGGCCCGTCGGAAGTGGACTTCAGACGACCGTGAGCCGCCGCCCGGGCGCGGCGGCGGACGCGCCTGGGTCGCGCCGCGGCGCCCCGGATCCGAGCGGTCTCAGATCCCCCGCTCCAACATCGCGATCACGTCCTGGCCCGCGTCGTGGACCTGCTCCGGGGTGACCCCGCGCAGCGGACCGTCGATCACCAGCGCCGCCAGCCCGTGCACCGCCGACCAGACGAGGAACTCCGCGCCCGGGCGACGCTCGGCGGGCAGCGCACCGACGTCCACGAGCCCGTCCAGGGCGGCGCCGAGCAGCTCGAAGGGGGTGAGCCCGCCCTCGCCGGCGGCGGTGATGTCGGTGGCGTGGACCATGTCGGCCGGGACGTGGAACGCCGTCCGGAACCAGCCCGGTTCGGTGACGGCGAAGCGGAGGTACCCCGTCCCCACCGCCCGGAAGCGTGCCCGCGCCACCGCCGCGGGATCCCCGGCGGACGGGAGGGCGTCGATCTCGGCCTCCATCGCCCGCGCTACGTGCGCCATCGCCGCCTGCGAGACCGCGTGCACCAGCGCCCCCCGGTCGGCGAAGTGCCGGTACGCGGCGTTGGGCGACACCCCGGCCCGCCGGGTGACCTCGCGCAGCGAGACCGCGTCGGGCCCGCCCTCGCGGGCCAGTTCCAGAGCCGCGTCGAGCAGGGCGCTGCGGAGGTTGCCGTGGCGGTAGGTGGCGCGCTTGGGCGTCGGTTCGGTGGCCGGTGCGGGCATGGGATCGTCGATTCCAAAGATGTGGACAGCGTCTACTTGTGCCCCAGCGTACGCCCGGGACCGCCGGGACCCCGCAGGGTCACGCACATCGGCCACCCCGTCGGATAGCGTGCCCGCATGTCCTGGGACGAGACCGGATCACCCCACCCGCTCGCACAGCGCCGCACCGGACGCAGCGAACAGGAACCGGACCGACTGCCCGAGATCAGGGAACTGGCGGTGCTCGGCTGGGAGCCCGCACCCGAGAACGCGACGTGGGTCTTCCTCCCCTACGTCTGGCCCCCGAGCGCCCGCACCTGGATCCCGGACCGCGGCACCCACTGGGCCGTGGAGAGCGAACTGGACGGCCGCGGCCACATCACGCGCGTGGAGTGCGCCCCGCTCCCGGCCGAGGACGTGGACCTCCTCGACGCCGAATCCGTGACGGCCCTCGCCGACCTCGGCCTGCCGCCCCGCCCCCGGGGCCGGCTGTGGCTGCTGCGCCCCGTCGGCCCCTTCGACACGGTCGACGCCGTCCTCGACCACCTCCACCGGCTGGCCGAGGACCGCGCGGTCGACACCCGCACCCGGGAGTTCGTCACCCTGGTCCGCACGGAACTCGACGCCTACCCGGCCCCGGACACCTCCACGGCCCCGCTCGCCGACCCGGACCGTCAGCGCTGAATCTCCTCACACCCGCCGGGAGCCGAACGGTCACCCCTGCGGAGCGCACACCACCGCCACCCGCTGCACCGCGTTGTTGCCGAAGCCGCCCCGGTTCCAGACCTGTTCGAGCGGCTGCCGCCGCCCCTCGGCGTCCGTGGCCCGTACGGCCAGGGTGTGTTCACCCGGCGTCGCCTCCCACACCCCGCGCCAGGCCTGCCAGGCACAGCGCCCGCCGAACGGCGTCGCCACCTCGAAGTCGACCCAGTTCAGGCCCGCGTCGGCACTGAACTCCACCCGAACCACCGGCCCGTACCCCGACCACGCCCGGCCCGCCACCGGCACCGACCCGGGCCGCACGACACGGGTACGGGACATGAAGTCGGGGAAGCCCGGCGGCGCCATCAGGGCGCGCGGCTCGATCAGGGTCACGGGCTCCCCGGCCTCGTCGGGCGACTGCCGGAACCGGTAGGCCACGGACTGCTGGAACCCCGCGAACGGCGCGTCGACCAGCGTGATGTCCGTCAGCCACTTCACCTGGGCCATGCCGTACCAGCCGGGCACCACCAGCCGCAGCGGATACCCGTGCTGCGGCGGCAGCGGCCGCCCGTTCATCTCGTACGCGACCAACACGTCCGCGTCGATCGGCAGCGGCAGGCTCCGCCGGTAGTCCTGCTCCACACCGCGCTCGAACCCGTGGTCGGCGCCCCTGAACACCGCCTCGACCGCGTCCGGCTCCACGCCCGCCTCGGCGAGCAGCCCGCCCAGCGCCACCCCCGTCCAGTCGGCGGTCCCCACCGCCTCGACCAGCCAGGGCTGGCTCACCGGCCGCGGCGACAACCGCGCCCGCCCGTTCCCGGCACACTCCATGGTCACCCGCCGCGTGACGGCCGGCCGGGCCCGCAGCTCGTCCGGCCCCCACTCCACCGCCGTCCGCACCCGCCCACCCACCCGCAGCCGCCACCCGCCCGCGTCGGCCGCGGGGATGTCGTAGTGCACCAGCACGTAGTGCAGCCCGGCCGGCGTCACCTCGTAACGCAGCGCCTCCAGGGGCAGACCGTGGTTGCGGGCGGCCAGCGCCAGCTCGTCCGCCCCGATCCCCTCCCCGACCGCGGCCACCCGACCCGGCCCACCGACACCCCCGGGGATGCCCTCTCCATCCCTTCATGCTCCCCCGAAACCACCCCACCGGCCCCCGCACGCATCCGACACGCCCCGACCACCGGGCCCCGGAAACGCAGAAAGGGCCTGACCCGCAATGCGGATCAAGCCCTTGACCTGGTCTTACGAAGTCGGGGTGGCGGGATTTGAACCCACGACCTCTTCGTCCCGAATTAGGGACGCCAGGTAAAGGGGACAGAGCCGCAACGCCCTGACCTGCACAGTAGCACCGAGAAACCCCAGGTCAGGGGCGCGCGTTCAACGCCGCCCCCCATCCCGGCACCTCTGGACGACTGTTGAGATACGTCCGGCATACCTCTCGCTTCTTCAAGATCACACCCAGTTCACACCCGGAATCGGCAGAGGTACGCCACAAGTGTGCGCAGGTGAGAGCCCGTACAAGCCGACGGCCCACACCCAGAACGGATGCGGGCCGCGACACCCGGGGCACGAGCGCCCCGGGCCAGGATCAGGACGCCGGGATGCGGTCCACGAGGGCCGTGAGGCGGGCGTCCAGGGTCTTGGCCCCGTCCGGGTCGATGGTGGCCAGCGCCACCAGCGTCGTGACCGCCACGTCCACCAGCTCCTTCGTCACGTCCTCCCAGGTGTGGGAGCTCCCCTTCCTCGGGTTCGAGCCGAGCGCCCCGTGAAGAGCCTCGGCCACCTCCCCGAACTCCTCGCCGATCTTGAGCACGCGCATCATCGTGCGCTCCCGCTCGGTGAGGTCGCCGGCGTTCTCGTCCAGCCATCCCTTGATACGGACGATCCGGTCCCAGGTCTCGCCGTGCATCGTGTCGCTCATGTCGTCCCCTTTGGTCGTGGTGCGGATCAGAACAGGGCCTCGGTCACCACCGGCACGTCCACCGGGTCGGCCACGACCAGGGGAGCCGCGGCGCTGATGGCGAGCTGCACCGTCAGCGCGGAGTGATCGGTGAGGCGATCCTCCATGGTGCGCGGTTCGTGGACGTACGAGCACCCGCGCAACCGGCCCACGATCCGCCGGGACACGTGGGCGTGGTCGTACCTGTAGCCGTCCCCGGTCCGCCCGACCCACGAATAGTCCAGCAGCTCCGGGTGCAGGTGCCGGAACGCGTCCACGTAACAGGCCGTCCCGAGCCACTCATAGAACTCGTACTCGAACGGGGCGAAGAACCGGTACGCCGGGACGTGCCCGGGTTCCAGGACGTTGAAGTCACCCAGGACCACCCGGTTCGCGGTCCGACCGTCGAGGAGGTTGTCCCGACAGTCCTGGAGGAACGACCGCTTCCGCTCGATCTTCTCGTCGCTTGCGTTCCGGGACGGCACGTACAACCCGATGACGTCCAGCGGACCATCCTCGGTGTCCACCGTGACACCGGCCGCCCGGTACGGCAGGACTCCCACCCCCGTCTCCAAGGGCCGGGTCTCCAGCCGGCTCACGATCATCACCCCCCGCTCACGCCCCTCGGGCCGAGGGAACGTGACCGAGTACCCGGCCGACCGGAACCTGTCCTCCAGCAGGGAACAGCCGGCACTGTCCGCCGTCTCGGTGAGGACCAGCACCTGCTCCGGCCGGGCGGCCAGATAGGCGAGCTGCCGCCCGGCACGCTCCCGGCCGGGGTTGTTCAGGTTGAACGTCAGCACGTCGAGCGTGCCCAGGCTGGTCACGAACTGCCCCTCATCCACGGTTATGGATCGCGGCCACGATCGCGCGCGCGATGTCTTCCGGCCCTGCGGTGCTGGCATCGAGCTGGAGGACTCGCACCCCGAAGGACGTAAGGAACCTAGCGGCCTCACGGAACATCGCGCACTCCCGCTCGCTGCTCCCCGGCTCCCGCTCGTACCGGCTGTGCGCCCCCCGCTCGGTCAACCTCTTCTCGACCACGTCCGTACGGGCGTTGATGACGACCGCGAGGTCCGGCATGTCCGCGTGCCGGGACAGCTCCCACACCACGTCCCGGCTCACTCCGTCGATGACCTGGAGCACGAGGGACGAAGCCACGTACCGGTCACAGACGACGATCTCCCCACGGGCGAGCGCCGGCCGGATCTCCTCCTCCACGTGCATGTACCGGTCGGCGGCGATCAAGCACGCCATGCTCATCCCCCGGTACAGGTCAGTCCCGTTGCGCGCGGGCGTCCCCAGAGACGCGTCACTGGGCTCCCTCGTCGCGTGCACGGCCGCGCCCTCGGCGCGCAGCATCTCCACCACCAGGGCGGCCACGGTGGACTTCCCGACCCCGCCGGGGCCGTCGAGGGTGATGAACCGGCCGCTCATGACACGCCGATCAAGGGCAGTACGCGGGTCTGCTTCGGGACGACCGGGCACAGCTCGGTGTCGACGGCACCGATCCTCTCGCCGGACGCCACCACGGCGGCCGGACAGCCCTTCCCGCACGACGAGGACATCGCGCAGGCCCCGCACGTCGCGTTGCCGCCCAGGTCCCACCGGTCGGAGAACTTCCCGTACGCGTCCAGGCGGTCCGCGACGTCGCCGTGCTCCCACACGTTGCCGACGATGAAGTCGGAGTCGGGATGCTTGGACGCCGTGGTCCGCGCGGCGAACACCAGGTACGGGCAGATCGCCATGGCCCCGTCCGTGAAGACGTAGACGATGTTCCCCGCCTCGCACCCGCCCAGCGGCTTGTCCTCGTTGGGGAACCGGATGTTGACCATCTCCATCCCGTCCGCCTCGAACGGGGCCGTCATCCTGGCAATCTCCCGCATCTGCTCGTCCGGGGTGCGCAGCCGGCCCTGGGCCCGCTTCGACTGGCCGCGGCCCATGTTCCCGAGCGGGTTCATCAGGACGTACGTGGCGCCCTGATCCCTGGCGAACTCCACCAGCTTGCGGTACTCCTCGTCCTCCGCGAGGGAGTTGGGCGTGCACAGCAACCCCTGGAGGATGCCGGCCGCCGCGAACCGCTTGATCGTGTCGATGGTCTCCGCGAAACACCCCGGGAGCCCCCGGAAGATGGAATGCGACTCCTCGGCGAACCCGTCCAGCGACACGTTCATGTGGGCGTCCAGCTCCACCAGGGCGGCGATCTGCTCGTCGCTGCACATGGTGCCGTTGGTGCACACCCCCACCGACATGCCGGCCGCCCGGAACGCGCCGATGATCTCGATCAGGTCCGGGTGCATGAACGGCTCACCCCCGGTGACCGTGATCTTGGTGACGCGTGCCTCGGTGAGCTGGGGGATCAGCTTGTTCCGGATGTCGTCCAAGGGCATGTACGTGCCTCGCTTCGTCGCCGTCACGAAGCAGCCCTCTCTGTCAAAGTGACTCAAGCCAGGCATACTGGATGATTCATTGAGTTGAGGGTGGAGAAGGAGTAGTGCCCACAGTGGCCAGCACTGATGACCACGGGATACCGGATCCGCAGGTAGAA
>NZ_JAPNLK010000098.1 GCF_026627505.1 Streptomyces sp. H27-H5 | reverse complement strand
GAGGGATCACCAGTTCGGAACCTGGGTTCGAAGACACACGAACGGCCGTATCGACGGGGAGATCAGCTGTCCGCCAAGCGGGATCCGAAATGTCCGCCTACAAGGATCTTGCGCTGTCCGCTCTCACTTCTACGGTCCATCACGGCGTTCCAGGGGACCCCGGACGACGTGGCCGACGCCGTGAAGGCTCGGGCCCAACGGTCCCGTGTGATCCGGGAAGGGGACCATCGGTTCGCCCTGGTGCTCGAAGAGACGGTTCTCTACTACCGGGTGAGCGACGATGCCGCGATGGCGGCCCAGCTCGAACACGTGCTCTCGGTGATGGGACAGCAGAACGTATCCCTCGGCATCATCCCGGCACGGGCCCGCCGTACCGTCTGGCCGCTCGAAGCCTTCTACGCCTTCGACGATCGACAGGTGGCGGTCGAGACTCTCACCGCAGAGATCAACCTGACCACGCCCGGCGAGATCCGTACCTACCTCCGAGCCTTCTCCGAGCTGTCCCGATCCGCCGTGCGCGGAGCCGACGCCCGCGCCCTGATCACGAAGGCTCTCGCCGGCCTCGGGTGAATCCGTGCAACCGCGTGCAACAGCGTGGACCCCTCACGACCCCGCTCCCTACGGTCTGTTCATCGACCTCGGAAGCGACAGGGAGGGCGCGGCGGTGACGAAGACAGAACCCACGCGGTGGCAGGAAGTACCGGTAGAACTGCCGATCCGGGAGGAGCGCCCTCCGCCCCGTCCGGTACCTGGCTGCCCCGAGTGCGCGCGGCTTGGCCAGCTCCGTAAGGCAGCGGGCATGGAGCACGACAGGACCACGGTCGCCGACTGCAACATCCTGCTCCGTATGCACGGGACCGGCCACTGATGGACATGCAGACGTGGAGAGATGCCAGGGCTCAGGCGACAGACGCGACGGAGTCCATACGCGCGGCACTCGCCGCGCTCGACGTTCCCGAGTCCGCGTGGAGCAGCGTCCGGCCCGTGGTGACGCACACCGGGCAGGCGTACGTCCATCTCGGGATGATCCGCGCTGATGCGGTCGAGCAGATCGCAGAGGCGCTGCGGGTGCCCTCGGCTCCTTGAGCCGATCACAGAATCCTGTCACCGCCGCCCTCCCGGCGGGAGACAGGCAGTCCCCCGATCGACAAGCCGTAGAGCAGAGGCAGGACGCGTCTCGTCTGGGTTGACGTGCCCAGGTTCCGGCCCGGTCCGCTCCTTGACTGGAGTGCCGCCCTGGGCGGTGAGGGCAACCGCTTCGGGCCCTGGGAAACCGAAGCACCCATCGACTCCCGCCCATCACGGGCGGGGTGCAGCCGGCACTCGCTCGGCTGTGAAGCAGATCAGGAAGGGCACAACGATGACCGACCTGTACGGGCTCCCCATCGAGGGAGCCGAGTTCTCGAAGGCGTGCGGTGGCAGTACCCACCCGGACGGCGAGGCGTGCGTGACCCTCGCGAAGATCGGGCCGGACGCATGGGCCATGGGTGACAGCAAGCGCCCGGACGCTGAGCCGCTGCGCTTCACCTCGGCCGAGCTGGACGCGGCGGGCATCGACCCCGCCCGCTTCGACCTCTCCGCCTGATCCACGGCACCACCTGAACTGACGGCCCCGCCCTCACGCCTGACGGGCGGGGCCGTCGTCATCCCTCGGAACGGAGCAGCGGTGCACCACCACGGTTACGCATGGGTGGGGGAGAAGAAGACGTTCGACAAGGAGAGCATCCGCAGACCGGCCGGACAGGCCCCGACCGCAAGCAGCGAGATGGAGGTACATGACCGGTACCGAGAAGCCGTGGCCGTGTTCCCGACTACCGACGTGCCCCCGATCCAAACGGCGCACTGGCTCATGAAACCGCCCTCGATGATCCGAGGGACGTGGGAGGAACCCAAGGAAGCCGGTGAGTGGCTCGGCTTTCAGCTCGCAGAGTTCGCCCCCCGGTTCGCCTCCGAGCAGGATCGGGAAGTGACCAGGTTGGTTCTCCTGGTGAAGGGTGCAGTCGAGCGGCTGACGTGGGGAGGAGACGTGTCCCTCGGCCACTACCTGAAGGGCACTGTCTTCCACTCCGTCGCCCTTGTGACGTGCTCGCCGAACCGGGCTGCTCCCGACCTGTCCTGTCCCGCCGGGTAGGCCGCGCATGACAACGGCCCCCGACGTATGCCGAGGGCCTGTCTGCATGGCTGTGCGCCTGTCTCAGGCGCTCTCTCCCAGGTGGCGGTACAGCGTGGCACGGCCGATTCCCAGGGCCTTGGCGATGGCTGTGACGCTGTCTCCCTTGGCGTGTCGAGCACGGGCTACGGCGAGGGTGTCGTCATCCACCACGGACGGGCGCCCACCGACGTTGCCCTTACGGGCCGCAGCTTCCAACCCTTCCAACGTCTTCTCTCGTATGCCTTCCCGCTCCACCTCTGCACTGACGGCGAGCACGGCGAACACGATGGCACCTGCCCCGTTCGGGTCGTACACCCCCTGAAGGGGACCGGACAGGAGTTCCAGTTGGATGCCGTCCGCCTGAAGGGCGGAAGACAGCGTCATCAGCTCTGCCGCACTGCGGGCAAGACGCTTCATCTCGACCACGGTCAGGATGACCGACTGATTCGGCGCGGCCGCTTTGAACTCCCGAGCCAGGGTGAGCGCCTTCTCAAGCTCCGGCCGCTCCTTCACACGGGTACTGATCTTCTCCGAAAACACGCGGGTGCAGTCGGCACGGGCAAGCATGTCCAACTGGGACTGAAGTTCCTGTCCAACGGTTGAGCAACGGGCGTAGCCCAGTCGGATCGCTGCGCCCGGTATCGCGGCGGGCACCTGTGTGACAGGAGCGCCCCGTGTCCACGCCTTCCCGGGGTTGCGGTCGGCCGGAGTCTTCACGGTCAGTTCCGCCTTGAGCGCGGGCACCAAGGCGAAGCGGCCCGTGTGGTAGTTCGCCGCCACCTTGCCCGTCGTCGTACGGCAAGGGCTACCGGCGGGGGCTCCGCACTTCGGGCAGGCATGACGTTCGACCTGTGCGGCCGGGGTGTTCGTGGTCATGACGAGACAGTCTCACAAACGTGTCCCGAAATCCAGTAGTGAGGGTGATGTTTCGGGACGGGTTACGAGACGACGGAGCGGGGGCGAAACGGATACGCCCCGAGCGTTCGCCGTCCGTCCCGAAAACGAAGGTTTGTGAGACACGTCTCGGTACGCTCTTCGGCATGTCTGATGAAGCGGTCCTGCCAAGCCATCTCGATGGGCTTCCGATCCTCCGATCGGACGAGGAGATGGAGGAGATACAGCAGCGCATGTCTCTCCTGGTGGGTGAGGTGGCGAGGGAGAGTGCTGCGCTGGAGTACTACCTGCGCCAACTCATGACCTGCCTCATCGACAGCAAGTACGCCGAGGTTGTGGCTGCGGGGCTTGGACCACATGAGCTGATCGATACGTGTACGGCGCTCGTGAAGATCAACCGGGAGATCACGGAAGCGCAGCGCACCGAGTGCCGCTCCAAACTTGCGACACTCAAGCCCTTGCTCGCTCGCCGAAACCACTTGGTGCACGGCATGTGGTCGCCTGAGCGTGTGCCGGAGACTGAGCCGCTACCCAGCGCGGCGTGGGCGCTTGTCAGCAAGAGGCGCACGGCTGCGGCCTCCATCGAGATCTCCTACGAAGAAGCGGAAACCTTGGCCTACGAGTTGAATCGGGCGGGCTCCGGCGTCTTCGACTGGATCTGCCGCTCCCTTCTTGTGCAGCTGAGGAGAGAACAGGTAACCGAGCCCCCCGAGTAGGTGAAAGGGGGTGGGGGATGACCCCCTGAGGGGTCCTTGCCGGACCGCCATGTCATACCGGCCAAGATCGTGCCACGGTTTCAGACCCCGTCAGACAGCGGCGAAGTGAGGCAACGGCGAAGAAGGTGCAGGTAGGAGGGCTGCGCCCTGCGCGGCTGGCACTCAGAGACTGCGCAAGAGTGAGGGTTTACCAAGGCTTGCCGTCTGTGGCTTCCCGCTGTGGCCGCGTAGCGGCCCCCCTTGCCCAAGCAGCTTGCCTTGATCCTTGGCGTAGCGGGGGCGCGGTAGCGCCCCCACTTGGCCAGCTCCCTGGTCCTGCTGATGTCGGCCCCCTTCGGGGCCGCTCATACGAAGTGTCTTGCGGCTGTGCGGCCGGAGGCCGCGACTGTCGCTTGGTTCTCTTCGCCGTCGCCTTTACGACTTGGGGCGCTGCGCGCCCCACTTCCCCTTGTCGCTGACGTAAGTGCGTACCTGGCTTCCTTCCTGTCGGCCCCCTGCGGGGCCGCGCTGTGAGGCCAAAAGGTGTGTGAGGCCAAAAAGAGAAGAGAAGGCGCGAACGTTTCCGCAGGTGAGATGACGTCTCGGTACACGCGAGGCGTGTACTGGCTACACGCGAGAGATGTAGTCACCGATCGAGGTGCAGGCGGCACGGCACCGGTGCGCCCTTCCTCTTCTGGAAGACGTGAGAGGGGAGGACAAGGCAAGCGGCGCCCGATCGAGGCGATACAAGATCCAGCTGCTTGGCGCGGGCCAGGGCGTTGTTCGTGCTCTGGTCGGACAGGGGCTTGCCATCCTTGCCGAGCAGTGCGGCGAGCTTGCCGGGGTCGAAGCTCGCGTGCCCATGGCGGTCGGCCCAACCGAGGGCCGCGAAGTGGATGCGGTAGGCGAGCTGATGTCGGGGGTCTTGGGTCATGCGCTGGTACTCGCGCTGAGATACCCCGCCCCACGGGCGGCCGGGGCCGAAGTTGATGGTGCTGTTCAAGGGGTGGCGACCTCCCGGCGGCGGCCAAGGGCAGCGCGTTGCTGCACCTCGGCGGGTGAGTGGAAGTCGCGCAGTACCGTCCTGCGCTTCGGGGGTGCCCTCGGCTTCCCCTGCCAGCCCCTTGGGATGGCGGCCCCTACACGGAGTGGCCAGCTCTACCGGCGTCACACGACGGGAGCTACGGTGTCCGCTCCTCGAAGGAACGGGAGGATCTTCTTACATGGCCGGTTGCTCGGTCGTCAACCGAGCCGGCCGACCCCCGCCCCTCTGACCAGACACGACGAAGCCCCGCCCTCGGGTGAGAGCGGGGCCGTGTCGAGCGGGTCAGGCTACGCGTCGGGTTCGTCGGCGGTGTGGTTCCAGTCCACGGACATGTAGTCGTCCACGGTCATCTTCGCCGCCTTCTTGAAGCCGTTGGGGTGCATCGTGATCGTGGTGACGAACTTGACCCACGCGCGACGGACGGGGAGCGAAGTGTTCGGCCAGTCCTGAATCAGGCCAGCGATGCCAGACACGGGATCGATCGGGGGCAGGCCGGTGACACCCGACAGCTTCTCGTCGATCTCGTCCAGCCTGGCTCGGATCGCCTCGGTACCGGCCGTCATCTGCGACAAGGTGATGGAACCCGAGGCGTAGGCCACAGCCAACCCGTCCAGCCGTTCCCGCAGGGTCTGCGCTTCCTGGTGAAGGTGGGCCGAGTCGTCTCCCTGCTCCTGTCGAGCGGCGAGGACCCAGGGCAGGAAGTCGGGGAAGACGATCCGCGCCAGGACGGCGCTACCGGCGCGCTTGTCGGCCAGCTCTCGGGGCACGCGTACGTGCTTCTGTCCGCAGCGGTAGACCGGGGTCCCTCGGTACATGCCGCCTCGCACGGTCTCCCCGCAACGCCCACATGTAGCCAGTCCGGCGAGCAGGGTCTGAGGGGCTGAGCCGGTACGCGCACCACCCGTGAACCGCTTGGGGTTCGTCAGTGCCGACACGAGGGCGTAGTGCGTCGCTTCGTCCAGGATCGCGGGCCACTGACCCTCGCCCATCACTTCGCCCAGGTAGGTGGCCTGAGCGATGTACCGAGGGGAGATGAGCACCTTCTTCACTCCACCGACTCCCCACCCCTTCGTCTCGCCCTTCGCCTTGCCGGACGACGAGCGGGGAGCGAGCAGACCGAGGCCGGTCCAGAAGCGAGCGACAGATGCCAGGGTCTCGCCCTGAAGAACCATCTCGGCACCCTTGCGGATCGCTTCCGCCTCGTCCTCGACCACGGTCACGTAGTCGTCGGCGTAGCCGAAGGGACGAATACCCGCCTTGTGCGGGGTGCCGTTCTTCGCCGCCTGGAGGTTCGAAGCCTTCTGCCGGAGTGCCTTCTGCTCCCCCTCGTACTCCGCCCAAGCCGTAACCGTCTTGGCTGTGGCCCGACCAGCGGGAGTCGACAGGTCAAGGTGTCCAGCGTGGATGGCATGGACGTTGACCCCGAGTGCGATCACGCGCAGCAGGTCTTCCGTCTTCCGTACGAGCCGGTCAGTGTGCCAGCAAAGGACGGCGTCCGGCTTGGACGCCAACAGGCGCTCGAACCCCGGGCGTACCTTGCCCGAGGTGGCGCTGATGTCGTTGTCCGTGATTGCCTCGCGTACGGTCCAGCCACGGGCTGCGGCGTATGCCCGGCACTCGCCCTCCTGGCGCTGAACGCCCAACTGGTCGCCATGCTGATCCAGGCTGAGTCGAACGTAGATGGTGACGTCCACCTGTCTTGCCCCCCTTTTCCTGCCCCTGCACTACGTGCCCCAAAGTTTTACCACGAGTTCGACTGGTCGCGCGGCACGATCGGCTTCGCCGTCTCGGTGAACCTCGCCCTCTACGGGCTCACCGCACCCTTCGCGGCGGCCCTGATGGACCGCTTCGGCATCCGCAAGGTGGTCGCCGTCGCCCTGCTGGTCATATCCGGCGGCACCGTGGCCACCCTCTGGATGACCCAGTCCTGGCAACTGATCCTGTTCTGGGGCGTGCTGGTGGGCCTGGGCAGCGGCTCGATGGCACTGGCCTTCGCGGCGACCGTCACCAACCGCTGGTTCACCGCCCGGCGCGGACTCGTCACGGGCATCCTGACCGCCGCCGGGGCCTCCGGCCAGCTGATCTTCCTGCCCCTGCTGTCCTGGCTGGTCGAGCACCACGGCTGGCGGCCGGCGGCGGTCACGGTCTCGCTCGCGGCGCTGGTGGTCGTCCCGTTCGTCTGGCTGCTGCTGCGCGACCACCCGGCGGACGTGGGCCTCGCGCCGTACGGGGGCCCGTACGCGGAGAAGCCCGCACCGGTCCCGGGAGCCGCGCGCCGGGCGTTGTCGGTGCTGTTCAAGGCGGCCCGCACCGGCCCCTTCTGGCTGCTGGCCGGCACCTTCGCGATCTGCGGCGCCTCCACGAACGGCCTGGTGCGGACCCACTTCGTGCCGGCGGCCCACGACCACGGCATGCCGGTGACGGCCGCCGCCGGACTGCTGGCGGTGATCGGTGTGTTCGACGTGGTCGGCACGATCGCCTCGGGCTGGTTCACCGACCGCTTCGAGGCGCGCCGCCTGTTGGCCGTGTACTACGCCCTGCGCGGGATCTCGCTGATGTTCCTGCCGATGCTGCTGGCCCCGTCCGTCCACCCGCCGATGGTCTTCTTCATCATCTTCTACGGCCTGGACTGGGTCGCCACCGTCCCGCCGACCATCGCGCTGTGCCGGGAGCAGTTCGGGGAGGACGGCGCGATCGTCTTCGGCTGGGTCCTGGCCTCGCACCAGGTGGGCGCGGCCGTGGTGGCCTTCCTGGGTGGCCTGGCCCGCGACGCCTTCGGCTCGTACGACCTGGTCTGGTACGCCTCGGGCGGCCTGTGCGCGATGGCCGCGCTGATGGCGATGGTCATCCGCCGGCGTCCCGCCGTGACCGCGTCAACGGCCTGAGCGTTCCGCGCCGCCGGCCGGGCGTGGCCCGGCCCGGCCCGGCGGACGTCGGGAACGCGGCGGCCGCTCCCCCGTGCCTGTCAGCCGGCCGGGGTCGTGGACCTGAGGGTGCCGTCCGGGGCCGCGAGGAGGACCGGGGTGTCGGGGCCGCCGAGGTCGCGGACCGCGGCGCGATCGGCGTCGGCCGGCGCGTCGGCCGCGCTGACCACGGCCGCGGCCTCCAGGGACTGCGCCCCGCTGGCCACGGCCATGGCGACGGCCGTCTGGAGCGCGCTCAGCTTGAGGGAGGCCAGGTCCACGGTCCCGGCGACGTACGTGCGACCCGTCTCGTCCCGGACCGCCGCACCCTCGGGCACCCCGTTGCGGGCGCGGGCGCTGCGCGCCAGCGTGATGATCTTGCTGTCCTCGGGGTCGATCCCGATGTTCGCGGTGCTTTGGGTCATGGGCGAAAGCATAGGGAGCGCCTCGGCGGGCCGTGCGACGACCCCACCGAGGCGCTCTCCCCTCCAACCCCTCGTCCCCCCGTGAACGCGGGGTACCCGGCAGACGGATCTTGCTCGGGATGCACCAAACCTAAGCGCCGGCCGCGAGTGGCCGACGATCCGTTGGTCCCGGAGGGCGGCGACCTTCGGCCCTGCCGGATTCCATCCCCCGAAACCTCGGATCAGACCTCTCGGCTCCCCCGCGTCACGGCCGGTCGAGCCGCAGCCGCTCCGCCTTCGGCAGCCCGGCGACCACGAGGTCGTACGAGTCCTCCACCAGCTCCCGGACCATCGCATCCGGCAGCCCGCCCACCGTCACCGTGTTCCAGTGCCGCTTGTTCATGTGCCAACCCGGCACGATCGCCTCGTGATCGGCCCGCAGCCGCACCGCGAGGTCCGGATCGCACTTCAGGTTGATCTTCAACGGCGAGGCACCCAGCGCCGACAGCGCGAACACCTTCCCCAGCACCTTGAACACCGAGGTCTCGGGGGTGAAGGGGAACTCCTCCACCGCCTCGTTGAAGTCCAGGCAGAACGCACGCAGTTGCCCCGGCGTCACTCCGAGCCCTCCTCGCCCTCGCCGGCCGCCGCGACCACCGGCTCCACCAGCACCGTCACGATCTTGTTCCGTCGGCCCGCCGGGGACTCGGCCGTCAACCGCAGGGGCCGCCCGTCCGGTTCGGGCAGGTCCACGATCGCCGAGGCACCGGCGATCGGCACCCGCCCCAGCGCCTTGGCCAGCAGTCCGCCGACCGTCTCCACGTCCTCGTCGTCGAAGGCCTCGACGCCGAACAGCTCGCCGAGGTCGGTGATGTCGAGCCGGGCCGTGACCCGGTAGCGGTCCTCGCCCAGGTCCTCGACGGGCGGAAGCTCGCGGTCGTACTCGTCGGTGATCTCGCCGACGATCTCCTCGAGGATGTCCTCGATGGTGACGATGCCCGCCGTGCCGCCGTACTCGTCGATGACGACGGCCACGTGGTTGCGCACCGACTGCATCTCGCGCAGCAGGTCACCGGCGTTCTTCGTGTCGGGCACGAACACCGCCGGCCGCATCGCCGTGGAGACCAGGTCGGACTCCGCCTCACGACTGATGTGCGTCTTGCGGACGAGGTCCTTGAGGTAGACGATCCCGACGATGTCGTCCTCGTTCTCCCCGGTCACCGGGATGCGCGAAAAACCGGACCGCAGGGCCAGCGTGGTCGCCTGACGGATCGTCTTGTACCGCTCGATGCAGATCAGGTCCGTGCGCGGCACCATCACCTCGCGCACCAGGGTGTCCCCGAGTTCGAAGACCTGGTGCACCATGCGGCGCTCGTCGTCCTCGATCAGCGATTCCTTCTCCGCCAGGTCCACCATGGCCCGCAGTTCCGCCTCGGAGGCGAACGGCCCCTTGCGGAAGCCCTTCCCGGGCGTGAGCGCGTTGCCGAGGAGGATGAGGAGCTGCGGGATCGGCCCCATGACCCGGGCCAGCGGCACGAGGACGTACGCGGCCGCCGTCGCCGTGTTCAGCGGGTGCTGCCGGCCGATGGTGCGCGGCGACACCCCCACGGCGACGAACGACACCAGCACCATGACCCCGATGGCCACGAGCAGCGCGGTCCAGGTGTCGCCGAACTCGTCGAGGCAGACGTACGTGACGAGCACGCCCGCCGCCATCTCACACGTCACCCGCACCAACAGGGCGACGTTGAGGTAGCGGGTGGGGTCGGCGGAGACCTGGAGGAGCTTCGCGCTGCCGCGCCGCCCCTCCCGTACGGCCTGCTCGGCCCGGAAGGCGGAGATGCGGGCGATCCCGGACTCGGCGCACGCCGCGAACCAGGCGACCACCACCAGCAGGACCGCGCCGGTGATGAGTTGGAGGGCGTTCACGAGACGGTGGGCGCGGGTGACGGACCGGTCAGGCCGCGCTCACCGCGCCAGCCGTCGACGATGGCCGCCTGGAGGCCGAACATCTCGGCCTTCTCGTCCGGCTCCTCGTGGTCGTACCCGAGCAGATGCAGCACCCCGTGGACCGTCAGGAGCCCGAGCTCCTCGTCCATGGAGTGCCGCGTCGGCGCTTCCTCGCCCTGCCGCTTGGCCACCTCGGGACACAGGACGATGTCGCCGAGGAGCCCCTGCGGGGGCTCCTCGTCGTCCTTCGCCGGCGGACGGAGTTCGTCCATCGGGAAGGACATGACGTCGGTGGGTCCGGGCAGGTCCATCCACTGGATGTGGAGCTGCTCCATCGCCGCCTCGTCGACGACGATGACGGACAGCTCGGACAGCGGGTGGATCCTCATCCGGGCGAGCGCGTAGCGGGCGATGTCGAGGATCGCCTGCTCGTCGACCTCGATTCCGGACTCGTTGTTGACGTCGATCGACATGGTGCGCTGGGTTCTACTTCCGCTGGTAGCCGTTCCGGGACTGCGTGGGGTCCCGGCTGTCGTCGTACTTCTCGTACGCGTCGACGATACGGCCGACCAGCTTGTGCCGGACGACATCCTCGGACGTGAGCCGCGAGAAGTGGATGTCCGGCACCCCTTCCAGGATGTCCTGCACCTGACGCAGACCGCTCTTGGCCCCGCCCGGGAGGTCGACCTGCGTCACGTCACCGGTGACGACGATCTTCGAGTCGAAGCCGAGCCGGGTGAGGAACATCTTCATCTGCTCGGTGGTGGTGTTCTGTGCCTCGTCGAGCACCACGAACGCCTCGTTCAAGGTGCGGCCCCGCATGTAGGCCAGCGGCGCCACCTCGATGGTCCCGGCGGCCATGAGCCGCGGGATGGAATCCGGGTCGATCATGTCGTGCAGCGCGTCGTAGAGGGGGCGCAGGTACGGGTCGATCTTGTCGAACAGGGTGCCCGGCAGGAAGCCGAGCCGCTCGCCCGCCTCGACGGCGGGACGGGTCAGGATGATCCTGCTGACCTGCTTCGACTGCAGGGCCTGGACCGCCTTGGCCATGGCCAGGTAGGTCTTGCCGGTGCCCGCGGGACCGATGCCGAACACGATCGTGTTCTTGTCGATCGCGTCGACGTACCGCTTCTGGTTGAGGGTCTTGGGACGGATGGTCCGACCGCGGCTGGAGAGGATGTTCTGGGTGAGCACCTCGGCGGGCGTCTCGTCCCCGGCGTCGCCCTTGCCGTTGCCGTTCGCCTTGAGCATGGCGATCGAGCGTTCCACTGCGTCCTCCGTCATCGACTGCCCGGTGCGGAGCACCAGCATCATCTCGTCGAACAGGCGCTGGATCAGCGCGACTTCCGCCGCGTCGCCGATCGCGCTGACCTGATTGCCCCGAACATGGATGTCGGCCTTCGGGAAGGCCTTCTCGATCACGCGCAACAGGGCGTCGCCCGATCCGAGCACGGTCACCATGGGATGGGTGGCCGGAACGGTGAAGTGGGCGCGCGCCTGGCCCGGCGCGGGGGTGCGGGCTGTCGGTGTCTGAGTCATGGGCCGGCACTGTGGCCTGCGCATACCTCCCACTGAGGGGTCGCTCGGGTCGTCGACCTCCGGACTACCAAGGGTACGTCTCCGCCGCCGCTTCCCCGAGAGGTTTTCCCGCACGCGTCCCGGCCGGTCGGGGCGCGCGCCCCGACGGGGTCCGACGGTGGCCGGCCCGCGCATCCGGCGGTGTCCCGGAGAGGCGACCTAGACCGGGTGCCGGAAGCCGATCGTGGGCACGGCGCGGCGCCTCGGTCCCGGTGTCGCCCCGGACGGGACGAGTTCCTCCAGGAAGGCGTACCGGCCCCGCAGCTCGGCCGGGGCCGTCTGCCACCAGTGGGCGACCTCCGGCCATCCGGGGGCCGACAGGGAGCCGCCGAACTCCTGGACCGACAGGGCCGCCGTCAGCCCCGCGAAGGCCAGCCGGTCGGCGAGCGGCCATTCCGCCAGGGTGCCCGTCACGAACCCCGCCACGTACACGTCGCCGGCGCCCGTCGGGTCCAGCGCGTCCACGGCGATCGCCGGGACCTCCGCCGTCTCCCCGGTCCGGCCGTCGACGGCGTACGAGCCCTCCGCGCCCATGGTCACCACCGCGAGCGGCACCCTTTCGGCCAGCGCCCGGGCCGCCGCGCGCGGACAGTCGGTCCGGGTGTACCGCATCGCCTCGCCCGCGTTCGGCAGGAAGGCCTCGCAGTGCTCCAGGTCGGCCAGCGCCCCCAGGTCCCAGCGCCCGCTCTCGTCCCAGCCCACGTCGGCGAAGACCAGCGAGCCCTGCCGGGCCGCCTCGGCGACCCAGGGCTCGCCCCGGCCCGGTGCCAGCGAGGCCACGGCCGCGCGGGCTCGGGGCGGGCAGAGCGGGAAGGGGTCGGGGCCGGCCGGGGGCGGGGCCTCGTGGCCGTGGGAGACCATCGTGCGCTCGCCCTCGTACGCCATCGAGACGGTGACGGGGCTGTGCCAGCCGGGGAGGGTGTGGGACATCGACAGGTCGATGCCCTCGCCCTGTTCGAGCGCGTCCCAGCAGTACTCGCCGTAGTGGTCGTCCCCGAAGGCGGCGGCGAGCGAGGTCCGCAGGCCGAGCCGGGCGAGCGCGGCGGCCATGTTGGCGACACCGCCGGGGCTGGAGCCCATGCCGCGCGCCCAGGATTCCGTGCCGCGGACCGGGGCGGAGTCCAGGCCGGTGAAGATGATGTCGAGGAAGACCGTTCCCGTCAGGAAGACGTCGCAGCCCGGTTCTTGGGGATCCCGCACCGGACCGAGCGGGTCCAGTTTCATGGGTCGGCTGATGCGGCTGTCCCGACTGGTCACGGTGTGCTCCCCGTTTCGTGCGTGTGCGGTTCGAAGTCTCGTGGATGTGTCGAAGAGTCGTTTCTGCAAGTCGGCTTGAGGTGGAAAGCAGCCACCCATGCCCCGGTTCGACCGGCGCAAACCCCAGTGTGACGCACATCACCGCCAGCACGCTCTTCTGTCGACCGGCCGGCGCTTGATAAACAGGTGCACCGCCCACTCTCCGGAACCCTCGTTCCAGCTGCGCAGCAACGGAAACACCCGTGTCGATCACCTCCCCCGCGCCCTCGTCCGCGCACCCCGCCGCCTGGCCCCTGGTGGCCCTTTTCACAGCCGGATACGCGGCGCCCTACCTCCTCCCGACCGTGGTCGGCCGGCTCGACGCGTACCTTCCGCTGAGTCCCGCCCAGGCCGGGCTGATCGGCTCGGCCCTGCTGCTCGGATCCGCCGGCGCCGGATTCACCCTGGCCTCCCGCATCCCCCGGCACGGGCCCCGCGCCCTGGCCCGGCTCGGGCTGCTGCTCGCCGTCGCGGGCTACGGCGCCGCGGCGTCGACCTCCCTGCTGCCCCTCGTCGTCGTGGGCGCCGTGGTCGGCGGCTTCGGCTCGGGGACGGCGACCGCCGTGGCCGCCTCCGGGATCGCCGGGACGCGCGACCGCACCGCACCTCCGCCCTCGGACTGCTGTCGGTGTCGGCGACCGCGGGCGCGCTCTACCTGACGCTGCCCCGGTTCGGCGGCGACCTGCTGGGGCACGGGCTGCCGTTCGCGGCGATCGCGCTGGTGGCCGCGGCGGTCTGGCCCGCGGCCTCCCGACTCGGCGGCCCGGCCGACCCCGGCCCCGCCGTACGGACCTCCGGGCGCCTTCCCTACCCGCGCGCCGGGGTGGTCCTGGCGGGCGGCCTGCTGCTGTGGTCGCTCGCCCAGAACTCGCTGTGGGGGGTCAGCGGCCGGATCGGCGCCGAGCAGGCGGGCCTGTCCGAGGTCACCCTCGGCATGGTCTTCGCCGCGGCGTTGGGCGCCGGCCTGGTCGGTGTCACGGCCGCCTCGGCCCTCGGCTCCCGGTGGGGCCGGGCCGTCCCGATCGGCGCGGGGACCGCGGTGATCGCCTGCTGCGTGGTGGTGGCCACCTCCGCGCGGGGCCTGGGCGGCTTCGCGGCCGGGGAGATCCTCTGGAACGCCTTCTACCCGGTGGTCCTGTCCTACGTCATCGGGCTGGCGGCGGCCCTGGACCCGCGCGGCCGCTGGGCGGTGCTGGCCGGCTCCGCCTCCTCCCTCGGGGTGGCGTGCGGGCCCGTCACCGGCAGTCTGCTCGCCGAGGCCGTCGGCTTCCCCGTGATGGGCCTGACCCTGGGCGTCCTGCTGTTGGCGGTGGCCTGGCCGATGACCGCCGTCGCGCTGCACGCGGGCGGCCGCCCGCTGGTACCGGGCTCGGTCCGGCGCCGCGGTGGCGCGCCGGCGGCCGTGCTGGCCGCGAGCGCGGGCGCCCCGACGGGCGCGGTGCCCCGGATCGGCGCACCGGAGCTGGAGGTCGCCGAGATCTCGGTGCGCCCCGTGCGCCGGCTGCCCCGCCGGGTGCTGCTGCTCTCCCCGGCGGCCCGGCGCGCCCGCGCCCGCACCGAGGACAGGGCGCCCGACCGGCGGGTCTCCGTCTAGGCGGCCTGGCTCCGCTTCGGCACCGGTACCCGTACGAGGTCGGCGGCGATCGTCAGTTCGCCCGCGTAGCCGGCCGCGCGGGCCTGTCGCTCGAACTCGGTCGGGTCGGAGTAGCGCTGCGAGAAGTGCGTCAGCACCAGGTGTCGGACGCCGGCGTCGCGTGCCACCCGGGCGGCCTGACCTGCGGTCAGGTGCCCGTGGTCGGTGGCGAGTCGCTCGTCCTCGTCGAGGAAGGTCGACTCGATGACGAGCATGTCGCAGCCCTCCGCGAGCGCGTACACGCCCTCACAGAGCCGGGTGTCCATGACGAAGGCGAACCGCTGCCCGGGCCTGTGCTCGCTGACGTCGTCCAGGGTGACGCCGTTCCACTCCCCCTCGCGCAGCAGCCGGCCCACGTCCGGCCCCTTGATCCCGCGTTCCGCGAGCAGTTCGGGCACCATGCGGCGCCCGTCCCGTTCGACGAGCCGGTAGCCGAAGGCCTCCACCGGGTGCGAGAGCAGTCGCGCCTCCAGGACGTATCCGGCCTCGCGCGCCAACGGGCCGTCGGCGGCGACCGGTTCCTCTCGGAGCGGGACGGTCTCGCGGTAGGCGGTGGCGTACCGGAGCCGGTCGAAGAACTTCTGCCCCGAGGCCGGGTAGTGCGCGGTGACCGGGTGCGGGACCCGGTCGAGGTTGATCCGCTGGATCAACCCGGCCAGGCCGAGGCTGTGGTCACCGTGGAAGTGGGTGACACAGATCCGGTTGATGTCGTGCGCGGCGACCCCGGCGCGCAGCATCTGGCGCTGGGTGCCCTCGCCCGGGTCGAAGAGGATGCCCTCGCCGTCCCAGCGCAGCAGGTAGCCGTTGTGGTTGCGGCTTCGGGTGGGAACCTGGCTTGCGGTGCCCAGCACCACGAACTCTCTTACGGACACGGCTTATCCGGGGGGCCACTGGAGGCCGCGGCCGCCGAGGACGTGCGCGTGCGCGTGGAAGACGGTCTGCCCGGCGCCGGCGCCGGTGTTGAAGACGACCCGGTAGCCCCGGTCGACGACCTTCTCGTCCGCGGCGACCTGACCGGCCTCGCGCAGCACGTCGGCGGCGACGCCCGGCTCGGCGGCCGCGAGGGAGGCGGCGTCGGGGTAGTGGACCTTCGGGATGACGAGCACGTGCGTGGGCGCCTTGGGGCTGATGTCCCGGAAGGCGACGGTCGTCTCGGTCTCCCGGACGACGGTCGCCGGGATCTCGCCCGCGACGATCTTGCAGAACAGGCAGTCCGCCTGGGGTTCCCCGGCCATTGCTGAGCCTCCCGTGAAGGTGATCGGTCCCGGCATCGTATCCGCCGGCGCCCCCGCCCCGGCCAGGGGTTTCCGGCGGGGCCGCTCAGCCCCAGCGCCCCGTGCGGGCCAGCAGGACGGCGACCGCGGCGGTCCCGGCGGTGGAGGTGCGCAGCACCGAGGGCCCCAGCCGGTACGGCAGGGCGCCGGCTTCAGCGAAGGTCGCGAGTTCCTCCGGGGAGACCCCGCCCTCGGGGCCGACGACCACGACGACGGACCCGGACGACGGCAGTTCGGCCGTCGCCAGGGCTCCGGAGGGGGCGTCGCGGTCCTCGTGCAGGACCACGGCCAGGTCGGCTTCGGCGAGGAGCGCCGCCACCTGCTTCGTCGAGAGGGCCTCGGCCACCTCGGGAAAGCTCACCCGGCGGGACTGCTTGCCCGCTTCCCGGGCCGTGTTGCGCCACTTGGCGAGGGACTTGGCGCCCCGGTCGCCGCGCCACTGCGTGATGCAGCGCGAGGCCTGCCAGGGCACGATCGCGTCGACGCCGGTCTCGGTCATGGTCTCCACGGCGACCTCGCCCCGGTCGCCCTTCGGCAGGGCCTGCACGACGGTGACGCGGACGGTGGGCGCCGGCTCCTCGAAGGATCCGGACACGGACACGACGAGCCGGTCCTTGCCCTCGGCGGCCTTCACGACGGCGTCGGCCCAGCGGCCCCGGCCGTCCGTGAGGACCACCGCCTCGCCGGGGTTGAGCCGCTTGACCGACACCGCGTGCCGGCCCTCGGGGCCCTCCAGGGTGAACTCGGGCCCCGCGGGGACCTCTTCGACCACGAACACGGGGGCCGTCATGACGCTCTCCTCATCTGCAACACCTTCAACGCGCTCTGCGCCTCGGCCAGTTCGGCCGCCAGCACCTCCATCAGCTCCCCGGCCGGCAGCGTCCGCGCCAGCCGGTGGCCCTGCCCCGCCCACAGGGCCATGCCCTGCGGGTCCCCGGCGGCGGCCGCCGCCTTGCGCAGGCCCGAGGTCAGGTGGTGGACCTGCGGGTAGGCAGCCGGGGCGTACGGGCCGTGTTCCCGCATGAAGCGGTTGACCAGGCCCCGGGCGGGCCGGCCGGAGAAGGCGCGGGTGAGTTCCGTGTGCGGGAAGAGCGGGTTCGTCAGCGCCTTCTTGTGCAGGGGGTGCGCGCCCGACTCCGGACAGGCCAGGAAGGCCGTGCCGAGCTGGGCGGCCTCGGCGCCCGCCGCGAGCACCGCCGCGATCTGCGCGCCGCGCATCAACCCGCCCGCCGCGATGATCGGGAGGGCCACGGCCTCCCGTACCCGGGCGACCAGGACGAGCAGTCCGACCCCGGCCGTGCCGTCGATCTCGGGGTCGTCGCGGTGCGTGCCCTGGTGGCCGCCCGCCTCGACGCCCTGGACGCAGACGGCGTCGGCCCCCGCCGCCTCGGCGGCGCGGGCCTCCTCCACCGAGGTCACCGTGACGACGGTGTACGTGCCGGCCTCGCGCAGCCGGGTACAGACGGCGGCGGGGGGACAGCCGAAGGTGAACGAGACGACGGGGACGGGGTCCTCGACGAGGATGGCCAGCTTGGCCTCGTAGCCGTCGTCGGAGGTGCCGATGATGTCCTCCTCGGCCAACGACACCTCGTACCAGTTGGCCTCGCCCGCGAGCTGTCCCCGGTACGTCTCGATCTCGGCCGGGTCCACGTAGCCGGTCTGCGGCATGAAGAGGTTGACGCCGAACGGACGTCGGGTGAGCGCGCGCAGCCGCTTGATCTCCTGGTACATCCCGTCGGCGGTCTTGTAGCCGCCGGCCAGGAAGCCCAGCCCGCCCGCCTCGCACACGGCGGCGGCCAGCGGCGGACAGGAGGCGCCGCCCGCCATGGGCGCCTGCACGATCGGGTAAGGGGTGAGACCGTTCGGCGAGGAGGACATGGACTGCATCGTGCCACGTCCCGCGCACCGGGCCGAATCATCGCATTCGCCTGGCATAGTCCGCCTGCGAAGTCGCTCGACCCCGTGTCGCGCCCCGCCCCGCACGGCGTCGAGCCCGACCCGGGACATCCCCGGATCGGGCTCGTACGAGATGACGCCGACGGCCGGTCAGCGGCCGTTGAACGCGTCCTTCAGACGGCTGAACAGACCCTGCTGGCCCGGCGCGAACTGGCCCATCGGCCGCTCCTCGCCGCGCAGCTTCGCGAGCTGGCGCAGCAGGTCCTCCTGCTGGGCATCCAGCTTGCCGGGGGTGGTGACCTCGACGTGGACGATCAGGTCGCCCCGCCCGCCGCCGCGCAGGTGCGTGACGCCGCGCCCGTGCAGCGGGATCGCCTGACCGGAGCCGGTGCCGGGCCGGATGTCGATCTCCTCCATGCCGTCCAGCGTCTCCAGCGGGCATTTGGTGCCCAGGGCCGCCGCCGTCATGGGGAGGGTGACCGTGCAGTGCAGGTCGTCCCCGCGCCGTTGGAAGGTCGGGTGCGGCAGCTCGTGGATCTCCACGTACAGGTCGCCGGCGGGGCCGCCGCCGGGGCCGACCTCGCCCTCGCCCGCGAGCTGGATGCGGGTGCCGTTCTCGACACCGGCGGGGATCTTGACCGTGAGGCTGCGGCGGGACCGCACCCGGCCGTCGCCCGCGCACTCGGGGCACGGGGTGGGGACCACGGTGCCGAAGCCCTGGCACTGCGGGCAGGGCCGCGAGGTCATGACCTGGCCCAGGAAGGACCGGGTGACCTGCGAGACCTCACCGCGACCGCGACACATGTCACACGTCTGCGCCGAGGTGCCGGGGGCGGCGCCCTCACCGGAGCAGGTCGTACAGACGACGGCCGTGTCGACCTGGATGTCCTTGGTCGTCCCGAAGGCCGCCTCGTCCAGTTCCAGGTCGAGGCGGATCATGGCGTCCTGGCCGCGGCGGGTCCGCGAGCGCGGTCCGCGCTGCTGGGACTGGCCGAAGAAGGCGTCCATGATGTCGGAGAAGTTGCCGAAGCCACCCGCTCCGAAGCCGCCCGCTCCGCCGCCGCCCGAGGAGGACAGCGGGTCGCCGCCGAGGTCGTAGACCTGCTTCTTCTGCGGGTCCGAGAGCACCTCGTAGGCCGCGTTGATCTCCTTGAAGCGCTCCTGCGTCTTCGGATCCGGATTCACGTCCGGGTGGAGTTCGCGCGCGAGGCGACGGAAGGCCTTCTTGATCTCGTCCTGCGATGCGTCGCGGCGCACGCCGAGAACGGCGTAGTAGTCCGTGGCCACTTACGACTCCGCCAGGATCTGTCCGACGTAACGTGCCACTGCGCGTACCGCTCCCATCGTTCCGGGGTAGTCCATGCGGGTCGGTCCGACCACGCCGAGTTTGGCGACTGCTTCGCCGCCCGAACCGTAGCCGACCGAGACGACGGACGTGGAGTTCAGTCCCTCGTAGGCATTCTCATGCCCGATCTTCACGGCCATCCCCGACTCGTTGGCCTCGCCCAGCAGCTTGAGGAGCACGACCTGCTCCTCCAGCGCTTCGAGCACCGGCCTGATCGTCAGGGGAAAATCATGTCCGAACCGTGTGAGGTTGGCGGTGCCGCCGATCATCAGCCGCTCCTCCGCCTCCTCCACGAGCGTTTCGAGAAGGGTCGCGAGGACGGCCTTGACCGTCGCCCGGTCCTCGGTCTCGAAGGACTCCGGAAGGTCCTGCACCAGCGGCGGCACGTCGGTGAACCGACGGCCGACGACCCGGCTGTTGAGCCGCGCCCGCAGGTCCGCGAGCGAGGTCTCCCCGAAGGGCGTCTGGCAGTCGACCAGCCGCTGCTCGACCCGACCGGTGTCCGTGATCAGCACGAGCATCAGGCGCGCGGGCGCCAACGACAGCAGCTCGACGTGCCGGACGGTGGAGCGGGTCAGCGACGGGTACTGCACCACGGCGACCTGCCGGGTGAGCTGGGCGAGCAGCCGTACGGTGCGCCCCACGACGTCGTCGAGGTCGACGGCGCCGTCGAGGAAGTTCTGGATGGCCCGCCGCTCCGGGGTGGACAGCGGTTTGACCCCCGCCAGCTTGTCCACGAAGAGCCGGTAGCCCTTGTCGGTGGGGATCCGACCGGCGCTGGTGTGGGGTTGGGCGATGTACCCCTCGTCCTCCAGCAGCGCCATGTCGTTGCGCACGGTGGCGGGCGAGACGCCGAGCCGGTGCCGCTCGGTGAGCGCCTTGGAGCCGACCGGCTCCTCCGTCCCGACATAGTCCTGGACGATGGCGCGCAGCACCTCGAGTCTGCGTTCGCTGAGCATCGCGCACACCTCCAGATGCGGTCGGTCGTCTTCGGTCGTCGTGCGGTCCCGTTGCGGGCCTTGTTGGCACTCTGCACATTCGAGTGCCAGAGATCCCCCGGTCAGTGTACGGCCGGGTGGTACGCGGGAGGCAAGGGCGGCCCGCCAGGGTAGCGTCACCGCATGGACGTGCAATGGGAAGAGGCGGGCTGGGAACGGCTGACCGGACGGGTCGGACGGCGCCGGTTGCCGGTGTGGGACTGCACGGTGGGGCTGGTGGTGGGCGACGATTCGGTTCTTCTCGTCGACCCCGGTTCGTGCGTGCGGGAGGGTGCGCGGGTGCGGGCCGAGGCGGAGCGGCTGACCGGCCGGCACGTGACCCATATCGCATTCACGCACGGACATTTCGACCACGTTCTGGGTGGCTCCGCCTTCACGGGCGCCGAGTTCCACGCGGCGGTCGGCCTGGACAAGGTGCTGTCGACGCCCACCGGCCGCGAGGAACTGCGGTACAGCGCGACCGCGCAGGGCCTGGACGCGGCGGAGGCCGCGGAGGCCGCCGACCTGGTCGTGGCGCCCGGGCACCCGGTGTCGGGCGAGCGGACGCTGGATCTGGGCGCCGTACAGGTGCTGCTCGCGAACCTCGGCCCCGCGCACTCCCAGCACGACCTGGCGGTCTTCGTGCCGGGCGAACGGGAGGTCGTCTTCTGTGGGGACCTGGTCGAGGAGTCGGGCGAACCCCAGGCCGGCTCGGACGCGGTGCCCGGGCAGTGGCCGGCGGCCCTGGACCGGCTGCTCTCGCTGGGCGGCGACGACGCGCTGTACGTGCCGGGTCACGGAGCGGTGGTCGACGCGGCCTTCGTCCGTGCGCAACGCGACACACTGGCAACGAGGTTCGGCGTGTCGACGGCGTGAGCGCGGGCTCTCTCGTACGGTCGCCGGATGCGTGAGTACTCCCCCGACCTGACCCCGCCGTGGAAGCGCGCCAAGGCCGTGCCCGAGGTGCCGGCGGACCCCGACCTGGTGGTCGAGGTGGCCGGTACGGACTTCTGCGGCGCGGTGGTGGCCTGCGAGGCCGGCACGGTGACCCTGGAGGACCGCTTCGGCAAGCGGCGGGTGTTCCCGCTGGAGCCGCGCGGCTTCCTGCTGGACGGGGCGGTGGTCACCCTGACCCGCCCGTCCCGCGCCCCCGCCGCCCCGGCCCGTACGGCCTCGGGTTCGCTCGCCGTCCCCGGGGCCCGTGCCCGGGTGGCCCGGGCGGGCCGGATCTACGTCGAGGGCCGTCACGACGCCGAGCTGGTGGAGCGGGTCTGGGGCGACGACCTGCGCATCGAGGGCGTGGTCGTGGAGTACCTGGAGGGCATCGACGACCTGCCGACGATCGTGGCGGACTTCGCGCCGGCCGCCGACGCCCGGTTGGGCGTCCTGGTGGACCACCTGGTGCCGGGTTCGAAGGAGTCGCGGATCGCGGCCGAGGTGACCTCCCCGCACGTCCTGATCGTGGGCCATCCCTACGTGGACGTCTGGCAGGCCGTGAAACCGTCCGCCCTGGGCATCGCGGCCTGGCCGGTCGTCCCGCGCGGGGAGGACTGGAAGACGGGCGTCTGCCGGGCGCTGGGCTGGCCGCCGAACACGGGCGCCGCCTGGCAGCACATCCTGTCCAGGGTGAGCTCGTACCGGGACCTGGAGCCGACCCTGCTGGGAGCGGTGGAGCACCTGATCGACCACGTCACCGCCTGACGGGGCCCGGCAGGATCCGAAAGAGACGGGCTAGTCCACCAGGTCCCGGACCACCGCGTCGGCCAGCAGCCGCCCCCGCAGGGTCAACACGGCGCTCCCGGCCTCGTACGGGCCGGGGGCCAGCAGTCCGTCCGCCAGGGCGCGTCGGGACGCCGCCAGGCCCGCGGGGGCGAGCAGCGACAGCGGGACGCCGTCCACGAGCCGCAGTTCCAGCAGGATCCGCTCGACGCGCCGGTCCTCGTCCGACAGGAGCTCCCGGCCCGCGCCCGGGGACCGGCCCCCGGCCAGCGCCGCGGCGTAGGCGCCGGGGTGCTTCACGTTCCACCAGCGCACCCCGCCCACGTGCGAGTGGGCGCCGGGGCCCGCGCCCCACCAGTCGGCGCCGCGCCAGTACAGCTCGTTGTGCAGGCAGCGCCCGGCCTCGGAGGTGGCCCAGTTCGACACCTCGTACCAGGAGTAGCCGGCCTCGGCCATCACCGAGTCGGCGATCAGGTACCGGTCGGCGTGCACGTCGTCGTCGGTCATCGGGACCTCGCCACGGCGGATCCGTCGGGCCAGCTGCGTGCCCTCCTCCACGATCAGCGCGTAGGCGCTGACGTGGTCCGGCCCGGCCCCCAGCGCGGCCGCCAGCGTGGCCCGCCAGTCCTCGTCGGACTCGCCGGGCGTTCCGTAGATCAGGTCGAGGTTCACGTGCTCGAAGCCGGCCGCCCGCGCCTCCGCCACGCACGCCTCGGGGCGTCCGGGCGTGTGGGTGCGGTCGAGCACCTTCAGGACGTGCTGTTTGGCGCTCTGCATGCCGAAGGAGACCCGGTTGAAGCCGCCCTCGCGCAGTTCCGCGAGGTACCGCGGGTCCACCGACTCCGGGTTGGCCTCGGTGGTGATCTCGGCGTCCTCGGCGAGCCCGAACTCGTCCCGGATCGCCGCCAGCATCCGCACGAGGTCCCCGGCGGGCAGCAGGGTGGGCGTGCCGCCGCCCACGAACACGGTGCGCACGGCCCGCGGGTCGTCCCCGAGGACCTTGCGCGCCAGCCTGACCTCGTCGATCAGGGTGTCGGCGTAGTTCTCGCGGGAGGCGAGCACGCCGCCGGTGCCCCGCAGCTCGGTGGCCGTGTAGGTGTTGAAGTCGCAGTACCCGCAGCGCGTCGCGCAGTAGGGGACGTGCAGGTAGAAGCCGAGCGGCCGCTCGCCGGCGCCCGCCAGGGCGTGCGACGGCAGCGAGCCGTCTTCGGGCATGGGTTCACCGTCGGGCAGTGCGGAAGGCATGAGCCCATTGTCCCGCACCGCCCGAAGGTCGTTTACGCTCCGCGACCGCGGCCGGTCCGGGGGCGCCTACGCCTCGTTCGCGCCCGCGTACATCTCGTCGATGAGGTACTTGAACTCGCGCTCCACGACCGGCCTCTTGAGCTTGAGGCTCGGGGTGAGGTCGCCGTGCTCGACGTCGAGGTCACGGGGCAGCAGCCGGAACTGCTTGATCGTCTGCCAGCGCTGGAGGCCCTCGTTGAGGGTCTGCACGTAGGTCTCGACGAGCCGTACCGTCTCGGGCGCGGCCACGACCTCGGCGTACGTCTTGCCCTCCAGGCCGTGGTCGGCCGCCCAGGTCAGGATGGCGGGCCCGTCGAGGGCGATCAGCGCGGAGCAGAAGTTCCGGTCGGCGCCGTGGACCACGATGCTGGAGACGTACGGGCAGATCGCCTTGAATTGGCCCTCGATCTCGGCCGGGGCGACGTACTTGCCGCCCGAGGTCTTGATCAGGTCCTTCTTGCGGTCGGTGATGCGCAGGAAGCCGTCCGGGGAGAGCTCGCCGATGTCGCCGGTGTGCAGCCAGCCGTCGGCCTCCAGCACCTCGGCGGTCTTGTCGGGCAGCCCGTGGTAGCCCTGCATGATGCCGGGGCCGCGCAGCAGGATCTCGCCGTCGTCGGCGATGCGGACCTCGGTGCCGGGGAGCGGCTTGCCGACGGTGCCGGTGCGGTAGGCCTCACCGGGGTTGACGAAGGAGGCCGCGCTGGACTCCGTGAGGCCGTAGCCCTCCAGGATGTGGATGCCGGCGCCGGCGAAGAAGTAGCCGATGTCGGGGGCGAGGGCCGCGGAGCCGGAGATCGCGGCGCGCAGCTTTCCGCCGAAGGCGTCGCGGAGCTTGGAGTAGACGAGCGCGTCGGCGACCTTGTGGCGGGTGGCGAGGCCGAGGGGGACGGACGCGTTGCCGGTGCGCCGGAAGTTGTCCTGGCTGACCTTGGCGTACTCGCGGGCGACGCCGGCCGCCCACTTGAAGATCTTGTACTTGGCCCCGCCGGCGGCGCGCGCCTTGCCGGCGGCGCCGTTGTAGACCTTCTCGAAGATGCGCGGAACGGCGGCCATGTAGGTCGGCTGCACGATCGGCAGGTTCTCGATGATCTTGTCGATCCGGCCGTCGATGGCGGTGACGTGGCCGACCTCGATCTGGCCGGAGGTCAGCACCTTGCCGAAGACGTGCGCGAGCGGCAGCCACAGGTACTGGACGTCGTCCGAGTTGATCATGCCGGTCGCGACGGTGGCCTTGGCCATGTACGACCAGTTGTCGTGCGGCAGTCGCACGCCCTTGGGGCGGCCGGTGGTGCCGGAGGTGTAGATCAGGGTGGCGAGCTGATCGGCGGTGATCGCCGCGATCCGCTCCCTGATCGCCTCGGGGTGCTTGGCGAGGTACTCCTTGCCGCGCGCCTCCAGCTCGGCGAGGGAGAGCACCCAGCCCTCGGGGTCGCTCTCGTGCGCGACGGCGTCCTCCGCGTCCAACACCACCACATGGGCGAGGCGGGGCAGGTCGGCGCGGTGCGCGCGGGCCTTGGCCAGCTGCTTGGCGTCCTCGGCGATCAGCACCCGGCTCTCGGAGTCGGCCAGGATGAACGCCGACTCCTCGCCGTTGGTGCTCGGGTAGATGGTGGTGGTCGCGGCGCCGGCGCACATCACGCCGAGGTCGGCCAGGATCCATTCGACCCGGGTGTTGGAGGCGAGCGCGACCCGGTCCTCCGACTGGAGTCCGAGGTCGGCGAGACCGGCGGCGATGGCGAACACCCGCTCGGCCGCCTGTCCCCAGCTGAGCGACTTCCAGTCGTCGGGGCCCCCCGAGCCGCCGGCCGCGGGGACCGGATAGCGGTAGGCCTCGGCGTTCGGCGTGGCCGCGACGCGGTCAAGGAAGAGGGCCGCCACGGTGGGCGGGCGGTTCTCGATCAAGGTCTGTGTGTCGCTCACGACATCCTCCGGACCGGTCCACGCGGCAGTGCGTGGGCGTGGGGCGCTTGGGACGGGCGGGTGGGGACCTGCGCGTTACGGCTGGCGAGTTTGTGACTGGCGAGTAACCATCAAGCAGTGATCAGACTAGAGGCCGCCCGCCCGACGCGTAAGAGGCGGCGAGCGGCCGCTTCATAACGAAACGGGCCCCCATGCGGGTGCATGTGGGCCCGTTTCTCACGACATGGGACGGGCGCGCTTCTTGACCCGCCCTTTACATCCGTCCGGCGTCCGCTACTTCTTCTTGCCGGACTCGTCGCTGGAGAGGACGGCGATGAAGGCCTCCTGCGGGACCTCCACGGAGCCGACCATCTTCATCCGCTTCTTGCCTTCCTTCTGCTTCTCCAGCAGCTTCCGCTTACGGGAGATGTCACCGCCGTAGCACTTGGCGAGGACGTCCTTGCGGATGGCGCGGATGGTCTCGCGGGCGATGACGCGGGAGCCGACGGCCGCCTGGATCGGGATCTCGAAGGCCTGGCGCGGGATGAGCCCGCGCAGCTTCGCGACGAGGCGCACGCCGTAGGCGTAGGCGGCGTCCTTGTGCGTGACGGCGGAGAAGGCGTCGACCTTGTCGCCGTGCAGCAGGATGTCGACCTTGACCAGCCCGGAGGCCTGCTCGCCGGTGGGCTCGTAGTCCAGGGAGGCGTAACCGCGCGTCTTGGACTTCAGCTGGTCGAAGAAGTCGAACACGATCTCCGCGAGAGGCAGCGTGTAGCGGATCTCGACCCGGTCCTCGGAGAGGTAGTCCATCCCGAGGAGGGTGCCGCGGCGCTGCTGGCAGAGCTCCATGATCGCGCCGATGAACTCGGAGGGCGCGAGCAGGGTGGCCCGCACGACCGGCTCGAACACGTCCGAGATCTTGCCCTCGGGGAACTCGCTCGGGTTGGTGACGTTGACCTCCTTGCCGTCCTCCATGACGACGCGGTAGATCACGTTGGGCGCGGTGGCGATCAGGTCGAGCCCGAACTCGCGCTCCAGGCGCTCGCGGACCACGTCCAGGTGCAGCAGGCCGAGGAAGCCCACGCGGAAGCCGAAGCCCAGCGCCGCCGAGGTCTCCGGCTCGTAGACGAGCGCGGCGTCGTTGAGCTGGAGCTTGTCCAGGGCCTCGCGCAGGTCGGGGTAGTCCGAACCGTCGAGCGGGTACAGGCCCGAGAAGACCATCGGCCGCGGGTCCTTGTAGCCGCCCAGGGCCTCGGTCGCGCCGTTGTGCAGGCTGGTGATGGTGTCACCGACCTTGGACTGACGGACGTCCTTCACGCCGGTGATGATGTAGCCGACCTCGCCGACGCCGATGCCGTCGGAGGGGGTCATCTCCGGGGAGGAGACGCCGATCTCCAACAGCTCGTGGGTCGCGCCGGTGGACATCATCCGGATGCGCTCGCGCTTGTTGAGCTGACCGTCCACGACACGGACGTAGGTGACGACACCGCGGTACGAGTCATAGACCGAGTCGAAGATCATGGCGCGGGCGGGGGCGTCCTTGGGGCCGACCGGGGCCGGAACCGTGGCGACGATCTTGTCGAGCAGCGCGTCCACGCCGAGACCGGTCTTCGCGGAGACCCGCAGCACGTCCTCGGGCTGGCAGCCGACCAGGTTCGCGAGCTCCTCGGCGAACTTCTCCGGCTGGGCGGCCGGCAGGTCGATCTTGTTCAGCACCGGGACGATCGCGAGGTCCTTCTCCATCGCCAGGTACAGGTTGGCGAGGGTCTGGGCCTCGATGCCCTGCGCGGCGTCCACGAGCAGGACGGTGCCCTCGCAGGCGGCGAGGGAGCGCGAGACCTCGTACGTGAAGTCGACGTGCCCCGGGGTGTCGATCATGTTGAGGACGTGGGTCTTGCCCTCGTCCTCACCCGTGTTCGGGGCCCAGGGCAGACGGACCGCCTGGGACTTGATCGTGATACCGCGCTCACGCTCGATGTCCATGCGGTCGAGGTACTGGGCGCGCATCTGCCGCGAGTCCACCACACCGGTGAGCTGGAGCATCCGGTCGGCAAGCGTCGACTTGCCGTGGTCGATGTGCGCGATGATGCAGAAATTGCGGATCAGCGCCGGGTCGGTACGGCTCGGCTCGGGCACGTGGCTGGGGATCGCGGGCACGCAGTGTCCTGATTCTCGGGTCGCAGTCGGGAAGTCGTCTCTATATACGCTCCATGGTCCCATGGACGGGGGCATGCGCCCGGTTTGGGCCGCCCGGAGCGTGCCTGGTAGCCTGAGCAGCTGTGTCTCGTATGGCCTCAAGCCGTTCGAGACGCAATCCGAAGATCAAACTCTGAACCTGCAAAGGCTCTTTCGTGGCGAACATCAAGTCCCAGATCAAGCGGAACAAGACGAACGAGAAGGCGCGCCTGCGCAACAAGGCCGTCAAGTCCTCGCTCAAGACCGCGATCCGCAAGGCCCGCGAGGCCGTGGCCGCGGGCGACGTCGAGAAGGCCACCCTGGCTTCCCGCGACGCTTCGCGTGCGCTCGACAAGGCTGTCTCGAAGGGTGTCATCCACAAGAACGCCGCCGCCAACAAGAAGTCGGCGCTGGCGATCAAGGTTGCCTCCCTCCAGGGCTGAGCTCCTGATGTGATCGCCGGGTAGGAATCCAGCGGGCCCTCTCTCCCGCTCCTGACCGGCACTCCGCGCCGCACGCGAAGCGTTCGCCACGCGGGTGCGGCGCAACCAGAACCACCGAAGGCCCCGACGGCCACCCTTCCCCAGGGTGCCGCCGGGGCCTTCGCCTTTCCCTGGGCCGCGGGGGCGGGGCCGGGGTGGGGGTGGGGCTGCCGGGCGGGGCCGGAGCCGGGCG
>NZ_JAPNLK010000097.1 GCF_026627505.1 Streptomyces sp. H27-H5 | reverse complement strand
ACCCCCGAGGACGCACTCGACACCGCCTGCCACCTCCACCTCACCGGTCTCGACACCTGACACGGGCAAGCGCACGCCAAGCCCGACGTCAACCCCCGAAGGATTTACGACGCAGACCACTAAGCGGTCGGGACTACGCGGTCTGGGCCACCAGCGCCAGAGCCGCCACCAGCACCACCAGAAGCGCGATGAGCGCCATGGGATTCAGGCCGGCGAAGGGGCTCTCCTGCTGGAGGCGCTCCCGGTTCGCCCGGCACACAGGGCAGCGGCCCTGGTTGACGGGTGCGGCGCAGTTCGCGCACACGAGCCGGTCATATGTCATGCGCTCCTCCTCTCGTCCCCTGGTACAACGGCAAGGGGGACGGGTCCGTTCCCCCTACCACTGTGCCGGCTTCCACGACATTCGGCGCGGCCCGTCCGGGCAATCGCGATCGGGCCACCCCCGGACCCGGGACATATCGGTCAAGTCCGGATGCCGGGTCCACACCCCGCGCCCGTTCGCGTATGGTCACGCTCACCTACTCCCGGCGACCGTGGTGCACCCGTGATCCGATTCGACAGTGTCTCCAAGTCCTACCCGAAGCAGAGCCGCCCCGCACTCAGAGATGTCTCGCTGGACATCGCGAAGGGCGAGTTCGTGTTCCTGGTCGGCTCCTCCGGCTCCGGCAAGTCCACGTTCCTGCGGCTGGTGCTGCGCGAGGAGCGGGCGAGCCACGGCCAGGTCCACGTCCTGGGCAAGGACCTCGCCAAGCTCTCCAACTGGAAGGTCCCGCACATGCGGCGCCAGCTGGGGACCGTCTTCCAGGACTTCCGGCTCCTCCCCAACAAGACGGTGGCCGAGAACGTCGCCTTCGCGCAGGAGGTCATCGGCAAGCCGCGCGGCGAGATCCGCAAGGCCGTTCCGCAGGTCCTGGAGCTGGTGGGGCTGGGGGGCAAGGAGAGCCGGATGCCCGGCGAACTCTCCGGCGGCGAGCAGCAGCGCGTGGCCATCGCCCGCGCCTTCGTCAACCGCCCCGCCCTGCTGATCGCGGACGAGCCGACCGGCAACCTCGACCCGCAGACCTCCGTCGGCATCATGAAGCTGCTGGACCGGATCAACCGGACCGGCACCACCGTGATCATGGCGACGCACGACCAGCAGATCGTGGACCAGATGCGCAAGCGCGTCATCGAACTCGAACAGGGCCGTCTCGTGCGCGACCAGTCGCGCGGCGTCTACGGCTACCAGCACTGAAAGGACGCCATGCGCGCCCAGTTCGTCATGTCGGAGATCGGCGTCGGTCTCCGTCGCAATCTCACCATGACCTTCGCGGTCATCATCTCCGTGGCCCTGTCGCTGGCCCTGTTCGGTGGCTCCCTGCTCATGCGCGACCAGGTCAGCGCGATGAAGGGGTACTGGTACGGCAAGGTCAACGTCACGGTCTACCTCTGCAACAAGAGCGACGCCAAGGACGCCACCGACGCCGCCAAGGCCGCCGAGACGCCCGCAGCGGACCCGGCGAAGCCCGACGCGAACAAGCCCGACCCCACCAAGGGCAACGCCGGGTCGGAGCGGGGCAGGCAGCCCTGTGAGAAGGGCGCGGTCACCGATGCGCAGAAGAAGCAGATCGAGACCGACCTGAAGAAGATCGACCTCGTCCAGAACGTCGTGTACGAGTCGTCCGACGAGGCGTTCAAGCACTACAAGGAGCGGTACGGGGACACCGCGCTGGCCTCGGTCGTCACCCCGGACCAGATGCCCGACTCCTTCCGGGTCAAGCTGAAGAACCCGGAACAGTACGGGGTCATCACCAGCGCCTTCTCGGGGCGTGAGGGCGTCCAGTCGGTCCAGGACCAGAACCGCGAGGTCGAGAGCCTCTTCAGCCTGCTCGGCTCCCTCAACTGGGCCGCGCTCGGCATCATGTTGATCATGCTGATCGTGGCGTTGCTGCTGATCGTCAACACGGTGCGCGTCTCGGCGTTCAGCCGTCGGCGGGAAACCGGCATCATGCGACTGGTGGGCGCGTCCAGCTTCTACATCCAGGTGCCGTTCATCATGGAGGCGGCCGTCGCCGGCCTCATCGGCGCGGTGCTCGCCTGCGGAATGCTCGGCGCCGGCCAGTACTTCGTGATCGACCACGGCGTGACGCTCCGCGACAAGCTGGAGTTGATCAACTTCATCGGCTGGGACTCCGTCCTCACCAAGCTGCCGCTGGTGCTCGCCATTGGGCTGCTGATGCCCTCCCTGGCGGCGTTCATCGCGTTGCGCAAGTACCTGAAGGTGTGACAAGCGCCCCGTGTGCGGTCGGGTCAACCCACCGTGCCGCCGCGGGGCTTGTCCTAGACTCGGCGCCATGCCGGGCCCATCCCCTCTCTGTCTCCGGCCCCGTGACCTGCGTCGCGGGGCCGCTTTGACGTTGGCTTTCCTCGCGGCCGTCGGTACCGCCGCGGGCACCGGCTGCTGGGACCGCGCCGACGCCGTGGACACGGCGGGGGTCCTGGTGGTCCGCACGCACGACAAGGCCGCGGGCACGCCCTCGGCGGGCACCGCCGACCGGGACGCCGTCGCACGCGCCGCCGCCGAGGCCGCGGCCGAGGGCAAGTCCGGCAAGAAGGCCGCCCAGGACGTCGTCAGCCGCAGCGGGGACCGCTGGGGCATGGTCTACGACCAGAACGAGTACGCGGCCTTCGCCGAGGACCTGGACGGCCGCTGGACCGGTGTCGGGCTCTGGGCCGAGCGCCGCGCCGACGGCCGGATCGAGGTGGACCGGGTACAGCCCGGCAGCCCCGCCTCCCGGGCCGGGCTGCGGGCGGGCGACCGGCTGCGGAGCGTGGACGGCAAGGGCGTCACCGGCCTGTCGGTCGCCGACGTGGTGGCCCTCCTGCGCGGCGAGGCGGGCACCCCGGTGGTGCTGGGCCTCGGCCGGGCCGGCGCCGACTTCACCGAGACCGTCCGCCGGCAGCAACTGCGCGTCGAGCCGGTGACGGTGCGCCGTCTCGCGGACGGGGTCACCGTCATCAAGGTCGCCTCGTTCACGCGGGGTTCGGGGGAGCGGGTGCGGGACGCCGTCCGCGCGGCCCCGCCGGGCGCGGGCCTGATGCTGGACCTGCGCGGGAACCCGGGCGGGCTGGTCACCGAGGCGGTGACCGCGGCCTCCGCGTTCCTCGACGGCGGTCTGGTGGCCACCTACGACGTACGGGGCTCCGAGCGGGCCCTGTACGCGGAGCCCGGCGGGGACACCGCGCGGCCGCTGGTGGCCCTGGTCGACGGCGGCACGATGAGCGCGGCCGAACTGGTCACCGGCGCCCTCCAGGACCGGGGCCGCGCGGTGACGGTCGGCAGCCGCACCTTCGGCAAGGGCTCGGTGCAGATGCCGACGGAACTCCCGGACGGTTCGGTGGCCGAGCTGACGGTCGGCACGTACCGCACCCCGGCGGGCCGCAGCCTCGACGGCAGCGGCATCGACCCCGACCTGTCGGCGGCCGAGGGGACCGAGGAGCGGGCCCGCAAGGTATTGGGTGGCCTCAGGGTGGGTCGGTAGTGCGAAAATGACCGCACTATGGCTAAGGAAAAAGGGCGCAAGCTGATCGCCCAGAACAAGAAGGCGCGGCACGACTACACGATCCTCGACACCTACGAGTGCGGTCTCGTGCTCACGGGCACCGAGGTCAAGTCCCTGCGTCAGGGTCGGGCGTCGCTGGTGGACGGCTTCGTGTCGATGGAGGGCAACGAGGCCTGGCTGTACAACGTGCACGTGCCGGAGTACAGCCAGGGCACGTGGACCAACCACAGCTCGCGGCGCAAGCGCAAGCTCCTGATGCACCGGGAGGAGATCGACAAGCTGGACTCGAAGTCGTCGGAGTCGGGTCACACGATCGTGCCCCTGTCCCTGTACTTCAAGGACGGCCGCGCGAAGGTCGAGATCGCGCTGGCCAAGGGCAAGAAGGAGTACGACAAGCGACAGACCCTGCGGGAGAAGCAGGACACCCGCGAGACGAACCGCGCCGTGGCGGCCGTTCGACGCAAGCAGCGGGGCACGGTGTAATCACCTGGCATCCCGAGGTCCACTTCGCGTACGATGGCGTCAGCGCCTCCCGCTCGCGGGTGGGGTCACTTGATAAAAAAACATGGGGATGATCGGTTTCGACAGCGGATGTCGATGTAGGGGAAGCGAGCCGAGGAAGCGGCAATGATCTCGTAAACCATATGTCGCAAACAATAATCGCCAACTCCAAGAGCGATAACTCCCGCTTCACCCTCGCTGCCTAATAACAGTGAGCTGAAGCCTCTGTGAGGAGCGTCAGCCCGGAAGTGGTCCCGGTCCGGATCCTGGCGTCAACTAGGGATCTAAACCTCTAACCCCGGTCACGGGGGTTTGAGGGAAATCAAACAGTGACTGAGCCCGTCGGAGACTTGTCCGTGTGATCTCCGGGGCTGAGAAAAGCGCAGCGGAATGCGCTCGGAGAAGCCCTGCTTCTGCACCGTTGGACGCGGGTTCGATTCCCGCCATCTCCACTCATCCCATGTGGGCAAAGGCCCCGCGGCTCCGGCTGCGGGGCCTTTGTCATGCCCGGGGCGTCGGGCCCCGTGCCAGGGGCCGGGCGGTGATCCGGTCAGGCCCGTGCGAGGGCCGACCGACGATCCGGTCAGGCCTGCGCCGTGGATCGGACGATGATCTCGCCGATGTCGATGCCGCCGGGCTGTTCGATCGCGTAACCGATGGCGGAGGCGACGGCCGAGGGCGGCATGGCGATCTCGTCGCGCTGCCGGATCATCGCCGCGACCGGGGGCAACCCCTACGGACACAGCCGGGAGATGATCCAGGGCGCCATCGCCTCGCTCATGGACGCGTGCGTGGCCGCCGGGGTGATCCGTACCGACATCGGGCCCGCCGATGTCGCCGCCGCGCTCGAAGGCATCGCCCTCACCTCGGCGGGCGCCGAGCACCGCCGGCAGGCCGAGCGCCTGCTCGACCTCACCCTGGACGGCCTCGCGGTCCGCCCCTGAGGCCGCGTCAGCCGGTACGTACGACGGGTGCACGGGACGCGAGGCCGATCAGGAGCGCGGCCAGGGCCGCCGCGGCCGGCAGGGTGTAGGCGGAGGTGGTGCCCAGATGTTCGACGACGGCGCCGGCCGTCGCGGAGCCCGCGGCGATGCCCGCGAGGATCGCGGTGACGGCGAGGGTCATGCCCTCGTTGAGGCGCCCCTCGGGCGTACGGCGGTGGACCTCGGACATGGCCGTCACCATCGTCGGGGCCGTGGCCGCGCCCGCCAGGAGCAGGGCCAGGGCCAGCGGGACGAGCGAACCGCCGGCCGCCGCCGCCCAGGGGAGGGCCATCGCCGCGCACAGGGCGACCAGGCAGACGCGCAGGCCGCGCGGCCGACGGGTGCCGTAGAGCAGACCGGCGGCGCAGGAGCCGGCGGCCTGGAGGGCCAGGACCGGGCCCGCGGCGGCGCCGAGGCCGTGGGCGTCGAGGTGGGCGATCGAGGTGACCTCCATCGAGCCGAAGATCACGCCGGTGGCGGCGAAGAGGCCGAGGAGCGGCAGCAGGGCGGGCAGCGGAGACGAGGAGGGGGCGGGGCGGACCCCGGTGGGCGGCGGCTCGGTGGCGCGCTGCGCCGTGAAGACCAGCATGCCGACGAGCAGCAGCGACGCGGCGACGAGGGTCCCGGCCTCCGGGAAGACGAGCGTGCACAGCGACGCGGCGGCGACCGGGCCGAGCAGGTAGCAGAGTTCGTCGGCGGCCTGCTCGAAGGACATCGCCGTGTGGTGGTCGGCCGGGGCGTCGCGCAGCAGCAGGGTCCAGCGGGCCCGGGACATGCCCCCGATGTTGGGGGTGGTGGCCGTCGCCGCGTACGAGGCGAACAGGGTCCAGGTGGGGGCCTGCGTACGGACGCACGCGATCAGGCAGAGCGAACCGAGGACCGCGATCAGCGTGGCGGGGACGGCGATCCGGGCCTGCCCGAAGCGGTCGACCAGTCGGGCCGTCCACGGCGCGACGAGGGCCGTCGCGGCCAGGCCGGTGGCGGTGACCGCCCCGGCGAGGGCGTACGAGCCGTGCTGGCCGGCGATCATCATCACCGCGCTGATCCCGAACATGCCCATGGGCAGCCGGGCGATGAGGTTCCCGGTGGTGAAGGCGCGGGTGCCGGGTCGGGCGAAGAGGCGGCGGTAGGGGCCGCCCCGGGGCGCGCGGGGGCGCGGACGCGGGGGCGGCGGCGGGCCGGTCAGGACGAGGGTGGAGCCGGTGACGGTCATCAGGGTCGGGGCGGGCATGGCTCAAGGCTGCGGTCCGGTCCCCGGCCGGGTCCAACACCTGTTCACGGCCCATTCACCGGTTTCCGTTGTTAGTGTCCGGGGGTGATCTCCCGTGATGTGGACCCCCGCCTGCTGCGCGGGTTCGTGGCCGTGGCCGAGGAACTGCACTTCTCCCGCGCCGCCGCCCGCCTGTACGTCGCCCAGCAGGCCCTCAGCAGGGACATCCGCCGGCTGGAGGAGACCCTGGGCGCGGCGCTGTTCACCCGCACGACCCGGGCCGTGGAACTGACCGCCGACGGGCAGCGGCTGCTGCCGCTCGCGCACAAGGTGCTGGCCGCCCACACCGAACTGGCCTCCGCCTTCGCCGAACCCGGGCCGCTGCTCGTCGACCTGAACAGCGACGGCCCGAGTTCCGCGCGCAGCGTTCTGGACCGGGCCCGCGCGCTCGCCCCGGGCTGCGAACTGATGGCCCGCTTCGAGAGCGGGCTGACCCATGCCGCGGCGGAGATCGCCGCCGGCCGCCTCGACGTGTCCTTCGGCTACGCGCACGGCCTGGAGCCCGCGCCGCGCGCCCGCCTCGCCCACACCCTCGTCCGGTACGAGCCGCTCGCCGTGCTGCTGCCCGACGGGCACCCGCTGGCGGCGCTGGACCGGGTGCCGCTGGCGGCCCTGGCCGGGGAGACCGTGTACGCGGGGGCCGGCAACCCGCGGACCCTGGAGTGGACCCGGCTGGCGCGGGAGCTGTTCGCCGGGCGGGGCATCGCGCCGGCGCCGCCCGCGCCGGTGGCCGTCGGCAAGGAGGAGTTCGGGCGGGTGATGGCCAAGACCCGCACCCCGGTCCTGGTCACCGTCGACTTCACCGACCTGCCCGGCTGCGCGAAACGCCCCCTGGTCGCACCCGTGCCGCTGTCCCCGCTGTCGATGGTGTGGCGCAAGGGGCTGCGCCACCCGGGCCTGGACGCCCTCCGACGGGCGGCCGCCGAGCTGGCCGCCGAACGGGGATGGCTGGAGGTGCCGGCCGGGAGCCTGCTGCCGGCCGCGCTCACAGGCGGCCCCGACGCCGGGTGAGTGCACGGTATCCCCCCGGTCATCGGAGGGTGACCCGGGCCGAAACGCGCGCTTCCTACGGTGGTCACCACGGACGCGACAGCTGTGGAGGCGTGTGATGACCGGAACGACCGCACCGCGCAAGGGAGGCCGCTGGATCGAGCGGTGGGATCCGGAGGACGAGGTCTTCTGGCGGGAGACCGGGGAGCGGGTGGCCCGGCGCAACCTCCTCTACTCGGTGCTCTCCGAGCACATCGGGTTCTCCGTCTGGTCGCTGTGGTCGGTGATGGTGCTCTTCATGGGCCCGGCGTACGGCATCGACCCGGCCGGGAAGTTCTTCCTCATCGCCACCGCCACGGCCGTCGGCGCCCTCGTCCGGATCCCCTACACCTTCGCCGTCGCCCGCTTCGGCGGGCGCAACTGGACCGTGGTCAGCGCCCTGCTGCTGCTCGCGCCGACCGTGGCCGCGCTGGTCGTCATGGAGCCCGGCACCTCCTACGGCACCTTCCTCGCCGTCGCCGCCCTGACCGGCGTGGGCGGGGGCAACTTCGCCTCCTCCATGACCAACATCAACGCGTTCTTCCCGCTGCGCAAGAAGGGCTGGGCGCTCGGGCTGAACGCGGGCGGCGGCAACATCGGCGTGCCCGTCGTGCAGCTCGCGGCCCTGCTGGTCATCGGGACCGCGGGCGCCGGCCACCCCCGGCTGCTGCTCGCGGTCTACGTCCCGCTGATCGTGGCCGCGGCCGCGCTGGCCCTCGTACGGATGGACAACCTGGCGCCGGTGCGCAGCGACGTGGGCGCGGTCCGGGACGCGGCCCGGGACCCGCACACCTGGATCATGGCCTTCCTGTACATCGGCACCTTCGGCTCCTTCATCGGCTACGGCTTCGCCTTCGGGCTGGTGCTCCAGACCCAGTTCGGGCGGACCCCGCTCCAGGCCGCCTCGCTGACCTTCATCGGACCGCTGCTCGGCTCACTGGTGCGACCGGTGGGCGGCGCGCTCGCCGACCGGCTCGGCGGCGCCCGCATCACCCTGGCCGCGTTCGTGGCGATGGCGGTCGCGACCTCGGTGGTGATCCTGGCCTCCGTACGGGAGTCGCTCCCGGTGTTCCTGGTGGGCTTCGTGGCGCTGTTCGCGCTGAGCGGCCTCGGCAACGGCTCCACGTACAAGATGATCCCCGGCATCTTCCAGGCGAAGGCCCTGGCGCAGGGCCTGGGCGCCGAGGAGGCCGCCGCCCGCGGGCGGCGGCTGTCCGGGGCCGCGATGGGGCTGATCGGCGCCGTGGGGGCCCTCGGCGGCCTCGGCATCAACCTGGTGTTCCGGGAGGCGTTCTCCCGCTCCGGGTCGGGCACGGCCGCCTTCGTGACCTTCCTCGCCTTCTACGCGGTGTGCTGCGCGGTGACCTGGGCGGTATACCTTCGCCGCCCGGCCACCGCATCCGTCACCGGACCGCAGGCGTCGGCGAAGCCGCAGCTCACCTCGGTGTAACGCCGGTTAACGGCGACGAAATACGACGGAACCGAGCCCGACACGGCGACTTGGCAGGCTCGGCCCCCGTTACGCGCGCACCTCTCGGGCAAGGCAGGACACCACATGGACGCTCCGGACACCGGCCCGCTCGCCGGCTTCACCGTCGGGGTCACCGCCGCCCGGCGGGCCGACGACCTGATCGCCCTGCTGCGCCGGCGCGGGGCCTCCGTGCTGCACGCGCCCGCCCTGCGGATCGTTCCGCTGGCCGACGACGGTGAACTCCTCGCCGCCACCAAGGAACTGATCCACCGCACACCGGACGCCGTGGTGGCGACCACCGCCATCGGATTCCGCGGCTGGATCGAGGCCGCCGACGGATGGGGGATCGGCGAGGAACTCCTCGACCGGCTGCGCTCCACCGAACTGCTCGCGCGCGGGCCGAAGGTGAAGGGCGCCGTACGGGCCGCCGGGCTGGTGGAGGCCTGGTCACCCGCCTCCGAGTCCCTCGCCGAGGTACTGGACCGGCTGCTCGCCCAGGGGGTGGCCGGGCGGCGGATCGCCCTCCAACTGCACGGCGAACCGCTGCCCGGCTTCGTCGAATCTCTGCGGGCGGGCGGCGCCGAGGTCGTGGTGGTGCCCGTCTACCGCTGGATGCCGCCCCAGGACCCGGCGCCGCTCGACCGGCTGCTGGACGCAGTGGCCGCCGGCGGCCTGGACGCCGTCGCCTTCACCTCGGCGCCGGCCGTCGTCTCGATGCTGTCCCGCGCCGACCACCTGGGGATGCGGGAGGCGGTCCTCGCGGGGCTGCGCGGCGACGTGCTCTCCGCGTGCGTGGGGCCGGTGACCGCGCTCCCGTTGCAGGCCGAGGGAGTGGTCACGGTGCAGCCGGAACGCTTCCGGCTGGGGCCCCTCGTCCAACTGCTCTGCCAGGAAATGCCGGCGCGGGCCCGGGTGCTGCCGGTCGCCGGGCACCGCGTGGAGATCCGGGGCCACGCGGTGCTGGTCGACGCCGAACTGCGGCCGGTGCCGCCGGCCGGGATGGCCCTGCTCGCGGCGCTGGTCCGCCGGCCGGGGTGGGTCGTGGGCCGGGCGGACCTGCTGCGGGCGCTGCCGGGCGCCGGGCGGGACGAACACGCCGTGGAGACGGCGATGGCCCGGCTGCGGGTGGCGTTGGGGGCGCCGAGGCTGATCCAGACGGTGGTCAAACGGGGCTACCGGCTGTCCGTGGACGCGGGCGCGGCCGGCGACTGCGGGGTGCCTCCGGCGGGCTGAAGGGCTCCGGCCGGGGGGTGTCGGCGGCGGGAGGGTCTGCGTTAGCGTGCCGTCGTGATCATTGACGGGGTGGAGATGCGGGGCGTCCGGATCGAGGACGCCGCCGGCCTGGCCGACGTACTGCGGCGCAACCGGGCCTACATGGCCCCCTTCGAGCCGTACCGGGACGAGCGGTTCTACACCGAGGCCGGCCAGCGCGACCGGATCGCGGGCCTGCTCGCGGAGCGGGACGCCGGACGCACCCTGCCGTTCACCCTCGTCGCCGGCGACGTCCCCGTCGGCGGGATCAACCTCGGCGGCATCGCCCTCGGACCGCTGCGCAGCGGCGGCGTCGGGTACTGGATCGACGAGGCCTGGACCGGGAAGGGGCTGGCCACCGCCGCCGTCGAGGAGGTCTGCCGGATCGCCCGCGACGAGCTGGGCCTGCACCGGATCGAGGCGGGCACGCTCGTCGACAACCTGGCCTCGCAGCGGGTGTTGGCGAAGACCGGCTTCGAGCAGTACGGCCTCGCCCCCCGGTTCCTCCACATCGACGGCGCCTGGCGCGACCACCGCCTCTTCCAACGGATCCTGCACGACGACCCGCCCGCCCTGTAGTGCTGTGAACCCTTCCGGTCACAGCACTAGCCGCTTCGTCGGTGGGCGGGCACTCTGGGGAGGCGGCCCACGGCAACCGAGGCGGTGACCGGTATGTGGTTCGACTCCGGGAGGGTCTGCCTGGACCTGGTGGCCACCTTCGACGCCCATCGGCACGCCGAGGGCATCCGCGACGGCGACGAGCTGCGCCTGTGGCTCGTCGGCGCCGGGCTGGTGCCCGACCGGACGCCGCTGGGCCGGCTGGGGCCCGACTGGATCGAGGCCTTCCGGGCGCTGCGCGCCGACGTGGAGAGCCTCGTACGGGCCGAACTGGCCGGCGCCGGGCCCGACGAGGGCGCGCTCGCCCGGGTCAACGCGGCGGCCGCCGGTCCACCCCCGGGACTGTGTGCCGTTCGCGACCAGGAGGGCCGGCTCGTACGGGAGTTGTGCGCGGGCGTGGAGTGCCCCGGGCTGCTGGCGGCGGTGGCCCGCGACGCCGTCGAACTGCTGACCGACCCCGGCGACCGGGCACTGCTGCGGGCCTGCGAGGGCGAGGGCTGCGCCCGGGTCTACCTCGACACCTCGCGGGGCCACCGGCGCCGCTGGTGCTCCAGCGAGTCGTGCGGGAACCGCGAACGCGTCGCCCGGCACCGGCGGCGGGTGCTCGCCGCCGGATCCGCCTGAGCGGGCCCGCCCCGGGGCTCGGCCGTTCGTGTGATCCGTGGACGGTCCCGGAACGGGCGTGCGGACAAGGCCCTGGTTCGCGTACGGTTGACGGTCGCCCATGCACGTCAGAAGGGGGCCTTGGTGGCCGCGCAGAATGCCGCTGTCGACAGCACGGCGGATTCCGTCCGCGATCGGGAGATCGCGGTCGAGCAGACGCATCTCGATCACGTGTACCGACGCCTTGAGGAGAAGATCCACGAGGCGGAGTTCCTGATGAACGACGCCGCCAAACGCGGGCAGGTCGGCACGCCCGGCGCGCTCGCCGAGCGCGACGCGCAGGTCTTTCGCGCCGGGATCCACCTCAACCGGCTCAACAACGAGTTCGAGGACTTCCTCTTCGGCCGGATCGACCTCGTCCTCGGCAAGGACGGGGAACGCGGCCCGGACGGCGCGTACACCTCGGTCGAGCCGGCCGACGACGCGATTCGCGCCGATCTCACCGCCGACATCGCGGAGACCCTGCACATCGGGCGGATCGGCGTACTCGACTCCGACTACGCGCCGCTCGTCATCGACTGGCGGGCGCCGGCGGCCGCGCCGTTCTACCGCTCGACGCCGAAGGAACCCGGCCGGGTCGTGCGCCGCCGGGTGATCCGCTCCAAGGGCCGCAAGGTGCTCGGCGTCGAGGACGACCTGATGCGCCCCGAGGTCACCGCCTCGCTCGACGGCGAGGAACTGCCCGCCATCGGCGACGGCGCCCTGATGGCGGCGCTCGGGCGGGCCCGTACGCACTCGATGCGGGACATCGTCTCGTCCATCCAGGCCGAGCAGGACCTCGTCATCCGGGCCCCCGCCGCCTCCGTCGCGGAGGTCGCCGGCGGGCCCGGCACCGGGAAGACGGCCGTGGCCCTGCACCGGGCCGCCTACCTGCTGTACCAGGACCGGCGGCGCTACTCCGGCGGCATCCTGATCGTCTCCCCGACCCCGCTGCTCGTCGCCTACACCGAGGGCGTGCTGCCCTCGCTCGGCGAGGAGGGGCAGGTCGCCATCAGGGCACTCGGCTCGCTCGTCGACGGGGCCGAGGCGACCACGTACGACGACCCGGCCGTGGCCCGCGTCAAGGGCTCCTCCCGGATGCTCAAGGTGCTGCGCAAGGCCGTACGGGGCGCCCTGGAACTCGGCGACGCGCCGGAGCGGCTGCGCGTGGTGGCCTTCGGCCGCCGCCAGGAGCTGGAGGCCGACGAACTGGAGCGGATCCGACAGAACGCGCTCGGCGGCACCGCGCCGGTGAACCTGCTGCGCCCGCGCGCCCGCAAGCTGCTGCTGGACGCCCTGTACGCGAAGTCCGGCGCGACCGGCCGGCACAGCGACCCGGAACTCGCCGCCGAACTGCGGTCCGCCTTCGACGAGGACATCTCGACGGAGGACGCCTTCATCGACTTCCTCAACGCCTGGTGGCCCGAGCTCACCCCGCGCGGCGTGCTGGCCGCGATGGCGGACGAACGCAGGCTCGGCCGCTGGTCGCGACGGGACCTGAACCCCCGTGAGGCGCGCCGGTTGGCCCGCTCGCTGCGCCGGGTCGGCCCGGACGGCAAGGGGCCGCTGTCGGTGCACGACGTCGCGCTGCTCGACGAGCTCCAGCAACTGCTCGGGGCGCCCGCGCGACCCAAGCGGAAGCGGGAGCTCAACCCGCTGGACCGGCTCAGCGGGCTGGAAGAGCTGATGCCGACCCGCGAGGAGACCCAGTGGGAGCGGGCCGAGCGGCTCGCGGCGGAGCGCACCGAGTACGCGCACGTCATCGTCGACGAGGCGCAGGACCTGACGCCGATGCAGTGGCGGATGGTGGGCCGCCGGGGCCGGCACGGCACCTGGACGGTCGTCGGCGACCCGGCGCAGTCCTCCTGGACGGATCCGCAGGAGGCGGCGGCGGCCCGCGACGAGGCCCTCGGGTCCCGGCCGCGCCGGCGCTTCACGCTGACCGTGAACTACCGCAACCCCGCCGAGGTCGCCGAGGTCGCGGCCCGGGTGCTGAAACTGGCCATGCCCGGGATGGAGCCGCCGACCGCGGTGCGCTCCACGGGTCTGGAGCCCCGCTTCACGGCCGCCGCGGGCGATCTGGGCGAGAGCGTCCGCGAGGAGACCCGGCGGCTGCTGGACCAGGTGGACGGCACGGTGGGCGTGGTCGTGGCCATGGACCGCCGGGCGGAGGCGGCCGGATGGCTGGCCGACCTGGGCGAACGCGCGGTCGCGCTGGGCAGCCTGGAGGCGAAGGGGCTGGAGTACGACGCCACCGTGGTGGTGTCCCCGGCGGAGATCGCGGACGAGTCCGAGGCCGGGCTGCGGGTGCTGTACGTCGCCCTGACGCGCGCCACGCAGCAGCTGACCGTGGTCTCGGCCGAACGCGACACCCCCGACGGGGAGGGCGTCCCGACGCTGCTGCGCCCGTAGGCCCCCTCGGACCGGGCCCCCGTGGTCGTGTCCGCCGGGATGATGGGCCGATTGGCCCGCGACCAGGGGTGTGGTCCAAGAGTCAAGTGCCTGGAGGGGGGTCGCTTCCGGCGATCCTTTGTTAGCCTGGGTACGGCACCGACTCGATCCAAGCCCCCGGGCCCAACCTTCGTCGCCCAGAGCGACCACTTGCCGCGAGGCGAGCATGGCGGGTCGGTGTCATCTACGTGAAGAACAGGTCTGCCCCGACACTTCGGTGCCGGGGCAGACCTGTTTTGCGTGGCCGAAACCCTTCCAGGAGCCCTCCATATCTCGTATGGTGGAAGTGTCTTTCCGAAATTTGTAGCTGGTTACCTTTTACCGGCTGGTAGGTGGGACGATCGGACAAGAGGTCCTGCCGCACCCGCCGTGCGCCGGGGCCCTGTGTGTACAGAAAAACCAGGGACAGAAGAGGAACACGGCCATGGCAACGGCGCCCAGCGTCTCGTACTCGATGACGGTCCGCCTGGAAGTGCCCGCGAGCGGTACCGCGGTCTCCCAGCTGACCACCGCCGTGGAGTCTTCCGGAGGATCCGTCACCGGCCTCGACGTGACCGCATCGGGTCACGAGAAGCTCCGCATCGACGTCACCATCGCCGCGACCTCCACCGCGCACGCCGACGAGATCGTCGAGAAGCTGCGCGGGATCGAGGGCGTCAGCCTGGGCAAGGTCTCCGACCGAACCTTCCTGATGCACCTCGGCGGCAAGATCGAGATGGCGTCCAAGCACCCCATCCGCAACCGTGACGACCTCTCGATGATCTACACCCCGGGCGTGGCCCGCGTGTGCATGGCGATCGCCGAGAACCCCGAGGACGCGCGGCGCCTCACCATCAAGCGCAATTCCGTCGCAGTCGTGACGGACGGCTCCGCCGTACTGGGCCTCGGCAACATCGGCCCGATGGCCGCGCTGCCCGTCATGGAGGGCAAGGCGGCCCTCTTCAAGCGGTTCGCCGGCATCGACGCGTGGCCGATCTGCCTCGACACCCAGGACACCGACGCGATCGTCGAGATCGTCAAGGCGATCGCCCCCGGCTTCGCGGGCATCAACCTGGAGGACATCTCCGCGCCGCGCTGCTTCGAGATCGAGGCCCGCCTGCGCGAGGCCCTCGACATCCCCGTCTTCCACGACGACCAGCACGGCACCGCCATCGTCGTCCTGGCCGCCCTCACCAACGCACTGCGCGTGGTGGGCAAGGCAGTTGGCGACGTCAAGGTCGTCATGTCGGGCGCCGGCGCGGCCGGCACGGCCATCCTCAAGCTGCTCCTCGCGGCCGGCGTGAAGAACGCCGTCAGCGCCGACATCCACGGTGTCGTGCACGCGGGTCGCCCCGACCTCGTCGACGCGGCGGCCGACTCCCCGCTGCGCTGGATCGCGGACAACACCAACCCCGAGGGCTACACGGGCACCCTCAAGGAGGCCGTCGTCGGAGCCGACGTCTTCATCGGCGTCTCCGCACCGAACGTCCTGAACGGCGACGACGTGGCGGCCATGGCGGAAGGCGCCATCGTGTTCGCGCTCGCGAACCCGGACCCCGAGGTCGACCCCGCGATCGCCCGTCAGACGGCCGCCGTCGTGGCCACCGGACGCTCCGACTTCCCCAACCAGATCAACAACGTCCTGGTCTTCCCGGGCGTCTTCCGCGGCCTGCTGGACGCCCAGTCCCGCACCGTGAACACGGACATGATGCTGGCCGCCGCGAGCGCGCTGGCGGACGTGGTCGGCGAGGACGAGCTGAACGCGAACTACATCATCCCGTCCGTTTTCAACGACAAGGTCGCGGGCGCGGTCGCCGGCGCGGTCCGCAAGGCCGCCTCCGGAGCGTGAACATCGCTGTGACGGCCCTCACGGCCCCCTGATACCGGCGCGTCGTGAGATGCGGGCCCGCCCGGCCGCCTCTAGGGTTGCGGGGATGCCGGCGTGGCCCGCGGTCCGCATCCATCCGAACCCTCGGATGCGGACGGAGCGTCACCGCGGCGTGACAGTGGCGCTTTTCGTGTGACCCTGGCGGGTGCCGGATTGGCTTTCCCGCCGCTGGTGGGGGCAGGATGCGTAACCGGGCGAGAGGGTCTGACGTTCAGACCCGGGTCCGGGGACTGTCCTAGGGCCCTGGCAGCATCGGCTTCGATCTCACGCCTCTAAGGCACGTTGAACACGGGAGTACAACATGAACCGCAGTGAGCTGGTGGCCGCTCTGTCCGAGCGCGCCGAGGTGACCCGCAAGGACGCCGACGCCGTTCTGGCCGCGCTCGCCGAGACCGTCGGCGAGATCGTCGCCAAGGGCGACGAGAAGGTCACCATCCCCGGCTTCCTGACCTTCGAGCGCACCCACCGTGCCGCTCGCACCGCGCGCAACCCGCAGACCGGCGACCCCATCCAGATCCCGGCCGGCTACAGCGTGAAGGTCTCCGCGGGCTCCAAGCTCAAGGAAGCCGCCAAGGGCAAGTAGTACCGCCCTTGTGTCGAGGGCCGCACCGGCCCTCGGGACGGCAGCAGTACACACGAAAGCCGAAGGGCGGCCACCCCACCGGGGTGGCCGCCCTTCGGCCTGTCCAGGGCCCCCTGAGGGGCCCTGGGGCGCTTCTGTCAGACCAGGTCGCCGTTGGGGAGCTCGACCTTGGCTCCCAGCTCCATGAGCTTCTCCATGAAGTTCTCGTAGCCGCGGTTGATCAGGTCGATGCCGTGGACGCGCGAGGTGCCCTCGGCGGCCAGCGCCGCGATCAGGTACGAGAACCCGCCGCGCAGGTCGGGGATGACCAGATCGGCGCCCTGCAGCTTGGTGGGGCCGGAGACGACCGCCGAGTGCAGGAAGTTGCGCTGGCCGAAACGGCACGCCGAACCGCCCAGGCACTCGCGGTACAGCTGGATGTGAGCACCCATCTGGTTCAGCGCCGAGGTGAAACCGAGCCGGGACTCGTAGACCGTCTCGTGGACGATCGACAGGCCCGAGGCCTGCGTCAGGGCCACGACCAGGGGCTGCTGCCAGTCGGTCTGGAAGCCCGGGTGGACGTCCGTCTCCAGCGCGATGGCCTTCAGCGGGCCGCCCGGGTGCCAGAAGCGGATGCCTTCGTCGTCGATCTCGAAGGCACCGCCGACCCGCCGGAAGGTGTTCAGGAAGGTCATCATCGAGCGCTGCTGCGCTCCGCGGACGTAGATGTTGCCGCGGGTCGCCAGGGCCGCGGAAGCCCACGAGGCGGCCTCCAGGCGGTCCGGGAGCGCCTTGTGGTTGTAGCCGGTGAGCTCGTCCACACCGGTGATCCGGATGGTCCGGTCGGTGTCGACGGAGATGATCGCGCCCATCTTCTGCAGGACGCAGATGAGGTCTTCGATCTCGGGCTCGACGGCCGCGTTGCTCAGTTCGGTGACGCCCTCGGCCAGGACGGCCGTCAGCAGCACCTGTTCGGTCGAACCGACGGACGGGTACGGCAGCCGGATCTTGCAGCCGCGCAGACGCTGCGGGGCCTCCAGGTACTGGCCGCCCTCGCGCTTCTCGATCGTCGCGCCGAACTGGCGGAGCACGTCGAAGTGGAAGTCGATCGGCCGGCCGCCGATGTCGCAGCCGCCGAGGCCGGGGATGAAGGCGTGGCCGAGACGGTGCAGCAGCGGACCGCAGAACAGGATCGGGATCCGGGAGGACCCCGCGTGGGCGTCGATGTCGGCGACGTTCGCGCTCTCGACGTACGTGGGGTCGAGGACCAGTTCGCCCGGCTCCTCGCCGGGGCGGACGGTCACCCCGTGGAGCTGGAGCAGACCGCGCACGACCCGGACGTCACGGATGTCGGGAACGTTGCGCAGCCGGCTGGGGGTGCTGCCGAGCAGAGCGGCCACCATGGCCTTCGGCACGAGGTTCTTCGCGCCGCGGACACGGATCTCGCCCTCGAGCGGGGTACCGCCGTGGACAAGCAGGACATCGTCAGTGCCGGTCATGGATCTCGCGTTCCGGAGTGGGGTGGGCGGGGGGCCAGTGAAAAGGGTAAGGGTCGCCACCCCCTTGTTTGTATGGCTGACGTGGCCGTAGGACTGTCATGAATTCGGCACAACACACTCTGTTGCCGCATCGTGGCGGAGTGTCGCGTTCCGGGTCCTTTCGGGGAGCGCGCTCCTTTCTGCCGCCGTGCGCCCTGAGCTGCGCGTGATCCGATGACTCCGCCGGCTCCCCCCGAAGGCCGAATGTGCGAGATCATGTCGGCATGACCGAGGTGTCCTCCCTCACAGGGCGGTTGCTCGTGGCCACCCCCGCCCTCGCGGACCCGAATTTCGACCGCGCGGTGGTGCTGTTGCTCGACCACGACGAGCAGGGTTCGCTCGGCGTCGTCCTCAACCGGCCGACGCCGGTGGGCGTCGTCGACATCCTGATGCCCTGGGCGCCGCTGGCCGGCGCCCCCGGTGTGGTGTTCCAAGGCGGGCCGGTGGGCCTGGACTCGGCCCTCGGCATCGCGGTGATCCCCGGCGAGGAGGGGCCGCTGGGGTGGCGTCGGGTGCACGGGGCGATCGGCCTGGTCGACCTGGAGGCGCCCCCCGAACTGCTGGCCGCCGCACTCGGCGGCCTGCGCATCTTCGCCGGTTACTCCGGATGGGGCCCCGGCCAATTGGAGGACGAGCTGGGTGGCGGGGCCTGGTACGTCGTGGACTCCGAACCGGGCGACATCTCCTTCCCGGACCCCGAACGGCTGTGGAGGGCGGTGCTCCGCCGCCAGCGCAGCGAGCTGGCGATGATCGCCACCTATCCGGACGACCCGTCGCTCAACTGAGCCGCGCGGGGGTCGGTACCCTGGCTTTCATGAGCACTCTTGAGCCCGAGCGCGGGACTGGTACGGGGACCCTCGTAGAGCCGACGCCGCAGGTGTCCCACGGCGACGGCGACCACGAGCGCTTCGCCCACTACGTCCAGAAGGACAAGATCATGGAGAGCGCGCTCGGCGGTACGCCCGTCGTCGCCCTCTGCGGCAAGGTCTGGGTCCCGGGACGGGACCCGAAGAAGTACCCCGTCTGTCCCATGTGCAAGGAGATCTACGAATCCATGGGCGCCGGCGGCGACAAGGACAAGGGCGGCAAGGACAAGTAGTCCGGGCCGTTCGTCCCGAACCACGCAGGACCGAGGTCCCCGGTCGCGCCGCTGTGCGCCGGGGACCTTTTGCGCACCCGGGAGGAGGGCTAGGGTCGGCCGGGTAAGCGACATGTGAAACGCGCGTTGCGCATGACGCAACGGCATGTCCGTGGAGGCCCCGCCCATGCCCGACCTGATCCCGGAGCCGCGGTACGCGCGCTTCCCGACCGACGGCGGGTGCGAGCTGACCGACCCGCTGCTCGTGGCGCCCCCCGGCACGGAGGGCGCTGCCCGCCGGCTGCGCGCCGAACTCGGCGCGGCCACCGGCTGGGAGCTGCCCGCGCCGGTCGCGGGCGCCGCGGACGCCGGCCGTACGGTGATCCGGCTCGCGCTGCGCCCCGACATCGCCCGCGCCGGCGCCGAGTCGTACGAGGTGCACGTCACCCGCGACCTGGTCCTCCTCGAAGGCGGCGACCCGGCGGGCCTCTACTGGGCGGTGCAGACGCTGCGGCAGTTGCTCGGCCCCGACGCGTACCGGCGCGCACCCGCGGCGCCCGGCCGCGGCTGGCGCCTGCCGGTCGGCGACCTCACCGACGGCCCCCGCTTCGGCTGGCGCGGCCTGATGCTCGACGTCGCCCGGCACTTCATGCCCAAGGACGGGGTGCTGCGCTACATCGACCTGCTCGCCGCGCACAAGCTGAACGTGCTGCACCTGCACCTGACGGACGACCAGGGATGGCGCGTCGAGATCCGGCGGTACCCGCGGCTCACCGAGGTGGGCGCGTGGCGCCCGCGCAGCCGCTGGGGGCACCGGGCGTCACCGCTGTGGAACGAGACCCCGCACGGCGGCTTCTACAGCCGGGACGACATCCGCGAGATCGTCGCGTACGCCGCCGAACGGCACGTGCGGGTCGTGCCCGAGATCGACGTGCCGGGCCATTCGCAGGCCGCCATCGCCGCGTACCCCGAACTGGGCAACACCGACGTCGTGGACACCGCGGCGCTCGGGGTCTGGGACGACTGGGGGATCTGCGAGAACGTGCTGGCCCCCACCGAGGCCGTACTGCGGTTCTACGAGGGCGTCTTCGAGGAACTGCTGGAACTGTTCCCGGCGGAGGTCTCGCCCTTCGTGCACGTGGGCGGCGACGAGTGCCCCAAGGGGCAGTGGCGCGCCTCCCTGGCCGCGCAGGCCAGGATCCGGGAACTGGGCGTGGACGGGGAGGACGGGCTCCAGGCCTGGTTCATCCGGCACTTCGACGGCTGGCTCGCCGAACGCGGCCGCCGGCTGATCGGCTGGGACGAGATCCTGGAGGGCGGCCTGGCGCCGGGCGCCGCGGTGTCCTCCTGGCGCGGGTACGCGGGCGGCATCGCCGCCGCCGAGGCCGGCCACGACGTGGTGATGTGCCCCGAACAGCAGGTGTACCTGGACCACCGTCAGGCACCGGGCGAGGACGAGCCGATGCCGATCGGGTACGTCCGCTCGCTCGCCGACGTGTACCGGTTCGAGCCGCTGCCGCCGAAGTTGTCGCCGGAGGCGGCCGCCCACGTGCTGGGCGCGCAGGCCAACGTGTGGACCGAGGTGACGGAGAACCAGAGCCGGGTCGACTACCAGGTGTTCCCGCGCCTGGCCGCCTTCGCCGAAGTGGTCTGGTCCCGCCTGCCGGAGCCCGCGGAACGGGACTGGGCGGGGTTCGAGGCGCGCATGGCGACGCACTACGCGCGGCTGGACGCCCTCGGGGTCGACTACCGGCCGCCCGGCGGGCCGTTGCCCCGGCAGCGCCGCCCCGGGGTGCTCGGGCGTCCGATCGAGGGCGCGCCCCCGATCGTGTGACTCAGGCAACCGACGCATCGTTTGAAGTCCTTTGGAACTCTTTCCCGATTTAGGTCGATACGGTCACAAGTGCGCGGTGCCGGCGGGCCGGACCCCGGCGCCGCGCGTCCGGCCGACCCTCGCGCCGGGCAGTGCGGAACATGTGCCAGAGTTGCCACGTCCCGGCGGTGAGGACGTACCGTACGGCGGACAGGCGTGAGCGCCGGGACCGGGACATCGGGAAGGGGCAGCCGGGTTGACCACGCACGCACCGCACTCACCGCATTCATCTCAGGGGCCTCAGGGCCCCCGGGCGGCGCAGTCCGTGACGCTGCCGACCTCGCTCGACGAGGCCGTGGCGGCGCTCACCGCCATGCCCGCGGCCGTGCCCGTCGCCGGCGGCACCGACCTGATGGCGGCCGTCAACGCCGGACTGCTGCGGCCCGCCGCGCTGGTCGGCCTCGGCCGGATCAACGAGATCCGCGGCTGGCAGTACCAGGACGGCCACGCCCTGCTCGGCGCCGGCCTCACCCACGCCCGGATGGGCAGGCCCGACTTCGCCGCCCTGATCCCCGCGCTGGCCGCCGCCGCCCGCGCCGCCGGACCGCCGCAGATCCGCAACGCGGGCACCCTCGGCGGGAACATCGCCACGGCCGCCCCCACGGGCGACGCCCTGCCCGTCCTGGCGGCGCTGGAGGCGGTGCTGATCATCGTCGGCCCGCCCGCGCTCGGCGACTCCGGGGTGTCCCGGCGGGAGATCCCGGTCTCCCACCTGCTGGCCGGCCGCGAGATGCTCCGCCCGGGCGAACTGATCGGTTTCGTACGGGTTCCCCTGCTGCACGCGCCGCAGGTGTTCCTGAAGGCCACGGGACGTACGGGCCCCGGGCGCGCGGTCGCCTCCGCGGGACTCGTGCTGGACCCCGCGCGCCGCGGAGTGCGCTGCGCCATCGGCGCGGTCGCCCCGATGCCCCTGCGGCCGCTGGAGGCCGAACAGTGGGTGGCCTCGTTGATCGACTGGGACGGGGACCGCAGCCTGGCGCCCGAGGCGCTGGAGGCCTTCGGCGAGTACGTCGCCGCGGCCTGCGTGCCCGACCAGGGAGAACCGGTGGCCGCCGGAGTGCTGCACCTGCGGCGGACGGTGGCCGTGCTGGCACGGAGGGCCCTGGGGAGGGCACTGAGCACATGAGTGAGAACGAGAACGTGAGCGGAACGACCGGGGGCGCCGGGCACGCGCCCGCCGGCTGGGGCTGGGAGCCGGTGCCGCACGGCGGCGAAATGGACTCCGACGCCACGGCCTTCGTGAAGCTGCCGCAGGAGATGCTGGACGCGCTCGACAACCGGGAGCCGCTGGCGGCCCCCGGGCACGGGTACGTGCCGCCGCCGATGATCGTGCCGTTGGGCTCCGGCTCCGCCGACCCCTCGGCCACCGGGACCTGGACGATGCCGGTCCAGTGGCCCGAGGCGGGTACCGGCTCGGCGGGCCAGGACGGTTCCGTACAGGGTTCCGTGCCGGGTTCCGCGGCCGGCCAGGCGCCCGCGCGGGGGCCGATCCCGGCCTCGATCCCCCTGCCCGCGTCCGTGGCCGCCGTCTTCGGCGCGACCGGCCAGGACCAGGCGCCGGCGGACCCCGCCGAGACACCCGAGAACCCCGACCCCGCCGACACCGCCGAATGGCGGTTCCCCGACGCGACGCGGCCCGGCGACGGCCGGGACACCGGCCAGTGGACCCTGCCCGGCGGCGCCCCCGCCGGCGACTGGAGCCAGGCCCCGGCGACCCTGCCGGGCGGTGCGGCCGCCCCCTGGGCGACGCCCGCGTACGACGCCTCGCTGAGCTCGGGCGTGCTCCCGGGCGCGTTCCAGGGCGAGGACGAGGGAGCCGCACGGCACGCCACCGGCCCGGTCGGCGGCCCTCCCGGGCGCGGCCCCAGGGTGCTGGGCGGCCCCGGCGTGGGCACCCCGCTCCCCGACCCGGAGCCGGTGAACCACCCGACCCCGGACATCGACGCCGCCCACGGCCCGGCGCGGACGCCGGTCGAGGGCGAACGACCGCGCCCCGCGGGCACGGAGGCCGGCCCGGGCGACGGACACGGCTTCACACGAACCGACCGGCCCGCCGCCGAGCCGGAGCCCACCGACGGGCGCGGCTTCGCCGTGGATGCTGGGGGCTACGCCACGGACGGCCGCGGGTTCGCGGTGGACGACCGGGCCGGTTTCGGTACCGACGGGCGCGGGTTCGCCGTGGACGACCGGGCGGGTCTCGGTACCGGCGGGCGCGGGTTCGCCGTGGACCGGGACGGGTTCGCCACCGACGGGCGCGGCTTCGAGACGGACGGGCAGGGTTTCGCCACCGACGGGCGCGGGTTCGCCGTGGTCGGGCCCGAGCCCGGGGAGGGGCGCGTGGACGCCCCGGACGGGCCGGAGGCCACCGACGGGCACGGGCTCGTGTTCGTCGAACCCGAGCAGGAGCCCGCCGACGGCCCCGCCGAAGCCACCGCGCCGGACGTGCCGGTCGAGGGCGCCGCGGACAGCGCCGACGCGCTCCCGGACGCGGGCGACCCCGCAGGTGTCCCGCTCGCGGAGACGACGTACGAGGAAGAGAACGCGGGGGCCGTCGCCCATCACGAGCACCCGCTGGCGTCCTACGTCCTGCGCGTCAACGGGGCCGACCGTCCCGTCACCGGCGCCTGGATCGGCGAGTCGCTGCTGTACGTGCTGCGCGAGCGGCTCGGCCTCGCCGGCGCCAAGGACGGGTGCTCGCAGGGCGAGTGCGGGGCCTGTGCCGTGCAGGTGGACGGCCGGCTGGTCGCGTCCTGCCTGGTGCCCGCCGCGACGGCCGCGTCCAGCGAGGTCCGGACCGTCGAGGGGCTCGCCACGGACGGGGAACTCTCCGACGTACAGGAAGCGTTGTGCAGGTCGGGCGGGGTGCAGTGCGGGTTCTGCATCCCCGGCATGGCCATGACCATCCATGACCTGCTGGAAGGCAACCACGCGCCGAGCGAGCTGGAGACGCGCCAGGCGCTCTGCGGCAACCTCTGCCGCTGCTCCGGCTACAAGGGCGTCATCGAGGCCGTCCGCGAGGTCGTGTCCGAGCGCGAGGCGACCGCCGCCGGCGACTCCGGTACCGGCACCGGTGCCGAGCCGCGCATCCCGCACCAGGCCCCGCCCGGCGAGGGCGGCATCCACCCCAACGGAGGCACGGCGTGAGCGGGCAGGACGCGGCCACCGCGACGAGCACGGCCACCGTGACGACGACCCCGGGCCCCGGCGGGGAGGAGGGGCAGGAACCGCTGCGCGGCATCGGAGCCTCCGTCCCGTCCGCGGACGCCCGGGCCAAGACCGGCGGCACGTTCCCCTACGCCGCCGACCTGTGGGCCGAAGGCCTGCTGTGGGCGGCCGTGCTGCGCGCCCCGCACGCCCACGCCCGCATCCTCTCCGTCGACACCACGGCCGCCGCCGCCATGCCGGGCGTCCGCGCCGTCGTCACCCACGCCGACGTCCCCGGCGCCACCACCCACGGCCGCCGCATCGCCGACCGGCCCGTCTTCGCCCACGACATCGTCCGCCACCACGGCGAGCCCATCGCCGCCGTGGCCGCCGACCACCCCGACACCGCCCGCCTCGCGGCCGCCGCCATCGCCGTCGAGTACGAGCCGCTCGACGCGATCACCGACCCCGAGCAGGCCTTCGGCGCCCCCGCCCTGCACCCCGACGGCAACCTGATCCGGCACATCCCGCTGCGCTACGGCGACCCCGATGCGACCGGCGAGGTCGTCGTCGAGGGCCTGTACCGCATCGGCCGCCAGGACCCGGCGCCCATCGGCGCCGAGGCCGGACTGGCCGTACCGCGCCCCGACGGCGGCGTGGAGATCTACACCGCCTCCACCGACCCGCACACCGACCGCGACCTGGCCGCCGCCTGCTTCGGGCTGGAGCCCGACCGGGTACGGATCGTCGTCACCGGAGTCCCCGGCGCGACCGCCGACCGCGAGGACCCCGCCTTCCAACTGCCGCTCGGCCTGCTGGCCCTGCGCACCGGCTGCCCCGTCAAACTGGCCGCCACCCGCGAGGAGTCCTTCCTCGGCCACGCCCACCGACACCCGACGCTCCTGCGCTACCGCCACCACGCGGACGCGGAGGGCCGGCTGGTCAAGGTCGAGGCACAGATCCTGATGGACGCGGGCGCGTACGCCGACTCGTCCTCGGAATCGCTGGCCGCCGCCGTGGCCTTCGCGTGCGGCCCGTACGTCGTCCCGCACGCCTTCGTCGAAGGCTGGGCGGTACGCACGAACAACCCGCCGTCGGGCCACGTGCGCGGCGAGGGCGCCATGCAGGTGTGCGCCGCCTACGAAGGCCAGATGGACAAGCTCGCCGCCGCCCTCGGCATCGACGGCGCCGAGCTGCGCATGCGCAACGTCCTGGCCACCGGCGACCTCCTGCCCACCGGCCAGACGGTGACCTGCCCCGCGCCGGTCGCCGAACTCCTGCGCGCGGTACGCGACTACCCGCTGCCGTCCCTCCCGAAGGACACCCCCGAGGACGAGTGGCTGCTGCCCGGCGGCCCGGAAGGCGCCGGCGAACCGGGCGCGGTCCGGCGCGGCGTCGGGTACGGCGTCGGCATGGTCCACATGCTCGGCGCGGAGGGCACCGACGAGGTCTCCACCGCCACCGTGAAGATCGTGGACGGCGCGGCCACCGTCATCTGCGCGGCCGTCGACACCGGCCAGGGATTCTCCACGCTCGCCCGACAGATCGTCCAGGAGGTCCTGGGCGTCGACGAGGTCGTGACGGCCCCCGTCGACACCGACCAGCCGCCCGCCGGGCCGGCCGCGCACGGGCGCCACACGTGGGTGTCGGGCGGGGCCGTCGAACGCGCGGCGAAGATGGTCCGTACCCAGCTCCTCCAGCCGATGGCCCACAAGTTGGGCATGTCCACCGAACTGCTCCAGATCACGGACGGCCGGATCACGTCGTACGACGGGGCGTTCTCCACCACCGTCGCCGAGGCGATAGAGGGCAAGGAACTCTGGGCCACGGCCCAGTGCCGCCCCCATCCCACCGAACCCCTGGACGCCGACGGCCAGGGCGACGCCTTCGTCGGGCTCGCGTTCTGCGCGATCCGGGCGGTGGTGGACGTGGACATCGAGCTGGGCTCCGTACGCGTCGTCGAACTCGCGGTCGCCCAGGACGTCGGCCGCGTCCTCAACCCCCGCCAGCTCGAAGCCCGCATCGAGGCGGGCGTCACCCAGGGCGTGGGCGCGGCCCTGACGGAGAACCTCCGCTCGATCGGGGGAGTCATCCGCCACCCCGACCTCACGGGCTACGCCCTGCCCACCGCGCTGGACGCACCGACGGTCCGCATCGTCAAACTCGTCGAGGAACGCGACGTGGTGGCCCCGTTCGGGGCCAAGGCGGCGAGCGCCGTCCCCGTGGTGACGACCCCGGCCGCCGTGGCCTCGGCCGTCCGCTCCGCCACCGGACGCCCGGTCAGCAGGCTCCCTATCCGGCCATCCGCGGCGGTGGCGGCGCCCAACTCCTGACCGTACGAGGCCCATTGCACGTGCAACCCCAGGGTTGGGGCTGTCGGCGCCGGTCGCTAGAGTGAGCCGGAGATGCTGGGCACGCGCGGGTACGCACGGGCGGGTATGAGCGCTTGCGAACGCGTGCGAGTACGTGTGCTTGCGAATGCGTGCAGACGCGTACGAACGGGGACGGGGAGCGGTGTCGGCACCGCTCCCGCGGGGACAACGGGGAGTCGGGGAGGCCGACGTGGCAGATGACGGACGGGTTCCGGGAGCCGCCAGTGCGGTGGCGCGTGCGGTGATGTGCTGATGCGGCCCGTGGAAGCGATGGAGATCGAGTACGCGACGCTGAGCGAGTTCAAGAAGCTGGTGGACACCCAGCTGGAGAAGCTCAGCGGATCCTCGGCGGACGCGGGCCGGCTGGAGTCCAAGACCCTCCCGGCAGGGGCGCTGGGCAAGGGCTTCGCGGAGGCCGAGCTCCTTTTCAAGTCGTACAACACCGTGCTCACGCAGTTGACGACCCTGTCGAAGGGCCTGGCGGACCAGATCGAGGGGCTGGGCATCGCGATCAGGACGGCGGGCAAGGGCTACGGGAGCGTCGACGAGGAGACGAAGGCCCGGATGAGGGCCATCGCGGAGCAGGCGAAGAAGGCTTATGCGCCGGAGCGGGACCCGCTCGCGAACCAGAAGAAGGACGCCGCGGCGGGTACCGGGAGCGAGAGCACGTCGGAGGGTGAGCTCTGATGACGGACTTCGAGGCCTACACCCACCAGCAGCTGCTGGACATGATTGCCTCTCTGGATCCGCCGCTGGTCTCCTCGCGTGCCCGCCTGCTGGCATTGGCGGCCACATCCATCCGGGAGATCGGCAACGCCCTCAAGGGCCACAAGGTGTCCGGGTGGGAGGGCGAAGCCTCCCTCGCCTACCAGAACTGGGTGAACTCGGCGGGCAACGCGACGCTGCGCCTGGCCGACTACAGCGAGGCAGGCAGCAAGTGGATGGACCACGCCTCCCACGTCATGTTCGGGGCCAAGAGCCTGACGCCTGACGTCAGCACCACGGCGCTCGAAAACCTTGAGGCTGCACGCAAGTTCCACAACGACCCGGATTCGGCGCATATCGCCAGGGACGCGCACGCCGTGCTGGAGTCGGATCGCCTGATCGCGGTGGGCAATCTGAAGATGCTGGCGGAGGCTTACGACCAGTCGACGCTACAGATGAACGCTGCCGAGGTACCGACGTTTCCGCCGCCTCCGGGGGAATTCGTGCCCCAGGGGCGCGATGGTGGGACCGACTTGGAGCGCCCTGGTGGCGGCCCTGGACCTGAATCGGATGGTGGCGGTTCCGGGCCTGTCACACGGGCGGCATACCCGGGGGCGTTGCCAAGCGGGGCCGGTCACCAGGTACCGCCGATCTCCACCCCAACCTCGTCAGCGGACCCTGCACCGATCACGCTTCCGGGCATTCCAGACCACAATGTGAACGTAGATCTCGACAGTATTGGAACCCTCCCAGACACGACGCTTCCGCCGGCTACGGCCATGCCCAGCGTTGTGGCACCGGTGGGCCCGGGCGGTGGCCCTGTCACGCCGATTGGACCGATTCCGCCGGTCGGCGGGCTGGTGAAGTCCGGCGGGGGTCTCGGTCCTGTCGGCGGCGCCGGACTGTTTCCCGGGACTGCTGCTCCCGGCGGCAAGGCAGGCGGTGTAGCCGGACTGCCTCCGCGTGACAGCGGGATCGTGGGAGGCCGAGCCGTGCCGTCGAGTGGGCCTGGGGCGGGTATCCCGCGCGGCACCGTCATCGGCGGGGAGGTCAGTCAAACCGGACGCGGAATGATGGGCGGCGGCATGGGCGCCGGCGGTGGCTCCCATGGTGCGTCGGGCGGTTCGCCCGTAGGTCGTCGTCTTGCTACTGAGTCTGGAGGAGTCGTTGGCGGACGGCAGCCCGGTTTGGTCGGTCGCTCCACCACGGGAGGCCAGCCGTTCACGCAGGGTGGTTCGGGCCTCGTGCGCAGCGGATCGGGCGCCGGGCCGGGCGTGGGGCCGATGGGTCACGGCGGCCCGGGCGTCCGAAACCCGGGTAGGCGGCGTGACGGGCAGGGGGGCGAACGCCCCGATTATCTGGCCGAGGAAGAAGAGACTTGGCAGGCCGACCGTCGCGTTGTGCCGCCTGTCATCGACTGAGCGGAACGGACGTTGCACGGGATGCGCATGCGTAAGGCGACCTCGGTCTTCGTGGGCCTGCTGTTGGCCGGGGTCGCTGCGACCCCGGCTCATGCGGAGACCATTCGCGAGAGGCAGTGGCACCTCGACGCCATGAAAGTGGATGAAATCTGGAAGATCAGTACCGGAAAGGGTGTGACGGTCGCTGTCATCGACAGCGGGGTGGATAACATTCCGGAGCTTGAAGGCCAGGTCATCCCGGGAAAAAACTTCGCGACATCAAACGCTGGTGATGAGCGTGTAACTGTTTAGGGGTTTCCGCTGGTTGTGGGCAGCATCCATGGCCGTCCGGCGAAGAGGTCGCGTAGGGCGGTGAGGGGGTTGATGCCGTGTTTGCGGACGGTGGAGATGTAGGAGCGGATCCGG
>NZ_JAPNLK010000096.1 GCF_026627505.1 Streptomyces sp. H27-H5 | reverse complement strand
ACCAGAAAGAACCTCGGAGAACCCGCCACCGGGACGGCCACCCGGGATACCGGCCTGCCCGAATCCGGAAACCCACCACAAAAGCAATCACACCGCGTGATCAAAGATCACGCGGTGGATCGAGGTTCAGCGGCGTCCGCAGGACGGATTCCCACCCCACCGCATTGCCTGATCCGTTCGGCGTAGCCGGCCGGTATCTGGGGGGAGGGGCCCGGACGCGGCCGCGGCTCCTCCCCCGGGACAGCCATGTGGTGCCCACCTGTCTATGCGGTTCCGCCGGTATCGCGGCGCCGGCGCATGGCGTCGGCCAGGCGCTGGACGCGGTGCCCTCCGAGCTGGAGATCCCGCAGCTCGTCAGGGCCGATGGCGGGCAGCGGTCGCGCGATGTCGGCGGGCATGGGGACGTCGGCCATCAGGTCCTCGTCGTCGTACGCGGCCGGGTGCCGGTCCACGATGACGGTGGTCTCGTACCGCTCCGGTTGCCATTCGCCGTGCAGGTGCCAGCCGGCCGCCGACAGGGCGCGTACCGCAGCCTCCTGGGCCGCCGTCCGGTCGCCGTCGGCGGGTACGTCCAGCGGTTGCGTGAACAGGGGGTCGAGCATCACGTCGACCACCCAGAATCCCTCGGCGCTGTCGTCTTCGCCTTCACGCTCGTCGGTGAGGACCGATACCTCCATGTAGGGCCCTTCGACCCATGTCAGGTGGGCGCGGTGCTGCGTCGTGGACATGTGCGGATACCTCCGGGCGGGTGTCGGGCTCATGAGGGGCGGTGGCCGTGGGCAGGCCGGCGTGGCGTCAATCTCGGCGAGTCGGGCGAGGACGAGTGCGCTCGGCGGTGCGTGTCTGCGCCTTGACGAGGGTCAGCGTGCCGTCGGCGACGAGATCCGTCACGGCGGAGCGGGGGATGTCCCGGATCTCAAGAAGGGGCGCCGTTCAATGCTATGTCCGTTGCGATCCTCAGGTGCCACGAAGGCTGATGCCTGTCGGCCTTTGGCGTGGAGGATCCGCCGCTGCAAAGTGCCGGTTCGATCATGGAGCAGGAGAGAGGTGGGGCGAGCTAGCCATGGACGGAATCACTCGAAGTCGACCACAGCAGGGGCGGATATGGGGTGATGCGTTCCTCTGCTGCGAATCACCCCCGCGTGGCAGTCGGCCGTGGCATAGTGGTCGTTGCCCCGCTTCGGCGGGGTTGCTCCCCGCACTTAGCGGGGATGAGCCGTTCTACGGAAAGCGATTTCCGTGCTCCCTGCATCTGCGGGGATGAACCATCGGATGTGTGGGTACTACATCTCACATTCGTTTCCCCGCACTAGCGGGGATGCCCCGTCGGACGGGTTGGCACTGCGAAACACGCCCTACGCCCCGCACCCGCGGGGATGAACCACGTTACGAGCAAAGGCTGTCGTAACTCCCCGCACCAGCGGGGATGACCCATGTGCGTGCTCTGCGCGTCGCTGCTCCCCTACTCCAAGGGGATGACCCTCGTGCGTGCTCTGCGCGCCGCTGCTCCCCGCACTCGCGGGGATTGAACAGGGCCCCTCTTCGAGGGGCCTTCTTCATGTCTGGTCCGTCCGGGATCCCTGCCCCGGTCTGCCGGCGGCCGCGGCGCGGACCTCGTCCGCGTCATACAGCGACAACAGCCGGCCCGCCTCGCTCTCGCCCGTCCGCACGCGCTTGACCCCGAGCCTGGACAAGGTGCGTCGAGCGCTGCCCGCAGCGGACGAACCCGCGTAGCCGAGGTGCTCGGCCACGCGGGCGATGGTCCAGAGTTCCTTGTCGTCGCTCACGCGTTAAGGATCTCATCGACCGTGGCCTGAAGCAGCGGCAGGTGCTCCGCGACGTCGTCGGGGGTCGCCTCGTCTCCGAGGTCGTCGCGCAATTCGTGCTGGTGCGTGATGACCAGGCGGTCATTGATGCGGAATTGCGAGCCGACCGCGATGCGGTCGCCGTACTCGTCGCGCTCGACGTACATCACAGGGTCGTCGGCACCGCAGCTGAGGAGTTCCGCGATGTCGGCGGCAGTGACCTGCGGGCCGGCGATGCGCGGGTGGGTGGCCGCGATGGCGTCGCGGATGGCCTGCTCCGCCTCGTCGGTGATGGTGAGCCAGTAGTACTTGTCCCGGTCGAGGGGGTTGCTGATCTCCAGCAGGGGGCTGATCGGTTCGCGGCTGATGATGACCGCGTCCTCGCCGTCGAGTTGGATGAGTTCTTCGAGGTGGGCGTGGATCGCGGCGTGAGCCTCGGCGCGGTTGGGGATGTGCTGCTCCTGGATCTGGTCGAGCAGGGGGTAGGTGTTGATGGCACGGCCGTAATTGATGCTGGTGATCATGACGGGCATGCGGGGCTCCTGTGATCGGGTCGGTGTTTTCCTACCTGACAACCATCACTTTGCCTCACGTGAGGCAAAGTGGTCAAGTGTGTGCTGCTGAGTCGATGGCCTCAGGGGATGGTGAAGTCCTCGCGGCGAAGGTCAGCGGTATGTGGCCTTTGCCACTCGGCACTCGGGGCACCGGCATCGGTGCACTCGGTAGCTGTACGCAGTCCCATGGCTGATGCCCGAATCGCGCCCGGCCGTGAGCGCTCCATCGAGGTCCCGGGCGAACGCGGGATGTGATCGGGCGTACCCCCAAATCAGCGGCGCCGACGTGCCGGCCTTCCGGGCCGCCCACTCCACCGACTTCCCCCGCACGATCCATCGCAGGACCTGGGCTCGGACCGTGGCGGGCATCCGGGCCTCGGCCGCTGCTCGACGCGGAGCGAGAGTCTGACGATTGTGGTGCTCGATGCAGTCGCATCCGTCACCAGCACGGCACCCCTTCGACCACGTGGTCGTCGGGGTGCGAACCCCGTGGTCCTGGACGGGGCGCGGCGCCTCGACGGCGCGGATGAGGTCCCGTCCCGTCCACACGCGCCGCTCCGATGTGAAGGGACTATGAGAGTCGGCCGGCTCGCGGGATCCCTCCCCCAGGTGTCCGCCGGACGCCCACCGATTCACTGTCCCCGGGGCGCGGTTAGTCAGGTCCGCCAGGTCCCGGATTGTGTATCGCTCAGCAGGGTCGATGACATCGACGTGGCCCGCCAAAGGGTGACGCCGCATGATCGCTCTCCTCCCACCTCTCTGGGGCACTCCCCCGAGGCCAGGCCCCGGGGCTCGGTCCACAACGCTACTCAAGATCACGACATCGACTGACGGCTTTCCCACAGGAGGCCGGCCTTCAGTCGCCGGCTGATGCGAACTGCCGCTCTTCCGATGTCGGCTTTCGCGGCCCGGCTACCGGCCATGGGTCGCCAGTCGGGCCCGACCTTGCTCTTCCCGCATGGCCCGGAACTCGGCACTGGGGCCGGTGGCGAGCTGTTCCCAGTCTCCGTAATCCTCGGCCTGGTCCTCCGCCGGCTCCTCGACCTCGGGCGCTTCATCCTCCTCGACAGGTTGTTCATCGTGTGCCGGGTGGAGCGGGGAGGGTACGAGAGGCCTGCCGGTTGCAGCGGCGTTCAGCGCCTCGAACGCGGCCCGGAGGTCCTCACGGACGCGGGCGGTCTCGGCGGCGATGTCGGCGGCCTGCTGCCGACCGGCGTGCTCGGCCAGGGCGGCCGTGTGGTCCCGTGCGACGTCGGCGGCCAAGCGCTCGGCCGCATGCTGTCGCTGTCGTGCCCAGTCCGCTTCCAGCTCGTCGACGATCTGCGCTTCCTTCGCCGCGGTGATCCGCTCGGCGGTCCGGTAGTCGCAGGTCCGGCACTCCTCGCGGGTATCGAGGAGAACGCCGAGTTCGCAGTTCGGGAGTTCGCAATCCTGCGCGTCCAGCAGGGCCTGAAGGTAGCCGGCCGGCCTCAAGATCCGATCACACGTCTCCCGAGAGGCGGTGCAGCCCGATGGAGTGCACCGCGGGCACCCTACGAAGGCGCTGCTGGAGCGGGCGGGGCCTTGAGCGCGGTGCCAGCCGGCGCTGATCCGGGTCACCGCGTGCTCGACTGACCGTGGGTAGAGGAAGGAGGCCCGCTCTCGCACCTCCGCGCCCCGGTGCCCGAGGAACTCCCGTACGGACCGGCGCAGCGATGGAATCCTGGCGGCGGGCGCGGACAGGACCCCCAGGGCGTCGAGGGCCGCGTACACCTCGTCCTCTCCTGGCACGGGCACCCGCTCGCTGACGACGACTGCCCTCTTCGACGCGGACCTCTTCTTGGGGACGGCGGCGGAGCCGCCCCGAGCGGTCGAGGTTTCGGCCGCCGCGGCTTCGCGTGCATCCGCGGGCGCCAAACCACCCGCGCTTTGGCCTACGGCCGTCACCCCTGTTTGTGCTGTGGAAGAAGGGTCTGGAGAAACACCTTTAGATAGGGCGTCACCCATGACGCCACCGTACGCGTCACCCATGACGCCACCGGTAGCGTCACCGGTGACGCTACCCCCCTGCCTCGAACCCTCCTCCGGGGTGGCGTCACCCATGACGCCACCCCCCTTCGGAACCTTCGGCTTCTTCCGGCGGGCGTTCTCCTTGCGCCGCTGCTCGGCACGCTGCGCCTGCTGCTCGCGCACCTGCGCGTCGTAGGCCGCGCGCCACCCGCGCAGGTCCCAGTCGGGGGCGTGCTCGCTCATCCACGCGTCGATATCGAAGCCGGGGATCGTGTGCCCGTATCTGGCGACCAACTGGGGTGGGGTCCCCGCCGGGGCCGGGATGCCGTGGATCAGCCATGCGTCGAAGATCTCGTAGACGTTGGCGTCGTTCTCCTCTTCCTTGCCCTCCACCTTCCGGCGGTGGATCCGTACCAGCCCGATTTCCTGTTCCAGGTAGGCGGCGGCGCGGTCGACGGTCTGCTTCGAGCAGTCCAGACAGCCGGCAAGGGCGGCGCGGTAGGGATAGCCCTGCGACGTGTCGCGGGAGCTCACGTCCGCGTACGACACCAGCAGGGAGTAGAGGGACTTCGCGACGCTCTTGTTCAGGCCGGGGTCGGGGTCCCGGGTGACGCAGACGGCGAACATTCCGAACCGCAGGCCGCCGGCACCCGGCCGGCTCACTGCGGGGCGATGCGCGTTCGACGGACGGCGGCTCATCGGACACCCCCGGCGAGGATCACGGAGGTGGCGATCGGCGTCGTCTGAGTCTCAGATGCGGGTGGTGCCGGGTAGGTGTGCAGGTCAAGCACGGAAGAGATCTCCCCTGGGACGGGGAGTCGCGGACGACGATGTGACCAGACAGGGCCCATGGATGGTGGCCTCAGTGTGAGGACACCTCTATCCTGGGTATCGGTGACCACGCGGGCCCTCGGGCTCACGGGTTTCACCCCCGGCGAGGTCACCTCACCGGACACGACTCGGATTGCTGTCAGCTGAGCGAGTCGGTTGCTGTATCGAGGCCGTTCCTGTTGGCGCAGGGACGGCCTCACAGCGTTTCTAGGGTTCTCCGGACGCGGGTGTCACGGCGTCGGGGTGCTGCTGGGCCAGGGCGCGCAGGAGCCGACCGTAGGCCCGGCGCCGGTCGCCCTTGGGTTCCGCGTAGCCGGCTTCCCATCGGGCGACCTGGACGCGGCCGACACCTACCGCGGTTGCCACCTGTGCCTGCGTGAGTCCGGCGGCCCGTCGTAGATGTCCACGGACGTCCGTCGCGGGCAGCCATGTGGCCTGCGATAGCACTACGTCCAGCGGATCGTGAGCGGTCGTCACTTCGCACCCCCAACCTTGACTAAAGGAAAAGATACATTCCAGCTACGCGTTCCACGGCACTCGGGCGTCTTGCCCGCGTGTCGCGCTCTCGGCCGCTATGCCTCCGGGGCGTCGGGGGCCTGGTAGTAGTCGCCCGTGGCCGGCTCGACGGGCCACTGCGCGGAGGTGCCCCGAGGGAGGGGGTAGCCAACCGCGTACAAAGCCGCGGACATTCGGATGTCCTGGATCTCCACGACGCGCTCCCCCTTCTGCCCCCGAGCAGGGAAGTACGAGACGCGCAGGGCTCTCAGCAGGGGAACGCCGGTGCGCGGCATGCGAAGGTCGTCCGCCTCTTCGGGTGACGGATTTCGTGCAGAGATCTCCTCGCGCCACTTGAGCGGTTTGCCCTCCCACTCCTCGACACGGTCATATGTGCCGCCGAGTCCGGTGTGGCCCGCGAGTTCCGGGAGCTCCTGCATGACCCACGGGGCGATCCAGCTGTCGGCCAACTGCCGGTCCGTCTCCACGTCGGGGTCGCCGATGATGCGGCGACGGGTGGTGAGTTCCGTTCCGGCCTCGACGCCGAGCAGGTCGGCGATGTCGGTGGGCACCGGAGCGGTGACCACCTTCGTGAGCTCTCCCCCGGCGTGAGGCAGGGGGCGCCAGTGCTGCGTCTCGGGGCCGCTGTAGTAGCCGAGGTTGTCCCGCTCGATCTGACGGCTTCGTACCGTCAGCCGGACCCGGTCGGGGTGTTCGCGGACATAGGTGCCGGCCCGCCCGCGGGACTCGATGAGCCCCTCGCGCGAAAGCATCCCGTAGGCCTTGCGCACCGTGATGTCGCTGACGCCGTACTCCTCGACCATGTCGCGCATCAACGGCAGTGCCGAGCCTGGTGGGTACTGCCCGGACATGATCCGTTCGCGCAGGTCACGGGCGATCTCCTCGTACCTAGCCGCCATCGTCCGACCCTTCCATCGACCACCCCAACGCCATTTAGCGTATACGTAAAGCTTGCATCCTGGCACCTATGGCGTATACGTTATCTCATGTCAGCCAGAACGGCCCCCGGTTGGCCCCGGGGACCGCTACCTGCCGTACGCATTGGCCTGCGCACGGCATTGATGCCCGGCGGCGAACCGCCGGACTGGCTGTCGGACCTGCTCACTTGGATGAAGGGACCGACCACGTGATGGTTGCAGAGTCGGGGCGCTGGTGGCGCCCCCGGCGGGGCACTGCCCCCGCCCCGGTGCAGACCAGGACGGCATTACCGACAGGGCTCACCACCGAAAAGAGCGAGATTCCGCAGGTGATGCCGCAACAGCCGGTGCCGGATGCGGGAGAGCTGCGCATCCGAGCGTGGCTGGTGGAGCGGGTCGTCACAGGTGGCACGAATGTCCCGGCTGACGGCGACTGGCTGGACCGGTTGTGGGAGTACCCCGACCTGGCCCCCGCCCCGACCGTGCGCCGGGAGCAGACAGGCGGGCCGGCCTGCGCGAGCGTGAACCCCCAACTGTTTCTTCCCCAGGCGACCCCTCTTTCGTCGCCGCCCTCGGACGCCGAACGCGAGGCCTTGGCGATGCGCGCCGGGTGCCCGGTGCAGTCCTGGTGCCTGGCTCGGGATTTGGAGCACTGCTCTACTCCATCGCGGGTGCGTGGGGTGCGGGGCGGGATGCGGCAGTCGGAGCGCCGGGCTTTGCACATCCGGCTGTTCGGCCGGCGATCGCGGAACGGGGCGCAGTCGTGAGCGCCTCGTCCTGGGCACGGGCCACGGCCCGCCGGAAGATGATCAACCGGGACGCGGACGCGGACGTGTTCGAGGCCGATGCCGTTCCGGCGGGCGAGACCGAGAGCGCTGCGGAGGAGTCTGCGTACTTGACTCGCGCGGACATGGCCGCGTTCGCGGACAGGCTCGGCATGGTCATGGCCGAGACTCCCGAGGAGCGCCGCCACCGCCTTCACCTTGAACGTGAGCGGCACTTCGAGGAGCAGGGGGAGACGCGGGTACAGCGGCGGATCCGCCACCGCCAGGAGCAGCGCGAACAGCGCCACCGTGACACCGCCCTGCACCGGATCCACCACTCCGAGCGTGCCCGCCGCTTCAGGAAGTGGGTGGTGCTCACGGCGGCCTCGGCCTCTCTCGGGTTCGCGTTCCACCTCGTGGAGGCACTGTCCGTGCCGCCTCGGCCGGTCGCCTACGCCGCTCTGGTCGGCTCGTGGGTCGTGGACTGGCGTATCCGTGGCCGGGGGGCGGTGCGCCTGTCCGAGGTGCGCGGCGTGGGGCTGGTGATCGCCGTGATCGTCCGTATCCCGTTCGCGTCCGCGCTGGCCGTCGTGTCCGGTCTCGGTCCGCTGTTCGGCCTCTCCCCGTTCCACCACTGAGGAGTCATCACCATGTTCGGAGTGTTCGGCACGGGCGGCGCGCTGCTCGTGATCATGGTCGCCCTGTTCCTGTACAAGCGGGGCGGGGGCAAGTTCCAGCCGGTCAAGGATCACCACGTCGTCTACTGGGGTGCCGCGATCGGGATTCTGGCGGCCGGGGCCGGTGAAGCCTTCCGGCAGGTCGGCACGGTGTCCGAGACCTTCCAGAGCGCCATGCAGTCGCAATCCGCCACGGTGGGCACGGTCGGGCCGGCCGCCACCGCCGCGATCCTGGTCCTGATCGCGTTCGGCTCGAAGCCCGCGTTCTTCAAGGATTTGATCTGCGGGGTCGCGGCGCCCGGTGCTCTCTCCGCGGCCGGTGCGGCGTGGGCGCTGCCCGTCACCATCACCGGTGCGCTCCTCCGCTCCGTGGTGGGGGCGTGATGCGCTACCTCGAAGGGATCAGCCTGGACGCGTTCGGCCGTGGCAACCGGCGCATGCTGGCCCCGGTGTTGGCATGGGCGAAGGAGCCGGTGCCCGTGCCGGTGGCCGCTGCCGAAGGGCCCAAGGCGGCCGAGGGGGAGAAGCCGGCCAAGGGCTCCCCCGCCAGGAAGCCGGAGAAGACGCCGGAGCCGAAGACGCGCCGGAGGATCGGTGCGCGTCACCTCGGCTACGCCGCCGGAGGCGCGTTCCTCCTCTGGCCGGTGGTCGGGGGATGGGTGCCGACCGTGCTCACCACGGCCCCGGCCGTGTGGGTCGTGGCCGCCCTGATCGCCGGTCAGCAGGACGACCACGACGCCGGCGCCGAGGGCGACGACGACCAGGAGCAGCCGCAGGCCGGCGAGGCCGGCGAGGCCGACCGCGGTACGGCCCTGCTGCTACACGTGGTGGGCGCGCTGGCCGAAGCCGAGGCCGCCCGGCGGGCCGGGGTGCACCTGGACGTGGTGCTGGACTCCGCGGCCGCCGCCGGCCTGCTCCCGCAGGGCACGGAGCTGAGCGTGCTCCGTACCTGGGTGGAGGGCTGCGGCCTGCCGGTGGAGCCCAAGCTCGGCATGCGGATCGAGGGCAAGCCGGTGACCCGGGTGGGGCTGCGCGTGGACGCGGCCACCACCGCCCTCGGGATGGCCCCCGCGGCCCTGCTCGCGGCCCGCTCCCAGGCCCCCGTCCAGACCCGGGGGGAGACCCCCGCTGCGGCCCCCACCCGGGTGCCCGCTCAGGCGGTCGGGGAGGGGCCCGCCGAAGCTGTCGCCCACACCCCCGCCGAGGCCCCCGTTCCGGCCCCCGCCGGCACCCCCGCACCGGCCGTCCTGCGGCTCATCCCGGGGGGTCCGCCGGACCCCGATTCGGCCCTCTCCCCTGCCCTCTCCCAGGGGCAGGCCCAGGAGGCCCGTCAGACCGGCCTATCGGCCGTCTGACCTGCGGTTCTATCGGAGGTCTAACGGGCCCTGACAGGGCCCCTGACGCCCTCTCTGACACCCACAGACGCCGGATCCGAAAGGGGTCCGGACATGCCGGAGCGCCCCTCCTCAACTTCCCGGAAGACAAGGGGCGCCCGGTTCCATCCCTCACGAGAGACGGACCCACATCATGGCATTTCGCAGGAGCATGTCCCAGAGCGATCTGGCCCAAGGGCAGAGCGACGCCGACCGCGAGCAGCACGGCCGCTCGTACTCCGCCGGCACCGGCGGTTGGACCGAGCCGGCCACGGAGCGGCCCACGGCCGGCACCGGCACCACCGACCAGGACGCCACGGGCGCCCGGAAGTGGTGGAAGTGATGGCCCGCCACACGGCTCCGGTCTGCCACGGCCGGCCGATGAAGCTCGACCCCAAGTCGCGCCAGTACGTGTGCCCGCGCTGCGGGGGCTGGACCACCCGTCTGCTGGCCATCCCCGCCGGGGGTGCGCGATGAGGCGCCTGTGGCACGTGATCGCCCACCTCTGGCAGTGCGCCCGGTGCGGCGCGTGGGTGGACACCGAGACCCTCAACGGCCAGTGCGGCGGCTGCTGATGACCGCCCCGCTGCCGGTACGGCCCACCCCGCACGAGAGGGACGGGCGTACCGAACCGGACCCCACTCCGGACCGCCCCCACCCGACACCGTCCAACTGACTCCGCCCTGCCTCCGACGCGGAAGGCGCACCCGACCCCCGGGCATCGCCACCGCGACACCGGCCGCAGGAACCGGGCGGGGCTCCGGCCCCGCCCGGCCCCGAACCATCGAGGGAGAGAGATGTCCACCAGCCTGATGCCGACCGGCCGGCCGGCTCCGCCACGGCAGGGCCCCGTCCCGGCCTACGCCGACCCCACTCCGCCCGCCACGGTCGGCGCTCCGCCGGCCGCCCCGACGGCTCCGCCCGCCTCCGAGGCCGCTCCGGTCGACCCGCGACAGTGGCCCGCGACCGCAATGCGCGCCCTGATCATCGCGGCTGTTCTGTGTGCCGCGGTCATCGCCGGGATCGGGTTCGTCGGGTCCTACACCGCCCTGCAAAACCTGGCGAAGAACAGAGGGTTCGGTAGCTTCGCGACAGTCTTTCCCGTCGGCGTGGACGCCGGAATCGTCGCGATGTACGCCCTCGACCTGATCCTCGTGTGGCGCCGGATGCCCAAACCGCTCCTGCGGTTGATCGCCCACGGACTGACGCTCGCGACAGTCGTCTTCAACGCGTACTCGGGCGCACGGTCCCCGCTTGAGGACCCCCTCACCGCGGCCATGCACGCCGTCATGCCCATGCTGTTCCTCGCGGTCGTCGAAGCCGTGCGACACCTGATCATTCGAACGAACCGGCTGTCGATGTCCGCCGACTCGGATCGGGTACCGCTGCACCGCTGGGCCCTCGCCCCCTGGCCGACCTGGCGCCTGTACCGCCGGATGCGGCTGTGGGAAATCAACTCGTACACGCAGATGGTGGCCATGGACCGGGACCGCATCGTCTACCGGGCCTACCTCAAGCACAAGCACGGCCGGGGCTGGCGACAGAAGGCCGGCGCGAACGCCCTGCTCCCGTTCACGATGGGCGCCTACGGGCTCACCGTCGCCCAAGCGCTGGCCCTGCCCCAGGAACAGAAGGAGTCCGAGGCCAAGCGAGCGGCCGCCGAACAGGAGCGGATCGCGGCCGCCGAGGCCCGAGAGGAACAGCGCATCCTGGACGCCGAGGAGCGAGCCGCGGCCGCCGACGTCCGGCGCCTGGAGATCGCCGCCACAGTGACCACCGCGAAGCACCGCATCGCCGCGGAGACCATCGTGGCTGAGGCGGAAGCCCGCGCGGCCGAGGTGTCCGCGACCTCGGAAGCCGAGACGGCGGCCCACACCGCGCGGCTGTCGGCGGAAGCCGCCCGCAGGCAGGCGGAGCGAGACGCACAGACGGCGGAGCTCACCGCCGAGCGAGCGGAGCAAGCCGTACGAAGCGCCGCCGAAGCCGAAGCCGAAGCCCGCAAGGAAGAGGCCAACCGGATCGCGGCGGAGCACCGCAAGGCCACCGCTGCCGCCAAGGCGGAAGCCGCGGAGACCGAGCGGAGCGCGACGGAAGACCGGCGGAAGGCGGCAGAGGCCGACCGCATCGCGCAGGAGCACCGGGCTGCCGAAGCGGAAGCCGAAGAAAAGACGGCGGAGTTGCAACGACGCACGGCGGAGCACCGCGAGGCCACCGAGCGAGCGGAGGTGGCCGCCCTGGAAGCCGAAGACCTGGCCCGCGTGCCCCTTCGCGAGCGGGCGGAGCGGAAGGTCGCTCGCATGATCCTGGCCGCGTGGAGCGCGCTGCCGGCCGAACAGCGGCCGGAGCGGCCCGACATGTACGCGGTGTCCCTGGAAGAGGTCGGCGAAGCTCTCAGCGTGAAGCAGAGCGTCGCCGGGGTGCGCCGCCAGGCGGCCGCCGACCTGATCGCCGCTGGCTACACCGGCTGAATCCGACAACGAACCCGACCAAGAGGAGACCCACATGGCCCCCCTCACGGATGTAACCGCCACCGCACTCGCGCTGATCGTGAACCCGCACGACGACGGATCGGCAACTCTGGTCCTCTTCACGGAAGAGGCGGCGGGTCCTGCGGGCCGGTACACCTTCCACCTCGACGAGCACGTGGCCCGCAGTCTGCGGCTCGCCGCCGACTGGGTGGGCAAGGAGTGATGCCGGCCCACGGTAAGGCCGGCGCCTGCACCGCACCGGCCCCGTGGCTGGTGGAGGGATACAGCGGGACCGGCGAGGCAATGAGCCTGGACCGCACCGTGTACGCCTGCCAGGCGCACCTGGACACCGCCGAGACACAGTGGCTGCGAGGCCTTACCTCCAGTACCCGGACCGCGGTCGGACTCCAGTGGTGCGGACAGTGGACCGACTACGCACCTCCCGGCGAGGCATGACGACCGAGACCATAAGCGGGGCCCACGGCGCTCGAATCGCCGTGGGCCCCGACCCGTACGGTCTCTGTGGCACAAGGGATGTGTCACGGGCATTGCTGCGCAACCTCCGGACGTCGTCGAGTACGGGCCGCGGCTCTCGTGACTCACTCAGGGTGTGAGAGCCGCCAACCTCGATGAGGTCGGCCAAAGGTGCCTGCAAGACAGGCAATGATGATGTTTCGGGAAAATTGGACGCGCAGAATGGGGGACTACGCGGCCGATCGCTGAGTCCCTGGTGTGATGGCGTGACGGAAGGCGCCACGGGCCCTCAGGGGGGCGTACAACGGCGCGTCAGTTTTCTCTGGAAGCATCAAGGTAAGTAAGCTCTCACCATGTTGCCCACAGACGAGCAAGAGGACCGGCCGGACAGGCAGAAGGTTACCTTCAAGCTTTCGGTGCCCCTCAAGAGCGATCTCAAGATCCGCGCGGCAGAACTTCGTGTCGACATCCAAGACGCGGTGGCCGACGCGATGAGCGAGTGGCAGAGCGCCCCCCACTCCGCAGTTCCCACCCTCGACACCGCAGGAGCACCCCCCTTCGCGACCTGGCTCACGGACACGGTCACCGCCGAGTTCAAGCAGGAGTGCAGCCAACGAGGCATCCCCTACGTTCAAGGTCTCGCCCAAGCCATCACCCTCTGGCTCGGTTCGCACCCCTCGCCCCGTCACCAACCGCCGGAGCGGACCACCCGCCGCATCATCGTCTGCAACCAGAAGGGTGGCGTCGGCAAGACCGCAGTCTCCGCCGGCCTGGGGGGCGTGTTCGCTGAAGACGCGGAACTCGCTCGAATCGCAGGCGGAGCATTTCCCGGCAACGCGACCTTCGCCCGTGTCGGCGCACCCGACGCCGACAAGGAAGCCGACGGCTCCACGCCCGTCGAAGCGGACGAATCGTATGAGGCGCCACAACTGCGAGTACTCCTGGTGGACTACGACCCTCAAGGGCATCTCTCCAGGCAACTCGGCGTCAAGCAACTCCCCGCAAACGGCCCCAGCCTGGCGAAGTTCATGGCGAAGCAAGCCGACGGCGACATTCACGACCTCGTCGTCCCCGTGGACGAGGAGCGTTTCGGCGGCCGCCTGGACCTCCTGCCCTCCTGCCAGGACGCGTTCCTGCTGGACGTCATGATCTCCACTGCCCGCAACCGGCAAGCCACGCTGGAACGTGCCCTGGAACCCCTCGAAGCGCACTACGACGTCATCATCATCGACTGCCCTCCGAGCTTGGGCATGGCGATGGACGCGGCAATCTACTACGGCCGCGAACGAGACGGTGAGCGCGTGGGGGAGTCCGGCGTGCTCATCGTTGTGCAGGCAGAGGACTCCTCTGCCGATGCCTACGACATGCTCGTCGGCCAGATCGACGACGGCATGCTCGAATTCCAGATCACGACCACCTACCTCGGACTCGTCGTCAATCTCTACGACGCACGCGACGGATACGTCATCACCAGCTCCCTCAAAGAGTGGCGCGCGCTCGGAGATCCCCGCGTCGTGGGAGTCATCCCACGCCTCAAGGAACAGCGGGAAGCGGCCCGAGCCCGGCGGACACTGATCGCCTATGACCCCTCATGTGCCCAGTCCCGCGTCATGCGCCAGATCGTCCAGGAGATCTCGTGACAGCCGCTCGTAAGACGCCGGCCGACCGTACCGGGCCCAGTGCCGCCTTCGGGGCGGCAAGATCTCGGAGCACGCGCGGAGCGCTCATCGACTCCGTGGTGGGTGCCCACCCGGTCACGGTTCCCACCGATACCGTCGCCGAGAACCCGGACAACCCCCGACGGGAGTTCGATCCGGAGTACCTGCACGGCCTGGCCATGAACATGCGGGAGGTGGGCCAGATCCAGACTGCCACCGTCATGACCCGACTCGCATTCCTCGTCGCGCACCCCGAGCACCAAGACGCAGTGCCCGCCAACCGCGACTACGTCGTCATCGACGGCCACTGCCGCCTCCGAGCGGCGAGCGAAGCCGGCATCGAACTGCGCATCACCGTGGACGACTCATCCGCAGGGACTCGTGAAGACCTCCTAGCCGCCGCTCTCAGCGCAAACCACTTCCGCAAGGACCTGACGCCGATCGAGGAAGCGCAAGCCATCGAGGCCCTCGTGGCCTTCCACGGCAGCGCATCCGCCGTCGTGTCCGTCCTCGGCGGCGCGGTCAATGACTCCTGGATCTCGACGCGGCGGGCACTGCTGAAGCTGCCCGAGCCCATTCAGGATCGAGTCGCGGCGAAGGAAGTGCCCATTGCCATCGCGCGCAAGGCCGGCACCCTACCCGCAGGGGAGCAGAGCGCCTTTGTCGATGCCAAGATGGCGGAGCGGAAGGCAGCACAGGACCTGAAGCCCAAGCCAGTGCGCGGGCGGGCCGCCGCTGCCATCAAGAAGGAACAACCCCGATCTGCCCCCACGGGCACTGACGCACCGCCGCGTAACGAGACGGCACCTGCCTCGACCGCGACTCACCAAGTGGTTCCGGAACCCCGAAGCGAGTCACCGGAACGCGAGCCAGACACCCCGGTCGACTGGACAAACGCTGACGCGGTCACCGCTGCCATCCTCGACCGCTGCCCGCCAGGCACCGTTCAGCAGATCGCACAACAGCTACTCGACGCCCTGTGACGAGCACGGTTTTACCGCGTAAAAGTCTGGCCGGGGGACGAGCCTCCGTGGCTGGCGGAGAGCTCCCCCCGCGGTCGGTTTTTTACCGCGTAAAACTCCGGCTGCGGATCCTCGAATCCTGTGACCCGCAGCCGAAGACTTTTACGCGGTAAAAAAACCACCGTCCATCGAGCTGGATCCCGCGAGTCGGCGAGCCTTCGTGGCCATGCCACCCGCCCGGCCCAGCCCGCCCCATGAGTACCTCGCCGACGATCTGAAGCGAACTCAGGTGCCACGGGTGACCCACCGTGAGAGTGTGAAGATGATGAAGAAGACGCAGGAGGGACTGGGATGACCGGGGGCAACTCACCAATCCTGCTCACGCGCACGCACCGGATACTCATCGGCCTCGTGGTCGCCGGTGCTGTGCTCATCGCGGGGATCGGCTTCGCCGGCTCGTACGCCGCGGTGCGCGCCCTGGCGCTGCAAAAGGGCTTCGGCGGCTTCTCGCTCGTCTTCCCGATCGGTATCGACGCCGGGATCTGCGTACTCCTCGCGCTCGATCTCCTCCTGACCTGGTTGCGGATCCCGTTCCCGCTGCTGCGTCAGACCGCATGGCTGTTGACGGCGGCGACGATCGCGTTCAACGGCGCGGCCGCCTGGCCCGACCCCCTGGGCGTGGGGATGCACGCCGTGATCCCGATCCTGTTCGTGGTCGCCGTCGAGGCAGCCCGCCATGCGGTGGGCCGGATCGCGGACATCACCGCCGACCGGCACATGGAAGGCGTCCGCATCACCCGATGGCTCCTCTCCCCGGTGCCCACCTTCAAGCTGTGGCGCCGGATGAAGCTGTGGGAGCTGCGCTCCTACGAGCAGGCCGTCGGCATGGAGCAGGACCGGTTGATATACCAGGCGCGGCTCCAGGCCCGGTACGGGCGGGCTTGGCGTCGCAAGGCCCCCGTCGAGGCGCTGATGCCGCTGAGGCTGGCCCGCATCGGCGTCCCCCTGACACAGACCGCCTCCTACGGCCTCACCGCGGCCGGCCTCGAACCCGCACTGCTGCGCCCCGCGCCGTCGTCGGTCGAGCACGAGGTGACGGTCGAACGGGACGACACCCTCCCGCCGGCGCCGGCCGCGCCATCCGAGCCCGCTCCTCTCGCACAGCCGGAGCACGGTGAGGGGGTTCCGGTCGAGGCGTACGCCGAACCGTTGGAGCGGGAGCACGACTACGCCGACACCCGCCACCAGGCGCCGATCTCCCGACCCGCCGTGCAAGACAGCGTGTGGGACGGGGGAGGGCTGTTCGAGGCATATCGTTCCCTCGCTGCGGCCACCGGAACGATGCCCGACGCGCAGACCTTCGCGGCGCACCTGGCCGACGCCTACGGCATCCGAGACGTCACGACGGGCGCCCCGGTGACGGCCGGGGAGATCACACTCCTGCTGGCCCCGTTCACGGAACTCCCCACTGCGACGGTTGCCGGCCAGGCGCCCGATGATCTTGTTGACGGCCTTGGTCCCGACGACGAACCGGTGTCACCGGCACCTGAGGAGCCGGTGGAGCCTCACCCGTTCTTCGCCCCTCGGACGGAGCACAGTCCCGCTCCGGTCCCGGCCGGCACGGCAACCTCGTCGACCGCGCCGGAGGCCTCGACGGCCGACGCCCGGGCGGTCCCCCGGCAGCACCGCCGAGACGTACCGTCCCCCGGGAGCGAAGCTCTCGCGGAGACGTCGACCGCTGCCGGCGGTGCCGTCACGGCGCGGCTGCCGGAGCAGGAGCCCGACGCTGACGACGGCCTGACGGAGACTGAGCGTCAAGTCCGACAGGTGGCTCTGTGGCTGGACGAAGCCGACGCGGAGGGCGAGAAGCTCGCGGGCGCGCAAGTCGCCCGCCGGCTCGGGGTCTCTCCCAGCACCGGTCAACGTCGCCTGAGCGGCGCCGTCCAGTACCGAGAGGAACACCGTCGTCAGTCGGGGCGCGGACACCTGCGGTCGGTCACCAACCGCGCCTGACCCCGCTACCTGAGGTACCGGTGACCGATCGGTCACCGGTCCTGGCCGCGACCGATCTGCCCGGTGACTGATGACCGGTGACCGGTGACTGTCTCCGGTGACTGGCCTCGACCCGCTCCATCCGACCGGTGACTCACCGGCTGTTCGCGTCAGCCGGCGTTCTGACAGACCGGCTACCGGTGCGGGTGACCGGTGACTGACCGCGTGCACGGTGGCCTGGGGCCGGTGACCGATCGGTCACCGGCCCCAGGCCCTAACCGGGTGGTGACTGGTGACTCGTGGGCCCGACCCTGTGACCGGTGCTGGCTGAGCCGCTGCCTCCGCCTGGCACCCGTGGTCTGGGGTACCGGTGACTGACCGAGTGCGCGCCCACCGAGGCATGGTGACTGATCGGTCACCGGCCGGGAACGAGCGCGTTTGCGAGGTGACTGGTGACTGGTGACTGGTGGGTCCGCCCTGTGACCGGTGCCGGCTGGCCGGAGCCATCGGTCATCGGTGCCTCCGCCTGGTACCTGCGGTCTGGGATGCCGGTGACTGATCGGTCACCGGTCTTGGCCAGGTCCGTTCCACCCGGTGACTGACGACCGGTGACCGGCCTGGTGACTGGCCTCGGCCCACCCCCGAAGAGCCGGTGACTGACCGGACCTTCGGGGGTAGGCCGTCCGCCGAAGCCGTGATCGGTGATCGACGTCCGGGCGACCGGTGACTGACCGCGTGCACGGTGGTCGGGGACGCCGGTGACCGATCGGTCACCGGCCCCGGACCTGACCGATTGACCGGTGACTGGTGACCGATGACTGACCGGTCACCACCTCCGCCCTCGTGGAGCCGGTGACCGATGCCGGTGACCGGTGACCGGTGCCCGAAGGCCGACCCGGTGATCGGCCCGAGAGCGCCGGTTCAGTGAGTCACCTGGAAGCGGGCAGGACCGGATGGTCGATGTGATGGTGCTCGACGTCGACACCGCACTCACCGCCCCAAGCTGTCCAGACTCGCCGGGCGACCGCCTCCGCGACTGCCACCGAGCGGTGCCGGCCCCCTTGGCATGCCACAGTCAGGCGGACCAGGTGTCCTCGCGGGACCTCATCGGCCAGAGCGCGGAGCTGCACGGCGGTCCTGGCGATCAACTCCCTGGCGCCGGGGGTGTGCAGGACGTGGGCGTACACCTCCCGATGCAGACCGGTGAGGTAGCGCATCGCGGGGTCGTGCGCGGGGTTGCGCAAGGCCTTCGACAAGTCGAGATACAGGCCGTCGGTGACGAGCTGGTGGGCGCCGTCGTGGCGGACACCGATCGAGCGGATGACGGCGGTGACGGGGCCCAGCCCGTCAAGGTGTGTGATCTGCATGCTGGCCACGATTCCGCGCCGGCCGGTCCGGCGATAGGCGTTGCCCGTTGCCTCTCTGGCAGCGTGAGGGACCGGTTTCCCGACCGTGGCCCGACGCCGCTTCAGGGGTCATAGCCTGTTCCCAAGTTCAAGAGGTGGGAGACATCATGGATGCGCTGCGGATCGATACGGACGGCTCGGTCGTCGCGCTCTCGTGGCCGGAGGAGTACGCGGAGCGCCGGGAGACGGTGCGTACTGCCGTGGGCGGATCGGCGGACGCCGCCATCTATCACCGCCGGGCGCACCTGCATGTCCACGGGAACGGGCAGGCGGAGAACCTCCCCATGAACCTGGCGACGTGGGTGCTCGCTTCTCACTGGCGGGGAGTTGAGATCCCGTACGGCTTCCACGGGCCCGTCGTGGTGACCGGGCCGCAGTTGACCGGGCTGGACGAGACCTTGGCCGGGGAGGTGCTGGCGATGTGTGCCGCGGTGGCGGATGTACGGGCGGAGTGGGTGACGCGGTTGCCGGTGGGGGAGTCGCAGGCCCGCGCCGAGCTGCTGGCCGCCGCGCGGCACGCGGTCGCGCCGCTGGCCTGAACCCTCGACTACCGGCGCCCTGTGACGAGCACGGCTTGCCCCCGTGCAAGTCCGGCCTGGGTGGCCGTCCGTGGCGGGTGCTGTGCCGGCCTCCTCGGCCGGAGTTTTACCGGGTAAAAGTCTGGCTGCGGGTGCAGACGCGTGCGGGGCCCGCCAACGGCAGGCCCCGCACGTTCGTACTTCGACGGTGGTCGTCAGCTCGTCGCGGCGCGGTGCGCGGCCGGGTAGGGGTCCTGTGACAAGACGCGGGTGATGGTGTCCTCGGTCGAGTCGTCCAGGGTGATGTCGTAGGTGCGGGCCATCTGCTGGACCCGCGCGACGGTCTTGCGGACCGCAGTCGTGTTGCCGGCGGTCCAGTCGATTCGGAGCAAATCCCGATACAGGACTTCGGAGGTCTCTTCGACGTCGAGGGCTTGGAGGACGGCGTGGCGGGCGGCGTCGAGGTCGGGGGTGTCGCCGTCGGTGTGCCAGCGGGCGAGGGTGTGGGCGGTGTCGGTGATCCGCGACATCATTTCCTGAATGACGGGATCGGCCCAGGGAAGCGTGCGCCCGTCGAACGGCTTCCCCCGAACGAGGGCCATCGCCGTTTCCAGGTCCTCGGTGCCAGCCTTCGGCCCGGCGGCCAGCCCCCGGGACGCCAACGCCTTGAACTCCTCCCAGTCGGAGGTCACCGCGGGGTGGAAGGCGTATCCGTCGCCGGCCTTCGGGCGGGGCAGGAGCGGGTGTCCGTCCTCGGTGAGTCCGACGACGTTGCGCAGCTCCGAGAGGCGGGAGTGCAGGGTGCGCGTGGACCACGGGTTGATCGGGTCCATGGCCTGGCAGACGGCTTCGGCGCTGCGTCCGGGGCGCAGGTGGATCAATGCGGCGAGGGCGGTGGTGCGGGAGGCGTGAGCGGATCGCACGCCGCCCTTGATCCCGAGCGGCCCGAGCATCTCGATCCGCACCTCCACCGCTTTCTTGCCGGCCGCGACGGTAGGCGGCTGCGGTTGCGTGGCGGCCCCGGGCGTCGCCCCGGTGTCCGGGTCCGGCTCCGCTGCGGCCGGCTCGTCGGCGGGCGCGGCCGGTGCCGGGATGGTGGCGGCGGTGGGGGAGGGGGTCGGGGTGGGGAGTCCGGCGAGGAGTGCGGGGAACGGGTTCCCGGGGTCTTGGGCGTCCTGGCTGGTGATGCGGACGGTGAGCGGCTGTCCGCTCGCGGCCGCCTGGTCGTGGTTCTCGACGAACTCCCACGCCCCGGTCGCCGGTTCGGCTTCCTCGGCGGACACCGTCAGTGCGTGGACGTACTGGCGGTACTGCTCGTCGGTGATGCGTTGCAAGGTGACGGGGAGGTCGAGCGGTTCGAGGCGGGTGCTCTGGTCGCGGGTGGTGTCGAGGATCTCGGCGTGCGGGAACGCGCGCCGTGCCGTCGCGGTGGCGGGCAGGACCACCGCCGTGTGCAGGGTCCGTGCGGCCGCGAGGGCGTCGGCGAGCTGGGTGACGTGCTCCTCGTCGTGCTCACCCGCGCCGATCATCAGCCAGGGCAGGACCTGTTCACCGCTCTGGTGTGCTTCGAGGAGGAGTTCGCCGAGGTCGGTGGCGACGGCCGGGAGGTGGGGCATGGTGCGGATGCGGCCCTGCGGCAGGAGTCCGGACAGTCGGGCGCCGAGTCCGGTGGTGAGGATCTCGCTGTAGTCGGTCCAACGGCAGGTGCCGAGTTCCAGGGCGAGGGCGCGGGCGACTTCGAGGACCTCGTCGGAGGTTCCGTCCAGGAGCAGGACTCCGCAGGTCGTCAGGTCCGCCAGGAGGAGACCGTCGTCGTCCGCGCCGAGCGTGACCAGACCGGGGTAGGGGGCGTGGACGTCGCCGAGTTCCTCGACCGTCGGCAGCACCGCCGCGGGGTCGAGTGCCCATGTCCGGGCCTCGGGGCCGGTGGTGAACGGGGCGACGGGGTCGGCCGGCTCGTCCAGTAGGAGCGTGATGCCGTCGGCCGTGAGGCGTGCACCGCGTAGCGCCGGCAGGCTGATGCCGTCCTCGCCGGCCTGGTGGGCCAGGGCCCGCAAGGCACGGTCGAGGAAGTCGATGCCCTGCGGCTCCGCTGCCGCGTCGAGGACCTGTTCCACCTCGGTGGGAACACTGTCCTGCGCGATGGTCTCTCCCGCGCGGCGTTGACGCTGTTGCAGGATCCGCCGCACCCCCAACGCCCCCGCGAGTGACGCGGCAAGGAGCGTGCCGATCCCGGCGACCAACACCCAATTGACGCTGCTTCCCGTGAGCTGCGCCCGAGGGGCGGCCGGGGCGGCCGCGGGTGTGGCCGGCGCGGCGGCCTTCGGGGAAGTCGACGCGGCCGGGTTGGGCTTCGCGGCGCTCGCGCTGGGGCTCGCGGTCGGGCCGGCCTGCGTCGGCGTGTTGGTCTGCGGCGGGGGCGAGGCCTTCGCGGTGGGCGCGGCGGCGCTCGGCTTCGGGGTCGTACTGGCCTTGGGCGTCGCGCTCGACTGCGGCGTGGGAGTGGCCTTCGCGCTGGGCGCGGTGGGGGTGGGGACCGGCGTGTCGGCTGGCGGTGTGGTGGGGCGGGAGACCTCCGGCGCGGGGGTGGGGGCCTGGGGCGCGGGCGTGCTGTCCGCTGCGGGGAGGGCGAGCTTCTGTCCGGGATAGATGAGGTCGGGGTCGGTGAAGGCACCGCCCTCGGGGAGCGGCGCGCCCTGGTTGAGTTCGAAGATCTCCGGGTAGCGGTCGGCGTCGTCGAGCTGTTCGTCCGCGACGGTGGACAGGCTGTCGCCCTCCTGAACGGTGTACTCGGCTACGCCGACCGGGGCGGTGCGGCTGGTCTGCGCCCGGATGCCGGCGGGTGTGGTGGTCGACGCGTCGGCGGGCAGGGTCAGGACCCATCCAGGCTGGATCGGCTGATCAGCACGGAACATGGTGCCGTCGACCATGACGCGGTTCTCGTTGGCGGCGGCGATCTCGGTCCACCGCTCGCCGTCGCCCAAGGTATGTTCGGCGATCGACCACAGGCTCTCGGCCGGCTTCACGTCCCGCACCCTGTACGTCACCGCCGCGCTCCCACCTTCGTCCGCCACAGCACCGGTCGTGCCGGCGGCGGCGGTGGTGGTGGTGCCGGGTGTTGCGGTCGCGCTGATGCTGACGGGTGCGCTGGTGGGGGCGGCTGTCGCGGGCGCGGCGAGGGCCGTTCCGGCGGGCAGGGCCAAGAACACCGCGCCGACCAGGGCGGCGGCGGCCCGCTGCCCGACCAACCCCCGAATCTGGGGGGCTGCGCGACCGCGGAGCTGGGCGGGAATCTCCAACAGCACCGCACACGCGAACAGGACCCATCCCACCCATCCGGCGACGGCCAGGACCAGAAGGAAGACCTGGCCCGAGTCGTCGGTGGAGAACAGATGGGCGAGGGCGTCGAGTCCGGGTGGGCCGACCCTCGCGGTGGCCCACCACAACAGAACAGGCAGACCCACCAACAGCGCGGCAAGGATGGTCAGGCTGAGGATGCCGCGCAGCATCGCGGCCGCGGTCTGCGCCGCGCCGCGTACGGGAGGGGCCGGCTTGCCGGCGGTGGGGGGCTTCGACATGAACCGGTCCTATCTGGCGGGGCTATTCGGGCTGGGTGACGCCGTGCAGGAGTCGGGCGGATCCGTGGCCGGTGACGCTCATCGATCCGACGCCCACGATCGCGAGGAATCGTGTCGCGTAGGTGTCGTGGACGGTGACGGTGAGCTGGGTGCCGTCCGCGGAGAGGGCGGTGGTGCCCTGGGTGCCGGCGCGGGACAGGTAGGCCTGTGCGGCGGCTTGGGCGGCCTGCGGATCGACGCGGACACCCGTTCCGGTGACGGCCGATGCGGGGTCGATGGCCTGGCCGGCGGCGCGGGCGGCCTCCATCGCGACGGAATCGGCCCGCTCGGTGGCACGCAGCTTCCCACCCCCGTCGATCGCCAGACCGATGATCCCCAACAGGGCGACGGTCACGACCGCCGTGTAGATGGCGATCCCGCCCTCGTCACCACGCAACCGGCTTCGGCGCACCCCCGACTCCGGTCCCCTCTGCGATGCGGGGTCCGGTCCGGTGGGTGGTGTGGGCACTGTGGGTGAGGCCATGGCCTATCCCTCCCGGGAGCGGTACGCGTCAACCACCGACGTGAACCGGCTGGTCAAAGTCTTGGATCCGGGAACCCCGGGGAGCAGAAGGTCGGCCATGGTCACCGTGCACGAGATCGTCACGGTGACGGTGCCGACTTCCCCGATCGGGACGGCGAGACCGGAGGTGTCCACGCTGGTGCTGCTCGATGCGCAGTGCACGCCCTGGTCGTCGAGGGAGCGGGCCGCGGCGGCGCTCGCCTCGGCCTGCGCCCCGCCCTGGGTGCGCGAGATGGAGGCGGCGCGGGCGGCGTCCTCGGCGGCGGCGTCGATCTTCGCCCCGGACGTGACGATCCGCCCACCGGCGATCGCCATGCACAACAACATCAACAGCAGCGGGGTGACGATCGCGGCCGCGATGGTCTCGCTGCCCCGATCCTCCCGCCACCGCCTCGCCCAACTGCTGTGCGCGGTAGGGGTGTCGGTCACGGTGTTGTCCACCTCTCGCGCGGGGCTCCCGCCGACTGGGACACGCTCAGTCCGGAGAGGCCCGGGATCATGGACGGGGCGTGGCCGGTGACGGTGACCCGTACCTCGGTGGCACTGCTGCCCGAGGTGCTGACCGTGGTGCCGGTGAGGCTGTCGCCCGCGATACGACCGAGCGTCTCGCGGGCCCGGGCCGCGCCGGCGCCTTCGGGGGACTGGTAGACACGGGCGGCCGCCACGCCCTCGCGGGCCGCGGTCAGCGCGATGTTCCGGGCGAAGAACCACATGGCCGCCTGCACCACGCAGATGGTGACCAGGAGAACGATCGGAAAGACGATCGCCATCTGAATCGACGACTCCCCCCGATCCTTCCCACCCCGGTCCCCGCCCGTGGCCCCCTCGACCTCCGGCGCGGATCCGCACTGCGCGGTGTCCGACACTCCTCCCCCTTCGTCGTTCCCTCTTCCGTCGGCTTCCTAGATCCCGGAAAGCTTGCCGTTGTACTTCGTCACGACGATGCCGATCGTCCCGGCGATCGCGAGGGCCCCGGCGACGGCGGCCACCCAGATGATGATGGTCGTGATCGAGATGTCGCCCCGATCCTCGGCGGCGTGCTCCTGGACTTCCTCCCAACGGGACTTGAGGGCCACCGCGAGACGGATCGCAAGCTTGTTCATCAGGGAATCTCCTTCGTGTGAGTCAGGTGTTGATCATGCGGATGACGCCGGGGAACGCGATGAGGAGCATCACCAGGACGGCCATCAGGGCGCCGGGGGCGGTCATCTTCTCCGAGTTGGCGTTCGCTTCGGCGGCCTGCGCGGCCAGTAGTTCGGTGCGCAGGTTCTTGGCGCGGGAGCGGAGTGTGGCGTAGACGGACGCGCCGTCGTCGGCGGACTGCCGCATGATCGCGGCGAGGTCGTCGAGGACGGGCAGGTCGAGTTCGGCGGTGAGGCGGGCCAGGGACTCCCAGTGCGGCACCTTGTCGACCCGGGAGCGGGCCAACGCCCCCCGGATCCGCTGGAACGCCCACCCCTCGCCAACCTCGGCGGCCTGCTCCATCGCCTGCTCGGCGGACACGTTCCCGGCCCGCCGAAGGGCGACGAGGTCGAGGTAGGCGGCCATGGCGTGCGCGAACTCCGCCCGCGCCCGCCGGGCCTTGTCCCGCAACGCGAGATCCGGCGCGAACCACAAGACGACGGCGGCCAGGATCCCGACGATCGCCGGGAGATACAGGGGCAGGCCCAACAGCAGAAGCGGGATCGTGGACAGCGGCGGCAGGAGCAAGCCGGCACCGGCCAGCGCGACCTTGGTCAGGAGGAAGCGGGCGGGGGTGGCGCCGGCGAGGGCGAGATCCTTGTACGGGATCCGCACCCCCGGCACATCGGACAGCCGCTCGACGAGCCACTGCCCCCACCGCTCGTCCCGATCGGCACCCTCGCCCGCCATGGCGGCCTGGGGGACTGGGGGTTGGTTGAGGCGGCGCAGCGCCGGCCCGAGGGCGGGTGCGGGGCGCAGTACCTCGCGGATCAGCAGTGCTCCGCCGGTTCCGATCGCGGCACCGGCCAGGATCGCGGCGACTGGCGTCGTCATGCCGTCACCTCCACGGGGGAATCCTCGGATTCCTCCGTGACGGGGAGGGCGGCGACGGCGCTGCGCGGGTCGGCGATCAGGAACCGGGGGACGGGCTTGGTGTCGGCGATCTGCCGCATGAGTGAGAGGACTCCGACGAACGCGGCCAGCAAGACCGCCAGGACGATCTGTCCGATCGTGGTGCCGTAGGGGGCGGTGTAGGAGGGGACGAGGAAGCCGGCGCCGATGATGCCGAGCGTGATGATCGTCATCCACCGCATGGTCGTGCGGGGCTTGGCCCGGTCGGCCTCGATCACTCGACGCCGGGCGACCTCCTCGTGCACGGACTCGGCGAGATCGTCCAACGCCTGGGCGAGACCCGGGCCGCGGTCGGCCGCCGACAGGACCAGCGCGGCCACCACCTTGTCGGCCGTGACATCGTTCAGGGCGTCGCCGAACAGGCGCAGCGCGTCGGTGGGCCGCCACCCGACCTGAAGCCGGTCCACCAGGTCCCCGACCTCACCCGCGATGTCCTCCGGGCACCCCTTGCGGGACACCTGCAACGCCTCATCGAGCCCGCGCCCCAACCTGAGGACGTTGCCCAGACGCTGCGTCCAGTCGCCGAGCGCCTCCAGCTTTCCGATCCGGGTCGTCGCCGACTTCGTGGGCGACAACAGCCAAGGCACCCCGATCACGGCGAGGAGCACCATCGCCCCGGCGACGAACATGCCCGTCACGAGCCAGACCAGGACACCGGCCACAGCCCCGAGGGCGAGCCGTGTGCGGCGGGCCATCGTCTCGTCCCGGGACGCGAGCGTGCGCCCGGCCCGAAGCCGCGCGCCGATGTCGGGGCCCTTGGGGGTGGTGGTGCCCACGATCCCGGCGACGAGACCGACAAGACCGCCGGCGACGGCGAGGCCGGCCAGGACCCACATCAGAAGGACGGTCACAGCGCGTCCTCCGTGATCAGGAGCGGCAGCGTCGAGGGCCACGCGCCGCCGGGCTCGTTCAGCAGCGACGCGTCGAAGCCGACGCGGCGCAGGTCGTTGATACAGCGCGGCAGCATGAGCGGTACCGCGCGGGGCTCGTTCCACTCCGGGCGCGGGCCGAAGATCGCGTTCGTCTCGGGGCGGCCGCCCTCACCGATGCCGGTCACCTCCAGGACGTGGGAGAGGAACCGGTGTCGGTGTCCGCCGATGCGCGTCTCGTCGATCGAGGACACGAACACGATGAAGTCGAGCCCGTTCGCGGCCTGCCGGTAGGCGAGTTGCTCGCTCATGTTGGCCTGCGCCAGCAGGTACAGTTCGGCGATTCGGTCGAAGACCACGGACGGCCGGATGGCGTGGAGGGTGCAGAGGTTTCCGCCGGCGCCGTTGGTCATGGCCTGGAGCATCGCGACGATCTCCGGCCCACGGACCTCGCCGACCACGATGCGGGTCAGCGTCATGCGCAGCGCCCGATACATCAGGTCCATCAGCGTGATCTCGCCGGCCGCGACCCCGCCGACCATCTCCCCGTTGGACTCGCGGGCCTCCATCGGCACGACCTGCCGGTGAAAGCCGTTCTCGTGGGCGAACAACTCGTACTCGGTCTCCAGCGTCGCGAACCGCTCGTCGGGATCGATCTCCCGCAACAGAGCGCGCAACAAGGTGGTCTTGCCCGCGGCCTGGCCGCCCACCACCATGATGTTCTTCTCCGCACGGACAGCGGCGCGAAGGAAGGCTTCCAAGGTGGTGTCGAGCATGCCGCGCTCGACGAGTTCGGGCAGGTCGGCGTCACGCATGCTGTGCCGGCGGATCGTGACGTAGGCGCCCGGCGTCACCTCGATCATCGCCTGAAGACGCGACCCGTCCGACATACGCAACGCCAGGAACGGATCCGCGGTCGACAAACTGCGCTCATTCTGACCTGTGGTGCGACGCGCCAGATCCCGCAACAGCTCGCGCAACTCCTCCTCGGACTCCGCGACCGGCGCTACCCGCACCCGGCGCCCGTCGGTGAAGTCCAGCCACACATCCGTGTGCCGGTTGATGAAAATGTTCTCGACCAACGGATTGTCGAGATGGGCTTGCAGACGGCCGGCCCGAAACTGGAGATCGAACACGGCCTGCGCCATGATCGCGTCCTCGGCCGCACTGCTCGCGACACCCCGACGAACAGCCTCGGCATCCGACCAGATCGCCACCTGCTCATTGATCAGATGGCGCCCCTGCTGCTCCTGCGCCTCCGCGGAAAGACCCGGGCGCGCCCGCAACAGCTCTGTCAGTCGCTCGCCGACCTCTTTCTTGATCAGGCGTACGGCGGCGTAGTCCAGCGTCATCGGCGCGACCGGCGCCGCCTGGGCGGGGACGAGCGCACCCGCGCCCGGGGAGCCCGAGGCAACGACCCACGGGTTGGCGGATCCGGGGCCCGGCGGCGCGGGCGCCGGCTGGTGCACGGGAGCGGGTACCGCCGCGCGGGAACCGGCGAGGCGCGCGGTCAGTGACGAACTGGGGTTGATCTGCGGGTTGCTGTGGACCGGGTTAGCGCGCACCACTGACCTCCCTTCCCGCAGGCGGCTCGGGTGGCGGTGGGGCCAGTCGGGAACGGCGGATCTCCACCAGCTCCCGCACCCGCAGCGCGGCCGACCGCGCCGACCGCATCAACTCACCCACCTCGAAACGACGCGGCTGCTCCGCACCATCCGAAAAGACGCGTGCCTCCTTGGGCCGCCACGGAATCACCGCGACCACCGGCGCCTCCAAGTGCTTGCGGACCTCCTCCTTGGGATACGGCCCCTCGTCCACCAGCAGGATCCCGATCTCCGCACTCCCCCCGAGCTGCTCGCGCAGCGTCTTCAAGCGCACCTCGGCGCCCTGCAACCCGCGCATCGTGTTGCGGACGACCATCAAGACGACGTCGGCTCGCTGCGCCAGGATCGCGGACGCGCCGAACGCCCCCCGCCGACCAAGGTCGACCAGGACGTCGTGCCCGTGCTCCTCGATCCCGGCAAACAACGCCGCGAGCGGCCGCCACACCGGCTCCATCGCCGACGCGTGCGCGGGATCGTAGAGACCCGGCAGCACCAGACGATCACGAGTCTCGGCGTCGGTGACGTCGACCAACTGACGCCAAAACGCTTCGGCCAACTGCTGCTGACGGGCCGCCACCGCCAGATTTCGCAGGCCGTGGGTGTTGTCCAAGGTGCCCTGGAGCGCACCCGGCAGGATCGCCCCGCCATCGGGGTCGGCCTCGGCCAGCACCACCCGATGCCCCTGCGCCAACGGCCACCCCATCAGCAACGCCATCGCGGTCGTGGTGACCCCGGGAGCACCGAGACCACCCGCCAACGCCACAACCGCCATCAGCCCGCCTCCTGCGGCGAGATGATCAACGCCACCGCACCGGTCGCCACCCGCGCCGCCAACGTCGGCCCATCCGCGGACGGCACCGCCACATCCACCACGACCACACCCGTCGCCGGCGCCGGCACACCCACCGCCACCACCGTCGCCGCCAAAGTCTTCGGCGCGACCGCCGGCTCACCCGCCTTCCCCGCACCCGCGCCCGCCGCGGCCTGGGCAGGATCGGGAGTCGACACGATCAACACCTTCTGACCCGGCCCCAACCGCGTCGCCGGAAGCTGCGACGGCTTCAACGCCACACCCACAAGCTGCTCACCGGCCTTGACCAGCGACACAGACGTCACCTGACCGGGAGACAGCAGAGAACCTGCCTTCAACGCGACGGCGGCCCGCTGCCCGACCATGCTCGACCGCTTCGTGACCGGGACCGCCTTGACCGCCGGATCCAGAGCGAGGGACGCGGGGGCGAGATCGGCGGCGGTGATCGTCGCCCCCACCGGCACGTCATGCGCCACCACCAACACACTCGACCGCTCACCCGACGCCGTGAACAGCAATGCGCCCGACAGGCCTCCGGCCGCGATCAACGCGACCGACAGAGCGATCAACCCGGGCCAGCGCCGCCGCTGACGCACCATGCGCGGCGCGGCCGCCGGCTCGACGCCACCCCTACCGGGGCCGGGGACAGACGGCCGCCCCGGGGCGGCCGTGGTGGTGCTGCTCACGTGCAATGCCTCCATGCAAGGAATGGAAAGTATTGGCCTGAGTTCCGCAGTTGAGGTGGCGCTCTAGTACGCGAATATGGGGTTTGACCTGTGGATATGCCGGAGCGCACGCCGGATCGGCGTGTGTCTAGGCGAGGGTGTTCGTGCAGGTCAGGCGGTTGCG
>NZ_JAPNLK010000095.1 GCF_026627505.1 Streptomyces sp. H27-H5 | reverse complement strand
CGACCAGAAAGAACCTCGGAGAACCCGCCACCGGGACGGCCACCCGGGATACCGGCCTGCCCGAATCCGGAAACCCACCACAAAAGCAATCACACCGCGTGATCAAAGATCACGCGGTGGATCGAGGGTCAGCCTCCCGGCCCCGGCGTATGACAACACGCCCTGCCAGGACATCCTGATCAGCGGCTGCACCCTGCGCGCGGCAGCCGACGGAAGCCGCCCGTTCGGTGCGCTGGTCGGCGATCACGGTGGCGCGAAGGGCGTGGTCCACCGCGACATCCGGGTCATCGGCAACCACATCGAGCGCAGCGCCGCCTACGGCATCCGCACCACCGACTGGCAACAGGCCGTCATCGCCGGCAACACCATCGAATCCGTCGGGGTCACCGCCGTCCAGGTCGGCTCCCCGGCCGGCAACGCGCTCAACGACATCACCATCACCGGCAACATCATCCGGAACACGGGCAGCGACACGTCCACCGGCGGTGCCATCGTGGTGTCCAGTGGAGGCGACCGGCACCACGGCATCACCATCACCGACAACACGATCCGTACGGTCAAGGGCGAGGCCGGGATCTACGTGGCCCAGAGCGACGGCGTCACGATCTCCGGCAACACCGTCGCCGGAACCGCCCGCCCGGGAGGCAACTCCCAGGGCATCCACGTCCGGTACGCCCCCCACGCCGTCATCAGCGGCAACACCGTCACCGACGCCCAGGGGGACGGCATAGGCGTCGACACGGACGCGCAGGGCGCCCTGATCGCCCACAACACCGTCCTGAACCCCGCCGGGCACGGCATCGCGGCCGGCACCGACGACATCGCCCTGCGCGACAACCACGTCACCGGCGCGAACCGGGCCGGGGCGACGGCCACGTACGGCATCCGCTTCGGCGGCAACGCGGCCAACGCGTCCTGCCAGGGCAACGTCGTACGCAAGGGAGACGGCCCGGTTCCCGCCGAAGCGGCCGTCGTCGCGCTCCCCGGCTGCGTCGGCGCGTGGATCACCGGGAACGACCTGCGCGGCTGGGGCGGCGCCGCGATCCTCGACAAGGCCGCCGGCACGCTGACCTCCGCCAACGCCATGTGACGTCCCACATCCCGATGACGGCGGGGGGCCGAACCGAAAGTGCGAGCCATGGCGGCCGTTCACCTGGCGGATGAGACGGGCTCCGCACGCCCCCGAACCTTTCCGGTCACAGCACTAGCGTGACACGGCGGCCGGCAGGCCGTTCTTCCCGCCGATCCACAATGAGGCGTCACCTTCATGAGCCTGCAGGACCACACCGGGCGCGGTGAAGCGCACGAGGCTGTCCACGTGGGCGTCCGTGATGTCCTCCCCGCGGACGCCGGCCAACCAGATCACCTTCTCGACGCCGAGGGTCTCCTTGAGCTCCTTCTCGATGGTGTCCCGGTTCTTGCCGCAGTTGCGGTTGTCGTTGACGATCGAGCTCTCGGTGATCATCAGGGTGCCCTCGCCGTCGGGCTCGAAGGAGCCGCCTTCCGCGACGAGGGGGGCCTGGACCCGGGAGATCCCGTACTTCTTGAGCACGGTGCGCCCGACCAGGGCGTCGTTCTGGTGCTGCTTCTGCTTGTTGCCCCAACCGTTGAAGTTGAAGTCGACGCCTCGTGCCAGACCGCGCTCAGCGCCGGCCAGGACATGAAGGTGCGGGTGTGGCTCTCCCACTCGGCGCCCAAGCGGCGCTTGGCGCCCGCGGTGGAGGGCTGGGAGGAGCCGGCGGTGGCGTCGACCGTGACTCCGGACGCGGGGGAGCAGGCCGAGGCGCCCGCGACGGCGGCGCCGATTCCGGCGAGGGTGCGAAGGACGGTCCGACGGGCGGGGGCAGGAAAGACACGGGAGAACTCCGATCGTGGGCCGGTGGAGGGGTACATCCGGCCAGGGCGAGCGAGAGGATGCGGCTCAGGCGCGCGACTGGTGCGACAACCGGTCCCTACGGACAAGAGCGCGCGCTCCGCGCCGCTGCGGCCGCTTCGCACGGTGGGTGCTGCGGCCTCGATGACCACTCTGGCACTGACTGAAATTTCAGTCGACTCGCGAAGCCGCAGCAACCCGACCGTTCCCCTCACCCCTTCGACCGCCTCAGGGCCCGTTCAGGCGGGCGGCGAGCAGGGCGATGTCGTCGTCGGCCGACGCGGGCACCAGGTGGGTGACGAGGCTGTCGCACAGCGCGTCGAGGGACGGTGCGGGCTCGGCCAGAAGATGGGTGAGCTCGCCCAGACGGTCGTCGATGTCGGCGCCGCGTGCCTCGATGAGACCGTCGGTGTAGAGGACGATCACGCTGCCCGGCGCCAGTGTGGTGTGCGTGGTGGTGAAGCGGGTGGGGCCGACGCCCAGCGGGAGCCCGGGCGGTACGTCGAGAAGGCGCGCGACGCCGTCGGGGGTGACCAGCGCGGGCGGAGGATGCCCGGCGCAGGTGATGCGACAGGCCCCGGTGGCCGTGTCGAGATCGACGTACAGGAAGGTGGCGAGCATCGGTTCGGCCAGGTCGTCCAAGGCGGCCTGGAGCTGGTGGAACATGTCGTCGTGTTCGAGATCGAGCCTGGCCAGGGCCCGGACGCTGGCCGAGAGCCGGCCCATGACGGCCCCGGCCTGGATGCCGTGCCCCATGACGTCGCCGATCACCAGAGCCACGGAGTCGCCGACCAGGGGGATCACGTCGTACCAGTCGCCGCCGACCTCGTTGACGTCACTGGCGGGCAGGTAACGGTGGGCGACCTCGATGCCGGGGGGCGGGGTGATGTGCTGGGGCAGCATGCTGCGCTGCAGGATGAGGGCGGTGTCGTGCTCGCGGTGGTAGAGGCGGGCGTTGTCCACGCACACGGCCGCCCGCGCGGCCAGTTCGGTGGCCAGGGCGGTGTCCTCGTCGCCGAAGGGCTCCGGCGTGGTGCAGCGATAGAACGTGGCCAGGCCCAGCACCGTTCCCCGGGCGAGCAGCGGCACCATCATGAAGGAGTGCACGCCGTGCTTCACCAGCTCGGCCGGGGCCGGGGAGTGACGGGCCGCCGAGGCGATGGACTCCTCGTCCAGACGGGGAATGACGAAGGCGTGACGATCGGCGAGCGGCTGCGTGTAGGGGGCGGCCAACGGGAAGGCCAGGGTGCGCCCGAGGGGGCCGAGGATCTCGGCCAGGGGTGAGCCGGAGGGGGCTTTGCCCAGGCGGCGCAGGCGGGTGCCGGCCACCAGGCCCGATCCGATCTCAGCACCCGAGGCCAGGGACTCCAGCACGTCGACCGTGACCATGTCGGCGAGGTCGGGGACGGTGACGTCGGCCAGCTCCTGCGCGGTGCGCTCAAGGTCCAGGCTGGTGCCGATGCGGTAGGTGGCCGCGTTGATGAGCGCGAGACGACGGCGGCCCGCCTCGGCCTCCAGTTGGGTCTGCTCCTGGATCGTGATGTCGATCAGGGACGCGGCCAGTCCGAGGGGGTGTCCGTCCGTGTCCTCCAGCCTGGTGTAGGAGCACGACCACACCCGGTCCTGGTCCGGGGCGGCCGGGGTGCGGCCGATGCGACGGGAGTCGAGAACCGGCCGGCCCTCTTCGAGTACCTGCCGCATGAGGACTTCCATGGCGGCCGCGTTCACCCCCGGCAGCACCTCGGCCAGGCGCCGGCCGATGTGAGCGGCCTCCGGCAAGCCGTTCATCGCCTCCAGGGCGGGGTTGACCCGCAGGAAACGCAATCGGGTGTCGAAGAGGGCGATGCCGACCGGGGAGCGGGCGAACAGCCCGTCCCACACCGCGGAAGAGCCGCGGATCCGCTGGGCCGCGGCGGCGTCGGCGGCGAAGACCAACACGGTCGTCCCGCCGCGCGGCCGGGCCGGGACGGGCGCCGCCCAGATCTCCACCTCGACCGGGTGCCCGTCCCGGTGCCAGGCGGTGACGGTACCCATCACGCCCCGGGCGGTGACCGCCTTCTCCCACAACGACCTGCCGAGACTCCGGTCCGTACCCGGATGCAACAGATCGGCGATGTGGCGGCCGATGACCTCGCGCGGGGTGTATCCCAGCAACTCCTGGGCGGCCACGTCCCACCGCACGATCCGGCCGTCACTGCCGGTGGCCAGCACGGCCACGGCCAGACCCCCGAGCCAGCCGCCCGCGGCCCGGGCGGCGGGGCTGGTGACCTCGTCGAAGGGCTCGGGATCCATGCGCACCGCCTCTCGCCCGTCGAGAGATCCGCTCCCGCAGCCTGAGGAGTTGCCCCACATGCCTACGTTACCGCCGCCGGGACCGAGCGGTGCTTCGTCGTGCTCCCGGCCCGGCCCGGCCGGGAGAGGACCGGCCGGAGCGCGGCCGCCCCCTTCCCGCGCAGCGCAGACGCACGCTTGCGAACCCCCGTGCGCGAGGGAGGGCAGGCATGCCCGGGAAGCGGCGGAAAGCGGGTTTCACCTGCGGGTTTAAGTCACGGCTTAGAGGCTTGTCGGTGCGAGGACGTCTCTGCAAGTCTGTGCTGCGGCAAAGGGGTGAACGCCCCGAAGTGACATGAAGGGGAGTGGGCAGGAATGCAGCGCTTACGGGTCAATGGCATGCGACGTTGGATGGCGGTCGCCGTTCTCGGCTCCGCCGCGGTGATGGGCACGATCAGCCCTGCGAGCGCGGGCGGTACGGGCAGCGCCGGGGGAGCGGGAATCCGGCCCGCCGCCTCACCGTGCGGGTACTACGCGGGCCGGGAGATCGCGTTCTACAACCACTGCGGCCCCACCACCATCAAGATCAAGCTCGACATCGTCCGAGGCTTCGACCGGACCATCTGCGTCGGACCCGGTGACACTCGGCTCGGCCTCAAGAGCCAGATCAGGGACGCGAACTACGTCGGCGGAGCCGGCTGCCGCATCACGTAACCCTCCGCAGCGTGGCACCGCGTCGCGCTTTTGCGGGCGCGACGCGCGGTACATCGGTGACGACCGAGCCCGGTCGGTTCGCGCCGGAGCAGGAACGGCCCACCCGGCGCCGCCCGAAGGAACGTGCCCGCAGTGAATCCGCCCCCCGGCCGAAGGCCACCCGAGCCTGTTTCGCCTCCGTCCCGGAGGCGATCGGAAGGCGTGTGGTGAGCCCGGCCGGGGAATGCTGCGGGAGCGCGGGCACGCTCCAGCACCGGCAGGGGGCCGATCGGTGTTACGCATTCACTTCACGGCGGAGGATCTCGCGCGGACACGCGTCGCCGCGACGATCGGGGTCGCGGCGGAGACCTACTACAGCCTGGAACTGCTGCGGGGCAGCGGGGACAGCCCCCACTTCCGCTCGTGGCGGTCGGCCGTCGCGGGCCGCATGGGAGCCAACACCCGCCCGCTGACGTCCCTGCTGCCGGTGCGTGGGCCCGGGCTCGACCTGCTCGCCCTGATGGGGGACGGGCCCTCCCTGGAACACGCCGTGGACAACCTGCTCCACGCACCGGCGGCCCGTCTGCGACGAGAGTTCGCGGGCATCGACTTTTCCCTGGAACACCTGCCCTGGGCACGGCGGGTGTCCGAGGGGGACCGCGAGGCGCGTCGGGAACTCGCCGAGGCACTGCGCGCCTGCCATCGGCTGGCCGTGGAGCCCTACTGGCACAAAGGGCGCTCCGAACTGGCCGCGCTGTCCTCCCGCTACACGAACGTACTGCTCGAGGGAGGCGTCGATCTGCTGCTGCGCTCGCTGTGCGCCCCCTTGGTCCGCTGGCGTCCGCCGGTCCTGGAGGCTCCCTACCCGCGCGGGGTCGAGGTCCACCTCCGGGGAAGGGGACTGATCATCACTCCCACCGTCTTCTCGCCCCGCTCGGTGAGCCTGCTGTGGGACCCGCTCGACACCACGCAGCCACCCCGGTTGACGGTGCCGGCGCTCCGTGAGCCGCTGGCCGGCGCCGGGCCGAGCTTTGCGGCCGGCTCCTCGGGCCGGAACCTGGAATCACTGCTCGGCCGCACCCGAGCCGCCGCCCTGCGCGTGACGGCCGAAGGCAGTACGACGAACGAACTGGCCCGCCGCCTCAACGTCTCGGCCGCAGCCGCCAGCCAACACGCGAGGGTGCTCCGGAACGCGGATCTGATCACCACCAGCCGCCGGGGCGGATCCGTACTGCACCGCATCACCCCCTTGGGGCTGGCCCTGCTGAGGACCGTGACCACGACGGAGCCGTGAGCCGTGACGAACCCGGGCGGGGGCGGGGCCTTCGGCGGGGCAGTGCCCCTCAGGCGTCCAGGGGAATGTCCAAGCGGTCGGCCAGGGCGGTGAGGGTCGTTCCCAGAGGCAGCTCGACCCGGGTGACGGCGTGCCGGTCGCCGCGGGTCGGGTCCCGGTTGACGATCAGTACGGGCTTGCCGGCCTGGGCCGCCTGACGGACGAAGCGCAGCCCGGACATGACCGTCAGCGAGGAGCCCAGGACCAGCAGGGAGGTCGCCGCACCGACCAGCTCGCGGCAGTGTGCGACCCGCTGCGGCGGAACGGTTTCGCCGAAGAACACCACGTCCGGCTTGAGGATGCCGCCGCAGTTCGTGCAGGGCAGCACGGTGAAGTCCCCGACCTGTTCGTCGGTGAGATCGGCGTCACCGTCGGGGTTGAGCCCCGCGGCCACCGGTTCGAAGCCCGCATTGGCCGCTTCCAACCGCAGGGCCAGTTCACGGCGCGAGCCCGAGGCGCCGCAGGACAGGCAGACGACCCGGCCCAGGCTCCCGTGGAGTTCCACCACGTCCTCGCTGCCGGCGGCCTGGTGCAGTCCGTCGACGTTCTGGGTGATCACGCCCGACAACAGTCCCCGGTGCCCGAAGGCCGCCACGGCCCGGTGCCCGGCGTTGGGCCGGGCGCGGCCGAACGTGCGCCAGCCGAGGTGGCTGCGCGCCCAGTACCGGCGTCGGGCCGAGGCGCTCGTGGTGAAGTCCTGGTAGGTCATCGGGGTGTGCCGGCGCAGGCTCCCGCCCTCACCCCGGTAGTCGGGGATGCCGGACTCCGTGGACATGCCCGCCCCGCTCAGCACCAGCACACCGCCCGCCTCCAGGGCGTCGGCGACGGGCCCCGGATCCGTGGTGCCGGGCCGCAGGTCCTCGGTGGGGGTCCAGGTCAGCGTGGGGCGCATGCGCATGACGCCAGCGTACGGAACACCTACGGAAGACGCGGCGCCGGGCACAGGCGGTGCCCCTTCGGTCAGGCGCCGTTGCCGTCGGAGGGGCGTCGGTCCCCTCCGGGGCCCGTGCCGCTCCCGTCGGGACCGGGCCGCAGGTCCAGCATGTTCAGGAGCGAGGCCAGGTCGTCGGGGCCGGTGGTACGGGACGCGACCGCCTCGTGCGCCCGCTCGCGACGGGCGGCGCCGGTCGCGGAGGCGCCCGGGCCGCCGTAGGGCGCGTCCGGGTCGCCGTGGGACGTGTTCCGGTCGCACCGGGGTCCGTCCACGGCATCCGGGCCGGTACCACCCCGCGGACCGGGGCACATCCGGTGCTCGCCGGCGGTGGCACAGACCGCGACGGATACAGCGGCCGTGCGGTGCCGCGCGCAACGGACCGCCACGGTCACCGTCCGGGCCAGAAGACGCGGGCCGAGCGCGACCGGCCGGAGCAGGGAGCCGACCGCTAGGCGCCGAACGGTCCGGCGAACGTCTGTCATGGGGCTCCTCCTCCTTGCGAGCGGTCGCGACCGGCGGCGGTCACGACCCGGGACGCGTCGTGCTCCGTGATGTCGCCGGCCACGGGGACCGGCGACGGACGGGCACCTCAGCGAGGATCGGCGAGGGCGGCGGCCGCCTTGACCCGGGCGGCCGTGGTGGCCGCTGCCACCTCCACGGGACGGCGGACCGCCCTCACCGGATGCCTGTGGTCGAGCGCGTGCCGGGAACGATAGGCGAGCGAGGGCTTCCCGTGGGTATCCGCGGCGGCGATGAGCAGACCTCCCACCGCGGCGAGGTCCGTCAGGAACCGGGCACGCTGTTGCGCCCGCTCCTCCGGATCCTTCACCGTCCAGAACGCATGGCTCGTGAGCGCGGTCGGTACCACCGCGGCGGCGAGGGTGAGCGCGGCCAGCCGCGGGGCGCGCCCCGCGGCGATCATCAGGCCCGCTCCGACCTGGATCGCACCATGGACGCGTACCAGCTTCAGGGGGTCGCCACCCGCCGCCGGGACGCGCTCTCCCACGGCCTGGGCGAAGGGCTGGAAGACCTCCGCCGCGTTCTCGGGCCGGCGCAGGGTGCGCAGGCCCTCCACGATGTGCGGGGCGGCGAGCAGGGGACGGGCGAGCTTTCGAAGGACAGCCATGTCCCGCTGCTGCCCCGCCGCGGCCCGTCCATCCATGGTTCTCCTCCGCGAGGGAAGAACAGCACCGGGCGGCTGGTTGTCACGGCTGCACCGTCCACGCAGGAGTGACCCGGGAGGGACAGACATGTCGTATCCGTCGTATCCGTCGTATCCGTCGTATCCGCAGGCCCGCTATGCGGGGGACAAGGGCGAGGTCAGCGCGGTGTTCCGGCCCGTGGACACACCGGCGGACCTGTCGTCCCCGAACGGCGACGCGACGCACTACCTGGCCACGAAGGCTTCCACGAACGGCGAGTTCGGCCTCTACCGGGTGGAGATGAGCGCCGGCGCGGGAGGCCCGAAGACCCACTTCCACAAGACGTTCTCGGAGTCGTTCTTCATCCTCGACGGCACCGTGCGGCTGTTCGACGGCGCCGACTGGATCGACGCGAAGAAGGGTGACTTCCTCTTCGTGCCGCAGGGCGGTCTGCACGCCTTCCGCAATGATTCCGACGCCCCGGCGGAGATGCTGATGGTGTTCGCGCCGGGGGCACCGCGCGAAGAGTACTTCGAGGGGCTGTCGCAGCTCGCGAACGCGACTGACGAGGAACGCACCGAGTTCTTCGTCAGGCACGACTCGTACTTCGTCGAGTAGGGCGGGCGGCGCGAGTACGAGGGCCCGGTCCGACCGCCTGCCGTGCCGCTTGCCGCCTGACCGTCAGCTCGCGGCGATCGGACCCTGCGCGGCCTTCACCCGCTGGAGTGCGGTCAGTTTGCGCACGAAGACGACGGCCAGGACGGCGGCGACGATGGTGATGACGTCGGTGACGGCGCCGAGGGCGGAGACACTGTGCATCGCCTCCGCCGTGTTGGCCGCGACGTACCGCCTGGAGAAGACGCGGTCGAGGACCATGGCCGCGACGAACACCGTCCACCAGGCGGTCACCGGGGCGCTGGACACATGGCGGTACGAGCCGTCGGGCGCTCGCTGAGTGCTGGCCTCCCAGGTCTCCCGCGCCGTCCGGTACGGGAAGAAGAGGTTGGCGAACGGGACGAACCATCCGCCGATGGCCCAGCCGGCGGACTGGCTGAACCCGTCGGGACGGAAGACCTGGCCGTTGCAGCGGACCCGGTGGAACCAGATGATGAAGACCACGATCGTGGCCAGGCGGAGGGCGGTCTGCGCAACGCCGGTCGCACCGTTGAGGAGGTCGGCCAGGGCGATGCTGTCGTCCTCGACGCCTGCGGGGGCGTCGACGAGGTCCTTCATCAGCCCCCGGATGTACAGGTGGACCCCGGACGAGACGAGATCGGTGGTGGCGCCCACGGCCAACAGCACGGTCAGGGCCGTCGCCAGTCCCTCGGGCGAGCGCAGCACCCCGGCGGCCTGCGGCGGCGAGGCGGGAGCGGGATGGGGCGCCGGCGGTGGTGGCGTCGTCGTCGGTCCGGCCTCGGATTGAGGCGACGGCGACGGCGGCGGGCCGGACTTGTTGAAGGACATGACGGAGTACCCCCCACGGGAACGTGCGCGTGCGACATGAAGACGGGCCGCCTGGCGGGCGACCCGAGCCGCCTGACGATATGCCATGTCCACGCCCGTCGTCCAAGGAGTTCGGCGGTGGGGCGAACGGCCGAACCCGCAGGTCGGGGGGTCGTTGGCGGGGTGAGGGGCGAACGGCCCCGGGATGAGGGACCGCCGTGAGGGTTGCCTCGCGGCGGCCGGAGGACTGCCTCCCGGCGGCGCGGGGCAGGCCGTCAGCGGGCGGTGGGCGTGAACTCCACGAGCAGGGACTTCGGGCCACGGGTGAAGACACCCTGCTCGGCGGGGTCGTACCCCTCGGCGGGCCGGATGTCCGGCATCGCGTCGAGGAGTTGGTTGGTGGCGATCTCCACCTCGGCCTTGGCCAACAGCGCACCGACGCAGAAGTGCCGCCCCAGCGCGAACGCCAAGTGGTCCGCGGCCGCGGAGAAGGCGGTGGTCGCCGTCAGGTCGGTGCGGAAGATGTCGAACCGGTCCGGATCCCCGTAGCGATCGGGATCGCGATTCGCCGCCCCGATCAGACAGGTGACGGTGGCGCCGGCGGGGATGGTGCCCCCGCTCACCACGACATCGGTGGCGGCCTGCCGCATGATCATGTGGACGGGAGGGCTGTAGCGCAGCGTCTCCGCGAAGGCCCGGTCGATGAGCCCGCGATCCTGCCGCACGGCCGCGAGTTGCCTGGGGTTGGCCAGGAGGTTCGAGAAGAGTCCGGCGATGGCCTTGTCGGTCGTCTCGGCCCCCGCGGTGAGCAAGAGGCTGCAGAACGCCTTGATGTCCTCGTCGTTCATGCTCACCCCGTCGACCTCGGCGGTGCAGAGCGCGGACAGCAGGTCGTCACCGAGGTGGTCCCGCCGGTTCCGGATGATCGGCAGCATGTACGCGGCGAACTCGACCTGCGCCCGCTCGCCGGCCGCCGCGCACTCGGGATCCCCGGACAGGTTCGCGATGAACGCCACGAAGGCCCGGTACCAACCGCTGATGCGCTGTTGGCCGGATCGGTCCAGTCCGAACATGTCGGCGATCACCGTGATGGGGAAGTGCGAGGCGAAGCCGCTCACCAGGTCGACGGACCCGGTGTCGCGGAACACGTCGATCAGCTCGCGTGCGTTGCGCTCGATGACCGGGAGGACCTTCTCCCGCAGCTCGTTGCCGCGGAAGGCCGGAGCCACCAGAGCGCGCCGCGTGGCGTGTTCCCGACCGCTCATCTGGAGAATGGTCTTGCCGTGCACGGGCTCCGCCTGCCAGGCGTAGTTGTCCGTGGTGAAGAGCGACTCCTTGTCCTTGAAGGCCCGGGCCACGTCCTCGTAGCGCGAGATGAGGTAGCTCTGTGTCGCCTCGTGCCAGACGAGGGGCTCGCTCTCGCGCAGCGCCCGATACGTCGGGTACGGGTTCTCGGCGAACTCCTGCGACAGGATGTCCGGGGCGTTGCGCGCGGCGGTCATGGAGGTCCCCCATCGGCTTGGCTTCCGTCGCGCCGAAACACCGTCGGCGCCGTGTGATCCGGCCGTGCCGCTCAGCAGAGCTTCTCCAGGGAAGCACGACGCCCTCCACCGTCGCCAGAGCCATGACGCCCGCTCCTGAACAGGTCCGTCAGCCGCCTGTGACACGAGGTGACGTACGAGGAGCCGCGGGGCTGCTGGGGAGTGGGCGAGCGGGCGGCGGGGGATCGGCCACGCGGTCACCGGTGGGGGTGATCAGGGCGCGCTTCGGGGGAGTCGGGCCGTCGAGTCGTTCCGCTCTCGGGCCGTCAGGGCCGCAAACCCGCCCGCCTGAGCGCGACTTCGGACAGTTCGGAGATGACCTGTTGGTCCCCGTGGCGCCAGGCGTCGGCGAGTCCCGCCGGGGGGACGGGGATCGCCCTGAGGTCGTTCGGCGGTCCGGTGAGGGCGCGCAAGGCCAGCAGGTCGGCGCCTCCCGGGGCTTCCAGGAGCCGCCGGGTGGTGGAGACGCGCCAGATCCAGAGCAGGCGTGGGGGGAGCCACAGCACCAGGACGAAGGTGACCGGGAGGATGATCAGGGCCAGCGTGGTGAGCGTGGCCACGTTCTCCACGGTGTGCTGGAGCGACTGTCCGGCATCGGAGAGCCCGGTGCCCGCGTCGGCCGCGGACTGGAGCGGTTTCTTCAGGAGGCCGCCGACGAGCGGAACTTTGGAAGCGGCCTCGCCGGCGTTGTCGAGGCCGGTGGCCAGATGGTCGCCCGCGCTCTCCACCTTCCGCCCAGGCTCGGCGAGCAGCAGGATCGCGTCACGGACGGCCAGGGCGAACCACACCGCGGCCGCGATCAGGGCCACCGCGATCAGGTCCGCGAGCACCTGCCGGCTTCGCCTCGCCGGGGTTTGGGCGTAAAGGCGCATGGCGCGCTCCTGTTCCGGTGGCATCGAAGACGGCCGGATCCAGCCAGGTGAGGTGCGGCGTTCGTGTCGGCGGGGGGTGGCCAGTCGCTTGACCGTACGGGTGGGCGATTATTCCATCCGCTCCCGCGGGAAGTCCGTCTCGACGCGTGACCAGGTTGGTGCGAGGTTCGGCGGGTTCGGCGGGTTCGCGTCGGACCCGGACCCGGAGCCGAAACCGAAGCCGGAGCCACGACGTCAGGCGCCGGTACACGCGCCACCGCCTCGTGGTCGCTCCCTGCCGCACAGGGTCCGGTCATGTCCGGCAGGGAGCTTTCCGATACCGCGTCAGGAGACGTCGGCGCGCACGTTGTCCCCGAGCAGGCCGTCGGTGTACGTCACCTTCTTCGCCGTGAACGTGCCCTTCCCGCTGATCACGCCCGTCACGTTCTCGCCGGGCGCGAGGTCCACCGTGTCGATCTGCGCCTCGTCGACGCCCAGTTCAGGCCCGTGCTTCGTCCCGACGGTGTCGGTGATCGCGAAGTACAGCGGATTGACGCTGATCTCCTTCGCCGAGTTGTTCGTGACCGTGACGGACACGCTGGTGTAGTCGCCGTTGGCCGGCACGCTCGGCTTGAACGTCGCGGCCTTCGCCGTGACCGTGATCGGTGACTTCTTCTCCGGCTTCGAGGCCGGCGCCGGGTCGGCCTTCGCGGACGGCTGCGAGGCACCGGCGGTCGACGGCTTCACTGTCTTGTCACTGGTGTCGTCGCCGAGCATCGCCCCCGCGATGCCGAGGACCACGACCAGGCCGACGATGCCGAGGCACGAGAACCCGACGATCTTCCCCGCACCGGTCTTCCGCGGAGCCGGCGGCGGGGGCGGGTACCCGTATCCGGGCGGGGGCTGATGGCCGTACGGGGGCTGCTGTGACATGGGCGTACCTCACTGGCTGTTCCGGTGTGATCGCGCCACGTTATGAGAGGTGCCCGCGCGGCGTGCGGCAGTTCCCGAACCGTGACAATCGAAGATTCAACAATCCGGTCGCCCGGCCCGGCCCGCCCCGCCCCGCCCCGCCCCGCCTCGCGATCGGCCCGACAGTGGCCGGCGGATCAGGGCAGATCGGCGGGCGGCGGCCCGGTCTCGGCCTCGTACACGTGCGGGCCGTCGACCTGCCACTCGATCAGCGGCGAGTCCCCCAGCACCAACTCGTCCGGATCGGGGACCTCGACCCGTCTGAGCATCTCGATCACATCGGTGTCCCCGTGCGCGACGCCGAGGATCGTGTCCACACCGCTCACGCGAATACCGACCCGGCGGCCGCCCGACGGGCTGACCCGGTGCACGACGATCGGGGCTCGCTCCATGCCTCCACCCTGCGGGACGCCGGTCGACCCGGCACGCCGAGCACCGTTCCCACCGGCGGGCGCGGTCGGAACACCTCCTGCCTGGTCGGCCGCCGGAGGGACGTTCTCTGGGCCGCGCGGTCCGTCGCGATCCGGGCCGCGGGCTCGGCCCGGATCGCGCTCCTCCTCACGGGAGCCGAGAATGAGACTGCCCGCGCAGTGGGCGCACCCCAGGGGTGCGGGCGGGTCCGCTGCGACGGCTCCATGCCGGACGTGAGCGGCAAAGCGATGCGATGCGGTCGCCCGCGCAGGCAGCCGGCGGCGCCGCAGGGATCCAGGTGATGACGCATGTGCCGGTGGCTCGCCTACTCGGGAACGCCCATGCTGCTCGACACGATCCTGTACAAGCCGGCCCACTCCCTGATCGACCAGAGCCTGCACTCCAAGCTCGGCGTGGAGACCACGAACGGCGACGGGTTCGGCGTCGGCTGGTATTCGGAGGACAGCAGCACCCCCGCACTCCTCAGGGACGTCGGTCCCGCCTGGAACAACCGCAACCTGCGGGAGGTGGCCGACCACGTCCGCTCGCCGCTGTTCTTCGCCCACATCCGGGCATCGACCGGCACGGCGGTGCAGCAGTCGAACTGCCACCCCTTCCGACACGGCCGCTGGATGTTCATCGCCATCAGCGACGGCGTGCGCGTGTGGGCGTTCCGCTATTCCAGCGGGCACGACTCCCGATCGCTGTTCTACAGCAGCCGGGTGGACGCGCTGCGCAGACTGCACCCGGACATGGCGTTCCTGCGGGACATCTCCGAGGAGACCCGACTCATCGTGTCCGAACCCCTCGGTGACCTGCCAGGAGCCTGGAACGAGGTGCCGGAGAGCAGCTACGGCGTCGTACAGCCGGGCGCCGACGAGTTGCACCCCTTCACCCCGGCGCCCGCGTGACGCGAACGCGCCGACCCCGAAGCGGACGTACCCAGGGCCGCCGGCCGACACCGACCAACAGGAGACCGGGCCATGCAGAACTCGCTGATCAACCTGGCGGAGGACTACGACTTCCCGCTGCTGAACCTCTTCTGGACCATGATGCTGTGCTTCCTCTGGGTCTTCTGGTTCGTGCTGCTCATGCGCATCATCGGGGATGTCTTCCGTGACGACGACCTGAGCGGCTGGGCCAAGGCCGGGTGGACCATCTTCGTCATCCTGCTGCCCTACCTGGGCGTCTTCATCTACCTGATCATCCGTGGGCGCGGCATGGGCGAACGTCAACTCATGCGCAACCAGAGGCATGAGGAGGCGTTCCGTGCCTACGCGCGCGAGAGCGCCGCGATCACGAGCCAGGCCGAGGAGCTGTCGCGCCTGGCCGAACTCATGGATCGCGGCGCCCTCACGGCACCCGAGTACGAGCGGGCCAAGGGCAAGGTCCTGGACTCCTGAACCGGGGCGGAACGGGGGAGCAAGTCGACTTCATCCGGATGGCGTTGACGAGTGACGGCCGTGCGTCACGCTAGTCTGAGAACGAACTAGTCCGAGTTCGATAGTAGATGGCGGGGGTGGCTTTCGCATGGCCGGCGCAGAACCCGTGACCGGCTGGTTGCGCGGGGTGTTGCCGCTCGCGCTCGCGGCTGTGCTCGCCGAGGGCGAGCGGCACGGCTACGCGCTGGTGCAGGAACTGGCTGCCCGGGGCTTCGGAACCGTCCGCGGCGGTGCGCTGTACCCCGTACTCGGCCGACTGGAGGCCGACGGGGCGGTGGAAGCCCGGTGGGAACCGGGGGAGGGCGGGCCGGGCCGCAAGGTCTACCGGCTCACCGACGCCGGATGGACCCGACTGCGGCAGGAGACCGCCGGCTGGGAGAAGTTCTCCGACGCCATGGCCCAACTCCTGTCCCGCACAGTGGAGGAGAACCCATGACCGACGCCGCCACCCGGTGGAACGCCCGGACCCGGCCGGCCCTGGCCGCGCGCTCCGTGGACAGCACCACCGCGGACGCGGTGCTGGCCGAGGTCGAGCAGCACTGCGTCGACAGTGGTGAGAGCCCCGAGGAGGCCTTCGGCCCACCGGGGGAGTACGCGGCCGCCGTGGTCAGCGAGCGGGTTCCGCCACGCCGCCGTTCCGGTCGGTTTGGCCACCCTGATGATCGGCGCCGGTCTCTGGATGACGAACGGTCCCATGCCGGCCGTGACCCCGGCCGCCCTGGCCGGTTCCTCGCTCATCGTCATGGCCCTGGCCGGTGGCGGCACCCACGGCGACAGTGATCGGCGCGGTGGCCTTCATCTCGCTGTCCGACAAGCCACTCGGCCACCTTCCGGCTCCACTCCTGTGCGTACTGGGCCTCGCGCTGCTCTGGACAGGTGCGAGCCCTCCCCGAGTGCTTCTGCGCCCTGCGCCGGCGGACTCGGGCCCTTGGCCTGCCCGCCGGGGCGTGCCGTCCTCAGCCGGCGAACTTCTCGATGGCGGCCGGCGTGACGGGGGTGAAGAAGTTGACGAGGTTGCCGTCCGGGTCACGGAACAGCAAGGCGCGGTTCCCCCACGGCATCGTGGTGGGCTCGTTGACGAAGTCGTCCACGAAGCCGCACAGATTCCGGTACACGCTATCCACGTCGTCGACCAGGAATTCGAGGATCACGCTGTGGTTGTCGGCGGGGTGGGCGGATCCGGGTGCGAACAGGGGGACGGTGCGGGTGCTGCCGATCGCCAGGGCCGCCGAGGCTGTCCCGAGCTCGGCGAAGTCCTCGTTGCCCCAGGACGCGGACAGGCCGGTGGCCCGCTCGTAGAAGTCGACGAGGCGTGCGACGTCGCCCGTGATGATGCGGACGGAGACGAAGTTCATGGGTTTCTCCTCTGGTCGGTCGGTGCTCGTGACCGCACGCTACGACCAATACCGGGCGGAACCCGCCCGGTATGTGCGGGAGACTTTCGGACATGCCCCGCCCCCTTGCCCGCGTCCTCACCCTGCTGGAGCTCCTGCAGTCGGGTGGCATCCGGCCCGTGTCCGAACTCGCCGACCGGTTGAACGTCGACGAACGCACCGTGCGGCGCTACGCACAACGACTCGTCGACATCGACGTGCCCGTCGAATCGGTGCGCGGGCGTTACGGCGGCTACCGGCTCGCCCCCGGATACCGGCTTCCACCACTCATGCTGAGCGACGACGAGGCGCTCGCCGTTCTGCTGGGCCTGATCGCGGGCCGGCGGACCGGCCTGACAGCGGCCACGGACACGGCGAGCGAGACGGCGTCGGCCAAGATCAGGCGCGTACTGCCCGAACGGTTGCGCCGCAGACTCGACGCGGTGCTCGGCTCGCTCGCCTTCACGGATCCGCCCGGCACGGCACCCGCCCCGGATCCGGGAGTCCTGCTCCCGATCGCCGATGCGGTGCACCACCACCGGCCGATCTCCCTCCGGTACACCGCCGGCGACGGCCGACGCAGCGAGCGCACCCTGCACCCGTACGGGGTCGTCGCCCATGCGGGCAGGTGGTACATGACGGCGGTGGATCCCTCCGTGGGCGAGGACCGCACCTTCAGGCTGGACCGGATCGCCGACGTGCGGATCCTGCCCGGCTCGTTCGCACCGCCCGACGCGAGCGATCCGGCGCAGCGCGTCCTGACGGGACTCGCCACGGCCCCGTACCGGCATGAGGTGACCTTGCGCGTCCAGGGGACGGTCGGGGACATCGACGCCCGGCTGCCCGCCGGTCTCGCGGTCGTGTCGCAACTCCCCTCCCCGGACGGCGCGCATCCGGATGCCGACCCCTGGTGCCGCGTCGACCTGCGCGTGGACCGGCTCGACTGGCTGCCGGCCGTACTCGCCTCGCTGGATCGCCCCTTCGTCATCGATCGCCCGGTCGAACTCCGCGGCCTCGTCGAGGCATTCGCCCGACGACTCGCCGATTCCGCCCGACGAAGCTCCCCGCCGGACTGAGAGCCCACCGGGCCTCCATCGCGGGCGCGAGGGCCCAGGGACGGCGGGGGGCTCGGCTGGACAGCGGACCGGGGGATACGGGATTAAAGTTGACATAAGGGTATGCGAGGCATGTCCGACGGCTTCGAGGTGTCCCGCGGGGCCGTTCGGCCGTCCCAGGAGGCAAGATGACCCCCAACGCGGCACCGTATGACACGCACAGTGACCCCGAAGACGTCCTCAAGCAGCTGGGAAGCTCGTGGCGCTGGGCACTCGGCTTCGCACTGGCCACGCTGATCCCAGGCATCCTGGTGCTGGTCTGGCCCGACGAGACGCTGCACATCCTGGCCGTGATCATCGGCCTGCAACTCCTGGTCGCGGGCGGCTTCCGTTTCGTCACGGCCTTCTCGCACAGCAGCGACCGGGGTGGCAGCAGGCTGGCGGCCGTCCTCATCGCCATGCTGGCGTTCCTGGCCGGCGTACTGGTGTTGCGGCACCCCATGCAGACGATCGGTGCGCTGTCCCTGATCGTCGGAGTCTTCTGGCTGCTCACCGGCGTGCTCACGGCCTACGTCGCGATCGCCGACCGCGCCCTCGTGCATCGAGGTCTGCTCTTCGGCCTGGGCGTCCTCGGCTCCGTCGCCGGCATCGTCGTGCTCTGCTTCCCCGTGGACTCCGCCGTCGCACTGACCCGGCTGTTGGGCTTGTGGCTCGTCCTGCTCGGCGTGTTCGAAGTGGTGATGGCCTTCGCGCTCCGCTCCGCCACCCGCCGGGTCACGCCAACGCTCTCGGAGTGAGCTTCTGGCGTCGACGGTCTCGGGGGGGCCGGGCGGCGGCGGGGGAGTAGCGAGGTGGGGGGCTCAGGGGCGAGGGGCCGACGCCACGTACCCGCGCAGTGGGACGACACCGCTGCGCGGGTACGTGGCCTTCTGTGCGGGATGGACCTGACGCGGAGCGCTGTTCAGGCTCCGACGCGACGGCCCCCGAGGGACGGACGCCCACTGTGAGGGGGCGAGGCCGCCACCCGGCCGAAATCCAGTGGAACCAGGCTCCCGTGGGCCGTTACCGTACTCGCGCCCACAGTCGCCCCGGCAAGGACGTGCCGTTGTACACCAAGTGAGACACCCCGAGCGCTGAACCGTCGCGCGTCGCACCTGTGCGCCGTGCTCCTTTTCGCTGCGGTCTTCTCACTGGAACCGGTGTACATCTGTGTCCGAAACCTGGGTGGTCGTGCCCACCTGCCTGCCGATAGTCCTCCGCCGTTGCCACAGGTGTGCCTCCGGGCGCTTCCGGGCGAACGGCAAATTCCGAGTCAACGCCAACCACAAGCTCCTCGACGTCTGGCTCCTCGCCCTGTGCGCCGCATGCGGGGACACCACGAGGATCACTGTCCTGGAGCGCGTGAACGTGCGTTCCGTACAAGCCGAGTTGCTGAACCTGCTGCACGAGAACGATCCCGGCCTGGCGGCCGAACTGCTCCAAGACCCGGTCGTACGGCGACGCAACCACATCGGCCTCGACTGGGACAACGCCTGGCACCTCCATGGCGGCGCGCCGGACCGGTCGGACGGGTCGGACCGGCCGGACCGGTCGGACCAGCCTGATCGCCCGGACCGGTCGGATCGCCCGGTTCGGTCGCTTCCGCCGGAGGGTGAGGCGATCGAGGTCGCGGTCCGCTTCGAGGCTCGGATCCCGGTGCGGCCCGTGCGACTGATCGCCGAAGGCTTCGGCCTTTCGCGAGCCGAGGTCGAGAGGTTGCTCGCCGGGGGGAACCTCGTGTCGACGGTCCGTCTGAGCGGCAGGCTCTCGGGCGACTTCACGTTCACGCTCAAGCGCTGATTCCTCCCGGCCCAGGGCCCGGCCCATGCCCTGGGCCGAGCCTGTCCGGCGGTATCGGATCCGCCGGACAGGCCGGCCCGGGTGTCTCTAGTTCGGCTGCCTCCGGAGCAGCGGAGGGGCCGGGTTGGGCAGGGGGCTGGCGGCGGCGGGGGTCAGGCCGTCCAGGACCAGGGTCACGTAGCGCCGCCAGCCCCCCTCGGCCGGGTCCATGGTCCACAGCACGCTGACGAGCATGCCCATGATCCGCTTCAGGTCGTCGGGTACGAGGTCCTCCCGGATCACCCCGGCCTGCTGACCCCGCACCACCAGCGGGTCGAGCGCGTCGAAGAAGCGGGCGCTCGTCTCCGCGGTGAAGATGCCGGCGTTGCGCGCTGCGGTGAGCACGTGGTGCTCGTCGGCCGCCGAGGTCAGGGCTGCCTCGATGACGACACTCAGGCCTCGGCGCGGGTCCTCGTCGCCGAGCCCGCGCTCGATGGCGGGGAGGACCTCGTGGGTGAACTGCTGTTCCAGCACCGCACGCAGGAGGGCCGCCTTGTCCGGGAACCGACGGAAGAGCGTCGCGATGCCGACGCCGGCCCGCCGGGCGATCTCATCGAGCCCGGCGTCGGGTCCCTGCTTCGCGTAGATGCCGCGGGACGCGGCCGGAGCCGAGGCGGACGCCGCCCCCGCGCCCGCGACCACGTAACGGCCACGTCCTTCAGGACCCGCCCGGCGGATCGGGTCGGGGGCGCGGGCCGCAGGCGACACCGGCCCGCGCCTCGGCAGGGGGCAGCGGGCGGCGGCGCGGTGCCGATGCCTGCCTGCCCGTCCGGGCGGGTCCTGGCAGGATGGCGGCATGGAACGAGTGCTTGGAATCGGTGGATACTTCCTGCGGGCCGCAGACCCGGCGGCCCTGAGCTCGTGGTACCGCGATTGCCTGGGTCTGGACGCCGACGCGAACGGCCTGTGGCCGCAGGAAGCCGGGCCGACGGTGTTCGCGACGTTCGAGTCCGAGACCGAGTACTTCGGTGCCCGCACCCAGCAGAGCATGCTCAACTTTCGGGTCCGCGACCTGGACGCGATGCTCGCGCAACTGCGCGCCAGGGGAGCGGACGTGGCCGAAGAGTCGCAGGACATGGAAGGGGTCGGCCGGTTCGGCTGGGTCACCGACCCCGAGGGCAATCGGATCGAACTGTGGCAGCCCGCCTGACCGCGCCTTCGCGCCGACGGTGAGGTGCTGGGGGAGCGCCCGCCTCTGTCCCGCCCACCCCGGGGAGGAGGGCGACCGATGGCGGGTGCGCCCGTTGCGCTACGGCGCCTCCGGCCTACCGCCCGGCCCGAGATCCACCAGCCAGTCGTGCCCCGGATGGACGCGGTCGAGCAGCGTGGCCAGGGTGCGCCGCGCGGAGCCGTCGAGCAGGGGAAGCGCACCGGCGAAGTCCTGCTGGTCCTTGGGGCGTACCGCCTTGGCCTTGAACAGGAGTACCAGCTCCGGCGCGAGGTAGGGGATCCCGCCCGGGGTACGGCGGATCACGCTCGTGTACGGCAACCGGATCGACGGGTCGCGCCGGCAGATCCAGGTCGGGCCCTCGTGCGGCTCGCGGAACACGTCCACCCGGTAGTCGCCCGTCGACGGGTCGCGCAGCCAGGTCTGATGCGTGAGTGCCGCAACCTCCGGCGTGAGCTCCCAGATGCGGTCCGACGCCACGACATCGAACGCGTACTCGGGGAATCGGGCCCGGATCTCGGGGAACCGAGCGGCCGGGACCGCGATTTCGAGGTCACCGTGCTCACGGGTCTGCTCGCCCGCGAACAGGTCGATCGCCCAGCCCCCGGCCACGTACCAGGGGACCGGGACGCCTTCCAGACGGGCCGTCACCTCGGCCGGAGTCCACGCCCTCGCCCACCGGGCACCCGCCTCGGCTTCGGTGATCTCGACGCCGCCCGGGGGCAGTTCTCGGGTCATGCGGCCAGGCTACCGGGAGGCCCCCTGAGCGACATCGCGAGGCGGCGCCGGGGCCCATCGGTTGATCAAGTCTTCTTCAAGAGCGGTCCGGTCCTCGTGCCGCGCCCGCGCACAGGCCGCGCTGCTCCTACCGTTCTCCGATATGGCCGGTGTGGCGGGAATCGAGGAGTCGAACGGAAGCCCGGGCAGACGCAAGGTCGTCCGTGCGGCACTGACGGGAGCGGCGGCCGTGGCGGCCGGAGCCGTGGGGGCTGTCGCCGATTCCGCCACGGACTCGACCCCCGCCCAGGCCGGCGCGGCGCGTACACGGCCCACGACCCCGCGATCGGCGCTGCTGGAACTCATGGCGGGCAATCTCCGCTGGCGCACGCTCCATGAGAGCCATCCCGACCGGACGCGGGCCGTGCGGCAAACGCTGGTCGCCGGGCAGCACCCCTTCGCCGTGGTCCTGGGCTGCGTCGACTCCCGAGTGCCTCCGGAGCTGGTCTTCGATCAGGGCCTCGGTGACCTGCTGACCGTCCGTTCCGCCGGTTCCGTCCTCGACGAGGCGGTCCTCGCCAGCATCACCTACGGGGTTCTGGAGCTGGCCATTCCGCTCGTCGTCGTGCTGGGACACCAGTCGTGCGGGGCCGTCACCGCCGCCATCCACGCGGCGGAGGCCGGCGAGAGCCTCGCCGGCCACATGCAGTACCTGGTCGACCAGATCCGGCCGGCGATCGACCGAGGCCTGCGGGGAGCGGCGCGCGTGGACGCGACCATCACGGCGAACGTGCGGCTGGTCCGCTCCCGCGTCGCCGCCGAGCCCACCCTCGCGGCGAAAGTCGCCTCGGGTGAACTGGCTGTGATCGGGGCCCGCTACGAACTCAACAGCCAGACCGTCCACCAGACCCACTGACCCGCTGCCCCACCGAGGAACGGAACTGGGACACTGGGCCGGTGATCCACACCGACTCCGCGATTCGCTTCCACTTCGGACTGACTCCGCTGGAGGAGGTCAAACCGTGGGGTGCCGGGCGCGTACTGCACTGGTTCGGGCTGACCGCCGGCTGGTACTGCATCGACATCGACGGCCACGAGGTGCTGCGCTACTCCGAGCGCACGGTCCGGGAACTCCGGAGCGACGGCGACGGCGATGGTGACCACGACGGCGACCGAGCGCACCCCTACGTCGACCACTACGTCGTCCGCCTGTGGGAGGACGTGATCGCGCTCGTGTCGGGGGCGATGGAACCGGTGCCCCACGACCTGGTGGAGGTCGCGGCCGACATCTCGCCAAGTTGGACGTGGATCGACTCCCCGGAGGCCGACGCCGCACTGACCTGGCACGGTGAGGGCCACCTGTACACCGACTACCTGCGCGTCGCCCCGGCCATCCGCCTCTGGCGCACCGTCGTCGGTGACGAGGACACCGTGACCATCGCCTGGGAGCACCGGGCGGACCCGGAGGGCGTGATCGAGTTCGCGAGTCCGCAGGCGGGCCGGGTGACCGTGCCGACGAGCGAGTTCCTCGGGGCGGTGGCCGAACTGGACCGGTCGCTGCTGGCCGCCATGGACGAACGCATCAGCGAACTGGAGAAGTCCGGACCGCCGCCCGGGGTTCGAGGAGGGGTGGACGTGGAGCAGTTGCGCCGTGAGCAGCGGGATCGGGCGACCTGGCTGCCGCGTGCGCGGGATCGCGAGCCGGGCACCGACTGGGACGCCGTACGGACCGGTACGCGCATGCTCCTGGCCGCCGGGCCCGAGGCCTGGGACGGCACGGAGTAGGGGCGGGTCAGTCGGCGACGGGGAACCTGTCCCAGGCCCGGTGCTGCGCCATGGCCCGTTTGAGCTGCTTCAGCGCGGCCGACGGGGTGCCGTGGAAGGCGATGCCCGGCTCGTCCGCCCCGATCCCGACGGCATCGAGGACCCCGGAGGCGCCCTTCCATCCGCCGATGGCCTTGCCGTGCCGGTACGCCTCGGTCAGCAGCATCAGGACCCGGGGGTCGGGGCTGCCCGGGCGAGGACTGCCGGCCTTGGCGTCCCGGGCGCCGTGGGCGTCGGCGGCCGCCTCGGGCACTCCTGCGAACAGCAGGGCGTCGAACTCGACGGAGCGGGCTGCGGCGAACGTGCGCTGCACCGTGACCGGGTTCTTCTTCGTGCCCAGGGCGCCGCCGGTGGGGGCGATCACGAGGGGCACCATCCCGGCGGACAGGACGGCATCCCGTACGGTCCTCACCCCCGCCAGGTCGCTGCCGGAGTCCGCGACGATGCCGATGACCCGGCCGTCGAGCGGCCACTCCCGCCCGAGCTGCGACAGGGCCGGGCTCGGGTCGGGATCGGCCGGCGGCGCGGTGGCGGCCGGCGCGGGGAGTCCGAGCCCGGTGGCGACCTCTTCGCAGAGCTGCGGGTCGATGTTGGCCAGGACACCCAGGACGCGTTCCTTGATGACCTGTTCGTGACACTTGTTCAGCTCGAAGGTGTAGGCGGCGATGATGTGCTCGCGCTCCACCGGCGTCATGCTCAGCCAGAACAGCCGCGGCTGGCTGAAGTGGTCGGCGAACGAGGCGGGTACCTCCCGGACCTTGCTCGCCCTGGGGATCGTGACGGGCGTTTCGATGAAGGCGCCCGTGTCGGCGCCCGCGAGGAAGGGGCAGCCCCCGTCGAGGCTGTTGGGCCGGTACGGGGCGACGCCCGCGTGGACGGCGGTCTGGTGCATGCCGTCGCGGAGCATGTCGTTGACGGGGGCGTGCGGCCGGTTGATCGGGATCTGCCCGAAGTTCGGTCCGCCGAGCCGGCTGATCTGTGTGTCGAGGTAGGAGAAGAGCCGGCCGGCGAGCAGCGGGTCGTCGGTGACGTCGATCCCGGGAACCAGGTGGCCGGGGTGGAAGGCGACCTGCTCGGTCTCGGCGAAGTAGTTGGTCGGGTTGGCGTTCAACGTCATCAACCCGACGGGCTGCACGGGAGCGAGCTCCTCCGGCACGATCTTGGTGGGGTCGAGGAGGTCGATTCCCTCGAAGGTCTGGTCCGGGGTGTCGGGGAAGGCCTGGATGCCGAGCTCCCACTGGGGGAACGCGCCCGCCTCGATCGCGTCGGCCAGGTCCCGGCGGTGGAAGTCCGGATCCATCCCGCTGGTGATCTGTGCTTCCTCCCAGACCAGGGAGTGGACGCCCAGTTTCGGCTTCCAGTGGAACTTCACCAAGGTCGTGGCACCCTTGGCGTCGACCAGGCGGAACGTGTGGACGCCGAAGCCCTCCATCATCCGGAACGACCGCGGGATGGCCCGGTCGGACATGTTCCAGATGGTGTGGTGCGTGGCCTCGGTGTGCAGGGACACGAAGTCCCAGAAGGTGTCGTGCGCGCTCTGCGCCTGCGGGATCTCCCGGTCGGGATGCGGCTTCCCGGCATGGATGACGTCGGGGAACTTGATGGAGTCCTGGATGAAGAAGACCGGGATGTTGTTGCCCACCAGGTCGAAGGTGCCCTCGCCGGTGTAGAACTTCGTCGCGAAACCACGCGTGTCCCGCACCGTGTCGGCCGACCCCCGCGAACCGAGGACGGTCGAGAACCGTACGAACACCGGCGTCTCGACGCCCTGGGCCAGGAACGCCGCCTTGGTGACCTTCGACGCGGTGCCGTAGCCCTGGAAGACGCCGTGCGCCGCCGCGCCCCGGGCGTGCACCACCCGCTCGGGGATCCGCTCGTGGTCGAAGTGGGTGATCTTCTCCCGCAGGTGGTGGTCCTGCAACAGGACCGGACCCCGCGCGCCCGCCTTCAGGGAGTGGTCGCTGTCGTACAGCCGGGTTCCCTGCGCGGTCGTCAGATAGGCGCCGCCCTGCGCCACCACGGCCTGGGGTGCGCCGGTGGGCTGCCCCGTGGGGCTGAGCGTCTCCGGGCCGTCCTGGTCCGGTTTCGGAGGCAGGGGTTCACGCGGCCTGGTCGGCTCGGTGGCCGACGGCGGCCGGGGCGCCGGCTTCCCCGGGATGCCGCCGCCCCGTGCCTGCTTGCCGGACGCACCCTTGGCCGCCACGGGCTTCTTCGCGGCGGCCTTCGTGGTCTTCTTCTGAGCCATGTGGTGGTGTCTCCTCTTGCCTCACGTGCCGGACGCAGGTGCCGGCGGGTCCCGGGTCCCCGTGCAACCCTTTCCCCTCCACCGGATTCCGGCATCTCGGATACGCCCGTCCGCCCGCACGCCGGTACGTCCGTACGCCGTATCGCTCAAGGGACGCCGTATCCGCTCAAGGGGGTCCCGCCGGCTTCCTCCCCGGCTCGTGGGCCGGGGCCGTACGGGGTTCGTGACGGTCGCGCCGTGATGCGTGCCGTTCGCCCGCTGCTCAAGATGGGAGACGTCGTCACTCGTCCCGGGCCGGCTTCGTCCCACCCCCCCGGTCGCGACGCGCATCGTGCGACGGACCACGGGTATCCGCAGCAAGGCGTGTGACGGGCCGCACCGTGGGCGACCTGCCCGGAGCCCGACGTCTTTGGGTAAGGAGCACCGCAGATGCAAGGCACCGCATACGGAGCCCGTTCGAGCACGCGAGCCTCCCAGGGCCCGGGCCGGGAGGCCTGGATGGAGGAGGTGCGCAGGGAGAGCGCGGCGGACTTCGCGGCCTGCGTCGCCGACATCGCGGCGGGCGAGCTGGACCTTCCGCTGCCGGGAGCGGGCCGGACGGCCGACCGGTTCCGGTCGCTGGCCTCGGTGGCGGAACGGGATCTTTCACTGGCCCGCCTGGTGGAGGGACACGCCGACGCGATGGCGATCCTCGCGGAACTCGGGGGACCGGCCGTGGGGCCGCAGGAGCGCTGGGGCGTGTGGGCCGCCGAACCCCGAGGACAGGGGCTCACCGCATCCCTGGGCGACCACGGCTGGGTGGTGAACGGGCTCAAGCGGTACTGCTCGGGAGCACACAGCTGCACACACGCCCTGGTCACGGCCACGGCGGAGGACGGCCGCCGCCTCTTCGCCGTCACCACAGGAGCGACGGGGGAGGGGCAAGGCGCGCGACGCGGCGGGTGCCGGCCGGTGGAGGGTACGTGGCAGGCGCTGGGCATGGCGGCCAGCGACAGCACCGACGTCGCGTTCGAGGACGTGCCCGCGGTCCCGGTCGGCGGCGTGGAGGCCTACGTGGACCGGCCCGGCTTCCAGCACGGCGGCATCGGGGTCGCGGCCTGCTGGTACGGAGGCGCCCGGGCCGTCGCGGACGTCCTCACCCGTACGGCGGCCCGCCGCGGCCCGGACCCGCTCACGGACGCCCACCTGGGAGCCGTCGACATGCGCCTGCACGCCGCCGGGGCCGTCCTGGCCCAGGCGGCGGCCGAGATCGACCGCGACCCCGCGGACACCGAGGGCACGGCCCGGCAGCGGAGCCTGCGCGTGCGCGCCTTCGTCGAATCGGTCTGCGCCGACGTCCTGACCCACGTCGGCCGGGCCACCGGCGCCGAACCGCTGTGCCACGATCCGTCCCACACACGACACGCCACGGACCTCGCCGTCTACATCCGCCAACACCACGGCGAACGCAACCTGGCGGAGCTGGGCAGCCTCGTCGCCCGGGCGGGACAGCAGTGACGCACACGCCACCCGAGCCGCCGCCGCCCGCCGACCCGATCCAGGCCCCCGGTACTCCGGAACGGGAATGGCGCGACTGGAACGGCCTCGCCGACCTGCCCGAGGCGGTCCTGCCCGAGCGTGGCCGGGTCGTCGTCGTGGCGGCCCACCCCGACGACGAGGCGTTGGGAGCCGGCGGCACCATCGCCCTCCTCGCACGGGCCGGTGTCGCCCTCACCGTCGTCACGGTCACCGACGGCGAGGGCTCCCACCCCTGCAGCACCCGCGTCACGCCGGACCAACTGGCGGCGATCCGGGCCGAAGAACTGCGCCGGGCACTCGCATCCCTGGGCGTACCGGACGCCAGGGTGGTCCGCCTCGGAGTGGCGGACACCCGACTGGCGTTCCACGAGGAAGAGGTCGCCGCCGCGCTGGAGCCGCTCCTCGAAGGCGCGCGACTGTGCCTGGCACCGTGGACGGACGACGTGCACGGCGACCACGAGGCCGCCGGACGAGCCGCGCTGAAGGCGTCCCGTGCCGCGTCCGTGCCCTGTTGGACGTACCCGGTCTGGATGTGGCACTGGGCCCGACCGGGCGACCCCCGCGTGCCCTGGACCGCGGCCGCCGCGGTCCGTCTCCCTCCCGCGGCAGCGGCACTCAAGCAACGAGCCGTTCAGCAGTTCGTCAGCCAGATCGCACCCCTGGGACCGGACCCGGCCGACGCGGCCGTCCTCCCGCCCGAGGAACTCGCCCACCACCTGCGCGACATCGAGGTGTTCTTCACGTGACCGATCAGCCCACCCCGGCGTCGTACTTCGACGACATGTACCGAGACACCGAGGATCCCTGGCACCTCGCCGAACGCTGGTACGAGCACCGCAAGTACGACCTGACCGTCGCCGCCCTGCCGCAGTGGCGCTACCGCAGGGCCTTCGAACCCGCCTGCTCCGTCGGGGAACTGACCCGCCGCCTGGCGGGCCGCTGCGACGCGGTCCTCGCCTGTGACCGGGTGGCCTCGGCCGTCGAGACGGCCCGGCGGCGCAACAGCGCTCACCCGCACGTGGACATCCGGCAGATGACCGTCCCCGCCCAGTGGCCCGACGGCACCTTCGACCTGGTCGTGCTGTCCGAACTGCTCTACTACCTGGACGCGCCGACGGTACGGACACTGCTCGACCACGCCCTCGCGGCGCTGGAACCCGGCGGAACCCTGGTGACCGTCCACTGGAACCACCCGGTCCCCGAGCACCTCTCCACCGGGAGCGACATCGCCCGAAGCCTGGCCGAGACCCCCGGCCTGCGCCTGTTGGCCGACCACCGCGAAGACGACTTCGTCCTCCAGATCCACCACCGCCTCCTCCCGGACGGAAGCCGACCGGCGACCCCCGCCGAGCACGAAGGCCTGGTGTGAACATCGAGCCCGAGACCCACCCAGCCGTGGCCGCCGAGGCCGCGACGCTCGAAGCCGTGGCCGTCGTGATCCCCGCCCATGACGAGGAGGCCCTCCTGCCGGCCGCGCTCGAAGCCGTCCGCACCGCCACCCTGCACCCGGCCCTTCGCCGACTGAGGGTGCTCACCGTGGTCGTCGCGGACCACTGCCGCGACGACACCGCGTTCCTCGCACGCGAAACCGGCGCCACCGTCGTCTCCCGCAACTTCCGCAATCCGGGCCGGGCACGCGCCGTCGGTATCCGCCGAGCCCTGCGGGAACTCGACCAGCCGGCGCCACGCGCGTGGATCGCCACCACCGACGCCGACAGCGAAGTGCCCCCGGACTGGCTGGCCCATCAGCTCGCCCGCGCCCGCGAGGGCTGGGAGGCGGTCGTGGGCACGGTGATGCTCCCGCACACGTCGCCCCTGGCCGACCGCCTCCGAACCCGGTACGAGGCGACCCGACCGCCCCACGGGGAGTGGTACCACCCCCACGTGCACGGAGCCAACCTCGGTGTCACCGCGCAGGCGTACCTCTCCGTCGGCGGCTTCCCACCGCTCCGCGTCGGAGAGGACCACGCACTGGTCGACGCCCTGAACAGCGCCGGGCACCGCGTCCTCACCACGGCGGCCTGCCCGGTCCTCACCTCTGCACGCGTCCGCGGCCGCGCCCGCGGCGGCTTCGCCGACGACCTGGCCGCCCTGGGCTCTCACCAACTGGAGGGACAACAACCGACCATGGGCTGACCTCGCCGTTTCTCTGGCGTCGGGCGCCGGGCGCCGGGCCTCTGGTCTCGGGCCTCGGGTGGGGTGGTGTCGTCCGTGCGCGCGGCGCACCCCTCCCGTGGGCCCGGCAGGCACCGCTACCGAGCGTCCTCCTCGGCCTCGACCCGTGCCTTGCTCCTGTTGGCGCGGCGCGCTCTCTCGGGGTCGGCCGGCGGGGACGACGATCCGGTTCCCGTTCTTGACGGGGAACCAGGCTCGCGCCCGTGATCATCCACGGTGCCGCCGTGGTTCTGCAGCCGCGGTGCCCGCCGCTTGCCGTCGCCGGACCCGTACTCGATGCCAGTCATGAGACTCCGACCTTGCCGATCCGAGGAGGGGGGAAGCAGTCGCCCCGGGAGACCCCTTCGGGAACGTCCAGCGCGAGCCTGTTGCTATCCGGCGCTGCGTGTGCCGGGCGGGTCCTGGGGATCGACACCCGTGGTGGCGGACGCGTCTTTGGTCCCGCTGGGGCGCTGCGAGCGGCCCTGCGGGCCCCGGTCGTGCATCCCCTTCTCGCCCGCACCCTTCTTCTGCTCCTCGCCCCGGCGGCCCCGACTCTCGGAGGGCTTGCCGTGCGGGTTGCCGGCCTCTTCCTTCGAAACGGTTCGACCGGGCCCCTTGGCGGGTGCGTACTCGTCCGGGTGGAAGGAGCGATGGGCGCTCGGATTGTCCTGCTGCTTGGTCTCATCCACATCCGGTGACCAGCCGTGCTGCTTGGTTCCCTCGAAACGGCTGGGTGAGGGGCCTCGCGTTTTCCGGACAGGGATCTGACCGATTAATTCATGCGGCGAGTCGCAGATTCTCAAACTCGGCATGGACTTCCCGCGGAGGCCGGTAACCAACTGCCGAGTGGAGACGCTTGAG
>NZ_JAPNLK010000094.1 GCF_026627505.1 Streptomyces sp. H27-H5 | reverse complement strand
GTGTGAGGCCGCGCGCCGCCCTACCCCGGCACCCACCCCCAGCGGCCTCCATAGTCGGAGCAAGTTAGTGGATAACCTATGGTTATCCGGCCCAGTGGCCCTGATCTCGCTATGCTCGACCTACCGGGGCCACTGTTTTTGGTCCGGGGACGGACCATCCTGGGAAGGGATTTGATGGAGCAGAAGACGCCCGCCAGACGCCGAGCGCGACGCAGTGACGCACCGCGCAAAAAGCAGATCAACATCAGCTTGAGCGAGCTTGAGTACGCCACCCTCTACACGGCAGCCACGAGCGCCGGCCTGTCGGTCGGCGCCTACGTGGCGAACGCGTCCCTGGCCGTCGCCAAAGAGGAAGTCAACCCGGCCCCTGTCGACCAGAAAGACAAGCTGAGAACCCTTGCCGACGCGCGAGTCTCAGTGAACCGAATCGGGAATAACGCGAACCAGATCGCCGCGGTTCTGAACAGCCGGGGCGAGGCGACGCCCCCACAGGTGACAGCGGTGATGGTCCGCTGTGCAAAGGCAGTGGAGACGCTGGACGCTGCAACGCTGGCAGTCATGGAGGGGCGAGTTTGATTCCAAAGAAGGCCAAGGCCGGCGGCCGGACGACTGGTCTCCTGTACTACCTGTACGGGCCGGGCCGGGCGAACGAGCACACGGACCCCCACATGGTCGCCGCGTGGGACGCCGGCGTGGGCGATCCGGCGTTGGATTCCGGTGCCACGATCACGACTCTGGGCATGCTCCTGGACGCTCCGTTGATGATGCTGGACGGGCCGAAGCCAGATCAGCACGTCTACCACGTTCCGGTCCGTTTGGACCCCGGGGACCGAACGTTGACGGATGCCGAGTGGGCCGAGGTAGCACGCGAGATTATGGATGCTTCGGGTATCGCCCCGAAGGATGACCCGATGGGCGCCCGATGGGTTGCCGTGCGGCATGCCGACGATCACATTCATATCGTGGCCACCCTTGCTCGGCAGGACGGCCGGGCCCCGGATGTCCGCCGGGACATCCCGAAGATGCAGGCGAGAGCCAGGGAGCTGGAGAAGCGTTACGGACTGCGCCAGCTCACGAGTGGTGATAAAACAGCGAGCCGGTGGCCGACCGCCGAGGAGAAGGCGAAGGCGGAGAGGAAGGGCCGCGAGGAGACACCGCGCGAGACCCTCCAACAGACCGTCCGACGGGCGGCCGCCGGAGCTCATTCCGATGACGAGTTCTTTGCCGCGATCACGTCCGCAGGTCTACGACTGAACAAGCGCGTGGCACCAGATGGGGCAGTTACCGGCTACTCCGTTGCGCTGCCCGGAGACCGAACGGCCGGAGGCCGCGCCGTCTGGTTTTCCGGCTCACGGCTGGCACCAGACCTTTCGCTCCCCCGCGTCCGCGAACGCTGGAGCGCGGGTGCCGGCTCCAGCACGTCACCGGGTGTCGGCACGGTGCCCAGCCGGGCCGCCGCCTGGCAGCTTGCGGCCGGGCACGTGCACCAGGCCGCCGCCGTCCTCGGGCAGGCCGGGAACGAAGCCGGGGCCGGTGAAATGGTGGCCCTGGCCGATTTCCTGGCCACCTACGCGGCCCAGGCGCCGGAAGCGGTCCGCGACGAGTTGAGGACCGCAGCCCGCGCGTTTGAAAGGGCCGGCCGCGCGCCGACGAGCCGCCGCATGGACAGCGAGGCCAGCGCCCACCTGCGCACCGCGACGCAGCTACTCGTCACCGGAGCATCGGCCATCGCCAGCGGAGGAGAAGCAGCGGCGGCCATCGCAATTCTCGTTGCCGTCGCCCTGGCCATCACGGCCGCGATGCGATGGCACCAGGCCGCCCAGCACGCCGCCCAGGAGCGAGCAGCGGTGCAGGCCGGTACACACCTGCGAGCCGCCACCGAGATGGCGTACGGTGCCGGCGGAAGCCGTCGACCAGGACGAGGCAGCCGGGCCGCCTGGCAGCGTACGGCGATGGAGCCGGACGGGCCGGCTCTGGTCGAGGCGTACGCCCCCGTCGTCCGCGCCGCACTCCCCCACCTGGCGGAAACCATCCTTGGCGAGGCAGCGTGGCCGGCCCTGGCGGCCACACTGCGCCAGGCGGAGAACGCCGGCTACGACCCGGGCCTGGTGCTCGCGCGCGTCGCATCGCTCCGCGGATTCGATGACGTCGACAGCACCGCCGAGGTACTCGTCTGGCGACTGCAACGGCAGATGGACAGCGACGCGCGGAACGCGTCGACTGGAGACGGACCGGCGATCCCGCCGCAGCAACAGCCCACACCAGTCACACCGCAGGCGGGGGGCAAGCTGGTCCGGTGGACGATCAGCCACAGCGAGTTTGTGAACGAGGCGGATCGCACGATCGTTGACGCCGAGGGCACCGGATATCTGCCCGAGGGAGTGACGGCGGAGGCGTACGCGGCTGAACGGCTACAGGAGTATGTGGCCACAATGCGCAAGGGTGATCCGAGCCGCTACGCCGTGAGTCTGCGCGACGGGGAGATGCAGAGAGGGAATCGCCTGGCCTACCTCCCCGAAGGAAGCGTGACGGCCAGGCCGCCGCGTCCCTCCGATGTCTCCTCCAGCGACAGCGACGACACCGCGGATTCGGGTGCGAGGACCTCACCGCCGCCGGTGGTGGGACAAGAGCCGGTGGCGATTGAGGACATGCCGCTAGGTGTGGACGCGACCGCGACCACGTTCGGGGAAGCTGTCCGCCAAGCGGTCCCGGAATATGCGGCGTCCGTGCTCGCGGACCCCGCTGCCCCAACCCTGGCCGCCTACCTCATCAAGGCGGCGGGGGAAGGGCACGAACCGGCGCAGATTCTCGCCGAGGTGGTCGCGTCCCGAGACCTGGCCGACGCGGACAACGTGGCTCAGGTTCTCACCTGGCGAATGCAAGGGAGATTGCAGAAGGCCAGCACCCCGGTCTCACTCCCCCGCATCCCCAGAAGGGCAGGACCCGCCCGCCCGCAGGGTGCGGCACCAGGAGAGCGGAGCGCTGCCGAGCGAGCCGCGCAGGAGGCCGTACAGCGCCGGAACGCGACGCGCGGACCCCGGCGGTAGGCCAGCTAGTCCGGGCCGTTACACGGGCGGGAAAACTGCCTACGTGACGGCCCTCGGACAGCTAGCGTCAGGTACAGGAGACCTGTGGAGATGAGGACATGATGATGGCTCAGGACGAGGGGAACCCGTGAGCGATACCAACCCGATGGAGCAGGCCGGAGGGCAGGCGGCCCAGACGGCCGCCGTCGCGCTGCAAGTGCTTGTGATGGTGGCCCAGGCTCTACGCGAGCGGCAGCAGCGCGAGGCCGCGGAACGTGCTGCCGCGCCCACGCCCACACCCGCCCCTGTTCGGCAGTCGGCAGACCCGGATCACGAGCGGTACGCGCACCTTGTGCGGGGCACCGTCAAGCCCCCAGAAGTCGCGGAGGCGATGGTGAGTTCCACGCAGTGGCCGCAGCTCGCCAACGAGCTGAAACGCTTGGAGGCCTCAGGCGTCAACGTGGCCCAGTTCCTCGGCGACGCAGCCCCCGTGATCGCACGCATGGACACCGACCTGCGGGCAGGGTCGACAACACCGGGTGTCACCGTGCCGACGACCACGAGCCAGCCGAGAAATCCTTGGGCGCCCCCGCCCGGCCAGGAATCCGGGAAGAGCAAGGAGCCCCGGGCCGGCATCGGGGAGCGAATGAAGGAAGGAGGAAAAGACCTGTTGGACAAGGTACGGGGGCGACAGAAACCCGTACTCGGCGACCGTGCCAGCGAGCTCGCACGCCTCGGAATCGGACAGCAGGAGAATGCCCGATTGGTCATCGTGGCCCGCGAGTCCCTGGCCGATGAGCATGCGTTGGGCCGGCTGGTCACCTCCCGGGAGTGGCCGACCATCGCCAAGCAGATGAAGGACCTGCAAGGCAGTGGGCACAATCCTCGGGAGGCTCTGGCCGGCGTCCCCGTCCGTATCCAGCAGGCAGCAGCCGCAGGCATCACGCTCACGCCCGCAGAAGCGGCCCGCGGATTGCTCGGCGACCAAGCCAAGAGCCCGTCGGCCCCGACGGCTGCACCGGCCCCGACGGCTGCACCGGCCCCGACGGCTGCACCGGCCCCGACAGCAGCGCCAGCGCCGACCCAGGCCACGGCCTCAACCCAGGCCCCAACCCAAGCCCCGACGGTGGCGCGGCCGGGGCCGTGGCCGTGGCCGGCGGCCGCCCCGACCCCGGCCGCCCCGACCCCGGCCCCGGCGTCCACGTCGGCCCCCACGGCCGCCACCGCGTCGACCCGGACCGCGAGCCCAATGGGGAGTCCGACGCCGACGACGGATGCCCGAGCGTCGGCAGCATCCGCGAAGTCCACCACCGCTACGCCTGGCGTGACGCCGCCACCGGGGCCGGCGGCCGCGCCCGCAAGCCCTGCGGCCCAGCCGACCCCGGCCCGGACCCACGGACGATAGGAACGAGCAGCGATGAATTCGAGTTTCCGCACCCCCGGCAGGCCGGCGAGCGACGAGCCGACGAGCAAGAGCACAACGTCCGCCAGCAGCAGTACAGGCGAGACCGGAACGGATGACGCGGAGGACCGACGGCACGCGGCCGCGCTCGCCCGCAGCAGTACCGACCAGCGGTCCCGGGCCGATGCCGCACTCGGGGAGGCCGACGAGGCCCGAGGCCGCGCGGCCGAGGCCGCAGGACGCGGCGACATCGCCACGGCCGGGGCGGAATGGAGCGACGCCGCAGGCCTTGACGGACTGTCCGCGCACGAGGCCACGGGCGCGGACATCGACGCGCGCGCAGCAGCCGCAGCCGCGAAGTCGCCGAGCGTGCCGGCAGCGAAGAAGGGCGGCCGCCGGACGACCGCCGGGAAGACGGCGCCGACTCAGGCGCGCGGGCCGGAACGCGCACCGACTCCGCCGCCGGGAGCACCCCGCCGCAACATCGCGTAGTCCGCGCCGACGAAGAAGGGCCGGAGGGAGAACATCCCTCCGGCCCTTTTAGCTTGTACACGTTAACCGTCAGACGGTGGCAGGCTTCGCCTCGGCGACGGCGGTCCGGGGCGGCAGCGGTGCCACCGGGGGCACCGGTAGTACGTCGTGCTGGACTCGGTCCGGGTTGGTCATGCAGGCGACGAAAGGGCCGTCGGCGGCGCGGAGGTGGACCATCGCGGGGTCCAGGTGGTCACGGTGCCAGACGGACGGGCCGGTGCGTCCGCACGTCTCGGGGTCGGTGAGTTCCTGCCAGGCCAACCACAGCGCATGGAGCCGCGCGACGGCCGCCGGGTGGGCCCACCAGGACGCGCACCAGGTGGCCGACGAGGAGACCTCACCGAGGTAGGTGGGGACGAGGAGGTTCGTTACCCAGTCCGCCAGGGCTTCGAGTTCGGCCGTGTATTTCTCCTTGGGCAGCCAGAGGATGAACGGCGGCGTTTTCGGCTTCTCCTTCCCACCGTCGGAGTCCTTTCCGTCGCCGTCCTGGCCGCCGCTGGTGGCCACCGCGGACGCCACCTGTTCCACCTTGTTCGTGGTGGTCTCCAGCTGTGAGGCGAAGGCCGCGATGTTGGCTTTGATGTCCTCCAGGTCTTCGGCCAGGCCGTCCAGGGTGGGCGTGTCGTCGGTCATGCCGAGAGCACCTTTCGGCTCGCGCGGTTGGCGATCTCTGCGATTTCGACGTTGGAGTCTGCCGTGAGGTCGGCGGCGTTCGGCTCCAGGTACCAGGGCCGCAGGCGGATCATGCCGACGCGTACGCCGGTCACGAGCAGCAGGGCCCGGCCCTTGGGCAGCGCGCGGATGTCCGCCGCTTCCATGACGCGCTCGCGCCGGCGCGACGTGCTGACGCTGCGGCCCGTCGATCCGTGGGACACGGAGCTTTCGGAGACCTTGTGCTCACCGATGAGCCGGCTGACTTTCTCGGCGAATTCGGCGTCATCGAGGCCGGCGCCGAGAACCTTGACGGTGGCCGCGCCCCACATCGAATCCATGCCCGACTCACCCCAGACGCGGACGCCCTGGCGGTAGCTTTGGAGGATGGTTGTCACCGGGATGCCCCGGGACCCCAGGTGCGAGTAGAGGTCTGGCAGGTCTTCGATGCGGCACACGTTGGCGGCCTCATCCAGTACGGCGGGCAACGGCGGGTCGAGCCGGCCGCCGGCTCGCTCGGCGGCCGCCATCGCCGCGCGGAGTACCGCATCAGCGGCGGCCGCGATGACGCCGGCCGCAGAGCCGCCGCCGTCCTTGGAGAGCAGATACAGCGAGTCCTTCGACTTCACGAAGTCGTCGGGGCGGAACTGCGCGGCCGCAGGGTCGGGGGTGACCCAGGCGAGGGTTTCGGGGTCGAGGAGGCAGGCCACGCACTGACGCGCCGTCTCGAAAATCCCGTCGCGGGTGTCGGCCGCACCGGCGACCGTCGAGGCGAGTTGCTGCGCCAAGGCCTCTTTCCCGGCAGCCTTGAGCGCGGCCACGGGGGCCCGGTCGCTCGGCGTCGACAGCCAGGCGAGCACGTCGGAGACGGAGCCGCCCGAGACGGAGGCCGCGTGAAAAAGCGCGGTCAGCAGGTTCTTGGCCGCCCCCATCCAGAAGTCGCCACGGCTCTTTTCGTCCGTGGTCGCCGCGATGAAGTGGGACGCGAGCCGCCCCGCACCCTCGATCGTCCGGGCGGACGCCAACATGTCCCACCACAGGGCCCGGGGAGAGTGAGTGATCCCCTGCGGGTCGATCAGCCAGATCCGGCCGCGCTTGCTGCGTCGAGCCCACGTCACCGCCCACACATCCGGCTTGTTGCTCGTGAGCATCACCGCGCCGGGGGCGCGCAGGACCGTCGGAACGGCGATCGAGGTGGACTTGCCCGAGCGCGGCGCCATGATGGACAACATCACGTCCTCCCAGCTCGCCCGGAGCTCAGGGCCGCGCGCCGCGTCGAGGTTGCCGAGCAGTACGCCCGTGTCGTCAGGCTCTACTTTCTCCACCCCCTTGAGGGACGGCCGCAGCTGACGGGCCCGTGCCGTGATCGCCTTGGGGGCGAGGGGTGCGAGCTCGCGCACCCCCGCGAGCCCGGCACGGTGGGAGAAGAAGCGTTGCCAGACGAAGAATCCGGCGACGCCGAGGCCGACGAGGACGAGCACCAGGAGCACGACGATCCCGACGCCGGCCGCCGTGGTGTGCCCCGGCCAGAGCCGGGCGGGGCCGCCGGAGACCAGGGCCACCGCGGATTTGAAGGTGTAGGCAGGCGGAGCCCACCCGCCCCCCGCGAGGAGGACGCCGAGGGTGCCGCCGATGTAGGCGCCGGTGAACAGGCCGGCACCGCCCACGATGACGCCGAGGACGGCGAGGGGAGCCCCCGCGCCAGCCCCGCCGCCGTTGCCGGAATCGTTCACGCCGTCACTCCCTTGCTGATCGTCTTGGGGTCCGTCTCGTACAGCCGGCGTTCCGCTTCGGTCAGCGCGAGCCGGACGGGGGTGCCGGGGCGGGTGCCCAGCCGGAGCATGTATTTGCCCCGGCCGGGGTGGACCTGGCGGGTGCCGTCCAGGCCGGTGCCGGAGGAGGACGACCACGAGGCGATCATGGCGATTTCCGCATCCGTCAGGGGCCGTTGCGCCGACACCCGTTCGAGTTCGCCAACGCTCAGCGCGCCCAGGATCATCGAGTCACAGCGGTCGATCATGCCCATGGCCTTGGCCCGGTCCTCGGGGGTGGGCAGCGACTCGGGGTCCCGCAGGCTGTGTGTGATCATGAGCGTGACCTCACGCCGAGCCCGGTTGAGCCGAGTCATGGAATCGAACGCATTGACGATGCCGGGGCCGGCTCGCAGAGCCCGCCACATTTCGTCAAGCGGCAGCACAAGCGGCGAGTTCATCAGGCCGACAGCGCGGGCCGAGTCGATGCTGCTGTACGCGTACGCCCACGTCGCCAGCAGGCCGGCGGACACGACCTGATCGCCGGCCGTCAGCAGGGTGGACAGGTCGACGGACAGCGCCGGGGCGTCGAGGTCGAGCGGCCGGGTGGTCGGCCCGTCGAAGAGACCGGCGAGCGGCCCATCGCACAGGTTCTCCAGCGCGTGCGTGACCTGGCGGACCAAGGCCCGGTAGTCGTCTTCCGTGTCCACCATGAGCTGTGCCCGCAGCTCTGCGGGCCCTTCCCGGAGCACCTTCACCACGTCAGGAATGACCGGGTCTTCCTCCCCAATCAGTGCGGCCGCCACGAGCCGGATCGCCTTTTCCACGCAGTTGCGTTCGGACGAGTCGGGCCGCCGGTCCATTTCCGTGGTCAGCAGAGCGTGAAGGAGTTCGCTGCGGCGACCGTTCATTTCCGAGAGCAGGGCGTCCCGGCGGCCGGCGCCGAGGGTCGGCAGGATCTTTCGGAGCGGGCCGGAGTCGAGCGGGTTGAGTCGGTCGAGGCCGCGACCGATCCGCACGACCTGGCCGCCGAGCTCGCGGACCAGGCCCGTGTACTCCCCTTTGACGTCACCAGGCACTACGAGCTTGTGGCCGTACGAGGTGTACACGAGGCAGATGCGTTTGGCGATGGCGGACTTTCCCACACCCGGTTGCGCCATGATCCACACGCCCGGGTTGGTCAGCAGGGTGCCGATCCACCCGGACGGGTCGAAGCACACCAACTCATGGGTGAGCTGGTCATACCCGATCGGCACGCCCTCGGGCGGCAGGCCGCCGCCGAGGACGAAGGGGTACAGCCCCGCGGTCTGCTTGGTCGAGCTCATGTAGACGGCGCCGGGGTCCAGGAGGGCGGCCCGGCCACGGCCGGCGCCCCTCCAGCCCCAGCGGGATGGGATCACGCGCGGGTTGAGGCCACCGCCACCGGTAGGCTCGCTCCCGGTCGTCCCGGCGGTTACGCCCCGCCGGGACGACTTCTTGATGATCTTGCTCATGACGCCTTTCTCAAAGCAGAGGGTTGATGCCGACCGGCAGGCCCACGACCAGGGCCGCGCTCTGGCCGCCGAACGCGGGACGGAACCGCAGGCCGCCGGAGCTGCGGGCAGCCTTTTCGATCTCTCGCCGGGCGGCAGGCAGGTCGGCCAGACTGTCCACGGTGGTGGTCACGTAGATGGACCACTGGACCATCCCCGCGCCCATCGCCTCTTCCTCAGCCGTGCGTTCCGCGTTTACGGCGTCGACGCGCTCACGCCGTGTCGACGTGCGCTTGGTGCGCTCGCGGTACTGGCGGCGTGCGTCGTTGGCGTTGACCTCCAGCTCAACGACCGCTTGCGCCTCATGGGTGGGCAGCACGCGGTAGATGAGAGTGACGCGCCGGGTGAACTTCCCCGGCGCCAGCAGCTTCAACAGCGTGTCGTACGCGACCATCTTGCGGGGTGCTTCACGGAGCACCCACGAGGTGCTGTAGTGGCCATCGTGCTGGTAGTGCGTCCACTCGTCCTCGGCGGCGACCGGTCCCACCTCGTGCCACACGAGTTCATCGATCTGTTCGGCCGGGGCGTCCATGTCGGACGGTACGAATGCACCCCTCACGATCCGCTTGATGTCCAGGTCCGTGGCACGCCGCAGGACATCCACGCCCGCCCCGGACAGGTCCACCGCGTCCAGCGCACCCAGGGTGACCGCCGCGGATTCGGCCGGCCCCGTGGGCTTCTCCGGCGAGGCGGCCGGGTCGATCACGAGACTGAGCCAGGCCGCCATCTGTGCGCTGGCCCGGGGGGCACCCTCCACAAGCTCGCGGATCGCCTGGCGGGCGAGGGCCGGTGCCGCCGGGTCGAGGCGGCCCCGAACGTGATCGGAGAGCGCGGCGCCGCTGGACGGCGTGATCTGTAGCGTGACGGCCGCCATCTGCACGCCGTCTTCATCGGCGAGCCGCGCGAGGGTGTCGCCCCAGGCGGTCACCTGAGAGCGGACCGTGGCGCCGGAGGCAAGCAGGGAGCCGGCGGGGTTCAACAACAAGGCCGCCGTCATGGTGCCGGTCCGCTGGTTCCAGACCAAGCCGGTGGAGCCCCTGCCGTCCGCTGCCTCGGCGCGGATCAGCTTGGTGGGGGCGACCATGCCCGGCAGGGCGAGCGCTTCCGGCGAGGGCAGGAAAACGGACCGGTAGGAGGTCTCCCCGCGCATGTTGGCGAGGGTCCAGCGGGCCCGGCCGATCGCGTACGACATCAGCGGCATGCCGTGCCGCTGCCACACCGTCAGGAGGATGACCGCCAGGGCGACCGGCACGGTGACCGCCAGGGTACTCAGCGGGCCGCCGAGGATCAGGACCATGATCGGTGTGAGCATCGAACCGACGACGACCACCGTCTGAGTCGAGTTCAGGGCGGCGATGCCCATGCTTTTCGATCGCCGCCACCCTCCATACAGGGGTTGGGTTTCTGTGCTCATGGCCTACTCCGTTCCGCCGACGGTGCCGCCGGCCTTTTTGATCGCTGCTTGTCCTGCCTCGGCCGCGACCATGGCGATGGCCACCGGCGGAGCCGCCGCCGTGGCGGTTGTGGCCGCCGTGCTCGCGCCGGTCGATGCCGTCTCGGCCGCCGTGGTGGCCGCCTCGGTCGCGGCTTCCGGACTGCCGCCCTGCTGGGGAATGTTCGCCTGGCGTACGGCGCTGGACCCGGAGTCGCCGTCGTCGCCCCCGCCACCGCCCCCGCTGGCCGGGCCGCTGCGGTCCATGTCGGCCGCGTGCTGAGACGCCGACGTGGGAGCGTCGCCGCCCCCGCCGCCGCCCGCGCCGCCCATCTGCGAGGCCATGGCGTTGCCCGCCATGCTCAGCGCTCCCGCGAATCCGCCGCCCGAGCTCACCGCGCCACCGATTGATGCGCCGATGGGGGCGAAGAGCGCGAAAAGGGATTTGAGGGCGACCACGGAAAGGCCGAGGGTGACGATGCCTCGGATGAAGTCGATGATCCCGTTTCCGTAGGCCATTTCCACGAAGCCCACGGAGATGATCAGGGCCGCGATCGGCTTGTAAATGATGATCACCATGATTGCGGTGAACGTGCGGGGAAGCCACTGCCGGGTGCTCTCGCCGCCGAGCTGTCCGGCGCCCGCGATCGGCAGGATGAGCGCCTGAATCGGGATCGCCGCTTGCCGGAGGAAGAGCATCACGATTTGCACCCCACCGACCAGGAAGACGATCAGGGCGACGGCCAGGAGGCCGATCGGGTTGACAAGGGCCGGCAGGAGCATGACGGCCATGCGGTCGGGTACGTCGTCGCCGCCGAACCCGACATAGAGAATCATTTTGGTGAGCTCGTCAGATGCGATCAGCAAGGCGTCGATGATCGCGATACCTGCCGCACTCACCAGCATGTTGACCATGAGGCCTTGGACCAGGTGGGCGAGGGGAGTGCCCTTGCGCTGGATGATCGTTTTGATTCCCTGAATCATCACGAGCAGTGTGGCGATACCCGCGCCGATGCCCATCATCAGCCCGTGCAGACTGAGTTTCTTCGTTGGGTCGGATGATGCTGTATCGCCGAGTACCCCCGAATCTTTTACCTGTACCGAGGGTGTCATGAGCCACCAGCCGAGGCCGATGCGCATGAATTCACCGACGAATTCGGCCATGCTTTTGGCCGCGTCGCCGAGAACGGAATCAGCGACCTTCTGTGCTGCCGCGCTCATTACCTTGCCCGTGGCATCGTTGACAGCCTTGCCGCCCTTGATGGCGGTTTTGATGCACGCAGCAGGGCCGTCCGGGGACTTGGGGGCGTTGGGAATGAACCAGGTGGCGCACTTTCCGATGTTCCACCAGTCAACGGTGGGGAGTTTCTGTGCGGCGGCCGGAGCGGCGGCCGCCGGCTGTGCGAGGGCGGCCGGCGCGGCGAGACCGAAGATGAGGGCGAGGGCGGCCACGGTGGCCGCCAGGCGCGCGAGCAGCAGGCGGGGCGTCACAGCCGGTCCCCTTCCTGGATGGCTTTCCACCGGTCTTCGTTGAAGTACGCGGTGCCGATGTCCACCGGCTCGGGCAGCGGCTGACCGGGGTTGGTCGGAACGCCCTTCCAGTCGCCGCCCTCCCAGACGGCCCGGCCGGGGCTGACCACGATGGTGGTGGTCGGTTCGGCGCCGGTCTTGGCCGCGTGGGTGACGCGGAGGAGTACCAGCACGTCCACGGTGTCGCTGTTGACGGCCGAGTACTTCACGCCGATGGGCCACGCGACGAGCGTTGCCCCGGCCGGCAGGGGGCCGGTGTCCGGGATGCCGGCGTACTGCCGGTTTCCCTTGGCGCCGTCCTCTGCGGCGGTGGCCATCTGGTCGCGGTATTGGGCGGACGAGTAGGCGAGGATGCCGGCCCGGACCTGCGCCGGGTCCATGTTCCAGGCGTTACGGACGGAGGCCACGGCCATGGCGGCCGCGCCCTCGGGGGTGTGCGGGAACTGCACCGGAAGGTTGCCGGCGGCCTTGGTCGCGCCGTCCGGCAGCTTGACCGTCTCGGCAGGGGCGACGTAGCCGCCATCGTCCGGCCGTACGGTCGGGGTGGGACTCGGTCCCGCGGATTCGGTGGCCTTGGAGTCCGAGGCGGCCTTGGTCGAGTCGCCGCCGGTGAAGGCGATAGCGACGAGGGCGCCGACGAGCACCAGGACCAGGCCGACGAGGAAGAAGAGCGCCCGGCGCATCCGCCGTTGTGCCTGCTGTTGCAGGTTGAGGGTCACGGCCGCCGCCTCAGGTCACGATCGAGGGGACGACGCCAGCGGCGAGGGTGACGACGGACAGGCCGCCGAGCACCCACAGCAGGCCGTTGGCGCCCTCGGCGGCCAGGTGGGAGCGGTTGCGGCGGCCCACCATCATCATGATGCCGCACGCGATGATGCCCAGGATTCCGGCGCCGATGGCGAAGTATTTCGCCCACCCGACCCACTTGGGCATGATCGTGTCCATGCCGGGGGGACTGGCCGGACTCTGGTTCCAGGACTTGGGGTCGTCGGCCAGTGGGGCCATGGCCACTACGTCGTTCAGCGTGCTCAACAGGTGCATGTGCACTCTCTCCTAGTCGGTGAGTCCGAGCTGTCGACGCAGGGCGCCGGCAGCCTTTTGGACGGGTCGGTGGGTGAGGCCGTCGGCGGGGGTGTCCGCCTCCCGCAGCCTCACGAGGTAGGGCACTTCGACGATTCCGAGGACGCGGGGCCGCAGGGTCTTCGTGCGGTAGCTCGCCGCCCGGGGCAGCCGCAGCGGGGCATCCCGCACGACGACCAGGTACGGCCGGGGCACGTCCGGGTGCCACGCGCCGATGAGCTGGACCGCCGAGGCGAGCCCGAAAGCGGTGGACCGGCAGACCACGAGCGGGGTGTAATGCGGTGGCAGGTGTGAACCCTTCCTGAGTTCGAAAGTGCCGCCGTCACCGTCGGGGTCCAACCAACGAGTGATCGTTGATGTTCCCGCTCCACCGTGAGCGCCCACGACGCCGAAGTACCGGGTAGTGCTAGGCCGTTCGGCCGTTGTTGCGCGTTTAACGCGCATCTTCTCACCCCCGTACTGTCGTTGATCTCAGCGTGACGCTACCATGACCTACTGTCAACAGGTACTTATATAAATCGAGGGTCGAATGACTCCATCCAGCGGCATGGCGTCCTTCCGTGCTGATGTGTTGCTGACGCAACGACAGATGGCCGGGCTGAGTTGCGAGGAGCTCGCGCTCCTGGCGCACGTCTCCCCGGAAACCGTCCGTCGAGCGGAGAAGGGGAGAAGCAAGCCGTCCGCCAGGGTCACGAGGGCCTTGGCGGGGGCGCTGCGCCTGCCGCTGGAGGAATTGGCGCCCCCCGCGCCCGAGTTGACGCTCAAACAGCTACGGCAGCAGGCCGGAGCCACACAGCGGGACGTGGCCGGTCGGGCGGGGGTGTCCACGCAGATGGTCAGCCGGGTGGAGAACGGGGTGTACGGGGTGAAGGACAAGGCACGGTGGGCGCACGCCTACGGGGTGACTAAGGCGGTGTGGACGAGAGCGTGGGCGGTAGGCCGCGCGGACCGTCAACGACGCATCAGGTCCCAGCCAGGCAAGGGCGGGGGGACAGAGTGAAAGCGCTGGTCAAGGTTGCGATGGTGGTGGGCGGCACGGTGCCCGTCGCCCTGTTCGGTCTCATCCTCGCGGGTGCCTCGGCGGTCGACGCGTCGGGACGCAGTTCCGGCGGTCTGGTCGGAGGGCTGAACCTGGCCGTCATGCCGGCCGCGGGGAGGCAGTACGCGCCGTGGTACGGGAAGTCCGCAGCGCAGTGCCCCGGAAAGCTGACGCCCGCCATTCTGGCGGCCCAAGGCTGGACGGAGTCCCATTTCAACCCGAACGCCGAGGGTCCCCCGACCCAGTACGGAACCGCAAAGGGGATCGCGCAGTTCATTGACACGACCTGGCCGTCATACGCGGAGGACGCGGACGGAGACGGGACCGCGCGCGGAGCGTACGACCCGGAAGACGCGATCATGGCTCAGGGCAAGTACATGTGCAAGATGGTCAAGGACGCCGAAGCCTCGGGGTACTCCGGCGATCCGGTCAGCCTCGCGCTCGCCGGATATAACGCCGGCTGGGGGTGGGTGCAGTACTACAAGGGTGTGCCCCCCGAGAGGTTCGCGGAAGGCCAGACCTACAACTACGTACGCGAGATCACCGCCAACGCGAAGAAGTGGGCGACGGCCCTCGGCGGCCCCGGCGTCGCAGGCCTCGGTACCGGCAGCGGCCCCGACGCGATACGGCACGCATACAGCCAGTTGGGTATCCCCTACGCGTGGGGAGGCGGCACACCCGGCGGCCCAGGCCTCGGGTTCTGCGACGGCCGCAACGGCTACTTGGACGGCCGTTGCTCCGCCTCGGTCACCAAGGGATTCGACTGTTCGAGCCTGGCCCAATTCGCCTGGTGGCCGAGCGTGAAGCTGCCCAGGACCGCAGCCGACCAGTACGCGGCGACCGCGAGCCGGCCCGTCGCCAGGGGCGAGCTCAAGCCCGGCGACCTTGTGTTCTGGTCCAAGTCCGGACCCGCCGGCATCTACCACGTGGGCCTGTATTTCGGTGACGGGCAAGTCCTGCACGCCCCCCGGACAGGGAAGACGGTCACGATCCAGCCCATGGACGAGGCCATGCCGAAGGGCGACTACGTGGGGGCGACCCGCCCAGGCGCCTGATGTAGGTTCCGGTTCAACTTGTCGCTGTCCGGCCATTTTGTCGTCGGCTTGTCACCCGCTGGGGCAAACCCGCAGGTCGGCTGGCCGAGAGATCTGTCTCAGCGCCCGAACGGGCCGTCTCGGCTGAAGAATCCGACAAGTTCGCTGGACGAATCCGCCGACAAGTCGCCTGGACAGCCAACCAAAGCCGCAGGTCAGCGGAGCGCCAGACGACAAGTCAAATCGGAACCTACACCTGACGAGTTCACGTGTACACGCGAAGCCGCAGCAACGAGAAGTGCCCCGCCGGCCCGAAGGTCGGCGGGGCACTTCGGTTAGGTGCCGGGCCGGCTAGGAGCTCGCCAGCCAGGCGTACTGTTCCCGGCGGTCGACGTAGACCGTCCGGCCCGGCCCGTTCAGCGCGGCCGCGAGAGCCACCAGGTCGTCCGCCCCCTCAGGCGACACCTTCACCGGCTCAGGCTGGACCGGGACGGGCTGGACCGGCACCGAGCAGGCAGGCGCCGGCTCGTTCGGCCGCAGCGGCCAGCCACCCTCAGGCTCCGCCGGCGGGAGGAGCGCCCAGCCGGCCACACCGGCGCCACGAGTCACACCACGCGAGTCACGTACTACTGTCACGGCAGATCCTCCATACAGGATCGAGGCCCCGAAGCGGATCAGGCAGAAGCCGCCCGAGGGCCGAACGTTGAGGGGGTCGGGTGCCAGCCCGGCCCCCTCTCTTGCCTCAGGACTGTACTTGCTTTCTTGCTTGCTAGCTAGCACGCTAGAGGGCGCGTTAGGAAGCGAGAGCGCGAGCTTTGGAGCTAGCATGCGGCCCATGACTGGACCTCAAGTTGTCGGCAGCTACTCGGAGACCGGGGGCGTCACCAAGACGGCCACCGCGGTATCCCTGGCCGTCGCGTACGCGCTGGAATTCCCCGACGAGGACGTGATCCTTGGCGACCTTGACCCCCGGGCCGCAGCAACAAAGTGGACCGGTGCCATCGCCAAGACTGACGACCAGGGGCGGCCGCTAGACATGAGCGCCATTCTGGCCGCCGATGACGTTGAGGGGTGGGCGGACGAAATCGCCGTTCCTCTCGACACGTCGAAGGGGTGGCCAGCGAACTTGCGGATCATCCCGAGCTCACGCCGGCTGTCTGCACAGGAGAAGACGCCGGACGACCACGCCGAGCGGAGGCTAAGGCGGAGCCTGATCGGGACGCAGGCCGGGTTCGTAACCGTTGACTTCCCGAACCGGCAGGGCGGAGTCCTGACGCAGAACGGGCTAACGGCGTGCACGAAGATCGTCTATGCCGCGAAGCCGGACGAAGACGGGTTGGACGGCGTGGACGGCGCCAAACTGACGGTAAGCAAGTTTCACGGCTACTGCGAGGAAGCCGGCTTGCCCAAGTCCCCCCACGAGGTCGGGATCATCCTCGGCGCCGCGTACACCGGCGCCATCTGGACCCGGGACGCCAGGCGGGCCGAGGAGGAGTTCAAGCGGACTTCCCCCGGCATGCTGCTGACCCCGTACGTGGAACAGCGAGTGATCGTGAAGGAGTGCCGCGCTGCCGGAGAGTTCTACTCCCAGTACGGCGGCAGTGCAGGCGGAGACAAGGTGTTCGCGGCGTACCGCGAACTGTTGCTGAACAGGATTCTCTGATGACCGAACGTGAACGCCCCGCCGCTCGACCGAGGTCGGCCCCCGAGACTCCGGACCCTGCGGTGCCCCGGGGCCAGGACATCGGACCCCCGGCGCCGGTGGCCGCTCCGCGGAGGCGGAGGGGGCCGGCTGCGACGGTGCAGCTCAACACCCGCGTTGACCCGGACGTGGACGAGCTGGTGGCCTACGTAGGAGACATGCGCGGGTGGAGCAAGCGCGAGACGGTCGAACACGCCCTGAGGACGGCGTACGCGGCCGAGATCAAGGAATTGAAAGCTCGCAAGGAAGAGAGCTAGAGGGCGAGCTAGGACGCACGCTAGCTAGCTCGCTCTCTAGGAAGCGCGCGAGCGAGAACGAGGGCGAGAGAAAGCCCTGAGGACGCCCGACTACCAGGAAGCGCGTCCCCAGGGCCAACAGGAATGAGGAGCAAAGTCCCCATGCACCACCACCACGTTAAGGCCCGTCGGCGCCAGCCGATGACCACACCGGCCAGCCTGGCCGGAAGCTCGCGGACGGAGTCCACGCGATGACCCTCCGCCCGCTCACCGAGTGGACCAGCGCCCACCCCATCGTGACCGCCCTCGGCGCCCTGGCCTTGGCCCTGGCGGCCGGAGCCGTAGGCCTGAGGGTCTGGAGATCTAAGAGCCGAGACGCCGAGCGCCGCAAGCTGAGCGCCGGCACCCTCGCCGCAATCCTGGCATTCACGATCTGCACGTCGGTCAGCTTGAACACCGGTTTCAGGTTCACCGGCGACGTGCACAAGGGATTGGGCATGACGAGCATGCCCGAGCGCATCTTGGCTTGCGCCGCCTTCGAAAGCCTGATCGCCATGTGTGTGCTGGGCGCCCGCGAGCGCATGGCCCGGCCCGAGGGCGACCACAGCCCCGGGTGGTACGGCAGCGCCGTGTGGATCTTCGCCGCCCTGTCGGCCGTCCCCGCGTGGGCCGAGGGCGGAGGCTTCGGGCCCGGCACCCTCGTACGGATCATCGTCGGGTCGTTCGGCAGTGCGCTGGCCGCTCACTCCGCCCTCGGGCTGGAGCTGCGGCACCGCACCGGCGACGAGTCGCAGACCGCGATGGCCCAGATCATCCGCGAACTGCGCGAGCGCCTCATGGCCCGCATGGGGCTGGCTCACCGTGCCCTCTCGGCACAGGAGATCGCCCAGGACCGCGCCATGTCCAAGGCGGTCGACCTGGCCGACCGCTACGAGCGCCTCGGCGGCGCCAAGACGAAGTGGAGGGGAAGGCGAATCGCCCGCCGCATGGGCATCTGGCAGGACCGCGCCGGCGTCAGCACGGACGACGCAAAGCGCGACCTCTACCGCCAGCGCGTGGCTCACCGCCAGTTCGCGACGGCCCTGCACGTCGGCGAAGACGAATCGCCGTGGGCTCAGCCGAGCGTGGCCCGACAGCGCGCGCGGGGTCTGGAGGACCTGGAGAAGCACGCCGGGCACATCGAGGACCTGGCCGCCGAGGCCGAGGCGGCCCTACTGACAAGCATCGGCACACCCAGCACAACCACGGCGGCACACGGCGTCACACCGCTGCCCGCGCCGCGTGCCGAAGTCGTGCCCCCGCTCGACATTGCCCCCGCCGACGAGGCGGAAGCCGACTGCATCGACGGCGACGAGGAGCCCACCGGCGACCCCGCTACCGCAGCAGCGGCACACGGCGGCACACCCGGCATCATCACGGCACGAGTGCCGCAGGACGCCAACGAGGAAGAGCCGCAGCAGCCGGAGCGTGCCCCCCTGCGGGACCTGAAGTCCTACCCGACGAAGCGGGCCGCCATCGAAGCGCTGTACGCCCACACCATCACGGACGACGGCAGCAGGACCACGAACGCGATCGTTGAAGACCTGTTGGCGGTGCTCGCAAAGGCCGGCATGAAGCTGGACCGGGGATCGGCAAACCGATACATCGGAGCCCTGCGGGACCCGGCCGACGGGAGCGGAGCCGAGGCCGAGGACCGCGAGTTGGTCGAGGCGTGATGCAGCCAAACACAGGGGGCGCGGCCGACCAGCCGCGCCCCCGGCATACCAGCGGCACACGTTTGCCGACCCGGACCACAGGGGGACTCATGAGCAAGAGGACCGACACCGAATCGACGGCACACGGCACCCGCGGATCGGCCCCGCGCGCACTCGCCCGCGTGCCCGCCCCGCGTACGGCCGAGTTGGGCCAGCGGTTGGACGCCGCCAGCGGCCGGGTGCGCCTGGCCGTGGAGGCCAGCACCGCCATCCACGCGGCACGCCAGGAAGCAGAGCAGGCGCACCGGGACGCCGCCGACGCTCGGGCCGAGGCCCAGCGTGCCGAGGCCGCAGCCGAAGCAGCCCAGCGCGAAGCCAACCACGCCCGCGAGGCCGCCGGCAAAGCCCGCGAGGAGTTCGAGGCACTGCGGCAGCAGCTCGCCGCCGAGCAGGCCGTACACCAGGCCGAGGCACTGGCACGCGGGCAGGCTGAGGGGGGCCGTGCCGTCGCGGTGCAGCTTGCCGAGCAGGCACAGCACACCGTCGTGGAAGCACAGGCCACGGCCGGCGAACTGCGCGGCCAGCTCGCCGAGGTACACCGCGAACTCGCCGAGGCCCACCAGGCCCAGCAGCGTGCCGAGGCCCGGGTGGAAGCAGCGGTGTTGGCACGCGGGCAGGCTGAGGGGGGCCGTGCCGTCGCGGTGCAGCTTGCCGAGCAGGCACAGCACAGCGTCGAGGAAGCACAGGCCACGGCCGGCGAACTGCGCGGCCAGCTCGCCGAGGTACACCGCGAACTCGCCGAGGCCCACCAGGCCCACCAGGCCCAGCAGCGTGCCGGGGCCGGGGTGAAGTCGGCACAGGCGGAGGCGGAGGCCCTGCGCGGCCGGCTCGCCGAGGTCGAGGAGTCGGCACAGGCCCGGGTCGAGGCGGCCGAGGCCGGGGTGAAGTCGGCACAGGCGGAGGCGGGCAAGGCCGGCGGCAGGCCGAGGAGTCAGCCGCTCAAGAAGCAGCGGGGCGGACGGAAGTAGGCGGCTGTCCCTGGCGTGTGCACGCTAAAAAGAGGAAGGGCCGCACCCCGGTTTTAGGGTGCGGCCCTTCCTCGCGTCAGTGTTCAGTGATTCAAAGCGTCCCGTTCCGAAGTGCGTCGACCACTGCGGCGAAGGCTTCCGCCGGCACGGCCACCACGTCGCCGTGGGGTCGCTTCGAGTCCCGAAGGCCCACCCACACTCCGACGGGAGCGACCTCCACGCACTCGTTGTTGGCCGCGCTGTAGCTGCTGGTCCTCCACGGGGCGGCCGCGAGCTCAGCGGCGGTAGGGGGGCTCTGGGGGGTCATCGGGTGTGCTCCTGTCGTGCCTGTTGCATCAGGGTGATGCTGTGTGCGGAGTCCGCCGCATCGCGAATGAGGTAGTCAAACATCATCTTGTAATCGGCTACGTCGGTGGGGGCATCGAGGTAAATGCCCTTCCGATGCAGTTCGAGGTACACCACGGACATGGACGCCATGGGGTCGCTTTCGTCGGTTCGGCCGAGCACCACGAAGTGCCCGCCGGAGCCGGCCGCGTGGGCGCCGATCGAGGCCGGCAGAACCTGGATGTCTACGTTCGGCCGGTCGGCCATCGTGCACAGGTGGTCGATCTGCTCCACCATCACCGCGGGATCTCCCACGGATCGGCGGAAAACTGCCTGATCGAGGATCACCCAGAGGTGCAGGGCCGGCGTTCGGTCCAAGACCGCGGCTTGCCGCTTCATGCGCGCGTCCACCCGGCTTGTGATCGCCTCGGAGTCGAGGCGCACGTTACTGGCGTGATGGAGGGCCAGGGCGTAGCTGCGGGTCTGGAGGAGCCCCGGAACGAGTGCGTTCGCCCACACGTTTTCGTACTCCGCGTAAGCCTCAAAAGAGACCAGGGGGTCGAGGATTTCGGGCACCGCTGGATGGTCCATCCACCAGCCGGATTCCTGATCGGTGACGAGCCGGACCAGGGCATCCCGCTCGCTCGCCGTCGCCCCGCAGGCCTCCGCGATGGCCCTCATGGTCGGCACGCGGAGTCTCGCCCGGTCCTGCCATCCCATGTAGCGGTTGACGGTGCCGACGCTCACCCCCGCGAGCTTGGCCACCTCGTTCTGTTTGCGGTCCGACCGCGCGAGGAGAGCTTGGAGGCCGCGAGCGATCAGCATGCGGCCGGCCGCGCCCGTAGTCCCTCGTTCGGTCACATCGCCCCCTTGTCTGTGCCCGCCGCTACGTAGCGCGGCGGAGCCGTCAACGGGGAGAGCGTACGCGGGAGTCGACACCTCGTAATCCCCTCATCGAACCTCACCCGGTCGGGGGGAAATTCAGTCGTTCGGGTACCGCTCATTGAATTTCAATGGCAGTGTATTCCATGGCTACACGCGGTGCCGGGGTGTGCGCTTTAAGTGATCATTCGACCGGTCGTGTGGTCCCCCACCGAGCCCAGACGACAGGGATCGAGCCGATGCCAGCAGGTACACCGTCATCACGAGCAGACATCCGCAGTGGAGTGCTGGACCCGCTACGGGCCACCCACGCGCAGACCTCCCGCTTACGCGCTGAGGAATGCGCCCGCTGCGGTTCCAGGAGCGGGCTACGGCCCGGAGGTTACGCGTACACCGCATCCGAGGGCGCCGGCCGCCTCGGTTGGGCCGTCAAGGTCTGCGGATCATGCCCGGCCAACTGGGGGTCCTGAGATGACCGGAGAGCTCGCACGGCGGCGCGACGCCGCGAACGTAGGCGCCCACTGGATTGCCAGCGCCCACCACACACCTGACGCGGTGTGGGAGGAGTGGGACGGGGCCTTGGGCGTGGCGCTGGTACCCGCTGGACGGGAGTGGGACGCGGTAGCCATGCCGTACGGCCGCCTGTTGGCCGTCATGGCGGACATGGGCCCGCTCGCGTGGAAGCACCGGCCCGTGCTTGCCGACCTGTCGTCGGGCCGTACCTACGTCTTCGTGCCCACCGGGACGGCCGAGACCTGGCAGGAGCCGGGCACGACCCCGATCGGTGACGGATTCTGGCTGGTCATGTCGCAGCCCGGCGGAGGGCGAGAGCCCCGAGTCGGTCACTGGATGAACCCGCCGGGTCTGCTGACGAGCCTGGCCGACCCGGCAGACCTCAGCGCGTCTCTGCGGCGTACCGCGAACGATGACCACCGCAACAGCGAGGAAGGGTTCTGATGAGCGACACGAAGGCGTTACCCGTCAACACGGCCAGCCGGCCCCGTCTCTATCACGTTCCCGCAGGCCTCTCGCTCGCCGAGCGCGCGGCGGCCCGCGCCGACGCCCGGGGCATGCGCGCGACCTGGGGATACCCCGGGTACGACGAGCAGTCGGCGGAGCGAGCCGGCTTCAACGCGGGAGTGGCCTACGGAGTGTGGGGCGTGTACCCGGCCGTTGCCGAACGGCTCGGGGAGCTCGCGCACCACCTGACTGCGCACACGCAAGAGGCGTTCAACTGCCACCGCCTCATCGTCACGGCCGCATTGATCGAGCGGGACGCCACGGTAAGCGTGCTCGCCCTGTGCGGCGTGCAGACCCACGTGGTGCAGGCCGATCCAGGCACGAACGAGGTGGTGAGGCGTCTTGCTACCGGATGGAGCCGGATTCGTCTGGCGGCAGGCATCTGTATGGCGGCCTCCGTCACCCTCTAACCCCCCGACCCCCGGGCCCCCTACCCTCGAAGGGAGGCCCGGGTGAGTGGCCAGCGGTATTCCGCACCCCCACGGCGCCGCCGCCACTCTGCCAGCCGCCCCGGACCTCACCCCTCCCCCGGTCCGGGGCGGTTCCATGTCCGCAGTCCTGTGGCCGACGGGTGGGACCCGGCGCCCCGTCCGCGCCACCCTGTCGCGCGTCGTTGCGCGGACCGTCCCGGCGCCCCGGGCTGAGGAGGGCCGCTACCGCAAGACGGCTGGCCGTCGGGGCGGGGGCCGTGGTGCGGGGCCGTCATCCCCTCCCGTGGAGGGCAGGCCGGGGCGTACGGTGGGAAGGTCGACACACGGAGGTCATCAGGATGAGCGCCCTGCCGCACGAGACGCCCCCGAGGGCGTACGCGGACCCGTACCGGGTCGAGGAGTGGGAAGGCCCGCAGACGCTCGCCGCGCTCCGCGCCGAGCTCGCCGTGGTGGACCCCGCCGAGCTGGTGGCGTTCAACGCCCGACTGGACGCCGCAAGGTTCACGGAGCAGGCTGCCGTCATCTCCGACGCGCGTCGGCTGATCGCCCTGCGGACCCGTCCCGAGGTCCTGGCCGCCATCGCGGCATCGCTCGCCGGCACGTCGGAAGCGGCGCCGGTGGAGGAGCTCTACGCCCACCTGGAGAGCCGGGGCGCCGCCGAGTGACCCTCTGGACCGTCGAGGTACCACCGCGGCTTTACGACGAGGTGGCCCACCTCAGCGCCGGCGGCCGCCGCGCCGTCCACGACGCACTCGATACGCTCGCCGTCGACCCGCGAGACCCCGCGAGCTCCACCGAACCGATCGCCGGCGCGGAGCTCCGCCGGATCAATACCACCCCGACGAAGGACACCGGCGACCGCATCACGCTCCTGTACCGGGTTCACGCTCCCGAGGCCGGGCAGCCAGCCGGCCGGGTGGAAGTGATCTTCATTCTGTCCGGTCCGTGACGCGTAACCCCGCCGGCGCGTGCGGCCCTGGCCGCTTCCGTCTTAGTGGGCACCACCAGCGGCGTGCCTCAGACCCGGATCGTCGGCGCCAGCGGGCACGCACCCCACCGCGGACTGACCCGGAGCCGATCCGCAACGCCGGGCGCCCGCCACGGACCACCGTGGCGGGCGCCCGTGTTCAGTTGGCCTTGGTGCAGGTCAACATGCCCCCGCCCGGCGCCGCCGCGCATGCCCGAATCTTCACGCCGGGCCCGTCGTACTCCCACTCAGCTCCCGTGGTCATCAGGGGATCGCCGCTGGTGGGGTACCTCGGCGCCGTCACCGTCTTCACCCGCTTCGGCGCACCCCCGCTCTTGCGCACCTCCAACCAGAGCTGTCCACCCTGGGGAATCCAGCCGATCGCCCGTGCGTGGTCCACCCCCCGGATCTTCTTGATCCTCAGTTCCACGATCGGGCCGCCCTCCTTCAACGTCGCCCCGTAGCAAAGCCGGGCGCCGTCCCGCAGCTCGCACGCCGAGTGCACCGTGGCGGCCGCACTGGCCGGCGACCCGGTCAGCACCACCAGCGCAGCCGCCAACGCGGCCCCAGACAGATTCAGTCGCATCATGGCCACCCAACGCCGGCCGACGAACCGAGCGCACGGCCAGATGACCGACACCGCCCGAACGTGCGACCCCGCCGCCCTCGGATTCGTGCCGGCCGGAGTCGGCATCCGCTACCGATACGCGGGCTCCGCCCACACCCGGCCACCAGTCCCAGAGGGGCCGGGGGCACCGCTGGTGACTGCGGGTCCGTGGGTGGATCGGGGTGGACGGGTCGCGGGGGGTCCCTCCGGTCCGGACGCCCCTCCGCACCATGCCGCACGACCGCGCGGGGCGGTTCCGCAAGCTCCACCACCCCGCACGCCCGCACGGCCCACCGTGAGTGCCGCCCAGACCGGAGGGACCCCCCGCTCAGCCCGGACCATGGCGCGCGGCGCCGCAGCGACCCAACACCCGAGATCCGGGCCCCGGCATCCCCGAACTTCGCTTGTACACGCGAAAAGAAACCTGAAACTCGATCGCGGCAAGCCTCTGACCTGCGGTTTTGTGGCGACACGACACGCCGCAGAGTTGTGCGTGATCGCCTATTGCTGTAATCTAATACTTGTCAGGGAGGGAAGGGAACGGCACCCGGCCCGCCTGGCAAAACCGCCAACACCCCCCGAAAGGAACCGAGATGATGAACCTTGAGACCAGCAGCAACGCCGAGAGGGCCGACAACGGCAGTCAGCTCGCCGCCGTCTTCATCGAGCAGGCCGCCGCCGCCGGAGAGACCCTCACCCACGGCGAGCGGGCGGAGATCGGCCGGGCGATGGTTGAGGCCTACTGCGACGGCATGGAGGTCCCGCCGGGCTACGAGTGGGAGTCTCACGCGCTGGTGCTGACCGACCTGTTTCACCACGCGGACGGTCTGGTCAGCCCGGTCGGGCTTATGCAGGTTGCCGCGTCGGAGCTGCGTGCCACGGTCAACGTGGTCCCGCTTCTCTGCGCGATCGGCGAGGAAGGACAGCCGGGACTCATCGCGGGTGCGGTCACGGCCGTGCTCGCGCACGCCGAAACGGTCGATATCTGCATTGACCACATGACTGACATGGCGTTCGGCGCATGGTCCGACGAGGTGGAAGAGGAGCGGTTCATCAAGGTGAAGGCGGCCCGCGCCGCCCGCTTCACCAGCTAGCCCCCGACGCCGGGGGGCGGGAACGGTACCCGCCCCCCGGCACCACCACCAGCACCCCGAAGGACGATCAATGAAGTTCACATTCCTGGCACCAGCGGATGTACTTGTGACGGTCGACGCCGCCGACGAGATGGCCGCGTGCGAGGCGTTCACCGCAATGCAGGGCGAGTTTGTCACCGTCGCGAACGGCACGGTCCACGGCCACCAGCTCACGGCCGTGAACGTCCACGAGGACGGATGGGAGCTCTACCAGGCCGACGGCGAGACGGTACGGGATCAGACCGCGTGCCCCGCCGCCGCCTGTAACGGGACCCTGGTCAACGGCCGGTGCACCTACGGCGCCGGATGCCTCGGCGCCGACGACGCGGCCCCGTGCCCCGTGTGCGGCACCGACGAGTGCGAGCGCCCCACCGCCCCCCGCGCCTCCATCTGCACTCGCACGGGCTGTTACGCGTCCCACGGCGAGCACCAGGGCGACGAGGACGAGGGCAACATTTGCGGCGCCTTCACCCTGACCATCCCCACCGACCAGGACGACGACGAGCTGTAGCGCCCGCCACGATCCCCGGGGGGCGGGAACGGCACCCGCCCCCCGGCACCACCACCAACACCCCACCGAAGGGACCGACATGGAGACCACCACCCCCACGCCCGACGAGCGCGCCGAGCGCGGAGCCGAGATCGTGCGCGAGCACCTGGCCCACGCCGAGCCGCACGACACCCCCGCCGTCCGCGCCCGCCGGGGGTGGAGCATCGCGCAGCTTCACCGTCCGCAGGCCGACCGCTGGACCCCCGCGCCCTGCGCGATGTGGCAGGAGCTCATCACCGCCGCCGTGACCGATGTCCTGCACCTGGCCGACGGATGGCACAGCCCCGAGAGCGTCTTGTGCCGGGCGTTCGGCATCCACTGGTCCCAGGACCTCCCGGCCCAGTGGAGCGACGCCGCGAACGGCGGGCAGGGCCTCACCGTGTCCGGTGGCGCCCCGCGCGCTCCCCGGCCGGACACCGACCCGCGCCACAGGGACGCCCTGGCCGGAGCTGTCGCCGACCTGTACGCGGCCGCCGCCGACCGGTACGACGGCACCGCCGAGGAGGTGGCCGACCAGGCCGAGACGGATTTCTGGGACGAGGTCCACGCCGCCCGCGTCCAGGCCGTGCGTACGGCCCGCACCGCCCCCTAGGGCGGCCGCAACCACGGCCCCGGGCGTCGAGCCCGGGGCCGTTCCCGTTTCGGCGGCACAGCGCCAGCCGCGCGGTTTACTGTCGAGTCGGCCCCTGCCCGCCGGTTTCGCGTGTGCACGCCAAATAGGCCCCTGATCAGGGGCTTTGGCGGCCGCTCGGGTTGTCTCTGACGCTCTATTGCTGTATTCTAGTGAATGTCGGAAAGGGGAACGGCACCCCGGACCGCGACCACCAACACCGTTCCGAAGGGAATCGCCATGTGGATCAAGCCCCGCTGTGGAGACTGCATGATCGGAAACTATGCCCAGTTGCGCCCCACGGCCCTGCTGGCCTGCACCAACCCCGACTGTGAACACGTGATCACCCCGTCCGACTTCGTGGACGTGGACGAGTGGAAGTTGCAAGACGGAATCGTGGTCATCCGCGACGACGTGCTTTAGACCGGACCAGCGGCCCGGGGGCCGAGCCCCCGGGCCGACGCCGCGACATGGGAAAGGCCGGTGGGACACCCGAAGGTGACGGCATCCACCGGCCAGATTGCTCCCACCAACACCCGCCCGAAGGCGGAATGGAAAGCGGCACCAGTGTAGACCGCCGCGTCGTGCGCCGGCACCCGGGCCGCGGGGCGGAGCGGCCGAGGCGGCATCGAGCCGCCACGGCCGCGCTGCCGCGTGCCCCCCACGGCGCGTGCGCCAGGTCCACCACGGCGCCGGCCCACCCGCCCCGTAGCCTCGCAACAGCCCGAACCCCGCTCCCGGCCCCAGCGCCGAGGGCCGACCCCAGGAGCCCCGCAGTGATTCCCCGTGGCCGCCCCACACTCGATATCCACGAGGTAGCCGCCCGCGCCGGCGTCTCCGTCGCCACGTGGCGCCGCCGGCACCATCAGGCATTCGCCGCAGCCGTTCAGCCACTGCCCGGATCGGTACGGCCGCTCATCTACGACGCCGCCCAGGTCGACGCCCACCTAGCCGGCGAGCCGCTGCCGCCGCTTCCGTCCGGCCCGCACCCGGGCGACCTGCTCACCGATAGCGAGGCCGGCGCCATCGCCGGCGTCACCGCGTCCACCGTCCGCGCCGACGCCGTCAACGGCTTGATGGACCGGGGCACGGAGCGCCACGGGCGCCGCTGGTGGACCCGCGCGGCCGCCGAGGCCCGCGCCGGCCGCGAGGCGCAATACAAGGGCCGCACCGCCGGCGCCAAGGACCTGGCACCGCGGATCGCCCGGACGGACCCGCGGATTCGGGAAGTCGCCGCCATCGCCGAGGCGGCCGAAGCCGGCCAGGCCCAGCCCGTGACCGCCGCCCAGCTCGCCGAGCGCTACGGCGTGAGCACCCGGACCGCCGAGCGTCTCATGGCCAAGGCCGACGAGGCCCGACGCACGTCCTAGACGACGGCCGGCACCGGGCGGCCGACATCGGCGAGGAGTTCGGCCGGCACGCCGTCACGCATCCATTCCAGGGCGGCCGGCCCCGGCATCCCGTTGGCGTGCAGCAGCGGCCCGCCGTGCCGGCCCATGAGCGCAGACGCAGCCTCGGGTACCACCGGCACGCCGAGGTAGGAGGCCCCCGGACGGGGCCAGGTCAGGTCACGCACCGTCCCGTCCGCCGCCGAGCACCACGCGTGTTCGACCGGATAGGCCACGTCCCAGGCCCACCCCTCCACATAGACGAGCTCGCCGCCGGAGCCGGTGGCCCACATGATCGATTCGATAAAGCACCTGCCCGGCTCGCCGGGAGGAAGCCCGCCGCCCGGCCACGGCGCCGGCGCGAACAGCCGGCCCACCCCGAGCAGCAGCCCGGCTAGAGAGCCGTACGCCCAGCCTGGCCGCGCGGGACGCAGCTCAGCATCCATGTGGAGCCAGGCGACCAACGCGCGGTCCCCGTCCGTCACCGGCGCGAGTGACTCGCTCTGACTGCCCGTCTGTCCGTTCATCCGCCCAGTCTCGCGCAGCCGGCGCCGGGCCGTCCGTGGCCCCGCGGATTCGCGGCGTGCGGCTGGGTGGGTGGGGCGGCAACCGTCACATGGCATGCGTGGCCGGCACCGCTGCCGACTGCGGCCCGTCGCGGCGTGGAAAGGACAGCCGGCGGCGGGAGGGGGGTGCCGGGCCGGGGCCAGGTTGCCGCTCTGCCGGACGTGTACGGGGCCGGGCGCCGTACCCCCGCCGTCACGGATGCGGCAGCGTGAGGCGAACGCACCGCCCGGCCGTGGCGGGCGGGGAGCTAGCAGCTGCCGCGATGTGGCCGGGCCCGGCACTCTCGCTCCGCTCGTACCCGCATCGTCGTGGCCGAGGAGCGGGTGCGGGCCCGGTGGGGGCCAGGGCCACGAGCACGGCCAAGCCGCCGCCGAGGAGGCGGGCCGCACCGGTCCGGCCGGGCTCAACTTCGCGTGTGCACGCGAAAAGAAAACTGAAACTCGATCACGGAAAGCCTCTGACCTGCTGTTTTGTGGCGACACGACACGCCGCAGAGTTGTGCGTGATCGCCTGTTGCTGTAATCTAGTTCTTGTCAGGGAGGGAAGGGAACGGCACCCGCCCCACTCGGCGAACACCACCAACACCCCCCGAAAGGAAACCCGAAATGAACACCATCAACGACGCGCAGACTGAGGCCGCCTACACCGACGAGGAGATGGAGGGTGCCACCGCGCACGTGCTTGACCGCTTCCTGAAGCCCCTTGCGGACTCCACCGGCCAGCACGTTGGCGACCTGCTCGACGGCACCCCGGAGGACGTGTTTGCCGCAGCCGTCACCGCCTACATGATGGCCGGTCGCATCGCCCAGGAAGATCCTGCGGCCGAGCTCCACGCCACAGCAGGTCAGATGTTCATCGCGATGCTTCGCATGACTCCCGGACAGGAGCAGTTCGCCGCTCTGATCACCGGCGCGATCTACCGCCAGATTCGCGCGGAAGAAGGTATCGAGGGTTAAGAACCCCACTCCGCCGGGGGCGGGAACGGCACCCGCCCCCGGCGTCACCACCAACACCCCCTGGAAGGAAAGAACATGACTGACGACGTGACCAGTGCAGAGCGAGCAGGTTGGGCCGCCATCGCCCTTGACGCCTACAACGAGGTGGCACCCGCGCCACTCTTCCCAGTACCGAGCACCAGCGCGCTCGCGCACCTAGGAACCGTTGCTGCCACGGCCTACGCCGAGGCGACCCGGAACGACCCGGCGGATCGAGAGGTGCACGACGCATTCAGCGCCAATCTTGTGATCGGTGACCTGATCGCCGACCTCTACCACCTGGCGGACGAACAAGAGATCGCCGCCGACCAGATCACCGAGGCCGCCGAGGAACTGCGGGCCCGCAGCTACCCCGTCCAGCTGACAGCTCTATGCGCGGTGGCGGCCGCCGGAGCGGAGCGCCTGGCCGCGATGCTCGCCGCACTGATGGAGTCTGCCGAAGCGTTCGGCTGTGACGTTCCCGAGATGGTGGCCGACGCGCAGGCGTTCTACGAGGACTGCAAGGCCGAGGAAGCCATCAGCCGATGAGCCGTGGCCCGGGGCCGTTCCCCCCCGAACGCGACTTCGCCTGTACACGCGAAAAGAAAACTGAAACTCGATCACGGCAAGCCTCTGACCTGCTGTTTTGTGGCGACACGACACGCCGCAGAGTTGTGCGTGATCGCCTGTTGCTGTAATCTAGTTCTTGTCAGGGAGGGAAGGGAACGGCACCCGGTCCACCTGGCGAAACCCACCAACACCCCCGAAAGGAACCGAGATGAACAACCCGGAGAACGAGCGCGTCATCCCGAAGGTCCCGGCCCAACGGCAGGCCTCGGAGCCGATCCGCCGACTCCCCCAGCAGCGCGACCGCCGCGCGAGCTGACCCGCCCGGGGGCGGCGACCAGCTCGCCGCCCCCGATCCCCACCCACTCGACCTCTCGGCACGATAGGAAAGCACCGATGAACACGACCGCCACCACCGCGACGATCCCCCCGCAGGCCGGACCAGCTCAGGCCCAGCAGGAGCACGGCAGCCGCATCATCACCGCCCTTGAGGGCGCGTGGAGCGCGATCCGGGCCCAGCACCCCGACGTGCCCGCCGTCCTGATGATCACGGGCACGGGGAGGACCGGGGCATCCCTCAAGTGGGGGCACTTCGGCGAGCGCAGGTGGACGACGGGAGGGACCCGCACCCACGAACTCTTCGCGGGCGGTGAGCTCATCAGCCTCGGCGGCCGCCGCACGATGCAAACGCTGTTGCACGAGGCCGCGCACGCACTCGCCCACGTCCGGGGCATCAAGGACACCTCATCTGACTACCGGTACCACAACAAGCGCTTTGTGAAGATCGCGGAGGAGTTGGGGTTGCAGGGCCCCGCGTCGCCCGCCTCGGTCATCGGGTGGTCTGACTGCCAGATCACCGACGAGGCCGCCGCGCGGTACGAGTCCGTGATCCAGACCCTGGACACGGCCAGCCTGCCCTACGTCCATGACCCGTGGGTGACCGCGCTTTTCGGGGGCACCGCGAAGCCGACCGGGGGCGAGGACGAGGAGGGCGACGACGGGGACGACGACGGCGAAGCCCAGGGCGGCCAGGTCGAGGGCGGCGACGATGAGCCGAAGAAGGCGAAGCGCCCGCCGACGCGCTTTCTCGTGGTGTGCGGCTGCACCAAGCCGGGCAAGGACGGCGAGCCCGAAGCCGCCCGCCGCATCCAGATCAGCCGGGCCACGTGGGAGTTCGGCCGCGAGGACGGCAACGAGGACGGGGGCGCTCTGATGTGCGGCCGCTGCGGCGAGCCGTTCCGCAAGGCCGACGAGGACTAGCCAGTCAGGGGGGCGCCCACGGGCGCCCCCCTGACTGCACGTCACTGGCTTTGCGCCGGCCGCCGGGTGCCGGCCCGGAGCGGGCCCCGGCGGCATCGAGCCGCCAAGACCCGCGCTGCCGCCGGGGCCACCCGCCGGAATGTGACGAACAGGTAATCGGCCTCGGGGACCATCCGTACAGCCGTTGGCGCTAAGTGGTCTGCGTCGTAAATCCTTCGGGGGTTGACGTCGGGCTTGGCGTGCGCTTGCCCGTGTCAGGTGTCGAGACCGGTGAGGTGGAGGTGGCAGGCGGTGTCGAGTGCGTCCTCGGGGGT
>NZ_JAPNLK010000093.1 GCF_026627505.1 Streptomyces sp. H27-H5 | reverse complement strand
CACCACCTCCGACCTGGACGATCTCCTGGCCAGGCTCGACCAGCACACCGCCGATCACCCAGAAGAATCCTCCGCCGCCAAGGCCGCGTGATCAACCCCCGAAGGACTTACGACGCAGACCACTTAGTGAACACAAGCGTTCACTAAGGCTGAAAATTCGTGCGACGGGCACGCACGGGACGGTGGGAGGTGGGGGCATGACGGGTTCACGCTGGTCGGAGGCCGCGCCGGGGCGCAGACGGGGTCCGGAGCTGGAAAGGGCGATTCTCGACGCGGCCCTGGAGCAGCTGAGCACCGTCGGCTGGAACGCGCTCACGATGGAGGGCGTCGCGGCGGGCGCCCGCACCGGGAAGGCGGCCGTCTATCGGCGCTGGCCGTCGAAGGCGGAACTGGTCGTGGAGGTGCTGCGGGCCGGATTGCCGTCACTGGGTGAGATCGAGGATCACGGATCGGTGCGCGAGGACCTCCACCGTCTGTGTGTGCGGATGCGTGACGTGATGAGGTCCCGGGCCGGTGAGGCCTTGCGCGCGGTGCTTCACGAATGCGATCACATCCATGCCGATCGCTTTCGGGGAGTGATCTGGAAGGGGTTGCACGAACCCGCTCAGGACCTGATCAGGGATCTTGTGGAACGTGGAATCAAGCGGGGCGACGTGCGTGCGGACGCGGCGGCTCCGTTCGTCACCGACGTGATCCCGGCCATGTTCATGTACCGCGCAAAGGTGTACGGAAGCGAATGGGAGGACCCGGACATCGCGGAACTGATCGACCGTGTCGTGGTGCCGATGCTCCGACCGTGAACGCCCCGACCCGTCTCGCCGCACGCTCCGGCCCGGGGCGGGGTGTGCAGGGGGCGCGGGGCGGCGTACCCTTGCTGGCGCCATGCCGTACGAAGCACCCACCCACGCCGTTGAACGCTCCCTCCGTGCAACCACCGGCGCCAAGGTCATAGCCGGGGTCGACGAAGTCGGACGAGGGGCCTGGGCCGGTCCCGTCACCGTGTGCGCGGCGATCACCGGTCTGCGCCGGCCGCCCGCGGGACTCACCGACTCCAAACTGCTCACCCCCAAGCGACGCGACGCGCTCCTCGACGTCTTGGAGGACTGGGTCACCGCGCACGCGCTCGGGCACGCCTCCCCCGAGGAGATCGACGCACTCGGGATGACGGCGGCCCTGCGGCTCGCCGCGGTGCGAGCCCTGGAGTCCCTGCCGGTGCGACCCGATGCGGTGATCCTCGACGGCAAGCACGACTACCTCGGTTCGCCCTGGCGGGTCCGGACGGTGATCAAGGGGGACCAGTCCTGCGTCGCCGTTGCCGCCGCCTCGGTGATCGCCAAGGTCCGGCGCGACAGGATGATGGCCGACCTGGCCGAACAAGGCGGCGGAATCGAGGACTTCGCCTTCGCCGCCAACGCCGGCTACCCCTCGCCCGTGCACCGGGCGGCGCTGGAGGAGCTGGGGCCCACCCCGTACCACCGGCTCTCGTGGTCGTACCTCGACGCGCTGCCCCGCTGGCGGCACCTCAAAAAGGTGCGGCGCAGCGAGGAGAGCGTGGAGCTGGAAAACGGAGGCCAACTCGGGTTCGATTTCTGATCGCGTCCACGTGCCACCCGCCGGTACGTTTCGTACCGGTGTTTGAAAGATGTCAACTCAAGCCTCTCAACCGAGGAGCCTCAGATTCACGAGAGTGCCCAGGGTCCCCGCGTCACGCCGGCCGCGAGCCGCACCGCGCAGACCCCCCGCCCCGTACCTGGTCCGCGTCCCGCCGCCGTACCCCGGCCCGGACGCCCCGGTCCCGTCCGACCCGCCCCGCCCGCGCAGCGCGCGGCGCAGGCCGCCCCCGGACCCGTTCCCGCGGCCCCCGAGACCCCCGTCCCGTCCGTCTCCGAGGCGGTCCCGCAGGTCCAGCTGATCCCGGCATCCGCCGAGGGCGCGCTGGACGCGGCCGAGGAGGCCGTGGACCTGCTGCTCGACACCGGGCGCGCGCCCGGCGACATCCTGGTGCTCACCACCGGCGACCCGCACCCGTGGGCCGCGCACGAACTGTCCTTCGGCGAGGCCGCGTACTGGGCCCAGCACGACGCCGGGGACGACGTCTTCTACGCGGACGCGGCGCAGGTCCAGCGCGCCGCCGGCCGCCCCGTCGTGGTCTTCGCGGTCAACGGCGGATCGGTCGAGGACGCCGCCCGCACGCTGCCCGTCGCACTCACCCGGGCCGGCACGCTGCTGATCGTGTGCGGCGACGCGCAGCGGATCAACTCCGTGCTGGGCGCGGGCGTCTGACGCCCGCTCCCCGGTGCGGACGGGGGCGGGGCACGCGTGAGGCGGCCCCGCTGAAGCCGTAGACCCGTCCGCGTGCGCGTGCGCGCACCCCACCGGGCCGCAGGCCACTGGTCTGTGGTGGGTGGGGTCCGCGCACGCAGCGTACGCGGACCCGAGCGCGGGTGCACGCAGGGCGCGGGTGCGCGGATGCCTAGGTCCCGCGGATGCCGCGCGGGTACGCGGTCCGTGCTCGGGCGTGCGACGCCGCGGTACGCCGATTCAGCGCGCGGCGGTACGCCGCAGCGCCTCGGCCGCGCCGCCGCCGGTACGCAGGCTCATCGGGGCGAACTCCGCCACGGTCGAGCCCAGCGGCTCCGGCCGGGAGTCCGATCCGGGCCGCCGCCCGCCACGATCCTCACCCAGGACCTGCCAGCCGCCCGGGGTCAGCGTGATGTAGGCGCCACAACGCAGCCCGTGCAGCGTGCAGGCGTCGCGCAGCCCCCACATCCAGGCCCCGTCCTCCTCGGTCCACCGCTCGTCGCCGTCACGGCAGTACATCAACACCGCCGTCCGCACCGGCGTCCGTCGACGCAGGTCGTGCGGGAGCACGCGGCGCAACCGCGACAGTAGGGCGTTGCGGTACTCCCAGCCGTCCGCCGAGGCCGACCGCTGGACGAACGAGGCGCTGGCGACCAGGCGTTCGTCGGGACCGAGGACGGCGATCACCGCGGTGGTCGGCACCGGACCGTGCCGGGCGTGCAGGCCGGTGACGATCTCGCGGGGATTGGTCAGCAGGGGTACCCCCGCCGACGTCCACTCGGCCGGTTCGAGAAGTCTTCCGTGCCGGATGGCGCCGCCGGTGGCCGTTGTCAGGGACGTGGTGGAGCTCGGGGCGAAACCGAAGGTCACGGTCCTCCCTTCGGGTACACGCCCGCGTACGGGCACGGCTGGGATGCGGGCGCGCCGCAGCACGGCCCTGGAGAGTGCCGGCGAGCCGAGCGGGAGCACTCCGATTCTCGCGTGGCCCGCGAGGATGGGGCAATGAGCATTTGCGGCCGCCGACCGGAATTCGCCGGTATGCCGCTCATATCCTTGCCCCGCCACGCCGAGGATGACGCATCCGTTACGGCTGGAGCGCGAGTACCAGCGGAAACACCCCCTTCGCACCGGCCCGGCGAAGCAGCCTGGCAGCCACCGCGAGCGTCCAACCGCTCTCCGCGCGGTCGTCCACGAGGAGAACCGGACCCGGAGTCTCGGCCAGCGTCGCCGCGAGGGCCGGAGGCACCGTCAAGGCCTGGTGGAGCCCCCGGACGCGTTGCGCGCTGTTCGACGAAGGCAGACCGAACTCCGGTGCCTGGTCGGTGTACGCGAGAGAGCCCAGCAACGGCATCCGCCCGATCTCCGCGATCCGCGCGGCGAGCGAGCCGACCAACTGGGGACGCGAGCGCGACGGCAGGCAGACCACACCCGCCGGACGGGCGGGGGCGTCCGCGGCCCCGGAGGCCCAGCCGCCCGGCCCCCGCGCCCAGTCGGTCAGGACGGCCACCACGGCCTGCGCGACATCGTCCGGAACGGGCTGGTCGGGCGCCTGCGGGGCGAGCATCGGGCGGAGCCGGTTGCCCCAGCCGATGTCGGAGAGGCGTCCCAGCGCCCGGCCGGTGGCGGACTGCTCTCCGGCGGGGATCCGGCCCTTGAGGTCCACGCCCACCGCTACGAGCCCGGTCGGCCACATCTTGCGCGGCTCCAGCTCCACGCCCGGACGCCCCAGCTCGCCCCGGGCGGTGTCCAGAGCCGTGCCGGAGACCTCGGCGGTGAACCGGGCCCCGGCGCAGTTGTCGCAGCGGCCGCAGGGTGCGGCCTCCTCGTCGTCGAGCTGGCGGCGCAGGAACTCCATGCGGCAGCCGTCGGTCGCCGCGTAGTCGCGCATGGCCTGCTGCTCGGCGGAACGCTGACGGGCCACCCACGCGTAGCGCTCGGCGTCGTACGCCCACGGTTCGCCCGTCGAGGTCCAGCCGCCCTTGACCCGGTGCACCGCGCCGTCCACGTCGAGCACCTTGAGCATCGTCTCCAGGCGGGTGCGGCGCAGATCGACCAGCGGCTCCAGGGCGGGCAACGACAGCGGCCGGCCCGCCTGGGCCAGCACGTCAAGGGTGCGGCGGACCTGCTCCTCCGGTGGGAAGGTCACGGAGGCGAAGTACTGCCAGATGGCCTCGTCCTCCCGGCCCGGCAGCAACAGGACCTCCGCGTGCTCCACGCCGCGGCCGGCGCGGCCCACCTGCTGGTAGTAGGCGATGGGAGAGGAGGGCGACCCCAGGTGCACCACGAAGCCGAGGTCGGGCTTGTCGAAGCCCATGCCCAGGGCCGAGGTGGCCACCAGCGCCTTGACCCGGTTGGCCTGGAGATCGTTCTCCGCCTGCTCGCGGTCGGCGTTCTCGGTCTTGCCGGTGTACGAGGAGACGGTGTGACCGCGGTGGCGCAGGTAGGCGGTGACCTCCTCGGCCGCGGCCACCGTCAGGGTGTAGATGATCCCGGACCCCGGAAGGTCGGTGAGGTGGTCGGCGAGCCACGCCAGCCGGTGCGCGGCGTCGGGCAGGGCGAGCACCGAGAGGCTCAGGCTCTCCCGGTCCAGCGCGCCCCGCAGCACGAGCGCGTCCGTGCCGGCGCCGGTGCCCAGTTGCTCCGCGACGTCGGCGGTGACCCGGGCATTGGCCGTGGCGGTCGTGGCCAGTACCGGAACCCCCGGAGGGAGATCGGCCAGCATCGTGCGCAGCCTGCGGTAGTCGGGGCGGAAGTCGTGGCCCCAGTCGGAGATGCAGTGGGCCTCGTCGACCACGAGCAGGCCCGTCGCGGCCGAGAGCTTGGGGAGGACCTGGTCGCGGAAGTCCGGGTTGTTGAGTCGCTCGGGGCTCACCAGCAGGACATCGACCTCGCCGGCGGCGACCTCGGCCTGGATGCCCTCCCATTCCTCGGGGTTGGCCGAGTTGATCGTGCGGGCGCGGATGCCGGCCCGGGCGGCGGCCTCGACCTGATTGCGCATCAGCGCGAGCAGCGGCGAGACGATCACGGTGGGGCCGGCGCCGCTCGCCCGCAGGAGGGAAGTGGCGACGAAGTACACGGCGGACTTGCCCCACCCCGTGCGCTGCACCACGAGCGCTCGCCGCTTGTGCGCGACGAGGGCCTCGATCGCCCGCCACTGGTCCTCGCGCAGCCGAGCGGTGCCCGTCGGATCGCCCACCAGGCGGGCGAGTACGGAATCGGCTGAGGACCTCAGGTCTGGGTTCATGCCCCCATGCAACCTGATGGCGCCGACATCGCGCCAATGCCGGCCCCGGCCTGTGGATATTGAAGATTGGACCAGTTAGGTCTGATTCGGGGAGTTATCCACAGGGGTTTCGCGATTCGCCCCCGCACGGGACCGTCGACGCATGACGACCAACCACGCGGTACCAAGCCCGTCCGACCAGCCGTCCGGGGGCCCGTCCGGACCGTCCATCGAATCCCAGATCACCCTGCGCAGCCCGGCGGAACTGGCCGACGCGCTGCCCTACATGCTCGGCTTCCACCCGACCGACTCCCTCGTCATGGTCGCCGTCCACGGCGAGGGCGGGCGCTTCGGCGGTCGGCTGCGCGTCGGGATTCCCGCCGCTCCGACGGAATGGGAGGAAACAGCCCGACAGGTCGCCGAAACCCTGGTCCGGGGCAGCGAACGACGCGGCGGCAAGCCCGACGGCATCGTCGTCTTCCTCTGCCAGGATCCGCGCGACGGAGAGAGCGGACAGCGCGTGATGACTCGGTTGCGGCCCCTCGCCCAACGACTCCGCGTGGCCTGCGGGGCGCTGGACGTGCCCGTCCTGGAGGCCCTGTGCCTCTCCGAAGGCCGCTACTGGTCCTACGTCTGCCCCGACGCGCGCTGCTGCCCGGCCGAGGGCAACCCGCTGGTCATGCCCGGCACCTCCGTGATGGCTGCCGCCGCCACCTTCGCCGGACTCCAGGTCAGGGGCTCCCTGAAGGAGATCGAGGGAAGGCTGACCCCACTGCGCGGAGCAGCGGCCAGGGAACAGGAAGCGGCCCTGGAACGGGCCTCCGTCGCCCTGGTGCCGAAGATCCTCGACGGAGCCACGCGCGAGGAGATCGGCGCCGAGACCATCACCCTGGCCCGGACCCTCATGCGGCGCATGACGTCGCCCCCGCCTGCCGAGACGGGCTCCGGTGGGGACGACCGGGACGACGCGCTGCTGGGACACGACGAGGCGGCCGCCGTGATCATCGGTTTGCAGGACCGAGAGATTCGCGACATCGCCGCCGAATGGATGGAGGGCGAGGAGGCAGGGCCCGCGCTGCGCCTGTGGCGCGCCCTGGCCCGGCGCTGCGTCGGGATCTACGCCGAGCACGCCGCGGCCCCGCTCACCCTCGCCGGATGGGTCTCCTGGTCCACCGGGGACGAACCGACCGCCCGCATCGCGCTCGACCTGGCCCTGCGCGCCGACGCCGACTACCGCTTCGCCCAACTGCTCCACCACGCCTGCAACGAGGGCATCGACCCGGAGGGTCTGCGGCAGTGCCTGCGCGAGGAACGACGGCGCAGGGAGCCCCGACGCAAGCGACCGGTCGGAGCCGGCCGCCCACCCGGACGGCGCACCAAGGCCGAGCGCGGGGACGCCCGCCGCACCACGAGGAGCGAGCAGTGATCCGCGACCGGGGCCCTCTGCTGCGACGACTGCGCGGCGCCCTCGGTCGCCCACCGGACCCACGCCGGGGACAGCCACCGCCGGGGCCCGTGACCAGGGCGGGGGTGAGGGCGTTCAGCTGGGGGGTGGTGGGGGCCCGGCCACGCCGCCGCCCAGCGAAACCGACCGGAGCGCAGACAAGGCGACGCATGGCCCACCCCGTACCACCCGCCCGCAGGCCCGAGCTGCCGCCCGTGCACGGAGCCGTCATCTGTCTCGCCGCACCGTGCCTGGCCATCTCGCCCGAGCACGGCCAGCTGACCGGGCGGGGGATCGACGGGGTCTACCGCGCCGGGCTGCGGATCCTCTCCCGATGCGTGCTGCGCGTCGGCGGCAGGGACCCGGTGGCGGTGCAGGGGCGCAGCCTCGGCGCCGACCGGGCCGCCTTCACCGCCACGGTCCGCACCGGAGCCGAGGCCGGGCCCGACCCCGACATCGGCGTCGAGCGAGTCCGGCACGCCGACGGCACCGAACGGATCACCCTGCGCAGCTACGCCACCCGTTCCGTACGCCTCCCCGTGGAGCTGGCGCTCGGTACCGACCTGGCCGAACTGGCCGCGATCGCCGCGGGCCGCGCCGGGCCCGAGCTCCCCGCCGCCGTGCACGCGGCCGGGCTGCGCTGGAGCACGGGCGGCACCCAGGCCGTCATCACCGCCGAACCCGCCCCCGACGACGCGCTCGCCTCGTCCGGACTGCTGCGCTGGCAACTCGAACTGGGCCCCGGCGAGGCCCGCACCATCGAACTGCGGACCGGCCGGGACCGCATCGCGCGGGCGTCGGCCGGCCAGGTGGCCAACCCCTTGGCCGAAGCCCGGGCGGAGGGGGACGACCCGAGAGTCGAGGCATGGTTCCGGACGAGCGTGGAAGACCTCGGCGCGCTGCTGCTGAGGGACCCCGAGCAGCCGGGCGACGCCTTCGTCGCGGCGGGAGCGCCCTGGCGGCTCGGCCTGGCCCAGGCGGAGTCGCTGTGGGCCGCCCGGATGTCGTTGCCGCTGGGCACCGGGCTCGCCGCGGCCACCCTGCGCGTCCTCGCCCGCAGCCAGGTCGAGGGGCGCGGACCCGGAGCCGGGATGATCCCGGGACCGCTGCGCGGGGCAGGACCGCAGTTGCCGCCCGGATGCACCGGGACCGAGGCCACGCTCGCCTTCCCCGTGGTCCTCGCCGAGGCCCGGCTCTGGGGTCTGCCCGAGGAGGAGGTGGCCCGGCTGCTGCCCGTCGCGGAACGCTGCCTGGAATGGCTCCGCGGAGCGCTGGGGGAGGACGGGTTCCTGGCCGACCCCGACCCGGGTCCACGACGCTGCGAAACCCAGGCCCACGTACACCGGGCCGCGCTGCTCGGCGCCGACCTCCTCGCCGGATGCGGGCGACCCGGCGCCGAGGAATGGCGGGATCGCGCGGCCCGGCTGCGGGAGAGGTTCCGGGCGGAGTTCTGGATCGACGGACCGGACGGCGGACGGCCCGCGGCGGCCCTGCATCCCGACGGCCGCCCCCTTCCCCGGCTGACAGGCGCCGCCGCGCACCTGCTGGACACCGGGCTGCTGAGCGGCGGCCGGACGGCCCCTGGCCTGCTGGACCGCACGCGCACCGAGCAACTGGCCCGGCTCCTCGGAGCACCCGCGATGGACTCGGGATGGGGCCTGCGAAGTATGGCGAGCCGAGAGCCCGGCCACAATCCGTTCGGGCACCGCTCGGGGGCGGTACGGGTCCACGAGAGCGTCGTCGCGCTCTCCGGCCTGGCCCAGGCGGGCTTCGAGAAAGAGGCCGTCGGACTGCTGCGGGGACTTCTCGACGCCGCCGAGGCCTTCGGGTACCGGTTGCCGGAGATGTACGCCGCCGAGCAGCGCACCACGGGCAGCGCACCGCTCCCGCACCCCGCGGCCTGCCGGCCGGCCGCCGTGGCCGCCGCCGGAGGCGTCCACGCGCTGGTCGCCCTCGCCGGGATCCGCCCGGACGCCCCCGCCGGCACGGTCGCCCTGCACCCGCTCCCCGGCGCCCCGCTCGGCTCCCTGAGGTTCTCGGGGCTGCGGGTGTCCGAGCAACCGTTCGGCGTCCGGGTCAGCCGCCTCGGCCTCGGGATGGTGGAGGAGGCCGCCGATGCGCTCCAACTGGGAGGCTGAGTTTCGGATCACTGTCGCCGGGATCGCCAAAGCTCTGTTTATCGTCAGGCAGACGACTATGATCGCGGCATGTCGCCCTACGACCCGTCGGCCTTTCCGCCCTTTGCCGTCACCGTCGACCTGGTCGTGCTCACCGTGCAGCGTCACGCGCTCTGCGCGCTGGTCGTCCGACGGGGTGAGCAGCCGTTCCAAGGACGCTGGGCGCTGCCCGGAGGCTTCGTACGCGATGACGAGGACCTCGCCGGCGCGGCGGCCAGGGAACTCGCCGAGGAAACCGGCCTGTGCGCCCACGACCCGGCCGTGCCGGACGTGGACAACGGGGCGCACCTCGAACAGCTCGCCACCTACGGCGACCCGAAGCGCGACCCCCGGATGCGGGTGGTCAGCGTGGCTCACCTGGTGCTGGCACCGGATCTCCCCGCGCCTCGCGCGGGTGGCGACGCGAACAGCGCCCGCTGGGCCCCCGTCGACGAACTCCTCGCGGCGGGCGGGGCGGCTCCCGCCGGGCTCGCCTTCGACCACGAACGCATCCTCGCCGACGGCGTCGAGCGGGCGCGATCCAAGATCGAGTACTCCTCCCTGGCCACCGCCTTCTGCCCTCCCGAGTTCACCGTCGGCGAGCTGCGACGGGTGTACGAGGCCGTGTGGGGCGTGGCACTCGACCCGCGCAACTTCCACCGCAAGGTCACCGGGACCCCCGGGTTCCTCGTGCCGGCCGGGGGGACGACGACCCGTCAGGGGGGCCGGCCCGCCCAACTGTTCCGAGCGGGCGGAGCGACCCTGCTCAACCCGCCGATGCTGCGTCCGGAGGTCTGACGCCCCACGGTCCCGGCGAGTGGCCCCCACCTTGCCCGGGGCCGGGACCCGGGCGCGGGCACCGAAGCCCCCGAGGTCGCCGACACCGACGCGCCTGAGATCGCCCTGCGTTGAAAATCGGACATATCGCGTTATCTTGCTTGCGGTACTCATGCTGCCGCAGAGCGGTCTCACACCCCGCGAGAGAAGCGATGCTCCAGGCCATCGGACTCACCAGTACACCCCGTCGAGAACTCCCGCCCCTGGTGGACGACCTCACCTTCGAGGCCCGCCCCGGGTGCGTGACCGCCCTGCTCGGCGACCCGGGCTCGGGCAAGACCACCGCGCTGCGACTCATGCTCGAACTCGAACCGGGCCGCGGCATCACCTACTTCCGCGGCCGCCCGCTGCACCGGATCGCGCACCCCGGCCGTGAGGTCGGCGTGCTGCTCGGCGACGTCCCCGGCCATCCGGCGCGTACGGTCCTCAACCAGCTGCGGATGCTGTGCGCCGCCTACGGGGTCCCGGCGTCGCGAGCCGACACCATGCTGGAGGTCGTCGGCATCGGCGGCCTGCGGGACCAGCGGCTCGGCTCGCTCTCGCTCGGCATGGAGCGTCGCGTCGCACTCGCCGCGGCGCTGCTGGCGGACCCCTGCACGCTGCTCCTCGACGAACCCGCCGCCGGGCTCTCGCCGCGCGAACGAAGCTGGATGTACGAGTTGTTGCGCGGACACGCCGCCCTCGGCGGCGCGGTCCTCTTCACCACCGACGACGCGAAGGAAGCCGCCCGCAACGCCGACCGGGTCGTCTCCATCAAGGCCGGCCGGCTCGTCGCGGACCAGGACGCGGCGGAGTTCGCACGAACCCGACTGCGTCCTCGCGTCGCCGTGCGCACCCCGCACGCGGCCCGACTCGCCGACGTCCTTGGCCGGGAGGCCCGGGCGGCCCGGCGCGTGGTGGAGATCGTCGCGGAGAGCGGCAGCCGCCTGTCGGTCTACGGCAGCAATTGCGCGGAGGTGGGGGAGGCGGCGTTCCGACACGGAGTGCTGGTCCACCAACTCGCGGACGAGACCGGAGACACCGGAGCGCCGGTCCCGCCCGTCCCACAGGCCCGCTCGGAGGCCCGTACGACCGCCCACGCCTCGGCCGTGGCGGCCGCCCACGTCGACGCGGGCGCCACCACCGGCCCCGGTCCCGGTGTCGAACCCGGGCCGGAGGCCGAGCCGGGGTCGGGACTCGGGGTCGGCGTGGGGTCGGCGTCGGGACTCGGGGCCGGCGTGGAGCCGGAGCCGGGAGCCGGGTCGGCGACGGGGTCGGGGATCACCCCGTTCCCCGCCGCCGAGGGCAGGACCGGGCTCGGTCGGCCCCCGCGGACCGGCTCCGGGCGATCCGCCCGGGCGGTGCGTCGGGTCGGCGGCCCGCTGCGCCCCCTGCGCTACGAACTGATCCGAGCGTTCGGCACCGCGACCCCGCTCCTGACCTCGGCCGCGGTCGTCGTCGTCTCCGTCGCGATCGCGCTGGTCCTCGCCCGGCTCGGACACACCCCGCAGAACCGGCTGCTCGCCGCCTGGCCGCAGTCGTTGCCGCTGCCGCCCGCCGCGCTCGGCGCCGGGCTGCTCGGCGCCCTGGCCTTCGGCGAGGAGTACCGCTACCCCTCCCTGTCGGCGGACCGCGGCACGGTCCCGCGGCGGATGGGCCTCCTCGCCGCCAAGCTCGGGGTCTGCGCCGCCCTCGCCCTGCTGCTCGGGGGCCTGGCCGTCACCGCGGACGCTGCGGCCCTCAGGCTGGTCTTCGACTCCGGCCCGCTCGACCGGCCGGTGGAGTGGATCGCCCCGGCCGCGAGTTGGGCCGGGCTGCTCATCGGCTGCGCCTGGGCCGGGGTGTTGGCCTCCGGTGTCTTCCGATCCGCGGCGGCCGGCCTGGCGGCGGTGCTCGTCGTGCCGGTGATGGTCGTACCGCTGGTGCGCAAGTCGCTGCACGGACCGTCCGCCCACCCGACGGACGGGCTCGCCTCCCGGCTGCGCGAGTTGTCCTGGGCCCACTGGCCGCCGGAGGCGGACCGCCTGGTGTCGGGGGCCCTGCGGGTGATGGCCCAACCCGTCGGTACGGCACTGGTGTTGTCGTTGATGGTCCTGTTGTGCGCCTATGGGTTCACAGGACTGCGCAGCCGAGTCCGCTGGTGAATGACCGCGGGTGATCGTTTCGGATCGAGACGATCACCAATGTGACCGATCTGTTCCGTATCAACACGACAGGACCGCAACTCCCCGCAAAAGGCCCGGTTCTTTACGATAAGTCGTCAATTGCGTAGGTGGCACCGATCACCCTTTCGTGTGCTTTTCACCAAAGACCTCAAGGGTGATGGGAGCACGACCGACAAAGGATTCGTGAGTACCCTTGCGCACGCCATGATGACCGCCGCCCGCCACGCCGACTCCGGCCTCGCCGGCTCGGGCGATCTCGACCGCTACCCCTACGCGGAGACCCAGGGGGCCGACCGGGGCGGACCGCCCCACTGGGACGGCGCCGACATCGAGTTGAGCCGCGTGGGCCGCCGCGCCACCGGAAGTCGCGGCCGCGGGCTGCACGGCCAACTCGTCCAGCAGCTCGGCCAGATGATCGTTTCCGGCGACCTCGGCGCGGATCGCCCGCTGGTCCCCGAGGAGATCGGCCAGCGCTTCGAGGTCTCCCGCACGGTCGTCCGCGAATCCCTGCGCGTACTGGAGGCCAAGGGCCTCGTCAGCGCCCGACCCAATGTCGGCACCCGGGTCCGTCCGGTCGCCGACTGGAACCTGCTCGACCCCGACATCATCGAATGGCGCGCCTTCGGCCCCCTGCGCGACGACCAGCGCCGCGAGCTCAATGAGCTCCGCTGGACCATCGAACCACTGGCCGCCCGCCTCGCCGCCGGACACGGTCGCCCCGACATCCAGCAGCGCCTCGCCGACATGGTCGAGATCATGGGTCACGCCCTCGGACAGGGGGACGCGATCACCTTCGCGCGCGCCGACAACGAGTTCCACGCGCTGCTGATCCAGGTCGCGGGCAACCGCATGCTGGAGCACCTGTCCGGCATCGTCTCCTCCGCCCTCCAGGTCTCCGGCAGCCCCGTCACCGCCTGCGACCGCCCCAGCGAAACCTGCGTCGCCCACCACGCGCGGATGGTCGAGGCCATCGCCGCCGGCGACGCCCTGGGCGCCGAGAACGCCATGCGCCAGCTCCTGACGGTGCATCCGGAGGTCGAGCGTGTGGTTCCGGCCCCGCGCGAGCACTGACGGGCTCGACGCGCACAGGCGCGGGGGTGCACCACATGTCGCCGGGCCCGGTTCGGGTCCGGCGACACCCGTGTGCGGGGGCTTTCGAAGCCGCTGAATCCGCGCGTATGACCGTATGCCCGGCAATGGCGGAAAAGTGGTGTGACTCGGGCCACGAAGATTGGGCGTAACGCTCCGCGACGTCACGCGATGACTTAAGTGGTGATGGCCGACGGAGGGAAGACAGCAGCCCTTGCGGGTGCTGTACAGCTCCCCGGCCCCTGCCCGCGCCCCCGGCCCATCCCCAGTCGGTGGTCGTCGGCTCCGGTCCAGCACCACCAGGCCCGGGGTCGGAAGCCGTTCCCATCGTTCCGAGAGGTTGTTCGTGTCGGCCAGCACATCCCGTACGCTCCCGCCGGAGATCGCCGATTCCGAGTCTGTGATGGCGCTCATCGAGCGGGGCAAGGCCGAGGGGCAGATCGCCGGCGATGACGTGCGTCGGGCCTTCGAGGCTGACCAGATTCCTGCGACCCAGTGGAAGAATGTTCTGCGCAGCCTCAACCAGATCCTCGAGGAAGAGGGTGTGACGCTGATGGTCAGTGCCGCGGAGTCGCCCAAGCGCACCACCCGAAAGAGCGTCGCAGCGAAGAGCCCGGCGAAGCGGACGGCCACCAAGACCGTCGCGACCAAGACGACCGTCGCCCGAACCGTCACCGACGCCGCTCCCGAGGCGGCGACGGCCGAACCGGACAGCGCGGACGCCCTCGCGGAGGAGCCCGGGACCGAGCCCGCCGCCAAGAAGACCGCGGCGAAGAAGACGGCGGCCAAGAAGGCCGCCCCTGCCAAGAAGACCCCCGCGAAGAAGACGGCCGCGAAGAAGACCGCCGCCAAGAAGGGTTCCGACGAGGCCGACGAGGAGTCGACCGAGGAAGGCCCGGGCGGGGCCAAGGCCGAGTCCGAATCCGAGGAGGAGGAGGGCGGCGAGAACAAGGGCTTCGTCATCTCGGACGACGAGGACGACGCACCGGCCCAGCAGGTCGCGGTGGCGGGAGCCACCGCGGACCCGGTCAAGGACTACCTCAAGCAGATCGGCAAGGTTCCGCTCCTCAACGCCGAGCAGGAGGTCGAGCTCGCCAAGCGTATCGAGGCGGGCCTGTTCGCCGAGGACAAGCTGGCGAACTCCGACAAGCTCGCGCCGAAGCTGAAGCGAGAGCTGGAGATCATCGCCGAGGACGGCCGTCGGGCCAAGAACCACCTGCTGGAGGCCAACCTCCGTCTCGTGGTCTCCCTCGCCAAGCGCTACACGGGCCGCGGCATGCTCTTCCTGGACCTGATCCAGGAGGGCAACCTGGGTCTGATCCGCGCGGTCGAGAAGTTCGACTACACCAAGGGCTACAAGTTCTCCACGTACGCCACCTGGTGGATCCGGCAGGCCATCACCCGCGCCATGGCCGACCAGGCCCGCACCATCCGCATCCCGGTGCACATGGTCGAAGTGATCAACAAGCTGGCCCGTGTCCAGCGGCAGATGCTCCAGGACCTGGGACGCGAGCCCACCCCTGAGGAGCTGGCCAAGGAACTCGACATGACCCCCGAGAAGGTCATCGAGGTCCAGAAGTACGGCCGCGAGCCGATCTCCCTGCACACCCCGCTCGGCGAGGACGGTGACAGCGAGTTCGGTGACCTCATCGAGGACTCCGAGGCGGTCGTCCCGGCCGACGCGGTGAGCTTCACGCTCCTGCAGGAGCAGCTGCACTCGGTGCTCGACACCCTGAGTGAGCGCGAGGCGGGCGTGGTCTCGATGCGCTTCGGCCTGACGGACGGGCAGCCCAAGACACTCGACGAGATCGGCAAGGTCTACGGGGTCACCCGCGAGCGCATCCGTCAGATCGAGTCGAAGACGATGTCTAAGCTGCGTCACCCGTCGCGTTCGCAGGTGCTGCGCGACTACCTCGACTGACGGGACCGACGCCGAGGGGCGTGCGCCCGGTGGCCGCGCGGGTGCGCACGGCCACCGGGCATCCCACTCTGGGTGGAGTCATGAACACTCGGAGTCAGGAGGCCTCATGCGTCGTCCCTTTGCCCGTGCCCTGGCGGGCGCGCTGACCCTGGTGGCGGGAGCGGCCGCCGCGCCGCCGGCCCGGATGCCGCAGGCGGCCGCGGACAGCGTGGTGATCGGCGGGCAGCCGGTGAAGGTGGCGGACAGCCCCTGGGTCGTGGCCCTGGCCAGCCGTGACCGGTTCGGGGGTACCCGGGGCGGCCAGTTCTGCGGGGGCGTGCTCGTCGCCCCGACGACCGTGGTGACGGCGGCCCACTGCCTGGGTCGCCAGGTGCTCGGCGGTCCGGTCGAATCCGTGTCGGACCTCCGTGTGATCACGGGCCGCACCGAGCTCCGCGCGACGGACGGCAGGGAGATCGCGGTGCGCGCGGCGCGGGTCAATCCGGCGTACGACTCCGCGAGCAACGCCGGCGACCTCGCCGTCCTGGAGCTCGCCGAGGCGGTCCCGGCAGGTCAGGTGCTCCCCGTGGCGGAGAAGGGCCACCCGGCCTACGAGGCGGGCACCGAGGCCTCCGTGTACGGCTGGGGGGACACCAGCGGGTTCGGCGACTACGCGTACGGTCTGCGGGCCGCGCGGGTCGAGGTGCTCGCGGACCGGGTCTGCGAGGACGCGTACCCGGGGGACGCGGACGGACAGTACCGGGCCGCCTCCATGGTGTGCGCGGGGGACCGGGGCGGCGGCAAGGACGCCTGCCAGGGAGACAGCGGCGGACCGCTCGTGGCGCGGGGGCGGCTCATCGGGGTCGTGTCCTGGGGGCGCGGCTGCGGGCGGGCCGACAGCCCGGGCGTGTACACCCGGATCTCCCCGCTCGTCGGCTTCGTGAGCGGCTCCGAGAGGGGCGCGCGGCCGGTCGGGGAGCGGGAGGTCCCGTAGGGAGCCCCCAGGGACTCCTCGGGCCCTGTGTGGCCCGGCGCGGGGGTAGGGGGCCCGAGCGCCGGATCCCGGAGGGCCGGCGGGGACCAGATCATTCGGAAAGTGAACGCGGGGCGGACATGAGGACGGGCGGCACCCCTGGGTCACAGAGGTGTCGCCCGTCGGCCGGCCTGGCCGGTCCTTGCTCGTCGGATGCGAGGTCTAGGCCTGTGTCAGCGGTCCTCGGTGTCGGCGGCATTCGCAGCCGGAGCGGACGTGAGCCGCTCGGTCTCATCCTGTATTTCCGCGGCGATCTTCTTGAGTTCCGGCTCGAACTTACGCCCGTGGTGGGCGCAGAAGAGCAGTTCACCGCCGCTCAGCAGGACGACGCGCAGATATGCCTGGGCGCCGCAACGGTCGCATCGGTCAGCGGCCGTCAGCGGGGTCGCGGGTGTCAGAACAGTAGTCACGTCGCCTCTTCTCTAGCTCGACGAGCTGTCGTACCAGGGTCAACATCCAACCAGGCCGAAAACGTTCCCGCTCGCGGCTTTCTTTCGAAACTTCCTTCCGAAGCTGGCCGGCTGTTGCCGGTTGGCGGCGAAGGAGCCGTATTGCGTTGCTTTACGGTTTCGCGTTGTCAGTCGTTCGCTTGTAGCAGTTCAGTCCCCCCGGCGTGAGTGCCGGTTGTTGATGAGGACGTGCCCGAACACTAAATGGTTCATGCCTGGAAGGGAACGTGATGTTTGCTTCACCCCCACGGGGGATCGAACACCCGTGCGGGCCTGCACTACGCTGTGGAAGCCACGAGGGTGGCGTTGCATCGGCTCTACCAGGCCTCGGTACCCTCTGACCGGCAACCGATGAACCCCTGAGCCCGACCGGGCCAGAAAAGAAATTCAGCGAGGAGCGAACTGCGTGACCGCCGACACGTCCGTGCCTTCCAGCGCGCTGCTGTCCGGAGCAGACCGGGACGGTTCCAACTACACCGCGCGGCACCTGCTCGTCCTCGAGGGCCTCGAGGCCGTCCGCAAGCGCCCCGGGATGTATATCGGGTCCACCGACAGTCGTGGCCTGATGCACTGCCTGTGGGAGATCATCGACAATTCCGTCGACGAGGCCCTGGGTGGCTACTGCGACCACATCGAGGTGATCCTCCACGAGGACTCCTCCGTCGAGGTCCGTGACAACGGCCGCGGCATCCCCGTGGACGTCGAGCCCAAGACGGGCCTGTCCGGCATCGAGGTCGTCATGACCAAGCTGCACGCCGGCGGCAAGTTCGGAGGCGGCTCGTACGCGGCCTCCGGCGGCCTGCACGGCGTCGGCGCCTCCGTGGTCAACGCCCTCTCCGCCCGCCTCGACGTCGAGGTCGACCGCAACAGCTCGACGCACGGCATCAGCTTCCGCCGCGGCGTCCCCGGGATGTTCACGGAGCAGGGGCCCGACAGTCCCTTCGACCCCGCCAACGGCCTGCGCAAGGTCAAGCGGGTCGCCAAGGGCAAGACCGGCACCCGGGTCCGCTACTGGGCCGACCGCCAGATCTTCCTCAAGGACGCCAAGCTCAATCTGGAGACGCTCTACCAGCGCGCCCGCCAGACCGCCTTCCTCGTGCCCGGCCTGACCCTCGTCGTCCGCGACGAGCGCGGCATCGACGGCGCGGGCAAGACCGAGGAGACCTTCCGCTTCGACGGGGGCATCAGCGAGTTCTGCGAGTACCTCGCCCAGGACAAGGCCGTCTGTGACGTGCTGCGCCTGACCGGCACGGGCACCTTCAAGGAGACCGTGCCGGTCCTGGACGACCGCGGCCACATGACCCCTACCGAGGTCACCCGCGAGCTGGGCGTGGACATCGCCCTGCGCTGGGGCACGGGCTACGAGACCAACGTCAAGTCGTTCGTGAACATCATCGCCACCCCCAAGGGCGGCACCCACGTGTCCGGCTTCGAGCGCTCGGTCGCCAAGACCGTGAACGAGGTGCTGCGGTCGGCGAAGCTGCTGCGCGTGGCCGAGGACGACGTGGTCAAGGACGACGCGATGGAGGGCATGACGGCCGTCGTCACCGTCCGCCTCGCCGAGCCGCAGTTCGAGGGCCAGACCAAGGAGGTGCTGGGCACCTCCGCGGCCACCCGCATCGTCTCGGCGGTCGTGGCCAAGGAGCTGAAGGCGTTCCTGACCTCGACCAAGCGGGACGACAAGCAACAGGCGCGTTCCGTGATGGAGAAGATCGTCGCGGCCGCCCGGACCCGGATCGCCGCACGTCAGCACAAGGAGGCGCAGCGCCGCAAGACGGCCCTGGAGTCCTCCTCGCTGCCGGCGAAGCTGGCCGACTGCCGCAGTGACGACGTGGACCGCAGCGAGCTGTTCATCGTCGAGGGGGACTCGGCGCTCGGCACGGCCAAGCTCGCCCGGAACTCCGAGTTCCAGGCGCTGCTGCCGATCCGGGGCAAGATCCTCAACGTCCAGAAGTCCTCGGTCTCGGACATGCTCAAGAACGCCGAGTGCGGCGCGATCATCCAGGTCATAGGAGCCGGCTCGGGCCGGACCTTCGATCTCGACGCCGCCCGGTACGGCAAGATCGTCCTGCTCGTCGACGCCGATGTGGACGGTGCGCACATCCGCTGCCTGCTGCTCACGCTCTTCCAGCGGTACATGCGGCCGATGGTCGAGGCCGGCCGGGTGTTCGCGGCCGTGCCGCCGCTGCACCGGATCGAGCTCGTCCAGCCGAAGAAGGGCGAGGACAAGTACGTCTACACGTACTCGGACAACGAGCTGCGCCAGACGCTGCTGGAGTACCAGCGCAAGAACATCCGCTACAAGGACACCATCCAGCGCTACAAGGGTCTCGGCGAGATGGACGCCGACCAGCTCGCGGAGACCACGATGGACCCCCGGTTCCGCACCCTGCGCCGGATCAACATCGGCGACCTCGACTCGGCCGAGTCGGTCTTCGATCTGCTCATGGGCAACGAGGTGGCCCCGCGCAAGGAGTTCATCACCAGCTCGGCGGCGACGCTGGACCGTTCGCGCATCGACGCCTGAACCGGCCGGCGTCCACTCGCTGAACGCCCTTACACACCAATGCTCTTCACTTCATCACCTGATGGAGTGAAGAGCACCGGTACATCAGTCCGGAAAACATCGATTCCACCCATCCTTGTCCCCACGCGGCCAATGCGGCGGCGGACAAGGAGAGTTCGGTGGAGAAGCACGAAGGTCGTGATGCCGGAACGATCCGGCTCGACGACCCCTGGTACGACGCGTTGGCGGTCGGCTGGGGGGAGGGCAAGGAAGCGGAAACGGTCCCTCCTCGCCCGGTCGCCGGCGACCGGCCCGCATCCGCATCCGGGGCCTCGGACATCTACCTGGAAGTGCAGCGAAGCGCCGCCTTCCAGGAGGTACGCAGCCGCTACCGGAGGTTCGTCGTGCCCGCGACCGCCGGCTTCTTCCTCTGGTACGTCGCCTACGTGGTCGCGGCGACCGCGGCACCGGGGATCATGGCCCGGCCGGTCGTGGGATCGATCAACGTGGCCCTGCTGGCGGGACTGGGCCAGTTCCTGAGCACGTTCCTCCTCACCTGGGCGTACGCGCGGCACGCGCGGCTGCGCCGTGACCGGGCCGCGCTCGACCTGCGCTGGACCGTCTTCGAGCAGGAGCGGGACCGGGAGCGCATCCGGACCTGGGAGGCGGGCCGGTGACCACCGAACACCAGACCCTCGCGCTGATCCTGTTCAGCGTGTTCATCGCGGTCACGCTGGGCATCACCACCTGGGTCAGTCGCAACCGACACGGGTCGGCCGAAGAGTTCTACGCGGGTGGCCGATTGTTCTCCCCGATGGAGAACGGTTTCGCCATCGCGGGCGACTACATGTCCGCGGCCTCCTTCCTCGGCATCTCCGGCTTGATCGCCCTCTTCGGCTACGACGGCCTGCTGTACTCGGTCGGCTTCCTCGTGGCCTGGCTGGTCGTGCTCTTCCTGGTCGCCGAACTGGTCCGCAACTGCGGCCGGTTCACCCTCGCGGACGTGGTCGCCGCCCGGATGAGCGAGCGGCCCGTCCGGATCGCGGCCGGGGCTTCCTCGGTGGTGGTGTCCGTGCTGTACCTCGTCGCGCAAATGGTCGGCGCGGGCAGCCTGGTGGGCCTGCTGCTCGGGAACTCGAGCGCGGGCGCGCGGACGTTGACCGTGGTCGGCGTCGGCGCGTTGATGGTGGTCTACGTGTCCTTCGGAGGGATGCGGGCCACCACCTGGATCCAGATCGTGAAGGCCGTGCTGCTCATGGGCGGCGCCGTCACGCTGACCGTCCTGGTGCTGCTGCGCTTCCACGGGAACTTCGACCAGTTGCTGTCCACCGCCGCCGAACGCAGCGGCCACGGAGCCAAGTTCCTGAACCCCGGCCTCAAGTACGGGGGGGACTGGGCCGCCCGCTTCGACTTCATGAGCCTCGGCCTCGCCCTGGTGCTGGGCACCGCCGGGCTGCCGCACATCCTGTCGCGCTTCTACACGGTGCCGACGGCGCGTGCGGCGCGACGGTCGGTGGTCTGGGCGATCGGCCTGATCGGCGGCTTCTACCTGATGACCATCGTGCTCGGCTTCGGGGCGGCCGCCCTGCTGGGCCCCGAGCAGGTGCGGGCCTCCAACGCCTCGGGGAACACGGCGGTTCCGCTGCTGGCGGCGTTCCTGGGAGGCGGCGCCGAGAGCACCGGGGGCGCGGTCCTGTTCGCCTTCGTGGCGGCCATCGCCTTCGCGACGATCCTCGCGGTGGTCGCCGGGATCACCCTGGCGTCCTCGGCTTCGGTGGCGCACGACCTGTACGCCTCGCTCAAGCGTCGGCATGCCAAGCAGCGCAGTGAGGTCGCGGTGGCGCGGGTCGCCGCGGTCGGGATCGGTGCGGCGGCGATCGGCCTCGGACTGGTCGCGCAGAACCTGAACGTGGCCTTCCTGGTGGGGTTGGCCTTCGCGGTGGCCGCCTCGGCGAACCTGCCGGTGCTGCTGTACTCGTTGTTCTGGCGGGAGTTCACCACCCGCGGGGCCGTCTGGTCCGTGTACGGGGGACTGGTGCCGGCGGTGCTGCTGGTGGTGCTGTCGCCCGTGGTGTCGGGCAGCCCGGAGTCGCTCTTCCCGGGAGTGGACTTCCAGTACTTCCCGTTGCAGAACCCGGGGATCGTCTCGATCCCGCTGGGGTTCCTGGCGGGATGGCTCGGCACGGTCACCTCGACGGAGGAGCCGGACGTCCGCAAGCACGCGGAGACCGAGGTCCGTTCGTTGACGGGCGCCGGGGCGGTGTGACCACCCGGTCGGTGGTGGCGGTCGCCCGGTTCAGTGCGCGGCGCCGGGGTCGGAGTGACGCCAGGCGTAGCGGTGTTCCGGGCGGCCCGTCTCTCCGTAGCGCAGGGCGAGGGTGACGCGCCCCGCGCGGTCGAGGAGCTTGAGGTAGCGCTGGGCCGTCTGGCGGCTGATGCCGGCGCGATCGGCGATCTGCTGGGTGGAGAGCGGGCCCTCGGCCGTGCGCAGCACCTGGCGGACCAGGTCGGCGGTCGGTGGCGAGTGGCCCTTGGGCAGGTCGTTCGGGGTGCCGGCCGAGGCCAGGGCCCCGAAGATGCGGTCCACTTCGGCCTGTTCCGCCTCTCCTCCGGTCTCCAGGGTGCGTCGCAGGGCGCCGTACGCCTCCAGGCGGGCCCGCAGCCCGGCGAAGGCGAACGGCTTCACCATGTACTGGAGGGCGCCGAGCCGCATGGCGGCCTGCACGGTGGCGAGATCGCGGGCGGCCGTCACCATGATGACGTCGGTGTGGTGGCCCCGTTGGCGCAGCCGCCGGACCAGGTCCAGGCCGTTCTCGTCGGGGAGGTAGTGGTCCAGGAGGATCAGGTCCACGTCGTGGGCGTCCAGGAACGCCAGCGCCTCGGCTGCAGAGTGGGCCTGGGCGATCACCCGGAAGCCGGGAACCTTCGCCACGTACGCCGCGTTGATCCGGGCAACACGCATGTCGTCGTCGACGACCAATACGTGAATCGGGGACTCGTTCATCGCAGGGCCTCCGGGAGCACGACGGAGAATTCCGCCCCTCCGTCGGCGCTCTCGCCGGCTCGGACGGTACCGCCCTGCCGCTCCGCGAGGCGACGAACGAGTGCGAGGCCCAGTCCGCGTTCGCGGTGGGCCGTGGGCTGTTTCGTCGACCAGCCCTCGGTGAAGATCTCCTCGCGGCGCTCGGCGGGCACGCCGGGTCCGCTGTCCCGGACCATGAGGATCGCCGTACGTCCCTCGGCGCGCAGCTCGACCTCGACCAGCGGGGCGGTCGAGCCGGCGGCGGCGTCGAGGGCGTTGTCCACCAGGTTGCCCGTGATGGTGACGAGGCCGCCGGGGTCCACCACCCGGTCGGGCAGCAGCGTGGAGTGGGCCAGGCGGAGCGGGACGCCACGCTCCGCGGCCACGGTCGCCTTCCCGACCAGCAGGGCCGCCAGCAGTGGGTCCCGGACCTTCTCGGTGACCTGTTCCGCGGTGCTGCGGTGGACCCCGACGACCTCGGTCACGAACTCCACGGCCTCCTCGTACAGGTCGAGCTCCAGGAGGCCGAGCAGGGTGTGGAGCCGGTTCGCGTGCTCGTGGTCCTGGGCGCGCAGGGCGTCGATCAGGCCGCGCGTGGAGTCCAGTTCGCGCCCGAGGTGTTCCAGTTCGGTGCGGTCGCGCAGGGTGGCGACGGCACCGCCGTCGTCGGTGGGCATCCGGTTGGCGACCAGGACGCGGGGCCCCTGGACGGTGAGCAGGTCCCTTCCGTCGACCCGGCCCGCGAGGACGTCGGTGGTGCGGCCCGCGCCGAGCACCTCGTCCAGCGCGCGTCCGGCGACGGTGGCCGAGGTGGCGGGGTCGAGGCCCAGCAGCCGGGCGGCCTCGTCGTTGACCAGCCGGATCCGTCCGTGCCGGTCGAGGGCGATCACGCCCTCGCGGATGGAGTGCAGCATCGCCTCGCGCTCCGCGAGGAGGCCGGCGATGTCGGAGAAGGCCAGGTCGCGGGTCTGCCGCTGGATCCGGCGGGAGAGCAGGTAGGCGGCGAGGGCGCCTGCGGCCAGGGCGCCGCCCGCGTAGGCGAGGAGGCCGGGGATGGCTCCCAGCAGCCGGTCGCGGACGCTGTCGTAGGCGATGCCCACGGAGACCGCGCCGACGATCTCCCCGTCGGCGGCCAGGAGCGGGACCTTGCCGCGGGCGGAGCGGCCCAGGGTGCCGTCGTCGATCTCCATGACCTCGCGGCCCGCCAGGGCGTCGCCGGGGTCCGTGGAGACGGTCAGGCCGATCCGCCCGGGGTCGGGGTGGGAGCGTCGGATGCCCCGGAGGTCGACGACGACCACGTACTCGGCGCCGGTGGCGCTGCGGATCCGTTCGGCGGCGGACTGCACGGGGCCGTCGCGATCCGGCCCCGAGTCGAGGAGGTCGGCGGCCAGCGAGGGGTCGGCGGCGGCGCTCTGGGCGATCGCCAGGGCGCGCCGCATGGCCTGGTCGTCCAGTTGCGCACCGAGCGGCGCCAGGAAGAGACCGGTGGCCAGCACCAGCACGCCGGCCGCGATGGCGAGCTGGGTCAGCAGGATCTGGGAGACGGCCCTTCTGGGCAGCCCGAGGCGCCGAGCGCTCATGTGGGGGAACCGCATGACCAGCAACCGTAGGTCGGCTTCGGCCTAAGCGGAATTCTCCTGGGAACGCAAATCCCTTGCGCTATTTACGCCCACCTTGCGCAAGCGATGCCGGCACAAAAGTGCGGTCAGAGCAGTAGACGACTCGCCAAAGCTCTGCAACTCCCGCACGACACACCGCAAATTCCTGTCTCAGCTGGTTCAGAAAACTCATGTCGAGGGACGAGGGCATATGAGAAGGCTCAACTGGAGATCGCGGGTCCTGGCCGCCCTCCTCAGCACGGCGCTGATGATGATCACCTGGCCCGCCCTGACCGCCGCAGCCGCCGGCGGTCCGAGCATCGCCGCGGGCAGGCCCGCGGCCGCGAGCAGCACCAACGGCTCCTACACCGCCGCCAACGTCACCGACGGCAACCAGCCCACGTACTGGGAGAGCGCCGGCGGCACCTTCCCGCAGTGGGTGCAGACCGACCTGGGGGCCACCACCCGCATCGACCAGGTCGTGCTCAAACTGCCCGCCGCCTGGGAGAGCCGCAGCCAGACCCTGTCCGTCCAGGGCAGCGCCGACGGCACCGGTTTCGCCAATCGGACCCGGTGACCCTGACGGCCACCGTCAAGAACAGCGGGCCTGCCCCGGCCGCCGCCACCGCCGTCACCTTCCGGCTCGGCGGCACGACGGTCGGTACGGCCTCCGTGCCCGCGCTCGCCGCCGGTGCGACGGCCACCGTCAGCGCCGGGATCGGCGCGCGGGACGCGGGGACGTACCCGCTCGGCGCGGTCGTCGACGAGGCGAACACGGTCATCGAGCAGAACGACACCAACAACACCTTCACCGGGACCCCGCTCGTCGTCCGCCCGGTGGACAGCTCCGACCTGGTGGCTTCCGCCGTCACCTGGTCGCCGGGCTCCCCGTCCGCCGGTCAGACGGTGAACTTCACCGTCACGGTCAGGAACCAGGGCTCCGTCGCGGCGGCCTCCGGCGCGCACGGCGTCACCCTCACCCTTCAGGACGCGGGCGGCGCGACCGTCCGTACGTTGACGGGATCCTTCAGCGGCGCCCTCGCGCCCGGCGCGTCCTCGGCGCCGATCGCGCTCGGGAGTTGGCCGGCGGCGAACGGCAAGTACACCGTCAAGGTGGTCCTCGCCGGAGCGGGACGAGCGTGGCGCCGGGGATCTCGCGGGCCAGGGCCTCGGCGTGACCGTAGGGGAAGAGCGGGTCGTGCGTGCCGTGCAGGACCAGCGTCGGCGCGGTGATCTCACCGAGGCGGGCGCGAACGGGCTCGCCCCCTCGACGCGCCAGTGGTTGGACGCGGCGGCCGGCACGGGGCTGCGGTCGTACGCGCGCCCGGCGGTGGCGCGCAGGCGCTCCTCGTCCACCGGGATGCGACCCGCCAAGGCGTGCTCGCCCGCGAGGAAGTACGCGATGACCGCGTCGCGGTCGGCCCAGTCGGGATCGGGCCGGGGCTCGGCGCACCATCGAGCCAGGGCTTCGCTCACGGGCGCCAGATCGGGCCTGCCGGGACCGCCGGGGCCGTCCGGGCTGGTGGACATCAGGGTCAGGGTGACGACGCGCCGGGGGTGCAGGACTGCCAGGCGCTGCGCGAGTGCGCCGCCCATGGAGACGCCGACGACATGGGCGGCGGCGACGCCGTGGGCGGCGAGGACACCGAGGGCGTCGAGGAGGAGATCGTCCCCGGTGTACGGGGGCTCGCCGACCGGGAAGACGGTGGAGCGCCCGGTGTCGCGGGTGTCGTAGCGGATGACGTGGCGGCCGGCGGCGCCGAGCCGGGCGACGAACTCCTCGTCCCACCAGTCCATGGTGGCCTCGGCGCCCGAGACGAGGAGCACCGTCGGGTCGGTCGCGTCGCCGAAGGCCTGCGTGGCGAGGGTGACGCCGTTGGTGTGGACGGCCTTCTCGGGCGGGGTCATGGCCGTTCCTCCTGGGGTCGCGGGGATGCGGGGGGCTCTGCCGCCAGTGTGCTCCGGGCCCCCGGCCGGATCGTGGAGCCCGCCCGGCGCGCGTGGTGCGGCGCGAGCGATACGGGGCCTTCCCAGACGGGGGGCCCGCATGACCCAAACTGGCCGTAATGGAACTGCAAACGACTTGCATTCCTTGCGCTACTCTTGCGCTCATGACGCGACGACTTGCTCAAGTGGCGAAGAAGGTGGGAGTCAGCGAGGCAACGGTCAGCCGGGTGCTCAACGGCAAGCCGGGCGTCTCGGAGGCGACCCGACAGTCCGTGCTCACCGCTCTCGACGTGCTCGGCTACGAGCGCCCCACCCAGTTGCGCGGCGAGCGCGCCCGGCTGGTCGGGTTGGTGCTGCCCGAGCTCCGGAACCCCATCTTCCCGGCCTTCGCCGAGGTCATCGGCGGTGCGCTGGCGCAGCAGGGGCTGACCCCGGTGCTGTGCACCCAGACCACCGGCGGGGTCTCCGAGGCCGACTACGTGGAACTCCTGCTCCAGCAGCAGGTGTCGGGCGTGGTCTTCGCCGGCGGGCTCTTCGCGCAGGCCGACGCCCCGCACGAGCACTACCGGCTGCTGTCCGAGCGCAAGGTCCCGGTGGTGCTGATCAACGCCTCCATCGAGGACCTCGGTTTCCCGTGCGTGGCCTGCGACGACGCCGTCGCCGTCGAGCAGGCCTGGCGGCACCTGGCCTCCCTGGGTCACGAACGCATCGGGCTCGTGCTGGGCCCGCCCGACCACATGCCCTCGCTGCGCAAGCTGGTGGCCGCCCAGGCCGTGGTCGCCGCGGCGGGTGCCGAACTGCCGGCCGCCCACGTGGAGCGGACCCTGTTCTCCCTGGAGGGCGGGCACGCGGCCGCCTCCCGTCTGCTGGACCGCGGGGTCACCGGCATCATCTGCGCGAGCGACCCCCTGGCCCTGGGCGCCGTGCGGGCCGCGCGTCGCCGGGGGCTGGACGTGCCCCGGGAGATCTCCGTGGTCGGCTACGACGACTCGGCGTTCATGAACTGCACCGAGCCCCCGCTGACCACCGTCCGGCAGCCCATCGAGGCCATGGGGCGGGCCGCCGTGGAGCTGCTCACCGCCCAGATCCAGGGAGCCGCCGTACAGCCCGGCGAGCTGCTCTTCGAGCCGGAGCTGGTGGTCCGCGGGTCCACCGCGCAGGCGCCCCGCAGGTAGCCCGTACCGCTTCCTCGTGCTCCACCGAGGGCTCCGGAACGTACCACGGACGTTCCGGGGCCCTTTTTGCGTCCCGTGTCCGAGCTGTCGGACATCCGAATGTCAGTTCCTTACTCAATCTGCGCGAGATATTGCGTCTATCTGTGGGCGGTGGTTGAGCGTGCCCGCTCGCCCCCATGCCTTCTGTTCGATGCTCGAAGGGGACCACCGATGAGAACCCACGTCCGCCGCAACGTCGCGGCCGCCCTCGTCTCCGCGCTCGCCGTCTCCGCCCTCGCGGCGTGCGGTACGAGCAGCAGCGGCGACGACCCGAAGCCGCAGTCGAGTGGCGGTGTCGCCGACGTCTCCGCCCCGCTCGACCCGAAGACCAAGGTCACCCTCTCCATCGACTGCATGCCGCCCGCGGCCAAGGCGGCGGAGCTCAAGGAGTGGAAGGAGGACGTGGCGGAGTTCAACAAGACGTACCCGAACGTCACCGTCGAGGGTCGCTCGACGCCCGGCCAGTGCCTGGAACCCCCGCGCTTCACCGCGATGCTCAAGGCCAGGTCCCAACCGGACGTCTTCTACGCCTACTTCACCGACCCCCGACCCCACGCGGAACCTGGCCCGGGGCCGGCCGGTGACCGAGACCTCCCACGCCCAGGCGTACGACGCGGCCAAGGCCGTCGACGGCGACCCGAACACCTACGGGGAGAGCGCCAACAACGCCTTCCCCCAGTCCGTCACCGTCGACCTCGGCGCCACGAGCACGGTCGGGCGCGTCGTCCTGAAACTGCCGCCGCCGGCCGCCTGGGCGGCCAGGACGCAGACGCTCTCCGTCCTCGGCAGCACGGACGGGACGCACTTCGCCACAGTGGCCCCCGCGCAGGGGCTGCGCTTCGACCCGGCGACCGGGAACCGGGTGACGCTCGCCCTCCCGGACGGCACGAGCCTGCGCCACCTGAGGCTGACCGTCACCGGCAACACCGGTTGGCCGGCCGGGCAGATCGGCGAGTTCGAGGCCTACGCGGGCTGACCCTAGGCCCGCCGCCGTCCCCGTCCCCGTCCCATTCTCCGGACCCCCCGCCCGTCACGGCATCGGCCGCGGCGGGCGGGGGCCGTCGTAGTGCCCGCTCGGCCGCATCCTCAGCGGCCGTTCCTGGTACTCCTCCAGCGCGTGCGCGATCCACCCCGCCGTCCGGGCCACCGCGAACACCGTCTCCCCGGCCTCGGCGGGCATCCCGCAGGACACCGTGAGCACCGCCAGGGCCAGGTCCACGTTGGCGTGCAGCCCGCCACCGTGCCGGGCCATCACCGAGGCCACGTCGCGGGCCGCGCCCAGCGCCGGGCCGGCCTGGTCCAGGGCCTCCAGCCGGGCGAACAGGGCCGTGGCCCGAGGGTCCTCGCCGCGGTACAGCCGGTGCCCCAGTCCCGGCACCCGACGTCCCGCACGCAGGTACTCCGACACCACCGGGGCCGCCCCGCCCCGTTCCAGGACCTCGACCAGCATCCGGTGCGCGAGCCGGCCGGCCGCGCCGTGCAGCGGGCCTTCGAGTGCGCCGAGTCCGGCCGAGACCGCCGCGTACGGATGGGCCCGCGCCGACGCGGCGACCCGTACGGCCAGCGTCGAGGCGGCCAGATCGTGGTCGACCAGCAGACCGAGAGCCAGGTCCAGGACGGCCAGCGCGTCCGGGTCGGGGTCCAGCGCCGTCAGCCGCGACCACAGCAGGCGGGCCAGCCGGGTGTCGCCGGCCCACCGGGCGGGGCCCTGCTCGGGCAGCGCGCCGACCAGCGTCGGGATCAGGCAGCGGGCGGAGCCCAGTACGGCTTCCTCGGACAGGTCGAAGCGCAGCGGATCCGCCACTGCGGCGGCGGCGACGGCCACCCGAAGCCGGTCCAGCGGCCCACCGTGCTCGGGCAGCGCGGCCACGGCCCTTCGGGCGGCGGCCAACGGCTCCGGGGGAGCGACGAACCGGGCGCCGTGCTTCAGCGACCCCGTCCACAGCCACTCCGCCACCTCCTCGTAGCGGTACCGCGAGGCCAGCTCGACGGCGTCCACGCCCCGGAAGTAGTAGCGATCGGGCTCGATGAGCGTGAGCGAGGTGCGGACGGACAGCTCGCCCGCGTTGCCCCCGGCGGGGCCCGCCGCCTCGCGCCGGCTCCGCCGGGCCAGCGCCTCCACCTCGGCCGCGTCGAAGCTGCTGCCGCGCCCGACCGGATCGCGGCGACTGCCGAGCTGGCCGCGGCTGACGTACGCGTACACGGTCGCGGGTTTCACTCCGAGCAGTCGCGCCGCTTCCCGGGTGTTGATCCGGCGCGGGCCGTCCGCCTCGTCGCTCTCGGCATTCATGACGCACACCCTATATAGATTGATTCAATCAATATTGACAAGCATTCAATCCATCATCGATGGTCAATCCATGAACACCACCGTCGAAGTACCCCGCGGTCTCGCGGGGGTCGTGGTCACCGAAACCGCACTCGGTGACGTCCGAGGCCGCGAAGGCTTCTACCACTACCGCCAGTACTCGGCCGTCGAGCTCGCCGAGAGCCGCACCTTCGAGGACGTGTGGCACCTGATGTTCCGCGGCGCGCTCCCCGCCGGCCTCGCCGAGCGGGACGCCTTCGCCGCCGAGATCGCCCCCCTGCGCCGACTCCCCGACGAGGTGCGAGGCGCCCTGCCCGCACTCGCCCGCGCCACCGCCCTGTCCGGGCCGCTCGCCGGACTCCGCACCGCCCTCTCCCTGCTGGGCGCGTCCGCCGGCTTCCGCCCGGTCTACGATCTCGACCCCGCCCGCCGGGCCGCCGACGCCCTCGCCGCCTGCGCCGCGGTGCCCACCCTGCTCACCGCCCTCCACCGGCTGGGACAGGGGCTGGAGCCGGTGGAACCGCGCGACGACCTCCCGTACGCGGCCAACTACCTCCACATGCTCACCGGGCGCGAACCCGACCCCGTCGAGGCCCGAGCCGTGGAGCAGTACCTGATCTCCACCATCGACCACGGGTTCAACGCCTCGACCTTCACCGCCCGCGTGATCGCCTCCACCGGCGCCGACGTCGCGGCCTGCCTGACCGGGGCCATCGGCGCCCTGTCCGGGCCGCTGCACGGCGGCGCCCCCAGTCGGGCCCTGGACACCCTCGACGCCATCGGCACGGCCGACCGGATCCAGCCGTGGATCCGCGAACGGGTCCGCGCCGGCGATCGGATCATGGGCTTCGGGCACCCGGTCTACCGGACCGAGGACCCGCGCTCGCGGATGCTGCGCGGCATCGCGCTCCGGTTCGGCGGCCCACTGGTCGACTTCGCCGTCGAGGTCGAACAACAGGTGGAGGCGATCCTGGCCGAGCTGAAGCCGGGTCGGGAACTGCACACCAACGTGGAGTTCTACGCGGGCGTGGTCATGGAACTGTGCGGGCTGCCGCGCGAGATGTTCACCCCCACCTTCTGCGCCGCCCGCGTGGTCGGCTGGAGCGCCAACATCCTCGAACAGGCCGCCGACTCGAAGATCATCCGTCCGGCCGCCCGCTACACCGGACCGACCCCGCCCCAACCGGTCCCGGCGCTCGGCTGAGCCGCCACGGCGCCGCGCCGGCTACCATCGACCGGGTGAACAGCAGGCAGTCCCACCCCACCATCCCCGTCGTGGTCCTCGCCGGATTCCTCGGATCCGGCAAGACCACCCTGCTCAACCACCTCCTCGTCAACCGGGGCGGTACCCGGATCGGGGTGGTGGTCAACGACTTCGGCTCGATCGAGGTCGACGCCATGTCGGTCGCCGGGCAGCTCGGCGACTCCATGGTCTCGCTCGGCGGCGGCTGCCTGTGCTGCGCCGTCGACGGCAGCGAGTTGGACGCGTACCTGGAGAAGCTCTCCGCCCCCGTCCACCGGATCGACGTCATCGTGATCGAGGCGAGCGGGCTGGCCGAGCCCCAGGAACTGATCCGCATGCTGATGGCGAGCGAGAACCCGGCCATCCGCTACGGCGGCATGGTGGAGGTCGTCGACGCGGCGGAGTTCGACGCCACCCGGGCCCGGCATCCGGAGACCGACCGCCACCTCGGCGTCGCCGACCTCGTGGTGCTCAACAAGACCGACCGGGTGGACCCGGCCGAGCGCGCCCGCATCGAAGCCGAACTGGCCGGCCTCTGCGCGCCCGGTACCCCCGTGATCGGTGCGGATCACGGGCGGATCGACCCGGAGCTGCTCTTCGACGCGCGCCCCTGGACGATGACGCGCGGCCAGCTCTCCTTCGAGGACCTGCTGGCGGAGGCAGCCGACGGAGAACGGGAACAGGGCGACCACACGGGGCACGCACACGCCGCCTACGAGAGCGTGGAGTTCGTCTCCGAGCAGGCACTGAGCCCGCGCCGGTTCATCGACTTCCTCGACCGTCGTCCGGCCGGGCTCTACCGGATCAAGGGCTTCGTCCACTTCGGCGTCCCCGGCCACGACGAGCGCTACGAGGTCCACGCCGTCGGTCGTTTCCTCCGCTTCGCCCCCGGCCCCTGGGGGAGGGACGAAGCGCGGGTGACCCGGCTCGTCCTGATCGGCTCGGGCACGGACGGCCCCGCACTGCTCCGCGAACTGGAGGCCTGCCGCGAGCCGCGACCGCACCTCGCGGGCCCGGAGAGCATGTGGGGCGTCCTGCGCTACGTGGCCCGGCCCCCGCAGGAGCCGGCGCCGGACCCCGCCGCCGACCCGGACCCGGACGACCCCGCCGCCGACCCCGACGAGGATTCCGCGGCTTAGTGGTCTGCGTCGTAAATCCTTCGGGGGTTGACGTCGGGCTTGGCGTGCGCTTGCCCGTGTCAGGTGTCGAGACCGGTGAGGTGGAGGTGGCAGGCGGTGTCGAGTGCGTCCTCGGGGGTG
>NZ_JAPNLK010000092.1 GCF_026627505.1 Streptomyces sp. H27-H5 | reverse complement strand
CACCCCCACCCGCCCGGCCAGGGCTACGGTCGCCCCATGCCCCCCACCCCCGGCGACAGCCGCGCGGCCGCCAACGCCGCCACCGTCCTGCGGACCGTCCTCGCGCACGGCCCCGTCGCCCGCAGCGGCATCTCCGCGCTGAGCGGTCTGAGCCAGGCCGCCGTCTCCCGCCAGACCACCGGCCTGCTCCGCAGCGGCCTGCTGCGCGAGCTCCCGCACCCGAGCGGCGGAACGGGCGAGGCGGCCGGGACGGCCGGGCCCGGCACCGCCGGCCGCCCCCGCATCCCGCTGGACCTGCACACGGGTGCCGTAGGCGGCCCGCTCGCCGCCGGACTGCACATCGGCGTGCCCGCCTCGAACTTCAGCCTGGTCGATCTCCGCGGCCAGGTGGTGGCCCGCCGCACCCTCCCGCACACGGCCGGACCACCGACCCCCGCCCGTCTCGCGACGGAACTGCGCCGCTTCCTCCACGACCACGGCCACGCCACGCACGCCCGCACGACACACGACCACACCGCGCCCACCGAGCCCCCGACGCCCGCCGCGCGAACCGCCCACCGCCCCCTCCTCGGCATCGGCGCCGCCCTAGGCGGCTGGATCCGCCCCGCCGAGGGGGTCGTCGTACGGCACGAGGCACTCGGCTGGCACGACAAGCCACTCGCGGCCGAGCTGTCGGCCGCCCTGGGGTTGCCGGTGCACCTCGACAACCACGCCCGGGCCGTCGCCCGAGCCGAGATGCTGTTCGGGCACCCGTCGGCCCGCCGCAGCATCGTGCACCTGTTCATCGGCAACGTGGTGGACGCCGCGTTCGGCATCGAGGGCACCGTCCACCAGGGCCCCGGTTCGGCCGCGGGCGACGTCGCGCACCTTCCCGTCCCCGGATCGGCGGCCCGTTGCGCGTGCGGCCGTACGGGGTGCCTCCAGGCCACCGCATCCGACACGGCCCTGGGCGCCGAGGCCGTGCGCCTCGGGATCGTTCCCGAGCCGGCCATCGGGCTGATCGTGGACGCGGCCGCCACCGGCGATCCCCGCGCCGACCGGCTGCTGCGCGAGCGGGCCCGTGCGGTGGGGCGGGCCGCGGCCCTGCTGCTGGACGTGTTCAACCCGGCGGTGCTGCTGGTGTCGGAGCTGTCGAGCATCCTGCACGAGGGCTATCTCGACGAGATCCGCGAGGCGGCGACGGCCCAGTCGCACGTCTGCGACGACCCGGCCCGGATCATCGGCCCGTACGCGGGCCCGGCGGTCCTCACCCAGGCGTCGGCGACGGTCCTGCTCGGCCCGCTGTTCCAGGACCCCGCCGCCGCGCCCGCGCCCGCGCTCGCCCCCGCCACCGCACCCAGCGGCCCGCCCGACATCGCCCCCCATACCCCTACTCGCAGGTAACTCACCCGCTGACCTGCGAGTGCGAGATCACATCCGGCGGTTCTGGTCTCGATTGAGCGACCCCCCTAGCATTCGAGCCATGACGGTCCTGCCTGATGACGGGCTCTCCCTGGCCGCCGAGTTTCCTGACGCGACACATGAGCAGTGGCAGCGCCTGGTTGAAGGCGTACTGCGCAAGTCGGGCAAGGAAGCCTCCGGCGAGGCAGCTGAAGACGCGTTGTCCACCACGCTTGAGGACGGGCTCCGCACCCGCCCCCTGTACACCGCACGCCCCGACGCGGAGGACACCGGCTTCCCCGGGTTCGCCCCCTTCGTCCGCGGGGGCACGCCCGAGGGCACGAGCGCGTCGGGCTGGGACGTACGCCAGCGGTTCGTCGGCAGCGACCCCGTTCGGGTGAACGAGGCGGCCCTCGCGGACCTGGAGAACGGCACCACCTCCCTCTGGCTCACCCTGGGCCCCACCGGGCTCCCGGTGGACGGTCTCGCCCGCGCCCTGGACGGCGTCTACCTCGACCTCGCCCCGATCACGCTCGACGCGGGCGCCGCGTACGCCGACGCCGCCCGCGCGCTGCTGGGTCTGTACGCCGACCGCGGGGTGGCCCCCGAGGCCGCCCGTGCCTCGCTGGGCGTCGACCCGCTGGGGCACGAGGCGCGGACGGGTGAGGCGCTCGACCTCGCCGAGGCCGCCGCGCTCGCCCGGGAGACGGCCGCCGACTGGCCCCACGTACGCGCCCTGACCGCGGACGCCCTGCCCTACCACGAGGCGGGCGGCAGCGCCGCCGAGGAGCTGGGGTTGTCCCTGGCCACCGGCGTCGCCTACCTCCGCGCCCTCACGGACGCCGGCATGGGCACCGAAGAGGCCTTCGGGCAGTTGGAGTTCCGCTACGCGGCCACCGCCGACCAGTTCCTCACCATCGCCAAGCTGCGCGCCGCGCGCCGGCTCTGGGCCCGGATCGGCGAGGGCTGCGGGGTCCCGGAGGCCGCCGCCCAGCGTCAACACGCCGTCACCTCACCGGTGATGATGACGCGGCGCGACCCGTGGGTGAACATGCTGCGCACCACCGTCGCCTGCATGGCGGCGGGCGTGGCCGGCGCGGACTCCGTCACCGTGCTCCCCTTCGACCACGACCTGGGCCTGCCCGACGCGTTCGCGCGCCGCATCGCCCGCAACACCTCCACGATCCTGCTGGAGGAGTCGCACCTGGCCCGGGTGATCGACCCGGCCGGCGGTTCCTACTACGTCGAGCAGCTCACCACCGAACTCGCCGCGGCCGCCTGGGAGTTCTTCCGGACGGTGGAGAAGGCGGGCGGTCTTCCCGAGGCCCTGCGTTCCGGTCTGGTCGCCGAGCGCCTGACGGCCACCTGGGCCGAGCGCTCCAAGAAGCTCGCCAAGCGCCGCGAACCGATCACCGGCGTCAGCGAGTTCCCGAACCTGTCGGAGAAGCCCGTCGTGCGCGAACCGGCGCCCGAGGGCCCCACCGGCGGGCTGCCCCGCGTCCGGCGCGACGAGGCGTACGAGGCCCTGCGCGCCCGTGGTGACGCGCACCTCGCGGCGACCGGGGCCCGGCCGCGGATCTTCCTGGCGGCCCTGGGGCCGGCGGCCGCGCACACCGGCCGCGCCACCTTCGCCTCGAACCTCTTCCAGGCGGGCGGCGTCGAGCCGGTGCACGACCCGGTGTCGGTGACCCCGGAGACGGCCGCCGCCGCCTACGCCGCGAGCGGCGCGGACGGCATGGCGGTGCTGTGCTCCAGCGACGCGCTGTACGAGGAGCAGGCCGAGGCGGTGGCCGCGGCCCTGCGCTCGGCGGGCGCCACGACCGTGTTCCTCGCCGGCAGGCCCGGTACCGCCGGGCAGGCCGTGGACGAGTACGTCTTCGCCGGCTGCGACGCGGTCGCCGTACTGTCCTCCGTACTCGACCGGATGGGAGTGGCCCCGTGAGCGGCATCCCCGACTTCTCCGAACTCGCGCTGAACGGCGACGCGACGGCCGGTGTCTCCGAGGAGCAGTGGCGCGCCGCCGTCAAGGAGTCCACCGGCAGCGGTGCCTCCGACCTGCTGTGGGAGACCCCCGAGGGCATCGGCGTCAAGCCGCTGTACACCGGGCGTGACCTGGAGGGCCTGGACTTCCTGCGGACGTACCCGGGTGTGGCGCCGTACCTGCGCGGCCCGTACCCGACGATGTACGTCAACCAGCCCTGGACGATCCGGCAGTACGCCGGTTTCTCCACGGCCGAGGAGTCCAACGCCTTCTACCGGCGCAACCTCGCGGCCGGCCAGAAGGGCCTGTCGATCGCCTTCGACCTGCCCACGCACCGCGGCTACGACAGCGACCACCCGCGCGTGACGGGCGATGTCGGCATGGCGGGCGTGGCCATCGACTCGATCTACGACATGAGGCAGCTGTTCGACGGGATCCCGTTGGACAAGATGACGGTGTCGATGACGATGAACGGCGCCGTGCTGCCGGTCCTCGCGCTGTACATCGTGGCGGCGGAGGAGCAGGGCGTCTCCCCCGACAAGCTCGCCGGGACCATCCAGAACGACATCCTCAAAGAGTTCATGGTCCGCAACACCTACATCTATCCGCCGAAGCCCTCGATGCGGATCATCTCGGACATCTTCGCCTTCACCTCGCAGAAGATGCCCCGCTACAACTCCATCTCGATCTCCGGCTACCACATCCAGGAAGCGGGGGCGACGGCCGACCTGGAGCTGGCGTACACCCTCGCGGACGGCGTGGAGTACCTGCGGGCCGGGCAGGCCGTGGGACTGGACGTGGACGCGTTCGCGCCCCGGTTGTCCTTCTTCTGGGCCATCGGGATGAACTTCTTCATGGAGGTCGCGAAGCTGCGCGCGGCCCGCCTGCTGTGGGCGCGCCTGGTCAAGCAGTTCGACCCGAAGAACGCCAAGTCGCTGTCGCTGCGCACCCACTCGCAGACCTCCGGTTGGTCGCTGACGGCCCAGGACGTCTTCAACAACGTCACGCGCACCTGCATCGAGGCGATGGCGGCGACCCAGGGGCACACCCAGTCGCTGCACACCAACGCCCTCGACGAGGCCCTCGCCCTGCCGACGGACTTCTCGGCGCGCATCGCCCGCAACACCCAGCTGCTGCTCCAGCAGGAGTCGGGGACCTGCCGGTCGATCGACCCGTGGGGCGGCAGCGCGTACGTCGAGAAGCTGACCTACGACCTGGCGCGGCGGGCCTGGCAGCACATCGAGGAGGTCGAGGCGGCCGGCGGCATGGCCCAGGCCATCGACGCGGGCATCCCGAAACTGCGCGTGGAGGAGGCCGCGGCCCGTACGCAGGCGCGGATCGACTCCGGCCGGCAGCCGGTGATCGGCGTGAACAAGTACCGCGTGGAGACCGACGAGCAGATCGACGTCCTCAAGGTCGACAACTCCTCCGTGCGCGCGCAGCAGATCGCCAAGCTGCGGCGGCTGCGCGAGGAGCGCGACGAGGCGGTCACCCAGGACACCCTGCGGGCGCTGACGAACGCGGCCGGCAGCGGCGAGGGCAACCTGTTGGCCCTCGCGGTGGACGCGGCCCGCGCCAAGGCGACCGTGGGTGAGATCTCGGACGCCTTGGAGAAGGTCTACGGGCGTCACGCGAGCCAGATCCGTACGATCTCGGGTGTGTACCGCATGGAAGCAGGCGAGTCCCCGTCCGTGGAGCGCACCCGTGCGCTCGTCGACCGGTTCGAGGAGGCGGAGGGCCGTCGTCCGCGCATCCTGGTCGCCAAGATGGGCCAGGACGGGCACGACCGCGGCCAGAAGGTGATCGCCACCGCCTTCGCCGACCTGGGCTTCGACGTGGACGTCGGCCCGCTGTTCCAGACGCCGGCGGAGGTGGCCCGCCAGGCCGTCGAGGCGGACGTCCACGTGGTGGGCGTGTCGTCGCTGGCGGCCGGTCACCTGACCCTCGTGCCGGCGCTGCGCGAGCAGCTGGCGGAGGAGGGGCGCGAGGACATCATGATCGTGGTGGGCGGGGTCATCCCACCCGCGGACGTGCCGACCCTGCTGGAGATGGGTGCCACAGCGGTCTTCCCGCCGGGCACCGTGATCCCGGACGCGGCCCACGACCTGGTGACGCGGCTGGCCGCGGATCTCGGGCACGAGCTGTAGGCGGGCGTCGATGCCGAAGATCGACATCGAGGCGTACGCGAAGGGGGTCCTCGACGGGAAGCGCGCGTTCGTCGCGCGCGCCATCACGCTCGTCGAGTCCACCCTGCCGGCCCACCGGGCGTTGGCCCAGCAGCTCCTGACGGAGTTGCTCCCGCACTCGGGGCGGGCACGCCGGATCGGCATCAGCGGCGTCCCGGGGGTGGGCAAGTCCACCTTCATCGACGCCTTCGGCACGATGCTCACGGCGCTGGGCCACCGGGTGGCGGTCCTGGCCGTGGACCCCTCGTCCACCCGCACGGGCGGTTCCATCCTCGGCGACAAGACCCGGATGGAACGCCTCGCGGTGGACCCGGCGGCCTTCGTCCGCCCCTCCCCCTCGGCGGGCACGCTGGGCGGGGTGGCCAAGGCCACCCGCGAGTCGATGATCGTGATGGAGGCGGCGGGCTACGACGTGGTGCTCGTCGAGACGGTCGGCGTCGGCCAGTCGGAGACGACCGTGGCCGGCATGGTCGACTCCTTCCTCCTGCTCTCGCTGGCCCGTACGGGCGACCAGCTCCAGGGCATCAAGAAGGGCGTCCTGGAACTGGCCGACGTGCTGGCCGTGAACAAGGCCGACGGCCCGCACGAACGCGACGCGAAGGCGGCGGCGCGTGAACTGGCGGGCGCGCTGCGGTTGATGCATCCGGCCGACGCGGCCTGGACCCCGCCGGTCCTGACGTGCAGCGCGCGGGAGTCGGCGGGCCTGGACGAGATCTGGAACCGCCTGGAGCAGCATCGCCGGCTCCTGGAGGCGGGCGGCCGGCTGGCCGCGAAGCGGGCCGCGCAGCAGGTGGAGTGGACCTGGTCGATGGTGCGCGAGGAACTGTTGGAGCGGCTGCGCTCCGACCCGGCCGTACGCGATCTCGCGCCCGCGCTGGAAGCCTCGGTGCGGGAGGGCACCCTGACGCCGACCCTGGCGGCGGACCGGATCCTGAAGGCCTTCCACGCCTCCTGACGGGCCCGGATCCGGCGGGCGCGGGGCGCGCGGGCGGAACGAGCGCGGGGCGTACGACGAGGGGGCGGGCCGGGGATTCCCGTACCCGCCCCGCCCCGCCCTCATGCGGAGGTCGCGGAGGTCGCGGAGGTCAGGCCTCGACCAGCACCGGCCCGCCGGAGGCCAGGGCGTCCCGCAGGACCCGTACCCGCTCGCCCGGCTCGACGTCCGCGAGCAGCGCGGACAGCACGGCGATGCGCACCTGACCCGCGCGCAGCGTCCCGGAGGGGACGGCCCCGGCGGCGACCAGGTCGACCGCCCCGCCGTGCGTGTAGATCTCGGTGACCGGCCCGGCGGCGACGCGCGTGGTCAGGGCGACCAGGACGCCCCGCTCGACGGCGTCCCGTACCGCGTCGACGATCTCGGGCGTGGCGTTGCCCGCCCCGGTGCCGACGAGGACGATGCCGCGCGCGCCCGCCTCGACGGCGGCGTTCAGGAGCACCGGGTCGCCGTCGGCGTGGTGCATCACCATGTCCACGCGGGGCGGCAGTTCCGGCATCGAGGGCAGGGCGAGCGGGGTCGGCCGCTGCGGGGTGCGCAGCATGGTGACCTTGCCGAAGCCGATCTTCCCGAGCAGTACCTTCGAGGGGTCGGCGAACGCGTCCAGGGCCACGGCCTGGGTCTTCACGGTCCCGCGCGCGGCGTGCACCCGTCCGGCGAAGGTGATCAGGACGCCGAGCCCGCGGGTGGAGGCGGCGGTGAGCAGCGCGTCGTACAGGTTGCCCGGTCCGTCGCCGTCCGCGGAGCCCATGGGCAGTTGCGAGCCGGTGAACACGACGGTGCGCGGGTCGTGGTGGTGGAGGTCGACGAGGAAGGCCGACTCCTCCAGGGTGTCGGTGCCGTGGGTGACAACGATGCCGTCGACGTCGGGGTCGGCGAGGACCTCGTGGACCGTGCGCAGCAGGGTCAGCTGGTGGGCGGTGGTGAGCCGGGGGCTGTTGACGCTGAACAGGTCCACCACCTCGACGGTGATCCCCTCGGGGAGCGGGGCGGTGGCCATCACCTCGCTGCCGTCGGCGTCGGCCGCGAAGCCGGATCCCTGCCAGCGGCTGGCTATCGTTCCGCCGGTGCTGATGACGACGATGCGTCCCATGCCCGCCCTTCCCTCACGCCTGATCGCACACAATTCCGATAAAGGCAATGATAGTAAGATCTACGCGCAATGAGATTGCCACTTGAGGCCCTGGCGTGACATTCGGTGGTGGATGATTGCGTCATGGACGCCATCGATCGCGAAATCTTGCGCGAGCTTCAGCAGGACGGTCGCCTCAGCAACCAGGAGCTGGCCCAGCGCGTGGGCCTGACCCCCTCCCCCTGCATGCGCCGGGTGCGCCAACTGGAACAGGACGGGGTGATCCAGGGCTACCGCGCGGTGATCGACCCCGAGGCGGTGGGCCGCGGCTTCGAGGTGCTGGTCTCCGTCGAGGTGCGGCGCGACCGCGAAGCGGTCGAGGCCTTCGAGGCGGCCCTCCAGGACATCCCCGACGTCATCGAGGCCTACCGACTGTTCGGCAGCCCGGGCTGCCTGCTGCGCATCGCCGTCGCCGACCTGCGCGCCTACGAGCGCCTGTGGATCGAACAGCTCACCGCGCTGTCCGGAGTCACCGAGGTCAACTCCCAGATCATCATGAAGCGCATCAAGGACCACACGGGCCTGCCCGTGGACCTGTGACCGCGGGCCCCGGGCAGCCACGACCATGCCCTGACCGGCGAGAGGCGCCCGGCTCCCGGCGAGAGGTGCCTCGCGCCGGGAGCCCCTCCGGCCGGTCGACGACCCGGTGTCGCCGGGTCGTCGTCCGCCGGGTGCCGCGGGAATGCGGCGCCGCCGTCAGGCGCGGGCGCCCGGGTCGTGCCTGCCGAGGGACGCCTTGACCGCTCGGGCGTACGGGCCTTCCCACCACGGGATCGTCTCGACCAGGACCGGCTTGATGCCGGACGCCAGGACGAGTGCCCGACCGGGGGGCATCGCGCCCAGGTCGGAGACCTTCAGGACGCGGTCGTGGCGCACGGACTCGTTCATGGTGCGGTTGCCGGACCAGCCACCCGTCTCCGATTCGCGGGTCGTGGAGAACTCGCGCAGCTGGTACTCGCCCGCCAGCTCGGACAGGTCGCCGAGGAAGCGGGTATCGGAGACGCCGCCGCCGTACACCCGCACGTTCGCGGCCGACCAGAGCTTCTCCATGCCCCGTTCGCCCCATACTTCGATGCCCTGGGCCCAGGACTGGAGGATCGTCATCAGGATGATGCCGCGTGAGCCGTAGTGCGAATACAGGTCGGGCAGGGCGCGCCAGCGGCAGACGTTCGCCGCCTCGTCCAGGACACCGACCAGCGGGCGCGACAGCCGGCCGCCGCGTTGGGTGGTGGCGTACTCCTCGGCGGCCTCGACGACGGCCACCGTCAGGGCGGTCACCAGCGGGCCCGCCGAGTCGCTGCCCTCGCGGGAGAGCGAGAAGAGGGTGGAGTCGCCGCGCACGAACTCGTGCGGGTCGAACTCCGGACGGTCGTCGTGGTGCGAGTTCGGCGTCACCCACCGGTTGACCTCGGGGTTGACCAGGCATGACGCCATCTGCTGGGCCACGCCGTAGATGCCGCTGCGCTGCTTGTCCGGGGCGCTGATCACACCGGCCAGGGAGTCGGCGGGCATGAGGTGTCCCGCACCGCGCAGGATGCGCTCCGGGGTGTCGTCCTTCGGGTTGGCCAGCCAGGTGTAGATCTGCGTGATCGAGGATTTGGCGGTGGCCGCGGCGAGCAGCAGGTTGGCGAGCAGGTCCTGTCCGGCCGGGTCGAAGAACGCGTCGGTGGAGGCATCGGCGTCGCGCGAACCCGACGCGAAGTGGTCGGCCAGCTTGCGGGCCTTGGCGACGTCGGTCACGTACGACAGCGGGTTCCACCACCACGTGGGCGGCTCCTGCGCGACCTGCTGCGGGTCGAAGACCCAGACCTGACCGCACGCCTCGCGCGGGCCGCGGGTGGCGTCGACGATGTCGCGCTTGTTGGAGGTGACCAGGACGGAGCCGGGGGCGTCGAGGATCGCGGGGATCGCGCGACGGGTCGTCTTGCCGGTACGAGGGCCCCAGATGTCGACGTGCATGTCCTCGAAGGACCCGAACAGCGGTTGCCGTCCCCGCAGCGAGCGGCCGATGAAAACGCCGGGTGATCTGCTGTCCACGCCCAGGCGTTCGGCGGTGGCGGCGGCTCCCTTCATGGTGAGCTTGCCGAGTTCCTCGCCCTGGGCGAGGTGGCGGGCGGCGCCGTCGACGTCCGGCTTGTTGCGCATGCGCTGACGGATCCGATACACCGCGGTCGCGGCCCCGGCGATCAGGACCGCCTCGCCCGCGGCCACCGCGTTCGCCGCGCCGTGCGGCCAGGAGTAGTCACCCGTGACCAGGGACACCGCGAAGGAGAAGGGATTGCCCGGCGGCGCCGGTTCCCCGCCGAGGGACGCGCCGACGCGGGCGGCGAACCAGGCACCGCAGAGCAGGGCCAGGACCGAGCCGACGAGCACGGCGATCTCGATCGTCCAGTCGTCGTCGGAGCGTGGCTTCTTCTGCTGGTGGACGGTCATGGTCAGGACTTTCCTTCCGCTGGAACAGATGTGGCACGGAAGACGAAGAGACCCTGCTCGCCCCGGAGGCTTCCCTCTCCGCTACGCATGCTCTCCACCGCCCTCGGTGGGATTGGTGCCCGGCGGGATCGGCACCCGGTACACGCCGGTGACGGTGCCCTGCACGTCCCAGGTGCTGAACTCGACGTTCTTGCCCGCGCGGGGGGCGTGGAGGATCTTCTTGCCGGCCGGGTCCCACACGACGCCCACGTGCTCGGAACCCCTGCTGCCGGGGCGGAAGAAGATGATGTCGCCGGGCTGCGCCTTGCTCAGATCGACCTTGTACGGCCGGAGCTTGTCCTCCTGGTCGTAAGTGACGGACCCGATGTCGATCTTGCCGCCGCTGGCCTGGTAGTAGATCCACTGGGTGTAGCTGGAACAGTCGAAGGAGACGGGATTGTCGCCCTGCAACCGCGGTGCGCCCCAGACGTACGGCTGCCCGATGCCGCGCTGCGCCCAGCGCAGTGCCGCCCGCACCACCGGGTCGTCGGCTCCCGGAAGCACACCGCTCACGGTGCCGTCCGGAGCAACCGCGGTGCCCTTGCCGTTCTTGGCGCAGGCGGCGTACTCGGCGTCCTTGCCCGTGCTGCCGTCACCGCCGGGCACGGTGCCGTAGTCGGGCTGGGCCGAGATCTTGCCCTGTAGCCAGTCCTGCGGGTCGACCATGCCGGGACCGTTGTCCTGGCCGGGAACGAAGGGGTTGTCGACACCCGGGAGGCGGACCTCCCAGTGCAGGTGCGCGCCGAAGGAGTTGCCGGTGTTGCCGACGGTGCCGATCTGGTCGCCGCGCTTGACGGAGGCGCCCTGGGAGACCATGGCCTTCGTCTGGTGCGCGTACAGGGTGACGACGCCGTTGGCGTGCTCGATGTGTGTCTCGTTGCCGTACGAGCCGCCGCTGCTCACCTTGATGACCTTGCCGTCGGCGGGTGCGTAGATCGGCGTGCCGGCGGCGGCCGGCATGTCGAGGCCGGTGTGGTAGCCGAGGCTCCAACTGGGGCCGTTCTGGTGGTACTTGGTGCCGAGCGTGTACGTGCCCTCCTTCAACGGCCACTGCCAGCTCTTGCCGTCCTGGGCCGGCGGCTCGGCGGGCTTGAGCAGGGGGCGGGAGAACGCCACGGTCTGGATCCCGCCGCTCCGGGGGGCTTGGCCGATCCGGTTGTCCCCGTAGGAGGCGGCTTGCGTCTGCCCCGTGTCACCGCCGTAGGGCGGGGTGGACCAGGATCGCGGTGAGGTCGCCTTGATGCTCAGGGCCTCGGTGGGCTGGGCCCCGTTGCCGACCGGCGCGGGGATGTCGGACTGCCGGCCGAGGGTGGGAAAGTCGGGGTTCTTGTCGACGGTCGCCTTCAGGTGCGCGTACCAGCCCTCGATGAGGTTCTTCTCGCCGGTGAGGTTGCCCCGGTAGCGGGCCGACTGGGTGAGGACCACCCGCGGGTAGACGGTGTTGTCGGAGTTCGAACCCGAGTACTTCAGCAGCGCCTTCCAGGGGTTCGTCTCGACCTTCATCGCGTGCAGGAAGTTGGCCGCGGCGTATGCCGCGTCGTCGATGTTGTAGAGGTCCTTCTTGCCGTCGTTGTTGCCGTCGGCGCCGTAGTCGTGCCACGCGTCGTTGCCGAACTGGAGCAGGCCCATGTAGCCGGCGCTGTTCTTGCCCCCGGGGGCGGCGGACGGGTCCTGGCCGTACTTGGTCTCCTGGTACATCTGACCGGCAATCATCGTCCAGTCCAGTCCCTCGTAGCGGGCTGCTGCCCGCATCGAGGCCAGGATCATCCGGGGGGGTATCTCGTTGCGGGCCGTCTCACTGGGCAGGTAGATCTTGCCGGCCGGCATGACCGGGTTGGTGGCCGCCTGGTCGCCGGTGCTTCCCCCGGCGGCGTTCTCGGCATAGTTGCCGCAGGCCGCCTGGGCGGCGCCGCTGCCGAGACCGCCCACCAGAGCACTGATCATGACGAGTGCGATGAAACCGATGCCACCGATCGGCAGCAGGCCGCCGGCGCCGACGAGCAACAGCATCTTGCCGTTGCCCTTCTTCTTGCCGCCACCGCCACCGCCCTGACCTCCGGCCATCTGGGCAGCCATCTTGGCCGTCTTGGCCACCTTGGCTGCCTTGGACGCGGCCGCCAGTACGGCAGGAGCCACCATCGAGTCTCACTCCCCCGCTTCGTCGGATGCGCCCACGTTGCCCAGACCCTGCAGGTTGAAGGACGAGACCTTCCAGGCGCCGGCCTCCTTGCGGGAACTGACCAGCCAGGAATTCGTCTCCGTACGGGTCTGCTTGCCGCCCTCGGTACGGGTCGCGGTCACCGACACCACGCTGGACACCAGGCTGCCGCCGCCTTTGACGAGGTCCTGGGCGATCATCCCGTCGCGGACCACGGTCGCCTTGCCGGCGGACGTGCATCGAGCGACCTGGCAGGTGGCCCAGTCCTTGCCCGTGGGCAGAACGGTCAGCGCCTTCATCTGAGCGTCCCGCACCGTGAGTTCGAGCAGGGGCTTCGCCCAGCCGGCGCTCTGGTCGGTGTACCGGTACGTGCTGAGGCCGGTCATGTAGGCGGCCATGGCGCGGTGGGCCTCGCTCAGTTCCTCCGGCGTGACGATCGGCGGGACGCCGTCGACGCCGCCCGCACCGGTCTGCCCGCCCTCGTCGTCGGAGCCGCCGCCACCGGCCGTACCGGCCTCCTTGCCCGGTCCGGCCGTCGAGGAGGCCTTGCCATCGGGCGGGTTCTCCGCGTCGTCCTCGCCGTCGAAAACGGTGAGGACGACCAGGGAGACGATCAGCAGAACGCCCAGGATCGCCAGGGCAAGTGCCGCACTTCGCTTGTTCTCGGCAGGTGACTCCACCGTCCCGGGCCTCCCTCAGTCAGGTCGCCCGGACACGGTAGGGGGAGGGACGGCGGAAGACGCAGGCCATTTCCTCACGAGGAAAGACGAGGAAAGACCGAGGAAAACTCAGGGATTCGGGCCGGGGTACGGGCACGAAGGCCATGCGAAGAATCGGTGAAAGGAGCCCCCCGAACCCTCACCGGTCCTGCTCATGACGCGGGCGCGTCGGGGTTGCTCTCGGGGCCGTCGGGATCGACGGGCAGCGGTTCGAAGGGGTAGGCCGTGTGGCCGTCCTTGGGCGAACAGGCCGCGAACGGGCCCATGTCCGCGTCCATCAGCACCCGCAGGTGCGGATCGGCGTGGTGGAGCCACCAGGTGGACATGCCCAGGGCCGGGTCGTGCCGCAGATGCTCCCAGGCCAGCCAGAGCGCGGAGAGCCGGGCGCCCGCCTCCGGGTGCTCCCACCAGCGCGGACACCAGGTGGCGGTCGAGCCGTTCACACGGCGCCGCACCATCTGCGACAGGTATTCGGAGACGAAGACGAAGACGTCGGCGAAGTAGAACTCCACCTCTTCCTCGGACGCTTGTTGCGCCTCGGCGCTCGTGCTCATGGGTGGGCCCTCCGGGCGGATCGGTCGTTCGACGTGATGTGACATGGATGGTGCGGGGTGCCCGTTCGAGCCGGTGGGAGCCGCTCAGTGCCCGATGCCGACGGCCTTCGGCGCGACCTCGGCGGCCACCGGGTTGCTCACACCGTGGGTGGACGGGCCGCGCGGGCTCGGTGGCGCGGCCGTGGGGCGGATGGTGACACCGGGCAGGAAGGCAGCGGCTCGGGCGGATACGACGTGCTGTTGCTGTTGCTGGTGCTGTTGCTGCCGGGCCGCCGGTTCGGGCGGCGCCGGCGCGGCCAACTCGTCGTAGGTGTGGGCCGAGGAGAGCCGGGAGAGCGCGGAGGCGTGTGCCTCCCGCAGGTTCTCGGGTACGTCGAGGGCGCCGAGCTTCGCCGCGAAGTCCTTCGGCACGGTGGTCTGGACGTCGTAGTCCTCCATCCGCACCTGGCAGCGCAGGGACTCATTGGCCATCAACGCGTCCACCTCGGGCGGCAGATGCTCGTGGCGGGGCGCGGGCAACGGGAAACCGACGTTCTCCTTGCCCACGGTCTCGTGCGCGAGCAACCGCGGCAGCTCGTCCTTCCCCAGGATCGAGTGAGCGCCGATGTCGGCGCAGAAGGCGACGACCGGCCCTTCGGCCGCCTCGGCGTAGCGTCCCGAGATGGTGGCCCACACCTCCGGGGCCAGGCCGTCGACCTCCGCCGCGTCCAAGGCGAAGTCGTTGACCAGGGACTCCTTCACCAGGGGCTCCCACAGCCGGTACGCGTCCAGTTGCCGGCCCGCGGGGCTGTCCTCCAGCACCTGGTACGCACGACTCTCGCCGCACGCCTGCGCCAGGAAGCGGTGGTCCACGACCCGGGGCGCGCCCTCGGGCCGGGACTTCCACGACCAGAAGGCGCGTGTGGCGCCGCGGTCCTCGTTGGTGACGGACCGGTGCGCGGCGACGTCCCGGATGAACGACGCGATGTCCGGGGTGACGCGGCCCTCGGCATGGGCCGCCCGCCAGTCGGCGTAGATGCGCGCGGTCACCGCCTCGGCCTCGGCCTCGGTACGCGGTCTGCCCGCGCGGTCCGCCTCCTGGAGGGAGATCGCGCGGCTGATCTCGTCCGGAGTCGGGGGCGTCGAGTCCCTCATCGAAGGGCTCGCAGGACGTCGACGGGCGGCCGGACCTCAAGGGAGATCGCCGACGCACCGGGCATGTCCGCGGCCCAGGTGGGGAACGCGACGGACTGACCGAGCAGGATGTACGGCGCGTCCGCACCGGCACCCCGCCAGTACGCGAACCGGTACGGGCGGCGGCTCTTCAGCCGGAACTCCCGGTCGGGCCAGTAGCCGGGCGCGGGGGGCTCCGGGAAGTCCTCGGCGTCCCAGGAGCCGGCCCACGCGGGCGCGCCCAGCACCCCGGCGGCCGCTGCCGCGTACTCGGGCCAGGTCTCGGCGGCCAGGGCGAGCACGGCGGGGTTCTCGTCCGCCGCGCCGGCCTTCACCTGCCACCCGTAGTGGGACACGCTCTCGACCGGGTTCCAGTAGCCACCGGACTCCAAGGTCAGCCGGCCGCCCCCGGGACCGCGCACCACCAGCTGCCGGTCGAAGGTCTGCGGATCCCAGCCGTGGCGTCCGCACCACGCGCGGAACTCCGGGGACCCTCCCTGCGGCGGCCCCGCCCACACCGAGGCCCAGTCCACCGCCTGGAGACCTTCCAGCTCGACGGACAGGTCTCGGGCGGTGCGGCCCGTCGTCTCGGTCAGCATCCTGCTCGACTCCTTGCTCGCTACATGGGGGCGTGTCCGCATCGTGGCGGACCGGGATGAATCAGTGTTCGATGCCGGCGGGCTTGGGCGCGATGTGCGGCGCGGCCGGCTCGATCGCCCCGTGGCTGGTGGGGCCTCTGCGGGACGCGGGAACGATGCTGTGGCCGACGTTCACGCCGGGCAGGAAGGAATTGGTGCGCACCCGCGACCGCTTCGTGTCGGGGGTCGCCGGGTTCAGCTCCTCGTAGCTGGTGGCGGTCGACAGCCGTTCCACCGCGTGCTGGTGCGCCTCTCGCTGGTCCTCGGGGACGTCGATGGCGTCCAGCTTCATGGCGAACTCCTCGGGGGACTTCGCGGGGTCGTAGTCACCCATGAGGAGCTGGCAGCGGACGGGGTCGTTCGCGATGAACGCATCGATTTCCGGGGGCAGGTGCTCGTGCCGGGGCATCGGGACCGCGAACCTGATCCGGTCCTTGCCGACGTTGGAACCGCCGAGCAGCTTCGGCATCTCGGTCTTGCCGAGCACCGAGTCCTCGGTGATGTCGGCGGCGAACGTGATCACCAGGCCCTCGGCCGCCTCGGCATACCGGTCGGAGAGGGTGTCCCAGGCGGCACCGTGGGCGGCGTCCAGTTCCTCGGGCTCGAAGTCGAAGTGCTGGGCGAGGGCGTCCACCACGAATTCGTTGCCGAGGAAGTAGCCGTTGAGCCGGTTCCCGGCAGGAGTGTCCTCCAACACCTGGAGACCGCGCGACTCTCCGTAGGCCCGCGCCAGAAATCGGTGCGGTATTGCCCTGTCCGCCCCTTCGGGCTGGGATTTGAAGGACCAGAAGGCCCGATCGGGTCCCCGGTCCTCATTGGTGACGGATCCCTGCTCCGATATGTGCTTGATGAATCCCATCAGGTCCGGCCCGTCCTGCTCCGGCCCGTCCTGCTCCGGTTGAGCCGACAGGCAGTCCTCGTAGAGGCGGACCGCCAGCCGACGTCCGGCGGACTCGTCGGCGGGCTCCGACTCTGCGTGCTCCTGCTCGAAGGCGATCGCCCTGGCCACCTCTTCCGGGGTGGGTGGAGCCTCGGGTCTCACAGGCTCCTCCGTGACCCTTCAGGGGCGTTCACGGTCAGCCGGATCCGTGAGCCGCCGGGAGTGTCCGTGGTCCACGCTGCGAACGACACCGACTGCACCAGCACGATGAAGGCCTGCCCGGGGTGGTCACCCACCGGCTTCCAGTACGCCAGCCGGTAGGGGGTGCGGGTCTCCAGACGGTGTGCACGGTCCCCCCAGAATCCCGGCTCCGGCGGCTCCGGGAAGTCCGGAGCGTCCCAAGGGCCGTTCCAGACCGCCGAACCCAGCACGTCCTCGGCTGCCCTGACGAACTCCGGCCACTCTTCGGCCGCGCGGGCCAGGAGACCGGGGTTCTCGGACGCGCCATCGGCCTTGAGGTGCCACGCCCAGTGGGTCAGTCGCCTGACAGGATCCCAGTTGCCACCCGCTTCGAACGTCCACCTGCCCCCACCGCGGGTGCGCACCACCAGGTTGCGCTCGACCGTCTGCGGGTCCCAGCCGTGGCGTCCACACCACTCGCGGAACTCCGGGGACCCGCCCTGCGGCGGACCCGCCCACACGGACGCCCAGTCCACGCCGCGCAGGCCGTCCAACTCGGCGGCAAGGTCCCGGGCCGTGCGGCCCGATGTCTCCGTCAGCATCGTCTCAAGCTCCTCGCTCTGAATACGTGGGGGCATCGTGGCATGTGGTCAGGACAGGATGATCCCGAGGAGCAGCAGTCCCACCACCACCGCCCCCATGATGAAGCGGACCCTCGCGTCGCCCTGTTCCCACAGGTCGTGTACCACCGTCCAGCCCGTCATGCGGGCGGCGCGGCCGTCGTGGAGGCTCGATGCCTGGGAGGGGCCGTCGTCCGGGCCGCCGGCCGCGGCGTCCTCGTCGGGCTCCGGCATCCCGGCCGTCCCCTGCTGGGCCTGGGCCACCAGGACCAAGCCCTCCAGCAGCTCGGGCATCGTGTGCGGGGTGAGGGGGTACGAGACGGTGCCGTGCGGGGTGCTCAGGCAGAGCTTCGACTGCCAGGGGTTGCCGGGTTCGTAGCCTTCGATCCAGGCGTTCCGGGCCTCGGTCGCGGGGGCGGGCGCCGCGTCGGCGGGCGCCTGGGGGAGGGCGTACTGGTCGCTCAACTCTCGTCCTTCGTAGGGTCGGGGACGCCTCGGCGCCTGTCGCCCGGGCACGACCGCTCATTCTGGCGGAGCGCCGGGCGACCCGGCTCGTTCCGGGGTCCCGGGACTCCCATCCGAGGATTCCCCACTCTTTCCCCGGCTTTCCTCACTCTTTCCCGACGGGGAAATGGGGGGAGGTGTTGTCGGCTTCATTTGCCACACTGCCGTTCCGCACCTGGCCTCACCAGGGGGCCCGCCACCCGGTCGGCCGGCGGATGGGGATCACACGCGTGGGAGAGACGGACTCGATGACGGACCACAACAGCTCTGCTGGCGGGGTCGACGGGGCCCAGCCTTCCGGGCAGCGAGGGCACTTCGGCCCCGTAGGGCCCGCCGGAGCACAGCACCCGCCGCAGGCCCAGGGACACCAGGCCCCTCCCCAGCAGGGACAGCAGGGACAGCAGGGACAGCAAGCTCCGCAGTCCCCGCAGCAGGCGCCCGCTGCCTACGGCTACCCGGACAACACCCATGCGTCGCAGCAGCAGTCCTCGGACGCCGCCCGCGCGCAGGTGGCCGCTGCCTGGGTGCGCACCGTCCGGCCCGGCAACGTCCCGCCCGGCGAGGCGGCCGTCCCGGTCCTGCCGCCGCGCGCGGACCAGCCCGCGGGCGAGTCGAAGAAGGACCGCCGCAAGGCCGAGCAGGACGCCAAGAAGGCTGTGCGCAAGGCGGCGTACGAGCAGAAGAAGGCGGAGCGCGAGGGGCGCAAGCAGGGGCGCGGCAGCACCACCGCCCCGTCCGAGCCGGCCCGGTCCGCCTCCACGTCCTCCGCTTCCGGCGCCCCGGCCACCACCGCTTCCGCCACGTCGCGATCCGAGGCCCCCGCCCGCACCGCCGCCGACGCGGGATTCGACGTTCCGCGTCCCGGTGGTCGGCTGCCCGCACAGGGCCGTCGTACACATGTGGCGGTCCGCGCCGCACTGTTGATCACCACATGTGCCTTCGCGCTGGGTTCCTGCGGCGTCGCCGGCCTGGTCATCGGCAAGTCGTCCGTCGCGGTGCAGAGCGCCGACCTGAACGACAAGGAGGTGGCCCGGTACCGGCTGACGGAGTTCCCGACGCAGGCCGCCGCGACCTTCGCGGAGGAGTACGTCACGCTCTGCATGACGTACTCGCCGCAGAACGCCGACAAGCGCCGCGACGCCCTGACCCGCTACACGTCCTCGGGCGTGGACCGCGACTGCGGCATCACCGGCCAGGGCACCCAGAGCGTCCGGCAGGCCAAGTGGGACGGGACCATCGAGGAACTTCCCGAGTACGGGGCCAACGGCCGCTACCTGGGCATCCAGGTCAAGTTGTCGACCGGCCGTGTCACCTCCCTGTCCGTGCCGGTGTACGTGAAGGACCCGGCCACCGGTTCCGGGCTGCGCATCGCGGGCGACGTCGGTGAGATGCCGCTCGCTTCGCGCGGCAGCGTGCCGGTGGTGAAGCAGGACGACGAGACCGTCGACCAGACGCTCTCCGACCAGCTCAAGGCGCAGGTCCTGCCCGGCTTCTTCAAGGCCTGGGCCGCCTCCGACGCGACCGGGCTGACCCGCTTCACGACGACCGACGCCTCGCAGTCGGCGACCACCGGCCTGGCCGGTGCGCTGGTCTCGTCCGAGGTCCAGGAGGTCGTGGCACTGGCCCCGGCCGGCACCGAACCGAACGCCACCATCGCCTACGGGCCGGGCCAGACCGTCCAGGCGCGGGTGACCGTCACCTGGGGCGGCGTGACGGCCGCCTCGAAGGGCACTCCCGCCCCCACCACCACCGTGAAGCGCTCCTACCGCCTGACGATGGTGAACACCGCCCAGGGCTGGTTCATCAAGGACATCCGCGGTGGCGTCCTCGATCCCACGGGCGGCAGCGCGGACGCCGGTGCGACGGCTCCGCCCGCCGCGTCCGAACCCGAGGAGAACCCCCCGGCCGGCGGGGACGGCGGCGCACCCACCGCGCCCACCGCACCCGCCCCCTCCGCTTCCGGCGCGCCCAAGAAACCCTGACCGCGCCCACCCGACGCACCCCCCACGCACTCCTCCCACGCACCACAGTGAAAGGACAACGCCATGTACCTGGCGGCCACCACCCTCAACGGCATGTTCGGCGAGATCCAGAAGATCCTCATGGGCATCGGCACCACCGTGGCGATCTGCGCCCTGCTGATCCTCGGTATCCGAATGCTGCTGTCGATGAAGCGCGGCGACGGCATGCGCGAGGCCTTCCAGGGCTTCGGCATGATCGCGCTGGCCGCTCTGATCATCGGTGGCGCGACCGGCCTCGCCGGCCTGCTCATCGACCTCGGCAGCCAGATCGGCGGCGGCGGCGCCAAGAGCTGAGCCCGGGAGCGGCCGGTACATCCCTCCGGCCCGCACCGGTGACCCGCGGCCCGCAACCACGTCAGAGAGGGGGACCGGCTGATGGCGCAGAACACGTCCGACGCACCCGAGCCGATGGTCGCCTACGACCACACGGACCTGCTCAACCGGCCCAAGCGCATCTGGAACTGGGGCAACATCCCGCTTCCCGGTCTGCTGCTGCCCGCTCTGGGTGCGGCCTTCGGCTTCGCCATCGTCTGGCTGGTGACGCTGCTCTCGCTCTCCGCCTTCCTGCCCTTCCTGGGCATCTCGGTGGTGACGTCGGTGCTCTACATCGGACCGCCGGTCGGCGTCTACTTCGTGTGGGGGCGGCCGCTGCCCTCCGCACTCACTCTCAGCCAACAGGTCGTGGTCTGGGCCGACTTCTGGTTCCAGCCCAAGCGGCTGCAGGGGATGGCCGCCGACCGGGAGCCCGAGGAAATGCGCTGGCAGGTGATCCTCTGGCAGCCGGGTTCGCCGCGCTGGCAGCGCCAGTACGAGGAGGCGCTGGCCGCGGCGGCGCGGCACGGTTCCTCGTTCGCGGGCCAGGCGCGGTCCGCGCAGCCGTTCCCGAGCCACCCCGTATCCGCACACTCCGAGACCGCAGGATGAATCCCTCATGATCATGATGATCCTTCTGGGCGGGGCGGTCGCCTTCTTCGTGATCGCCATGCTCATCGCCTCCACCGGCTCCAAGAAGGCCAGGGAAGGCCAGGGCTCCGGCGGTACGCGGAACGCGGGCGGCTCCCGGAAACAGCCGGGCCAGTCCAAGCGCCGCGAAGACATGCGGCTGCCCTACCGGTACGCCGACGACATGGTCTTCGTCCACGGCGAATCGGTGTGGACCGGGCTCGTGCTGCCCACCTCCATCGACGAGTACCTCAACGCCGGCGAGCTCCAGGCGATGGCCGAGGGCCCCGCCCGCGGCCTGCTCAACCTCGCCCGCGGCGACCGCAACGTCGAGTGCCACTACCGCAAGGTGTACCGGCCGATCACGGCCGTGGAGTGGGCCGACCGGCTCAACACGGTGGCCTGGGACCCGACCGAGAACTACAAGGCGTACAACCTCCGCAAGGCGGAGTACCAGGAGCGCATCGGGGCAACCCGCGAGCGCAACATCCTGCTGGTCAAGCTGGGTTCGCTCAAGCGCGGCTCGAACGGCACCGGAGTGCTGCCGGGCGGCGACGATCCCGTCGAGGACCCGGGGCTGACGGCTGCCCTGCGCGACACCGCCGACAAGGCGACCGCGACCGCCACCGGCGTCTACGACGAGTACCTGTCGCCGGGCCTGTTGGCCCAGTGGACGCAGGTCGCGCGCGAGGTCCACGAGAGCCTCGAAGGCCTGAACGGTGTGCCGCTGACCCGCGAGGAGCTCGTCTGGCTCATCCGCAAGCCCCTCCACGGCGACCTGGCCGTGCCGCCGGAGCCGGTGCTCGGCTCGCGCTCCTGGGGACCGGACCAGTTCGACCTGGTCGTCGACTTCTCCGGCGAGAACCACAAGACGCACATCGTGCTGAACCAGTACGACGAGGTCACCGGCGAGCAGCACACCAGCTACACGACGACGCTGGTGGCCGCCAGTTGGCCGACCGAGACCCGCTTCCGGCAGTCCACCGCCTGGGCCCGCTACGCGTCGCAGCACGTCGACTTCCCGGTCGAGATCGACATGCGGTTCACCCTCATCCCGTACCTGAAGTTCAAGGACCGGGCGAAGAAGATCAGCGGCAACCTGGTCGACGAGATGAACGACATGGCCAACTCCGGTCGTTCTCCCGGCACCCAGCTCGCCAACCAGGTCACGCGCGCCCAGCACCTCCTCGACGACGTCGAGGAGCACAAGATGCCGGGCATGGAGGCGCAGATCCGCTTCACCATCTCCGCGCCCGACCTCACCGAGCTGGAGCGGCGACGCCGCATCCTGGAGATGCAGTTCAAGCAGGACCTGAAGGTGACCCTGCTGCGGCCGACCCGCCAGCAGTGGCGACTCCTGCAGTCCCAGCTGCCGGGCGACGCGCCGAAGCTTCCCGTCGCGCCGTACCTGCGCCTCCAGGAGGTCGAGCAGCTCGGCGCCGGGCTGCCCACCGCGGGCACCGAACTCGGCGACAACCCCGAGCACCGGTCGGGCAAGCAGCTCGGATGGGTGGGCAACCTCGTCGGCTGGGCCGGCAAGATGCCCGTCCACTACTCGCTGCACGTGGGCCCGGCCCGCAACGACGGCGGTGGCCTCGCCATCGTCGGCGCGTCCGGCGGCGGCAAGTCCTCGCTCGCGTTGCAGAAGTTCTACGAGGAGTCGGAGTCGGGCGTGCGCTGCCTGGTCATCGACCCCAAGACCGACTTCGCCCAGCTCTGCTACTACCTGGCCTTCGGCTCCCAGGTGAACGACCCCGAGTTCGCGCACGACGCCGATGCGGGCCTCCTCGGCACGGAGCACAGTCGCTTCCAGCCGGTCAACCCGGAGTTCTGGGCGGAGACCGAGGTCGTCGACCTCCTCAAGGGCCAGGCCGGCGTGCTCGACCCGTGGGTCGTCGCCCGTGACGTCCCCTCGGGCCGGCTGCTCGCCGAGTCGATGCTCCGCGGGTTCCTCGGCGACGAGGACTACCAGCGCGTGCGCCTGCCCGTCATCGAGGGCATGGCCACCGTCGTCGGCTGGTACAACTCCGCGATGCGGCAGGCCACCGAGCAGGGGCTGACCGCCCGGGAGGCCGAGCAGCAGGTGCCGCGGCCGACGCTGTGGCAGGTCGTCGACGAGGTCGTGAACGCCTACGACCACGCGGTGTCCACCAATGACCGCGAAGCGGTCAAGGAGCTCAAGCTCGCCCAGATGCTCCTCACCGAGCTGCGTACGCTGCCGTACGCGCGACTGGCCTTCGCCGAGCGCCCGCAGACCCTGTCCGCCATGCGCAAGCGCCGCACCGTCATCACCCTGCGCGGTTTCCAGTCGCCGTCCTCCTCCGACCCGCGCAACTGGAACCCGGCCGAGCGCCTGGCCGCGACCGCGCTGATGGCCGTCGTGGAGCTCGGCAGCCAGATGCTCGACGTCGGCTACGAGAAGAACCCGGTGACGGGCGAGATCGGCCTGCGCCCCAAGGCGCTGTTCGTCGACGAGGCGTACGTCGTCACCGCGACCGAGAGCGGCCGCGACCTGATGCGGCGCGCCCTCAAGCAGGGCCGCTCGTACCTGGCGGTCACCGTCCTGATCACCCAGCAGGCCATCGACCTCGTCCAGATCGAGGACTCCGAGGCCCGCAGCGGTGGCGCCAACCAGATCCACACCGTGTTCGCGTTCAAGCAGAAGTCCGCACAGGAGGCCTCGTTGGTGGCGCCGCTGCTGGGCCGCCCCGAGAACGACGCCAAGGTCGTCTCGGCCCTCCAGGAGCTCCGTACCGGTGTCTGCCTGCAACGAGACGTCGACAAGCGGGTCGGCACGGTCGCCGTGGACCTGGTCTTCAAGGAGATCCTGGCCGCCACGGACACCAACGGCACGACCCGCCCGGCCCGGCAGGGCATCGACCCGCCGCTCAGCGTGTGGGACTGGACCTTCATGCAGGAGGCGGGCGACGCGGCCGCCGCCTCCACGACGTGACGCCACAGAACTCCGAGACCCGTTCCGCAAGCCGTACCGAAGGAGACACCATGCGCTTGTCCAGGACCCTCATGGCCGGAGCCGCTCTCATAGCGCTCGCCTCCCTGACCGGTTGTGGTGGGGACGGGGACGCCGGCGGCGGCGGATCAACGGGCGACCTCGGGCTGCCGGCGGCGGGCGACATGGCTTCCATCGAGAAGTTCGTCAACCAGCACGCGCAGTGCAATAACCTCCGGCCTTCCGACGATGAGGGATCGGGCCTGCTGGAGAAGGAAGCCGCCGACCCGGCGTGGGCCATCAAGGAGCGCGCGGTCTGTGACGACGGCTCCCACCAGACGATCACCCTGCTGGCGATCTCCGACATGGCGAAGTTCCAGGCCGCGAACAACGCCGGCAAGAAGTACGAGGCGCTGGTCGGCAAGAACTTCGCAGTCGTGCCGGAGGGAGACACGACCGTCCAGGCACTCATGAACGCCAAGATGCTCCTCCTGGTCTGCAAGGGGGGCTACGAGATCCCGAGCGGCTACGCGCAGCACAAGGGATCAGCCGAGGGCTGCATCCTGACCGACTACGCCCGTTCGTAGTCACCGACATCCCAACCCTGCCGAGGAACTCCCGAAGGAAGCCGATGTTCGTGCGCCGTAGCGCCAAGACGCGTGGGTCCACCCGCCAGATCTCGTCTCCACTCGATCGGGTGCGGGGCGCGGGCCGAGCCGTCCGGGCCGGTGCGTTCGTCATTCTCGCGGTGTTGGCCCTGTCGTTCGCGGTGCCCGGAACGGCCAACGCCGAGGACTTCGCCTGCAGTTTCACCGGGAATGACAGCTACACCGAAGACAGCCCGGGTGCCAGCGGTGAATCGATCATCCCTGCCGTCAACCAATGGGAAGACAAGGCCAAACGCGCCAAGAACCTCAACGACACGACGGGCATGGTCACCGGCGCGGTCAGGATGCCAGAGGCCCCCCAGAAGTACACCTTCTACGAGCTCAACGCCATGCGGGGCCTGAACTGGTCCATGACCTTCAGGGGCCGGGGCAACGCGTCCGACACCAATGGCACGAGGGGCAGCGGTGCCGACCATTGCTCGATCATGGACCTCGTCAACAACGGCGTGGCCAACATGGTGTTCAACGGCACCAAGATCTTGACGCGTACAGCCATCTCGATCAAAGAGCTGGCCTCCAACCCGAGTCCGCTCAGCGGTCTCTACGACGGCCGCGACAGCGTAGTGGAGACTCTGAAGAAGAACGTCTTCATTCCTGCCGTACCGGTCATGATCACGCTGACCGGTCTGTGGGTCTTCACGAAGTGGCGCAAGAACGAAATGCGTGAGGCCTGGTCGGGCGTGGGCTGGGCGTCCTTGACGACGGTCGCCGTGGTCGTACTCCTGACCGGCGGCAACTACGACAAGGTCATCACCGAGGCGGACACGGGGATCGGCAACTTCAACTCGATGCTTACCGAGGCTGTTCTCTCGGGCGCCACGGACCAGATGCAGTCCCCCTGCGATCTGTCCCCGGAGGTGGACCACAATCGCGGTCTTCGCATATCCAGCTGTGCGATGTACGACACGCTGGCGTTCCGGCCATGGGCCCTGGGCCAGTTCGGCGAACACGGCACCAACTGCATCTTCAAGAACGGCGCCGGCGAGATCAAGGAGGGCGTGTGCACGCCGAAGAACACCGCGGCCGAGTGCAACTACGGCAAGGGCGCGCGCTGCGAGGACGTCCGGGTCAGGCAAGCGGTGTCGCAGTCCACGACCAACATGGACGCGTTCCCCAGAGATGGCAAGAAAAAGGACATCGACAAGGAAACCGATGAGTGGATGCCCATCCGCATAGACATGGCGGGCGGCAAGGGCGAGGGCTATCCGGGCCATGCCTCGGATAGGGCGATCTACCCGGTTGCCTTCAACGAATGGGCCGGACACGGTGCCGGTGCACGCGTCGGGCTCGCCTTCTACTCCTTGATAGCGGCGTTGATCGTCGGACTGATGGTGATCGTCCTCAGTGCGCTCACCCTGCTGTGGCACGCCGTGACCCTGATCATGATCATCCTGTTGCCGTTGGTGGCCACCCTGGGCATCCATCCGTCCCAGCAGAAGCTGCTCAAGGGGTGGTTGGAGACGTTCATCCACAGCTTCGTGCTGCGGGCGGGCTTCGGCATCATCCTCAGCGTGCTGCTCGTGCTCTACCAGATGATTCTGCCCGCGAAGATCTCTTTGGGCATGCAGCTGCTGATGCTGCTGTTGGTGACCGTGGCGGTCGTCATGATGCTGAAGAAGCTGCTCTCGGGCAGCTACAGCCCCAAGATCGCAGGCGCGGAGGACGCGCTGGGCGTGGGCGACATGGCCAATTCGCTGTCCAGCAAGATCGGCGCGCAGGGTCAGCGCCTCGCGGGCAACGCCGCCTCCGGTACGGCAAGGGCGGCGGGACGGGTCGCGGGGAGAGGTGCCGGGAACGTAGGCCGCGGCATGGACAAGGTCGCGCTCGGCGGAAGGTTGCAGAAGGGCGGCTGGATCGCTCCGAGCAACACCAAGCGCGGGCAGCGCAAGGCTGCCCAGATGGGAGCGGAGCTCCAGAAGGACCAGTACGCGGACTTGCAGCAGAAGCAGAAGGGACAGTCCGAAAAGGAACCCGCCGCCGAGCCGCCGCCCCGTCGCCGCAGCGGGCGGGTCAGCGCCTCCAACGCGCCCGTACCGCAGCAGGGACCGCCTCCCGCGCCCCAGCCCGCAGCCGCACCCCAGCCCGCACCGGCGCCCCAGCCGGCACCGGCGCCGGCACCGCAGCCGACCCCGCGCCCGACCGGCCGGGTCAACATCGTCGACGGGCCCCCGCTGCGTCCGGCCGACCCGCGCCCCCCGCAGCGGCCGGCCCCTCCGACGCCGACCCCGCCGCACCAGCCGCCGCCGCCGCGCGACGGCGGTGGCCGGATATCCCGCTAGGAAGCCCTGAACATGGCCAGTGTCATCACCGACCACCCGCCGCAGGAGCTCGCCGCCGAACTGGGCGCGCTCCTGAGCGTGGACTGGCGCGCCGTATGGGCCGGCATCCCCGAGGGCGATTCCGAGCGCGCCGAGTGGTGCGCGCGCTTCGGCTGGCAACCGCTGTGGCTCCAGTCGGGCCTGTGGGTGCGTACGCAGCGGTCCGGTCGGCTGCACCTGACGTCCTCCGGTGTTCCCGGCGCGCCCGTGACCGGCGCGTCGTTCACCGCCTGGCGGGTCAGGGCGGACTCGACGTCCGAGGGCACGGACGTCACGGCGGTCGCCCTCGACCGGTACGCGGCCCACCTCGCCCAGGTGACCACCGCGTTGGGCCCCCCTGGCTGGGAGGGCGCCTGGGACAGCCCCGACTTCCCGGCGCCGCCCGCTCCCGGCCGGTGGGGTGACGCCGAGGAGCGGCTGGAGCGCCGGGCCCCGTACCGGCTCGCCCAGTGGAGATACTCCAACCCGCTCGCCCCGGTGATCGTGCTCGACCTGCACTGCCGTACGGGCCGGGTTTCGGGAGGTGGCACGATCGATCTCGCCTTCCACGGCCCGGCCGACCCCCATCCGATCGGTGGCCCCGGCTGGCGACTGTGACGTACGAGACCCGAGAAAGAGAGACAGCCACATGTCCTTCATCCCGCCGGTGAACCGGACCCCGCAGGAACTGATCACCGAGCTGCGCGGGCTGGCCGACATCCACTGGGAGACCATCTGGAACGGCCCGCCCCTGTCCGGCCAGGGCCTGGACATGTGGTGCGCCCAGTTCGGCTGGACACCCACCCAGTTCGAGTACGTCCTCAACGTGCTGACCGACACCGGCGGCAGGATGACCCTCCACGCCCAGGGCGGCAGCTGGGCACCCGTACAAAGCCTCTCCCACTGGGTCTGGGGCGCGTCGGCCGACAGCGCGGAAGGCAACCCGCAGGTACTGGCCGAGGCCGACCGGGTCTGGCCGCTCTACCGCGACGCCGTGTCCTCGGTCTTGGGCGAGCCGGTCTGGGAAGGAGCTTGGGACTCCAGCTCCTTCCCGGCAGGGGTCGGTGAGTACGCGATCCCCAAGGAGCAGGACCGCCTTGAGGAGAAGGACCCCTACCACCTTGCCTACTGGGAGGCCGAAGCTCCGGGCGCCCTCGTCAGTCTGCGCGTCACGCCCGCCCTGGGTACTGCTGACGGGTCCGACCCCGGAGTGGTCAACATGAAGCTGAGGGTCTATCCCCGGCCCCTGGAGGTCGGACGACCGTGAGCCCGGAGCCGATACCCAAGTACATCGAGCGAGGCGCCCTGCGCCGCGCGAACGCCCGGGAGGAAGCCACCCAGGAGGCCAGACGCGACCCGAAGGCCGTGGCGCGGCGCATCAAGGCAGCTGCCAGGGCAGCCCAGGTGACGCCGAAGGCCTACATCGACGGCCTGGCCACGGACAAGGCGAAGCTCACCCCGCCCGACGGGACGAAGCCGATCAGTGCCTTCTGGTCGTACGGCCTCAAGCACCCGGAAGCGCCGCTGAACGACTGGAGTGAGCCATTCCTGTCCCAGCGCTTCATCGCGGAAGAGTGGGCGACCGAGCGGAACAGGACCCGTCCCGGTGCCGCACAGACGTTGGAAACCACTCAAGGCGGTCGTGAACTCGACGACATGTTCCTCTGGGAAGACGAGGTCATCGAAGCCCTCGGTGGCGAGGCAGCGGGCTTCGAGGAGGGCTACGCCAAGGCCACCTGGGGCAAGATCTCCGAAACGTACGCCGGGCTGGCCGAAGGCCGGGTCGTCGTGTTCGGGCAGGACGCCAACACCCGGTCGATCCTCCACCAGCAGGAGCTGGGCGCACTCTGCAACAACCCGAACGTCGGGCTGCACAACATCCACTTCGCCTACGAGCCCGATCAGAAGTGGCCGGAGGTGACCCGCGCCGAGGCCGGAACAGACGCTGTGCGTGCCGTCGCCCAGTTCAACGACCCGACGGTCCCCCGCTACATCGACCCCCACGGCTTCGCGGCCGAGGCCCCCGAGGTGCGCAAGGCGCAGATCGACGGGATCTCGGAGGCCTTCGCCCCGGGTCAGGCCGAGGCCGAGGCGACCAAGGCGCCTGAGCTACAGGCCCCGCCCAAGAGCGTGCGCACCCCGCTCTGGCAGGTGGGCTTCAAGCAGCCGCTCAAGACCACCCGGGCCGTGACCCCCACCTCGGTCTCCCGCGCCGGCCCCGTGGCCGATCCCGCCCTCGCACCCCGCCCTCTCGCCACAGGAATGGACGGTCCCGCATGACCCCCCGCCCCTCCCCCGACAGCATCCGTCGCTTCCTGCGCCAGGAGCGCGACGACGCGTGGGCCGTGCGGCTGCTGCGCCGGATCGTCTTCGGGCTCGCCGGTGCCTACACCGTCTTCGCGCTCGCCTCGACCAGCATGTCCTCGTTCATCACGGTGTGCGGGCTGCTGGTCCTCTCCGCGCTGCTGTGGCTGATGCGCCGCCGCGGGCAGTTGCTGCTCGCGCTCGCCTCGACGCTCGTCACCGCCGCGGTTACCGGCTACTTCGCGTCTGTGGCCGAGATCGCCCGGGGTCAAGCGGGCGGACTGCTCAGCGGGCAGGCCGTGTTCGGATACTGGGCCCTCGCCGCGATGGCTCTCCTCGGGGCCTGGATGGTCAAGGACCACCCCGGCCGCCGCGGCGTCACCGTGGTCTTCGCCGACCTGGTCCTCCTCGTGACTTCCGGGGTGGGAACGGTTCTTCCGGCCCTCGCCGTCCCCCTCGGATTCATCGGACTGATCCTGGTGCTGGCGGCTCGCGGAGGCGGTATCGCCTCAGTGCGGCGTCGCACGGGGTGGGTGAAGCGGCGTTTCACGCGACGCGCCGTACCGACGGCCACCACAGAGAGCTAGTTGACTGATGAACCATCACCTCCCGTGCTGTTCAAGCACAGGACTCCGCCTGAGACAACTTTGCCGTGGCCAACTCGCCTGACCTAAAGTCCCCGTAAGTCATGATCGCTTCGGGGGAATCTTTTTATGGTCACGACAGCTCACAGAACGCCGCCTGCATCCGTCCAGGCGGTCGGCTCCGCCACCCTTCTGCCATGCCAGCGACGGCCGGACATCTTCGGTCAGCCGCTGCTCACGAACCCACCCGCCAACGTGACGGGCCCTCCGCTCCAGATGCGGAGGCGCCAGGCCCTCATCCACGCGGCCCGGCAGCTCTGCTCCTCCTGCCCCCTCTGGGCGGAGTGCCTGCGCAACTCCGTCGCCCGGTCGGACCCCGGCGGCTACGCGGGTGCCACCACCCCGCAGGATCGGCGCTGGATCCGCCGCAAGATCGGAATCGGTGACGCGCAGGGGCGGCTGGCTCCCCTGCCGGACGGCGGAGGCCGCCCCGTGGAAGTCGCCGTCGTCCTCGACGCGTTCGACGCGCTCCGGGAGTACTGGGCGAGCCGGCCCACTCTGGCGCCGGCCGGATCCTCGGCAACGGGTACGCGTGCGGGCCCAGGGTCCGACACACGGACGGACGAGGCACACCGCGTCGCGGCAAGTGGACTGCCGCACGTCGGTCAACAGCGAGTCACCCGAGTCAACACACACGAGGTATCGATGGCGGCCCCGGCAGGCGAACGTATCACTTTCTCGCTCGACGACCCGGCGCGCGCCATACAGAGGGCCGTGCTCGGCCCGCTCGTGGTCTCCATGCTGCCCACACTCGACGTCACCGAGCAGGTCGCGGCGATGCTTGCCCGTGTGCCCACCGCAGGGCTCAGGCCCCAACTCCTCGATGCCCTGCGGGAGACGCGGCGGTGCCTCGACGCATGGCACACGGCGTCGGGGGACGAAGTCGCGTACCGCACGGCCGGCAGCGGACTCACCGGATCGGTGAGTGTCGAGCTCGCGACCCGCGACCCGCTGAGCGCGCTGCGCCAGGACATATTCGAGCCCCTGCTGCACCGGCTTGCTGAATCGATTCGTCGCATCGAGGTGCTCACAGCGGCGTTGAGTGCCGCCCCGGACGGCGACACCGCGGACGGCAACACCCCGCGCGTGCCGGGAGTGGCCGCCGTGCACACCGCGCTGTGTGAACTCGGCGCCCACATCGAGCAGTACGCCGCCGACGCCCCACTGCCCCAGGTCCCGGCCTGGCCCCAGGGCGGCACACGGCGCGACACGCCACTGCGGTCCGTACCGAACAATGCTTCAGGGAGCGTGTCACCGCCCGCCCCGGGCAGCACGCCGAGTCTGCGGCAGGCCGTGGAGCAGGCGGTGACGTCCCTCCCGGGACCCTTCACCGGCCGGGACGTCCTGCTCGCGCTGCCCGCGGGGTCCTACCAGGACCCCGCGAAGTCGGTCAGCAACGCCCTGTCCGCCATGGCCAAGTCCGGGCGCCTCCTGCGCGTGTCCCGCGGCATGTACGCCGTGGCCTCTCCGTCCTCCGGCACATTCGCCGTGACCTCCTGAAGGGAACCGCGCCATGCATTCCGCGCACCCGCCCGCCGAAGTCCGCGTCTTCTCCCACAGTGCGGCCCTCATCGACGGCGTCCCCGTGACCGCCCCGCCCTTCGTCGACATCCAGGAGGTCGTCATCGGGATCCTCCACCAGCGCGCCCAGCAAATGGGCGGTCCGGCCCAGGCGGCGATCAGCGACGACCGCTACGGCGGCGCGATCCGCCTCCTGATCCACCCGGACGGAACCACCGAAGCGATGGACTGAGCGCCGCTCGCCGCCGACAGTCCGGTCTGCCCCGGGCGCATCCCGGCCGGGGCCCCGCCGGTGGCGACGAGGGGCAGGAGCGCCTCCGGGCGGAGACGCCCGCCACGACCTGCTTCGATCCGTCGAAAACCCCCGCGTCGCGGGCGCCCGGAGGCGAGACGCCCGGCACCACGTACTCCATCAGGGAGCCGGCGGCCAGGCGCGTCTGACGCACCTGACGGATCGTGAGTCGAGCGAGCGTCACGGCCGTCCCGTGCGCGTCAAGACATCGCCTGTGACGCCCCACCACACGGCCGCACCGCCCCGACCCCCGGCTCACGCGTCGTCGCGCACCGGCTCCAGGATCGCCACACACTCCACGTGGTGGGTCATCGGGAAGGTGTGGACACTTGGGGTAGGTGACAAACCCGCAGGTCAGAGCAATTCTTCCCCTGCTCTCCCGGGGGCCGTGCGTCACACGAGCGTCACCAGCGTCAGCGTGCGTCTCGGCGGGACAGCGTGCCGCCAGCTGTGCCAACGCGGTGGTCAGCCCGGTGGCATCGGCAAGATCCGCCAGCAATCATGCCCTGGCATGGCCCACCACCCCCACACCGTCAGCGGAGAGATGGAGCTTGGCGCGCCAACCGAGACCCTGCACGCAGAAAGTGCCTTCCGTCTGGACCGACAGAACCCCTCGACAGGGTTCATCGTCCCAGCTCAGAACGATGCCGGACGACATCGCAGATCAGAAGGCACTTTCGCGTTACTGGCCACCGTCTGGACCGCCCCAACCGAAACGGCGAGGTAAGCCGGGTGGCGCTCCGCGCAGATGACGTACGAGTTGTTCGAGGGCGGTCCAGCTCTCGGCGGTCTCGCCGTCGCCGAGCGGGTAGTAGAAGCCTGGCCTGGCGTTCGGGCCCAGTTGCAGCGGGCGTTCCTTCAGCGGCGTCCTGCTCGCGGTGTCGCGCCCTGCCTCCCGGACCTCCGCGGGCCCCAGCACGAAGGCGTACGGCAGCGGTGGGCGCTCGAAGTGCGGCGGGGCGTTCAGCCTGGATCCACCGCGTAGTGGTCGGGCTGTGGATGGAGAAATCAGAAGAGGTGCCCGCTGACCTGGGATGATGGGAGTTTCTACGCTTCCATCAGACCCGAGCAAGAGGGCACCTCGTAAGTG
>NZ_JAPNLK010000091.1 GCF_026627505.1 Streptomyces sp. H27-H5 | reverse complement strand
CGGCCTGGGCGAAGTCGGCGTTCTCCGACAGGAAGCCGTACCCGGGATGGATCGCGTCCGCGCCGGAGTCCGCCGCCGCCTGCAGAACCTTCGCGATGTCCAAATAGCTGGCGGCCGGGGTGTCACCGCCCAACGCGAAAGCTTCGTCGGCCGCGCGGACGTGCAGAGCGTCCCGGTCCGGGTCGGCGTAGACGGCTACGCTCGCGATCCCGGCATCCCGGCAGGCCCGAGCAACGCGGACAGCGATTTCGCCACGGTTGGCGATGAGCACCTTGCGCACGATGGCTCCCTCCTTGAAACAACCTGAGTTTAGGGACAGCCCACACGGCCTTTCGACCCTAATCCAGAGGTGAGCTTGCCCACACAGAGTGTGATGCGAGTCTGGCTCGAGTCCGGAAAGCCCTTGTGGCGCCCCAGGCAAGGGGGATCCCCGACTGCACAGTAACCCCGTCACGCATCCGAGGTCTCTGTCCGGCGGGTCAGCGGCCCCGGGTGATTCTTTGTCGAGTCCCTACGAACGGGTCAGGCTTTCTTTGCTTGATCGCCGCCCGGACCCGTTTCACGCAACGAACCTGCCCGCACCCCTTGTCCCGGGGATTACCCGTTAGTAGCCTCCAGGGCGTCGAACAGGCTTGTGGCGTGTGGGGAGGGGAGCGTCGTGCTGCGCAGAATCGTGGCCGGCGTGGCGGCGGTCGTGCTCGTCGCGGAAGCGGCGTTGCTCGTCCTCGTCCACGTCGTGTTGGGAAAGACGACCGCGAACCAGTCGATGTCGATCGCCGGCATGGATCCGAACGTCATGTCCAAGGCGACCTACGTCATGGGCGCCGGCATCGGCGCCTTCCTGCTGGTGTGCGCCGTCCTGCTGGGCATCGTCGCCGTACGGGACCGGGCCCCGGGCCGCTTCGCCCGCATCGTCCTCGTCATCGCCGCCGTCACCCACGTGGTGCTCGGCGCGCTGGCCGTGGCGCTGATCGGCTGGTCCGCCTTCGCGGCGACCATGCTGATCCTGTGCCTGATCGTGCTGGTCCTGACGCTCCCCGCGCCCGGTGACGCGGCGTCGGCCGCCGGACCCCGGGACACGCTGCCCCGGGACGTCCCGCCGCCTCCGCCGCACGCGGAACTCAAGCCCACAAATCCGTGATGGACACGCCCAGTTCGCCGAGCAGCGAGCGGAGCAGCGGCAGGGAGATCCCGATCACATTGCCGTGATCGCCGTCGATTCCGTCGATGAAGGGCGCCGACAGCCCGTCCAGGGTGAAGGCCCCGGCCACGTGCAGCGGCTCCCCGCTGGCCACGTACGCCGCGACCTCGGCGTCGGAGGGCTCGCCGAAGCGGACCGTCGTGGACGCGGTGGCCGAGACCCGACGGCCGCTCGCGGTGTCGACGACGCAGTGCCCGGTGCGCAGGACGCCCGCCCGCCCGCGCATCGACTTCCAGCGAGCCGTGGCCTCCTCGGCGTCCGCCGGCTTGCCCAACGCCTCGCCGTCCAGCTCCAGCACCGAGTCGCAGCCGATCACCAGGGCGCCCGCGGCCTCGTCCAGGGCGGCCACCACGGCCGCCTTGGCCTCGGCCAGCGCGAGGGCCAGCTCGGAGGGGGTGTCGGCGCTCAGCGTGTCCTCGTCGAAGCCGCTGACGATCACGTGCGGGGCGAGCCCGGCCTGTCGCAGCAGGTTCAGTCGGGCGGGGGAGGCGGAGGCGAGGACGAGCGCGCGCGGTTCAGCAGCAGTCATGCCCGCCATCGTAGGGCCGGCGGCGGGGGACGCAGGAGGGGTCTAGAAGTGGTCCACGCCGAGGACGTACACCACCACGATCATGGCGAGCGCGAGCACCACGATCATTCTCCGGACCATGGCCTGGACGTCGCGCATGTCCTTCGGGGGCTCGTCCTTCGGGTCTGACCAGAGCATGCGTCGATCCTGTCCCGCGGGACGCCGGTGGCGCCTGAGTACTCGTACTCAGGCGCCACCGTCCGTTCGCGTCATCTTCGGCCCGCGGCCGGGTCCCCGTACCGGAACCGGGAGGGACGATCTAGCCGGGCCAGTACGTGCGGCCCCACGCGCGGGGCCCCGGCTGCGGCAGGCGCTGCCGGGCCGTCCGGGCCGGCGAGGCCCACTCGTCCTTGACCCGGGAGGCGCCCGACGGCACGGAGGCCAGTGCCGCCGCGCGCGCCTGGACCACCGCCAGTGCGGCGGCCAACTCCTCCGGGGTCGGGTTCCCCTTGACGACCTTGATCACCACTGTGAGCTCCTCGGGGCCTAGAGGGGGATGTTGCCGTGCTTCTTCGGGGGCAGGGACTCCCGCTTGGTCCGCAGCTGGCGCAGCCCCTTGACCACGTGCGCCCGGGTCTCGGACGGCATGGTCACCGCGTCGATGTACCCGCGCTCGGCGGCGGTGTACGGGTTGAGCAGCGCGTCCTCGTACTCGGTGATCAGGCGGGCGCGCGTCTCCTCCACCTCCTCCGGGGCGGTCTCGGCGAGGGTGCGGCGGTGCAGGATGTTCACCGCGCCCTGGGCGCCCATGACGGCGATCTGCGCGGTCGGCCAGGCCAGGTTGAGGTCCGCGCCGAGGTGCTTGGAGCCCATGACGTCGTAGGCGCCGCCGAAGGCCTTGCGGGTGATGACGGTGATCAGGGGGACGGTGGCCTCGGCGTACGCGTAGATCAGCTTCGCGCCGCGCCGGATGATTCCGTTGTACTCCTGGTCCGTGCCCGGCAGGAAGCCCGGGACGTCGACGAACGTCAGCACCGGGATGTTGAAGGCGTCGCAGGTCCGCACGAAGCGGGCGGCCTTCTCGGAGGCGTTGATGTCCAGGCAGCCGGCGAACTGCATCGGCTGGTTGGCGACGACGCCCACCGGGTGGCCCTCGACGCGGCCGAAGCCCGTGAGGATGTTCGGCGCGAACAGCGACTGCGTCTCCAGGAACTCCGCGTCGTCGACCACGTGCTCGATCACGGTGTGCATGTCGTACGGCTGGTTCGCGCTGTCCGGGATCAGGACGTCGAGCTCGCGGTCGATGTCGGTGACCTCGGTGTCCGCGTCCTCCGGGAAGGCGGGCGGCTCGGAGAGGTTGTTCGACGGCAGGTACGCGAGGAGCGACTTGACGTACTCGATCGCGTCCTTCTCGTCGCCGGCCATGTGGTGGGCCACGCCCGACGTGGAGTTGTGGGTGCGGGCGCCGCCCAGCTCCTCGAAGCCCACGTCCTCGCCGGTGACCGTCTTGATGACGTCCGGGCCGGTGATGAACATGTGCGAGGTCTGGTCGACCATCACCGTGAAGTCGGTGATGGCGGGCGAGTAGACGGCGCCGCCGGCGCAGGGTCCCACGATCAGGCTGATCTGCGGGATCACGCCCGAGGCGTGCACGTTGCGGCGGAAGATCTCGCCGTACATGCCCAGCGCGCTGACGCCCTCCTGGATGCGGGCGCCGCCGGAGTCGTTGATGCCGACGAGCGGACAGCCGGTCTTCAGCGCCCAGTCCATGACCTTCATGATCTTCTGGCCGTAGACCTCGCCGAGGGCTCCGCCGAAGACCGTGAAGTCCTGCGAGAACACGGCCACCGGGCGGCCGTCCACCGTGCCGTAGCCGGTGACGACGCCGTCGCCGTAGGGGCGGGTGTTCTCCAGCCCGAAGTTGGTCGACCGGTGCCGGGCGAACTCGTCGAGTTCGACGAACGACCCCTCGTCCAGCAGCAGGGCGACCCGCTCACGCGCCGTCAGCTTTCCCTTGGCGTGCTGCTTCTCCACGGCCCGCGCGGACCCTGCGTGCGTGGCTTCGTCGATGCGTCGCCGCAGGTCCGCGATCTTGCCCGCGGTCGTGTGCGTGTCGATCGGCTCTGAGGGTTGTGACATCGGGGTCGCGGCTCCCTGTGTGGTGTCAACTGCCTGGTCAATTGATTGACTACTGCTGGCTACTGGTGCGTAGCGTATCGGCGGGCATGGCGCTCGGCAGTGCGGCGTTTGACACACCTACTGTGGCTTGCATGACGCCATCAGATGCATCAGCCGGAACTCCGACCGGAGGTTCCGCGGGCCGCTGGTCCAGCCTCGACCGGCCGCCGTTGAACGTCGCCGCCCTGCGCCGGGCGCTCGTCGTCGAGGACGGGCTGTGGACCTCGCTGGAGGTCGTGCCCGCCACCGGGTCCACCAACACCGATCTCGCCGCCCGGGCCGCGACGCTGCCCGAGGGGGCCGTCCTCGTCGCCGAGGAGCAGACCGCCGGGCGCGGGCGCCTCGACCGGACCTGGACGGCGCCCGCGCGGTCCGGGCTGTTCTTCTCCGTGCTGCTCAAGCCCGGGCCCGACGTACCGCAGGAACGCTGGGGCTGGCTGACCCTGCTGGCCGGCGTGGCCACCGCGACGGGGCTCTCCCGGGCGGCGGGCGTGGACACCGCCCTCAAGTGGCCCAACGACCTGCTGGTCACCGTGGACGGCGAGGAGCGCAAGACCGGCGGGATCCTCGCGGAGCGGGTCGGTGACGGCGTCGTGGTCGGCATCGGGCTCAACGTCACCCTGAGCGAGGACGAGCTGCCGGTGGACACCGCGGGCTCCCTGGCCCTGGCCAAGGCGACCGTCACCGACCGGGACCCGCTGCTCAGGGCCGTGCTGCGGTCCCTGGAGCAGTGGTACGGGAACTGGCGCGCGGCCGGCGGCGACCCGGCGGCCAGCGGTCTCCAGGAGACGTACGCGGCGGGTTGCGCGACGCTGGGCAAGCACGTGCGTGCGGAGCTGCCCGGCGGCCGCACGCTCACCGGGACGGCCGAAGCGGTCGACGCGGACGGTCGGCTCGTCATCCGGACGGCCGACGACGCGCACGAGGCCGTGGGCGCCGGCGACGTCGTCCACCTGCGGTCGACCCATTAGGCCGTCTCCGGGTGCCCGCCCGGGGCGGGCACCCGGGCCGTCCGCGCGGCGGGCTCGGCGGCCGCGGATCACACTCGGGTCGCGGGCCGGCGGAGTGGGGAGTGAGCTACGGCACACCTGCCGTATGGTTTAGGCGATCCCGGTCCTCCCGGTGATCAATCGGTTCGGAAGTCGGAATTGCGCACGGAATGGACAGGAGGCGGCCCTTGACCGTCGACGACTCAACGTCCAGTGCGTCCGCGTCCGGCCCGGCCGGCTCGTCCGCCGGCACGGGCACCCCGATCGGGCGTGACCAGCACACCCCCCACCACGAGGTCGACCACACGGCCCAGCCGACGGCCGACCCGCTCGCCATCCGCCTGGAACAGCTGATCCTGGGCGCCGAGCGCCGCTACACGCCCTTCCAGGCGGCCCGCAGCGCCGGGGTCTCCATGGAGCTGGCCTCCCGCTTCTGGCGGGCCATGGGCTTCGCGGACATCGGCCAGGCCAAGGCCCTGACGGAGGCCGACGTACTGGCGCTGCGCCGCCTCGCCGGTCTGGTGGAGGCCGGCCTGCTGAGCGAGCCCATGGCGGTGCAGGTGGCGCGGTCCACGGGCCAGACCACCGCCCGTCTGGCCGAATGGCAGATCGACTCCTTCCTGGAGGGGCTGACGGAGCCGCCGGAGCCGGGGATGACCCGTACGGAGGTCACGTACCCGCTGGTCGAGCTGCTGCTGCCGGAGCTGGAGGAGTTCCTCGTCTACGTGTGGCGGCGCCAGCTGGCGGCCGCGACCGGACGCGTGGTGCAGGTCGCGGACGACGAGGAGATGGTCGACCGGCGGCTCGCGGTGGGCTTCGCGGACCTGGTGGGCTTCACCCGCCTCACCCGGCGGCTGGAGGAGGAGCAGCTCGGCGAACTCGTCGAGGCCTTCGAGACCACGGCCGCCGACCTGGTCGCCGCGCACGGTGGCCGACTGATCAAGACCCTGGGCGACGAGGTGCTGTACTGCGCCGACGACGCGGCGACGGCGGCGGAGATCGCGCTGCGGCTGATCGAGACCATGGAAGCCGATCCGCAGATGCCCGAACTGCGGGTCGGGATCGCCTTCGGCACGGTGACGACCCGGATGGGCGACGTCTTCGGCACCACGGTGAACCTGGCGAGCCGGCTGACGTCCATAGCCCCCAAGGACGCGGTGCTGGTGGACGGGGCGATGGCCGAGGAACTGGGCCGGACCGGGGCGGCGCCGCTGTCGGAGAAGGAAGCGGCGTCGGAGGAGGGCGGCGGCACCTACCGCTTCGCGCTCCAGCCGATGTGGCAGCGGCCGGTGCGCGGGCTCGGGGTCGTCGAACCCTGGTCGCTGACGCGGAGGACACCTAAGATCCCCGGGTAACGTTCGTTAACCGGGAGGGTCCCCAGTGCCTGTGGAGTCGGAGTTCGTAGCGGTACGTCGGCACGGTGACGACGGGGTCGTCGAGTTGGTCCTGGACCGCCCCAAGGCCATGAACGCGGTGTCGACGGAGATGGCCCGGGCCATCGGCGCCGCGTGCGCCTCGCTGGCCGCGGACGCCTCGGTGCGGGTCGTCGTGCTGACCTCCACCGCGGAGCGCGCCTTTTGTGTCGGGGCCGACCTCAAGGAGCGGAACTCGCTGTCGGACGCCGACCTGGTGCGGCAGCGGCCGACCACGCGCGGGGCGTACGGGGGCGTGCTGGAACTGCCCATGCCGACGATCGCGGCGGTACACGGGTTCGCGCTGGGCGGCGGCTTCGAGCTGGCCCTGGCCTGCGACGTGATCGTGGCGGACGAGACGGCCGTGGTCGGCCTGCCCGAGGTGTCCGTCGGCGTGATCCCGGGCGGCGGCGGCACCCAACTGCTGCCCCGGCGGGTGGGCGCGGCCCGCGCGGCGGAACTGATCTTCACGGCGCGCCGGGTCGAGGCCGCCGAGGCGCTGGACCTGGGCCTGGTCGACTCGGTGGTCGCGGCGGGCTCGGACCGCGAGGAGGCACTGGCGCTGGCGGGGCGGATGGCGGCGAACTCGCCGGTCGGGCTGCGCGCGGCCAAGCGGGCGCTGCGGCTGGGACACGGCATGGACCTGGCGGCCGGCCTGGAGATCGAGGACGCGGCCTGGCGGACGGTGGCCTTCTCCGGGGACCGGGCGGAGGGTGTGGCGGCGTTCAACGAGAAGCGGAAGCCGCGCTGGCCGTAGGCCGGTGGCCCGGCCGGCCGGCCGGCGGGTTGGGGGGCGGGGCACGGGGCCCCGCCGGACCCTGGAGCCGGGGGTGCGGGTGCGGGGTTCCGTGCGGCGCCGTTGCGGTGGCGCTGCCCCCGGGCCCCCGGGCCCCCGCGCCTCTCACGCCGGCGGGGTGGGGCTTGCCGGGCGGGAAGGTACGAAGTTGGACAAAACTCCCTAGTCTGGGGTGATGGGAGTTGACGGGCGGCTGAGAGCCGTCGTGGGCCTCGCGCAGGCCATGGCGGCCGCCTGCCTGCCGCGGGACAGCGTGCGGGCCGCCGCGCGGGGTGCGCGGCTGGCCATGGACGGATCGTTCGCCGCCGTCTCCGCGTGGGAGCGGGAGCGGGGGCGGCTGCGGGTGCTCGTCAACGAGGGCGAGCGGCGGGCCGGGGAGGAGGAGTTCCCCGAGGACGAGTCCTATCCCGTCCACGACTTCCCGGAGATCACCGAATTCCTGCACGAGCGCTGGGCGGGCGGTGGCGGCCCGCACGCCTGGGTGGAGAGCGCGGTCGGCGACCGGCCCGGACGGCGCGGCGAGGCCCTGCGCCGGCGCGGTCGGGGTACCTGCGTGGTCGCGCCCATCGTGCTCAGCGGGCGGGCCTGGGGCGAGCTGTACGTCGCCCGGGACGAGGGGCTGCCGGACTTCGACGAGGACGACGCGGAGTTCGCGACGGTCCTGGCCGCCGTCGTGGCGGCGGGTCTCGCGCAGAACGAGCGGCTCGAAGAGGCCCGACGGCTGGCCTTCACCGACCCGCTGACCGGACTCGCAAACCGGCGTGCCGTGGACATGCGGCTGGACGAGGCCCTGGAGGAGCACCGGCGCTCGGGGACGGTCGTGAGCCTGGCCGTCTGTGACCTGAACGGCCTCAAGAAGGTCAACGACACCCTCGGCCACGCCATGGGCGACCGGCTCCTGGAGCGGTTCGGGTCCGTGCTGAGCCTGTGCGGGGCCATGCTGCCGGGCGCGCTGGTGGCCCGCCTCGGCGGCGACGAGTTCTGCCTGGTGAGCCTGGGGCCGTCGGCGGACGAGGTGGTGCGGGTGTCCGAGGAGCTGTGCCTGCGGGCCGCCGAGCTGGAACTGGGCGAGGGGGTGGCCTGCGGGGTCGCCTCGACCGGGGATCCCATCGGCGTGGTGAAGTCCTCCCGGCGGCTCTTCCGGCTCGCGGACGCCGCCCAGTACAAGGCGAAGGCCGCGCGGTCGCCCCTGCCCGTGGTGGCCGGGCGGGACACGGCCGTGGTGCGGCTCGCGGACGCCGCGCAGGAGGCGGCGGGGGAGCGGCGGCGGTTCCGAGGCCGGGCCTGAGCGGCCGTTCCCGGGTCGGGCGGGGTCCGGTCACGGCGCGTGAGGGACCCTCGTCGAACTGGCTAGTGACATGAAGGGATTCAGTCCGTAGGGTGCTGAATATGGATATGCACACTGTCGTGGTGGGGACGTCCGGGACCACCGCCGAGGACGTCATCGCCGTCGCCCGCGGCAACGCGCGCGTCGAGCTGTCCGGCGAGGCCCTCGACGCCCTGGCCCGCGCCCGCGAGATCGTCGACGCGCTCGCCGCCAAGCCCGAGCCGGTCTACGGGGTGTCCACCGGGTTCGGCGCCCTCGCCTCCCGGCACATCAGCCCCGAGCTGCGCGCGCAGCTCCAGCGCAACATCGTCCGCTCGCACGCCGCCGGCATGGGCCCGCGCGTCGAGCGGGAGGTCGTGCGCGCCCTGATGTTCCTGCGGCTGAAGACCGTCGCCTCCGGACACACCGGCGTACGCCCCTCCGTCGCCCAGACCATGGTGGACGTGCTCAACGCCGGGATCACCCCCGTCGTCCACGAGTACGGCTCCCTCGGGTGCTCCGGCGACCTCGCACCGCTGTCCCACTGCGCGCTCGCGCTCATGGGCGAGGGCGACGCCGAGGGCCCCGACGGGTCCGTCCGGCCCGCCGGCGAGCTGCTCGCCGAGGCCGGGATCGAGCCGGTCGAGCTGCGCGAGAAGGAGGGGCTCGCCCTCCTCAACGGCACCGACGGCATGCTCGGCATGCTGGTCATGGCCCTCGCGGACCTCGCCAAGCTGTACACGTCCGCCGACATCACCGCCGCGCTGACGCTGGAGGCGCTGCTCGGTTCCGAGAAGGTCCTCGCCCCCGAGCTGCACACCATCCGCCCGCACCCGGGCCAGGGCGCCTCCGCCGCCAACATGGCCGCCGTCCTGAAGGGCTCCGGGCTCACCGGCCACTTCCAGGAGGAGTCCGCCCCGCGCGTCCAGGACGCCTACTCGGTGCGCTGCGCCCCGCAGGTCGCCGGCGCGGGCCGCGACACCATGGCGCACGCCGCCCTGGTCGCCTCCCGGGAACTGGCCGCCGCCGTCGACAACCCGGTGGTGCTGCCCGACGGTCGTGTGGAGTCCAACGGCAACTTCCACGGCGCCCCCGTCGCGTACGTCCTGGACTTCCTGGCCATCGCCGCCGCCGACCTCGGCTCCATCGCCGAACGGCGCACCGACCGGCTGCTCGACAAGAACCGCTCGCACGGCCTGCCGCCCTTCCTCGCGGACGACGCCGGCGTGGACTCGGGCCTGATGATCGCCCAGTACACGCAGGCCGCCCTGGTCAGCGAGATGAAGCGGCTCGCGGTGCCCGCGTCCGCCGACTCGATCCCCTCCTCCGCCATGCAGGAGGACCACGTCTCCATGGGCTGGTCGGCCGCGCGCAAGCTTCGTACGGCCGTCGACAACCTGACCCGGATCGTCGCCATCGAGCTGTACGCGGCCTCCCGGGCCATCGAGCTGCGCCACGGGCTCACCGCGGCCCCGGCGAGCCGGGCCGCCATCGCGGCCGCCCGCGCGGCGGGCGTCCAGGGCCCCGGGCCGGATCGTTTCCTCGCCCCCGACCTGGCCGCCGCCGACGCGTTCGTCCGATCGGGCGCCCTCGTCGAGGCGGTCGAAACGGTGACCGGTCCGCTCGCCTGACCCGTCACGGCTCGCCCGACCGGCGACAGTACGACGAAGGGCCGCGCCCGGGGCGATCCCCCGGAGCGCGGCCCTTTCGCGTCTTCGAACGGCCCTACTCGGCGCGGGAGCGGTGTACGGAGAAGGTCACGAACCCCGCTCCGAGCCCCAGGAAGAGGGTGCCGCCCATCAGGTAGGGGGTGGTGTCGATACTGCCGGTGTCGGCGAGGGCGAGAACGGCCTCCTGGGGTTCCGCGTGGTTCACGACCATGTCGGAGGACGTGATCGTGCCCGTGTTGGCGGGGGCGGGCGCCCCGGAGGATCCCGACGCTTGTCCTGGTGCGGTGGCATTGGCCGACGGCACGAACCAGAGGGCGGCGAGGAGGGTGGTCGCTCCGAGAGCGGTGAGCAGCGGTCGACGTGCGGACACGGTGCGATCCCCCTTGTGGCAGCAGCGAATTGGCCGTGTGCGCCGATGCTAGTGAAAGGGGCGGGTCGTGGGAAAGTCGGGGCGGCCACGGGCTTACTCTCCGTCGTATGAACCCTTCTGAGACATCACGGTACGTACGACTTCGGGTGGATTTGGTCCTCGAAGTGACCGACACCACGGCACTGACCGGAGCGGCGCACGCCCACATCAAGGCCGACGAGTTCATGCCGGACGAGGAGCGCGGGCACGCGGAGGCGGCGGTACGCGACGACGAGTCGGAGGCCCTGGCCTACCTCGTCGACCCCACTGACCTGGTCACGGGCATCCCCGGAGTGGAACTCGCGCAGGCCTCCTGGAGCAGCGAGCCCGCCGAATACGACCCCGAGTCCCTGGAGTGGGACCTGGACGAGGAAGATGGGGACCACGACGAAGAGCCGACCGACAACGCGTGACCGTGGGGTTGCACACATTCGAACCGGATGTGGAACCGAACAGGGTCGTTTGAGCGTTGTTGATCCGTGGCAGGGGGGCGTGCCCCCCTGTCCGGTAGGAATACCGCCCGGCGGCAGTCGGGTGGAGCTCGGGGGTTCCGGCAACGATGGAGTGGCGTGTGAGGACGGACAGCATGCGGAGGAAGAGGTCCCTGGTGGCCGTTTCCGCCGTGCTCGGTGGCGTATTGGTGCTCTCGGCCTGCAACGGCGGCGGAGACAGCGACCCGAAGGCGGGCGGCACGGAGACCGGCAAGTCGCAGGCGGACGTGGACGCCGCGGCGGCCAAGGACAGCTCCAAGGCCCGAATAGCCATCACGCCCAAGGACGGCGCCACCAACATCGGCCTGAACGACGCGACCAAGGTCGCCGTCAGTGACGGCACGCTCACCAAGGTCGAGCTGAAGACCACGGAGGGCACGGTCGTCCCCGGCAAGATCGCCGGCGACGGCAAGAGCTGGAAGCCGGACGGGGCGCTCAAGCGCTCCACCAAGTACGCCCTGTCGGCGACCGCCAAGGACGAGGCCGGCAAGGAGGCGCACGAGAACGCCTCCTTCACCACCGTCTCCCCGGAGAACAGCTTCGTCGGCTCGTTCATCCCGGACGACGGCCAGACCGTCGGCGTGGGCATGCCGGTCTCGATCACCTTCAACAAGCCGATCAAGGACCAGAAGGCCGTCCAGGCGGCCATCAACGTCTCCTCCAGCAGCGGCCAGGAAGTCGTCGGCCACTGGTTCGGCTCGCAGCGGCTGGACTTCCGTCCGGAGGAGTACTGGAAGGCGAACTCCACCGTCACGCTGAAGCTGGCGCTGGAGGGCGTGAAGGGGGCGCCCGGCGTCCAGGGCGTCCAGAACAAGACCGTCTCCTTCAAGATCGGCCGGAGCCAGGTCTCCAAGGTAGACGCGAAGACCAAGCAGATGACGGTCACCCGTGACGGCGCGGTCCTCAAGACCATCCCGATCTCGGCGGGGTCCCCGGACAACCCGACGTACAACGGCAAGATGGTGATCTCCGAGAAGTTCAAGGAGACCCGGATGGACGGCGCCACCGTCGGCTTCAAGGACGGCGACGGCAAGGGCGAGTACGACATCAAGGACGTCCCGCACGCGATGCGGCTGTCCACCTCGGGCACCTTCATCCACGGCAACTACTGGGGCGCCGACTCGATCTTCGGCAAGGTCAACACCAGCCACGGCTGTGTCGGTCTCAACGACGCCCAGGGCGCCAACGACCCGAACACCCCCGGCTCGTGGTTCTTCGACAACTCGCTGATCGGCGACGTGGTCGACGTGGTCAACTCCCCGGACAAGACCATCAAGCCGGACAACGGCCTCAACGGCTGGAACATGAGCTGGGCGGAGTGGAAGGCGGGCGCGGCCTCCTGACGCCGTGTACGACCTGAACTGACGCGCGGACGACGACGGACGGCGGGAAACCCACACGGGTTTCCCGCCGTCCGTCGTCTGTCGTCGTCTGTCGTCGCCCGTCGCCGCGTGTCGTCGCGTGGCGGCGTGGGTTCCTTCTCATCCGACCGCAGGGCGCGGTCCTCCAGTCGCTCCACGGCCTCGGCACCGACATGACCGTCACCAAGGCCCAGAGCCCGCCGGAGGAGGGCGCGCCCAGGGCGAGGGCGAGGAGGGCGCCGGCACCGAACAGAGCCGCGACCTGGTGATGCCGCAGGGCTTCCAGACGCTCGACTCCACCACCGTGGCCAAGGTCGCCGCCCAGGACGGGGTCGCCCACGCGGTGGGCGGGCTCAGCCTCCAGGTGACGAAGGTCAACGGCCAGTTCAAGCACGGCGAGTTGCGCCGGGCCCAGGGCGGTACGGGCGCGAAGCCGGGCACCTCCGGAGGCGGCACGGCGGGTGCGGCGGGCGGCAACGATCCGCAAAGGCCGGGTGACGGTGACGGAAAACCCCTGAGCACCCGGCGGCAGCCCCGGCTAGGGTCCCGATCATGACGATCCGACCCGTGGCCCCACCCCCGTCCGACACCGAGGTGGACTCCTGGCACGCGGTCCTGACCGCCGCCACGACCACCGACCAGCCGGGGCTGCCGGCGCCCTCCCGCGCGGAGGTGGCCGGCCGGCTCCGGGTGCCGCCGGCCCGGGGCCGGAACGCGTTCTGGACGACGGACGACGGGGACGGCGTCGCGGGCCTGCTCCTGTTCACCGACGAGGGCAACATGCACACCGCGTTCCTGGACGTGCTGACGGTGCGCCCCGAGGCGCGCCGGCGGGGCGTGGGCACCGCCCTGTGGGAGCGGGTCCGGGCCGAACTCCTCGCGCGCGACCGCACCTCCGTCTCCGTGCTCGTCGACCTCGAAGGACCGGGTCGGGCGTTCGCCGAGTCCCTCGGCTTCGAGAACGTGCTGCGGATGGCCTGGTACGTCCAGGACGTGGCCGGGCCCGCCGCGATACCGGCCACCCCCGGCTACGAGCTGCTGTGCTGGCCCGGCGTCGTCCCCGACGCGTGGGCGCCGGCGGTGGCCGTGGCCCACGCGGCGATGGAGGACGCGCCGAGCGGGGACATGGACGAGCAGACGATGACGTGGACGGCCGAGCGGGTACAGGCCGTACAGCGGCTGGTCCTGGAGCGGGGCGGCGAGCTGACCACGGTCGCGGCGGTGACCCCCGCCGGGGAGGTGGCCGCGTACACGGTCCTCGTCCGGACGGACCCGGCGGGGCCGCGCGCCCTCCAGTACGACACGGTGGTCGTCTCCGCCCACCGGGGCCACGGCCTCGGCCGCGCCGTCAAGCTCCGCATGCTGGCGGAGGTGGCCGCGCGCCACCCCGACCTGCGGCAGATCGGTACGACCGTCGCGGACGAGAACGGCCCCATGCGGGCGGTCAACGAGTCCCTGGGCTACCGGTGGGAACGCGGCGTGGGGATCTTCCAGCACACGCTGTGACCCGGGGCGCGCAGACGTCCGCGCGCGGGGCCGGCCGGACGCACCTCGGGGCGCGGAGGCGCGGGGCCGGCCGGACGTACCTCAGTTCTGCGACGGGGCGTCCACGGGGGAGTGGGCCGGCGCCGACCAGGACGACAGCAGGCGCAGGGCGTCCGCCGACGGGGACCCCGGGGTGGCGTGGAAGGTGACCAGCGACTGCTCCGGGTCGTCCCGCAGGGTCAGCGTCTCGAAGTGCAGGTCCATCTCACCCACCACCGGGTGCCGCAGCCGCTTCACGCCGTGCGTCTTGTCCGCGACCGTGTGCGCCGCCCACAACCGCCGGAACTCCTCGTTCTTCACCGACAGCTCCCCGACCAGCGCCGACAACTGCTCGTCCTCCGGGTGCTGGCCCGCGTACATCCGCAGATTGCTGACCACCTCGCAGGCCCGGCACTCCCAGTCCGCGTACAGCTCCGCCGTCGCGCCGTCCAGGAACACCAGCCGCACCAGGTTCCGCTCCCCGACCGGCAGCGCCCCGAAGTCCCCGAAGACCGCGACGGCCAGCCGGTTCCAGCCGATGACGTCCTGCCGCCGCCCCACCAGGTAGGCCGGTACGCCCTCCATCGCGTCCAGCAGCGTCCGCAGCTCCGGCCGGACCTGCTGGGGTCGCCGGGACTGGCGCCGCTTGAGGGTGCGCGGGCTCGCCAGATGGGTCAGGTGCGCCGACTCCGTGTCGTCCAGCCGCAGGGCCCGCGCGATCGCGTCCAGCACCTCCGCCGACACGTTCTGTCCGTGTCCCTGCTCCAGCCGCGTGTAGTACGCCACCGACACCCCGGCCAGCTGCGCCAGCTCCTCCCGACGCAGGCCGGGCACCCGACGGTGGCGGCCGTAGTCGGGCAGCCCCACGTCCCCGGGGCGCAGCCGCGCCCGCCGGCTCCGCAGGAACTCGCCCAGTTCGGCTCGCTGATCAAGCTGGTCCATACAACCAGTATGTCCGGGTCGCGAACCGTGTGCCTGACCCCGCCAGTGGTAGGTCCACGGGTCGTAGGCACAGCAGGGGACTGGGTGACACGAGGGAATGGGGGCATCGTGGAGATACCGCTGGAAATCCCCGTCCGAGGAGCTTCACCATGTCCGTCACCCAGGTCGCCGCCTACGCCGCTCCCGCCGCGAAGGCCCCGCTGGAGCGCACGACGATCCCGCGCCGCCCGGTGGGCGAGCACGACGTCCTCATCGACATCAAGTTCGCCGGCATCTGCCACTCCGACATCCACCAGGCCACCGACGGCTGGGGCGAGGGCATCTTCCCCATGGTGCCCGGCCACGAGATAGCCGGTGTGGTCACCGAGGTCGGCACCGGCGTCACGAAGTTCGCGGTCGGCGACCGGGTCGGCGTCGGCTGCTTCGTCGACTCCTGCCGCGAGTGCGAGCAGTGCCTGGCCGGCTTCGAGCAGTACTGCCTCAAGGGCATGACCGGCACGTACAACGCGATCGACAAGAACGGCGAGCCCACCTACGGCGGCTACTCCACCCACATCGTCGTCGACGAGAACTACACCGTCCGCATCCCCGAGGGCATCGACCTCGACGTCGCGGCCCCGCTGCTGTGCGCCGGCATCACCCTGTACTCCCCGCTCAAGCACTGGAACGCGGGCCCCGGCAAGAAGGTCGCCATCGTCGGCCTCGGCGGCCTCGGCCACATGGGCGTCAAGATCGCCTCCGCGCTGGGCGCCGACGTCACCGTCCTGTCGCAGAGCCTGCGCAAGAAGGACGACGGCCTCCGGCTGGGCGCCTCGGAGTACCACGCCACCAGCGACGACACCACCTTCGAGAAGCTCGCCGGCACCTTCGACCTGATCGTCTCCACCGTCTCCGCGCCGCTGCCCCTCGACACGTACCTGCGGCTGCTCAAGGTCGACGGCGCGTTCGTGAACGTCGGCGCCCCGGAGGACCCGGTCTCGCTGAACCTGTTCTCCGTCATCGCCGGCCGCAAGACCCTCGCGGGCTCCTCGATCGGCGGGATCGCCGAAACCCAGGAGATGCTGGACTTCTGCGCCGAGCACGGCCTGGGCGCCGAGATCGAGCTGATCGGCGCCGACCGGATCAACGAGGCCTACGACCGGGTGCAGGCGAGCGACGTCCGCTACCGCTTCGTGATCGACACCGCGACCATCTGACCCGCCCGGCGCCATCCGGCCGCCGGGCGCCCTACGGACGTCCGGCGTCGTCCGGCCGCTCCGCGCCGTCCGCGTGCTCCGCCCGACCCGCCTGCCCCACCGCAGGCGGGTCGGCCCGTTCCAGCGCCCCGCGCAGCCGGTCGCGCGCCGCGCTCCGTACGGCGATCCGCGCCTCCAGGACCGCCGGCCGCTTCCCCGCCCACACGCGCCCGTCCTCCGGCGGGCGCCGTCACACGCTTTTCACGCCCCGTGCATGGTCTTGCCGGCGCGCCGTGCGGACGATCGCCTCACCAGCCTTCCGTCCCACAGGAGTTCGCGATGCCCAGCCGCCGTCACTTCCTCGCCGGATCCGCGGCCGCCGTGGGCCTCGCCGCCCTGCCCCGGGCGGCGGGCCGCCCTGCTCACCGGCCTGCACACCGGACACGCCGCCGTCCGCGCCAACCCGGACAGCGGCGGCCAGGGCGCCAACGCCAACTCCGCCTTCGACCACACCTCCTGGGCCCGCCCCCCCATCACCCTGGCATGACGAAGCCCCGGTCCGCCGCCGCGGGTGCGGCGGCGGACCGGGGCGTACGCCCGGGACGGCTCAGGCGCCGGCCGACGGAGCCTGGGCCACGCCGATCGGGCAACTGACGCCCGTGCCGCCGATGCCGCAGTACCCGCCGGGGTTGCGGTCGAGATATTGCTGGTGGTAGGCCTCGGCCGGCCAGAACGGGCGCTCCGACGCCGGGAGGACGGCGGTGGTGATGTCGCCGTGGCCCGCGGCCGTCAGGACCCGCTGGTAGGCCTCGCGGGAGGCCTCGGCCTCCGCCTGGTGGGCGGGGGAGTGGGTGTAGATCGCCGAGCGGTACTGGGTGCCGACGTCATTGCCCTGGCGGAAGCCCTGCGTGGGGTCGTGGGACTCCCAGAACAGCTTCAGCAGGGTCGCGTACGAGACGAGCGCCGGGTCGAAGACCACCCGCACGACCTCGGTGTGGCCGGTCTGCCCCGAGCAGGCCTCCTCGTACGTCGGGTTCTCCGTGAACCCGCCCTGGTAGCCGACCAGGGTGGTCCACACCCCGGGGGCCTGCCAGAACTTGCGCTCCGCGCCCCAGAAACAGCCCAGGCCGAAGTCCGCCACCGCAAGGTGCGCGGGGTAGGGGCCCGCCAGCGGGTTGCCGAGCACGGTGTGCGCGGACGGCAGCGAGAAGAGCGGTTCCGAGCGGCCCCGCAGGGCTTCTTCGCGGGTCGGGAGCTCGGGCGTGCGGCGGTACGAGAACATGGGTCGCCTCCTTGGTAGTGGGAACAACGGACCAGGGCGGCCCGGGATTCCCGCACCGGGTACCCGCGACGGGTTCCCGCACCGGATTCCCGAACCGCCCCGCGGCCACCGCGCCCGCAGCAGCCCGCCCCGCGTCAGTGCGGCAGCGTCGCCGGCGAGCCGCCGTTGGCCTCGTAGCCGGCCACCGCCAGCGCCCGGTACACCGCGTACGCCGCCGCCGGGTTCGACGAGGCGGACCAGGGCAGCGCGCCGACGTACCCGTCCACGTGCCGCACCTGCTCCATCGCCTCCGCCCAGCGCTCCATGCTCACCAGGAACATCAGCAGCAGGTGCCGTACGTGGGCGAGCATCGGGTCGTCCGCGCGGGCCGTGCGGACCGCGTACATCGCGCCCTCCACGGCCCGGGTGACGACCGCGCTCTGCCAGAACGTCGACACGAAGTTGACCTCGGGCAGGTGCTCGTACACCGCGAACAGCGGCAGGGCCGCCAGCAGCGAACCCTGCGGGGCGCGGGCCGCCGCCGCGTGCGTGAACGCGTCGGCCTTCTCCCGCGAGCCGTGCCACTTCTCGCACCAGTAGTTCAGGGCCGCCAGGTGCGCGCCCATGTGCTGCGGGGCCCGGTCGATGACCTTCGCCCACAGCGCGTCGTACTCCGCCTCGGAGTAGCCCAGCGCCCGGCCGATCGCCAGCTCCGTGATGTACGGGACCGGATCCCCCGGCGCGAGCAGGGCCGCCCGCCGGCAGGCCTCCAGGGCCTCCTCCAGGATGATCCGGTGGTCCTCGGAGCCGACACCGCCCGAGTGCCGCCAGGCCTGCTGCACCAGCAGTTCGGCGTGCACCTGCGCGCCGCCCGCGTCCTTCGGCGCCTCCAGCCGCCACGCCTTCAGCCACTGCGCGCCCTCCCCGGGCCGGCGCACCAGGTCCAGTGCCGCCGCACCGCCGAAGGCCTGGACGCGCTGCCAGCGCTGTTCGCCCTCCGTCGGGGTCCCGGCGAGCAGTTGCGAGGCGGCCTGCCACCGGCCGGTGCGCTCGACGTTGTCGAGGGCGTCCATCAGGTCCTGGTCGGGCCCGGGAACGCGGATGTCCAGCTCCTCTTCCCGGTCGAACCCGTAGTTCGCGGGGTCGGCGGCGTCCGGGCTGCCGGGCGCGACCAGCCGCGCGCCGCCCCGCCGGCGCCGGATGTAGGGGGCGGCGATGGCCACGAGCAGGCCCATCGCGAAGAGGAACCACAGAATCTCCATGCCTCCAAGCGAACCAGACGCACCCGGGCCAAGGCCAATGCCTCACTGGCCAGGCCCGATGGTCGGGGCACGAGAGGAACCACCGCCGGACGGGGCATAGCATCTGCCCATGAGCGACGACAGCCACGAGCACCAGAGCTTCGAGACCCGCGCGATCCACGCGGGCAACACGGCGGACCCGCGGACCGGCGCGGTCGTGCCCCCGATCTACCAGGTGTCCACGTACAAGCAGGACGGCGTCGGCGGACTGCGCGAGGGCTACGAGTACAGCCGCAGCGGCAACCCGACGCGCACCGCCCTGGAGGAGAACCTCGCGGCGCTGGAGGGCGGCCGACGCGGTCTCGCCTTCGCGTCCGGGCTCGCCGCCGAGGACTGCCTGCTGCGTACGCTGCTCTCCCCGGGCGACCACGTGGTCATCCCGAACGACGCCTACGGCGGCACGTTCCGCCTCTTCGCGAAGGTCGTCTCCCGCTGGGGCGTCGAGTGGTCGGTGGCCGACACCTCCGACCCGGACTCCGTTCGGGCGGCCCTGACGCCGAAGACCAAGGTGATCTGGGTCGAGACCCCCTCCAACCCGCTGCTCGGCATCACGGACATCGCCGTGGTCGCCGACATCGCGCGGTCCGCCGGCGCCAAGCTGGTCGTGGACAACACCTTCGCGTCCCCCTACCTCCAGCAGCCCCTGGCGCTCGGCGCCGACGTGGTCGTGCACTCGCTGACCAAGTACATGGGCGGTCACTCCGACGTCGTCGGCGGCGCCCTCGTCGCGGCCGACGAGGCGCTCGGCGAGGAGCTGGCCTACCACCAGAACGCCATGGGCGCGGTGGCCGGACCCTTCGACTCGTGGGTCGTGCTGCGCGGCATCAAGACCCTCGCCGTCCGCATGGACCGGCACGCGGAGAACGCCGCGAAGATCGTCGAGGTGCTCGCGCGTCACCCGAAGGTCACCAAGGTCCTCTACCCGGGCCTGCCCGAGCACCCGGGCCACGAGGTCGCCGCCAAGCAGATGCGCAACTTCGGCGGGATGATCTCCTTCCAGGTCGCCGGTGGCGAGGAGGAGGCCGTCGCGGTCTGCGGCCGTACGAAGATCTTCACCCTGGCCGAGTCCCTCGGCGGCGTCGAGTCCCTCATCGAGCACCCGGGCCGGATGACCCACGCCTCGGTGGCCGGCTCGGCCCTGGAGGTCCCGGCGGACCTGATCCGCCTCTCGGTCGGCATCGAGAACGCCGACGACCTCATCGCGGACCTCACCCGCGCGCTGGGCTGAGCCGCCCCTTCGCCGGATGCCGCCACCGGGCGGTCGTCACCAGCCCTCCAGGGGCGGGGAGACATCGCTCGGCGGCGTCGCCCACGGCCGGGTCAGCACCGCCCACACCGTGAACGCGAGCGCCGCCGCGCACAGCACCGTCCAACCGAACCGGCGCAGGGCCCGGCGGCGGCGCAGGAGCCGGTCCCCGCGGGCCGCCGCGGCGGCCGCCAGCCCGACCGGCACCGTCGGGTGGGGACCTTCCATCAACTCCCGCACCCGTGCCGCCTTGCGGTCGGGGAAGGCGCTCACGCCGCCTCCCGACCGGGGGCGGGCGCAGCGTCCCGCAGCGCCGCGACGGCCCGGTTGCACAGGGCGTGGACCCGCTCGGCGGGCAGCCCGAGCTGCGCCGCGGTGACCTCCTCCGCGACGCCCTCGTACACCCGCAGCACCAGGACGAGCCGTTCCAGCGGGACCAGCCGCGCGAGCGGCCCCGTACCGGAGGGCCGGCGGCGGGCGGTGCGGGCGTACGCGGCGCACAGTTCCTGCCGCGTGTGGTCGTACGGGTCGTCGCCGCGCAGCCTGCGCCAGTCCGCGTACGTACGGGCCAGGGCGCCCGCGAGGAGCCGGCGCGCGACGGCCGGGTCGTCCTCGGGTTCGGCGGTCAGCAGGATCGCGACGTGCAGGAGCCGGCCCGCCGCACCCGCGACGAAGGCCTCGAACTCCGCGTAGGGCCTTGCCCGGTGGTCCACAACCCCCATGGCTCACATAGTGCGGCCGGGGGCACCGCCTTGGTCAAGGGGTCGGACACGGCCGAATCCGTACGGTGCGGTGGGCGGGCCCGGGACCCGGACGGCGGCGGGGTTCAGGAAGCGGGGCCCGCGTCCGCGACGGAGGCCATCAGCTCCGACAGCGACAGGTTGAAACGCGTCAGCAGCCCGGTGAAGGACTCGCGCTCCTCCTCCGTCCAACCGTCGGTCACCCGCGCCATCAGCTCGCGCCGCGAGGAGCGGACCTCCTCCAGCCGCGCCAGCCCGCGCGGGGACAGCGCGAGCACCACGGCCCGGCCGTCCTCGGGGTGCGAGGTCCGCTTGACCAGGCCGCCGTCGACGAGCGGGGCCACCTGGCGGGTCACGGTGGACGAGTCGATGCCCATGCCGCCCGCGAGCGCCTTGACGCCCATCGGGCCTTCCAGGTCGAGTCGGTTCAGCAGCAGGTAGGCGGCTCGGTCCATCGAGTTGCGGGCCTGACCGACTCCGCCGAGGCGGGTCTGCTCCGCCCGACGGGCGAAGACCGCCACCTGGTGCTGGAGCGCGTCGAGGAGGCCGGCTTCGGCGGGCGTTTCGGCCACCGTGGGCAGGTCGGAACTGGCCGGGATGGAGGGCATGGCCGTGGGCTCTCTTCGCGTGGGTCCGACAAGGATGGGGGACAGAGTACGCGGCCGTGCGGCGGCTCGTACGCCTCGTACGAGAACTGATACGACCGTCGCCGGACGCGGTACCGCGCCGCGGCGATTGGCGTGATCCCGCCCCCGGTCGGTGCGCTCCCCGGTCGGACGGTGTGCCGGCCGCGGCTGCGGCCGAAGTCGGTGTGCCGCCCGTGGCGGCGTCCCGGTCCCCCTTTCGCGGGCCCCGTCTCACGGGTGCGACGTCCTGCGCCCCGATCGGCGCGGGCTGCGAGACTGGCCACATGAACTACCGCGTGCCCACGCCCGTCCCCCAGGTCATCCTCGACGACGTCCGGGGGGCCCAGAAGATGCTGTCGGGCGTCTCGCGGGTCACGGCGATGGAAGGCAGTCGGCACCTCTCCGCGCTGACCGGATCGCCGGTCCACTTCAAGTGCGAGAACCTCCAGCGGACCGGTTCCTTCAAGCTGCGCGGGGCGTACGTGCGCATCGCGGGCCTGCGCCCCGAGCAGCGCGCCGCCGGCGTGGTCGCGGCCAGTGCCGGCAACCACGCGCAGGGCGTCGCGCTGGCCTCGTCCCTCCTGGGCGTGCGTTCCACGGTGTTCATGCCCGTGGGGGCGCCGCTGCCGAAGGTGGCGGCGACCCAGGAGTACGGCGCCGAGGTGATCATGCACGGGCAGGTGGTCGACGAGACCCTCGCCGCCGCCCAGGAGCACGCCGACCGCACCGGGGCCGTGTTCATCCACCCCTTCGACCACCGCGACATCATCGCGGGTCAGGGCACGGTCGGCCTGGAGATCCTGGAGCAGTGCCCCGAGGTGCGCACGATCCTCGTCGGCATCGGCGGCGGCGGGCTCGCCGCCGGCGTCGCCGTCGCGGTGAAGGCGCTGCGGCCCGACGTGAAGGTCATCGGCGTGCAGGCGGCGGGGGCCGCCGCGTACCCGCCCTCGCTCAAGGTCGGGCACCCGGTGTCGATCGACAACCCGAACACCATGGCGGACGGCATCAAGGTCGGCCGACCCGGCGACGTCCCCTTCAAGATCATCGGTGAACTCCTCGACGACGTCCGCACGGTGTCGGAGGACGCGCTCTCCAGCGCCCTGCTGCTCTGCCTGGAGCGGGCCAAGCTCGTGGTCGAGCCGGCCGGCTGCAGTCCGGTCGCCGCGCTGATGAGCGAGCCCGAACTGTACGGCGGCGGCCCGGTCGTGGCCGTCCTGTCCGGCGGGAACGTCGATCCGCTGCTGCTCCAGCGCATCCTGCGGCACGGCATGGCGGCGGCCGGCCGCTACCTCTCGCTGCGGCTGCGCGTGAGCGACCGGCCCGGGGCGCTGGCCGGTCTGCTCGGGGTGTTGTCGACGGTGGACGCGAACGTGTTGGACGTCAGTCACGTCCGGACCGACCCGCGGCTGGGGCTCACCGAGGTGGAAGTGGAACTGCACCTGGAGACCAAGGGGCCCGAGCACTGCGCCCAGGTCGCGCGGTCGTTGCACGCCGCGGGGTACACGGTCATGAGCTGAGGTCGCGGGCCTTCGAGGAGGGACTGCGCGGGCCTTCGGGGCGGGGCTCCGCGGGGTTCGAGGAGGGGCTGCTCGGGCCTCGTACATCCGAGCGGAACGCTCAATCCCGTGGCGGTACGCGATATGACGCGATACGGTACCGGCTCGGCCGGTGCGCGCCCGTGCAGACGGGCGGTGCGGGTCGTCGCGAAAGCCGGGCGGAACTCGCGTCCCGCCCCTAAGATTTGTCCGGGAAACACCCGATTCGCTCTGGGAGAATCCTCATGCCAGGCGCCATCTACGCCGAAGGTCTGGTGAAGACCTTCGGCGACGTACGGGCTCTGGACGGCGTGGACCTCGATGTTCCCGAAGGAACCGTCCTGGGTCTTCTCGGCCCGAACGGCGCGGGCAAGACCACGGCCGTGCGCGTCCTGACCACCCTCATCCAACCCGACAGCGGCCGAGCCCTCGTCGCAGGGATCGACGTACTGAAGAACCCCGACCAGGTCCGCCGATCGATCGGTCTCTCCGGCCAGTTCGCGGCGGTGGACGAGTACCTGACCGGCCGCGAGAACCTCCACATGGTCGGCCGGCTCTACCAGATGAACTCCAAGGCGGCGAAGGCCCGGGCCGCCGAACTCCTGGAGCGTTTCAACCTCACCGAGGCCGCCGACCGGACGGCCAAGACCTACTCCGGCGGCATGCGCAGGCGCCTCGACCTCGCGGCCGCGCTCGTCGTCAGCCCGCCCGTGATGTTCATGGACGAGCCGACCACCGGACTCGACCCCCGCAACCGGCAGCAACTGTGGGGCATCATCCAGGAACTCGTGGCGGGGGGCACCACCCTGCTGCTCACCACCCAGTACCTGGAGGAGGCCGACCACCTCGCCCACGACATCTGCGTCGTCGACCAGGGCAAGGTCATCGCGCGCGGCACCTCCGACCAGCTCAAGGCCCGTACCGGCGGCGAGCGGGTGGAGGTCGTCGTCCACGAACGGGACCACATCGCCACGGCGCGCGCGGTGCTCGCCGGCTTCGGCAAGGGCGAGGCCACCGTCGAGGAACACACCCGCAAGCTGACCGTCCCGGTGTCCGGCGGCGCCAAACTGCTCGCCGAGGTCATCCGCGAACTCGACGGCCGGGGCATCGAGATCGACGACATCGGACTGCGCCGGCCCACCCTCGACGACGTGTTCATCTCGCTCACCGGCCACGCGGCCGAACGGAACGAGGGAAGCGGCGCCCCGGAAGACACCCCGGCCGGGACCGAGGGCGGCGCGGCGCGGAAGGAGCAGGTGAAGTGAGCGGCGTGAGCGACTCCCTGGTCATCGCCCGGCGGAACGTGATCCGCCTGACCAGGATTCCCGAGATGGTCATCTTCGGGCTGATCCAGCCGATCATGTTCGTGGTGCTGTTCAGCTACGTGTTCGGCGGCTCGATGATGATCGGCGGTTCGACCGACCCCGTCGCCTATCGGAACTTCCTGATGGCCGGCATCTTCGCGCAGACCGTCACCTTCGCCACGGCCGGCGCGGGCGCGGGCATCGCGGACGACATGCACAAGGGCCTGATCGACCGCTTCCGTTCGCTGCCGATGGCCCGGGGCGCGGTCCTCACCGGCCGCACCCTCGCCGACCTCGTGCAGACCGCGATGACCATGGTCGTGCTCGCGATCGTGGCGCTCCTCGTCGGCTGGCGCATCCACGAGGGCGTGCCCAAGGCGCTGGGCGGCTTCGCCCTGCTGCTCCTGCTCGGCTACGCCTTCTCCTGGATCGGCGCGCTGATCGGCCTGTCGGTGCGCACCCCGGAGGCGGCCACCTCGGGCGGGCTGATCTGGCTCTTCCCCGTCACGTTCATCTCCAACGCCTTCGTGCCCACGGAGAACATGGCGAGTTGGCTCCAGCCCATCGCGGAGTGGAACCCCTTCAGCGCCACCGTGCAGGCCTGCCGGGAGCTCTTCGGGAATCCCGGCGTCTCCCCGTCCGACGCCTGGCCGATGGTCCACCCGGTCTGGGCGTCGCTGATCTGGTCGGTCGTGATCGTCGCGACCTTCCGCACGCTCGCGGTCCGCAAGTACCGCCGGGCGGCCAACTGAGGCAGGAGCCCGCACACGCCGAGAGCCCCCGCCCGGATCCGATCCGGGCGGGGGCTCTCGGCGTGTGCGGATGCTCAGCCGGTGAAGGGCTTGACGTCGAGGATCTTGACGGCGGCCGTCTTGCCGTTGGGCAGCTCGTACGAGGCGTCCTCGCCGATCTTCTTGCCCATCACGCCGGTGCCCAGCGGGGACTGCGGGGAGTAGGTCTCGAAGTCCGAGGACGCGTACTCGCGCGAGGCCAGCAGGAACTCCATGGTGTCGTCCTCGTCGCCGTCGAAGGCGATCTTGACGAGGGTGCCGGGGGCGACCACGCCGTCGGACGCGGGGGCGGTGCCGACCTTGGCGTTCTCCAGGAGCTGGGTCAGCTGGCGGACCCGGAGCTCCTGCTTGCCCTGCTCCTCCTTGGCCGCGTGGTAACCGCCGTTCTCACGCAGGTCGCCCTCTTCACGGGCAGCTGCGATCTTCGTCGCGATCTCCGTGCGTGCGGGACCAGAGAGGTAGTCCAGCTCTGCCTTCAGCTGGTCGTACGCCGCCTGGGTCAGCCAGGTGACGCTCTCGCTCGTCTGGGTCACGGGTGCTCCTCGTCGGTACAGGGGACTTCAAAGCCGCCAGCGGCGGACGAAACCACGAGCCTAACAATTCGGGAAGAAAAGGGGGAGGACACCCTCTGTATGAAGTGTGTCATCGGGCGTCGCCGTACCGCGTGGCGTCGCAGGTCACACGCCTGGTGCGGGGTGCGGAGGCAAACTTCCCGGGCGTGGCGCGGTATCGATCCGTAATGGGCGTCACCGATCGGGAACGGTCAGTACCGGTCGGTGGCAGGGTCACGATCCCCGGAGAGAGGGCGCAACCCGGCAGGATCCGAGAGGGACGGCCTACGAGGCGGCGCCGGCGGCCTGGCAGCCGACCAGCTTGACCGTCGTCGCCCGCCCGGTGGTCCTCAGCGAGACGACCTCGTCCACGCGCGCGTCCCGCTGCCCGAAGGTGAAGTCGGCGCGGCCCACCTCGCCGTGCCCCTCGTCCTGGGAACTGAGGGTGCAGACCCCGGTGACCCCGGTGTCCTTGCGGACCTCCAGATGCACCTTGACCTCGCTGTCCGACACGATCTGGAACTTGATCACCTCGGCGCTGACGGTCTGCCCGCCGACGTAGTCCCAGCCGATCCAGCCGACCACACCCAGCAGCCCGACCCCGAGCACGGAACCGACGATCTTGAGCTTGCGGTCCGCGCGCTCGTCCGCCGACCGGCCGTAGCGACCCTCGGGCAGTCCTTCGCGCACCGTGCTCATCGATCGTTCCTTTCGCGAGGGCCGGGAAGGCGCACTCCTCCGGTCCGGTCACCGTAACGGGAGGATGTCACGCCCCCCGCCCCGGGGCGGAATCAGGGGGCCGTCGGCGCGGGCGGTGAAAGCGGAATCCGAGGGCCCGGAAAAACCGGCGAAGGGCGGCCCGGGCACGCATTACCTTGGTCGCACCGCATGTACACGGGCACCGCGTGCGGGGCTGCGTCCCCCGGGACGAGTGTGCCGGGAATCTCCCTCGTCTCCGTTTGTTGAGGGGAGGAGTGACTATAGAAGGCGCCCACCGGCCTTCCCGTTTGCCAGACGAGTACCAGAGGATCCTGTCTTGACCGAGCAGCTTCGACTGATGGCCGTCCACGCCCACCCCGACGACGAGTCGAGCAAGGGCGCGGCCACCATGGCCAAGTACGTGTCCGAAGGGGTGCCCGTGCTGGTGGTGACCTGCACCGGCGGTGAGCGCGGCTCCGTCCTGAACCCCAAGCTCCAGGGGGACAAGTACATCGAGGAGCACATCCACGAGGTCCGCGCCAAGGAGATGGACGAGGCCCGCGAGATCCTCGGCATCGAGCAGGAATGGCTCGGCTACGTCGACTCCGGGCTGCCCGAGGGCGACCCGCTGCCGCCGCTGCCCGAGGGCTGCTTCGCGCTCGCCGACGTCGACGAGGCCGCCGGCCGCCTGGTGAAGAAGATCCGCGCCTTCCGGCCGCAGGTCGTCACCACGTACGACGAGAACGGCGGCTACCCCCACCCCGACCACATCATGACCCACCAGATCTCCATGGTGGCCTTCGAGGGCGCGGCGGACACCGAGAAGTACCCGGAGGCCGAGTTCGGCCCGGCCTACCAGCCGCAGAAGCTCTACTACAACCAGGGCTTCAACAAGCCGCGCACCGTCGCCCTGCACGAGGCGCTGCTCGCCCGCGGCCTGGAATCCCCCTACGGGGAGTGGCTGGAGCGCTGGAAGGAGTTCGAGCGCACCGAACGCACGCTGACCACGCACGTTCCCTGCGCGGACTTCTTCGAGATCCGTGACAAGGCGCTGATCGCGCACGCCACGCAGATCGACCCGGACGGCGGCTGGTTCCGCGTCCCGATGGAGATCCAGAAGGAGGTCTGGCCGACCGAGGAGTACGAGCTGGCGAAGTCGCTGGTGGACACTTCCCTCCCCGAGTCCGACCTCTTCGCGGGCATCCGGGAGAATGCGTGGTCATGAGCGCTACGCAGGAAGCAATCGTCCAGCTCCTCCCGCTGGCCGGCGACACCTTCGACAAGAACAAGGTGACCCCGGGAATCCTCGGTTTCATCGTGTTCGCGGCCCTCGCCCTCGGGGTGTGGGGCCTGATGAAGTCGATGAGCAAGCACATGGGTCGGGTGGACTTCAAGGAAGCCCCCGAGCCGGCGGCCAAGGGCACGACGACGGACGGCACGCGGGCCCCGTAGGCCCCCGCCCCGCGGGCCCCTGAGCCCGCGGGGCCCACGCGGGCGTCGGACGCACGCGCGACGACCGCCGCCCCACCCGTCGACCGGTGGGGCGGCGGCACGTACGCGTGCGCGATCCCGGCAGGCGCCGGGACGCGGGACCGGGACGACCGACCGGGGACGACCGACCGGGGACCCGCCCGGGGCCGTCAGGAGACCGGCAGCACCGGCACCCCCATGACCTCCCGCGACCGCAGGTTCGGGACCATGCCCAGCCGCCACGCCTGCCAGCCCTCCGCCGGATCCACCCCCCGCCCCAGGATCACCCCGTACGTCTCCAGGCAGTCCTCCAGCCGCCGGTCGCGCAGCGGGTGCGGGGCGGCCGCCAGCCGCGCCAGCTCCGCCCGCGCCTCGTCCGCGGCGCCCGCGACCGGCGGGACCGCGTACGGGAGCATCGTGCAGCGCAGGAAACGCGCCCAGTCCTCCCCGCGCAGGTCCCCGTACGAGGCGAACAGCCGGGCCGCCTCCTCGCACAACCCCAGCGCCTGCGGGACCCGCGCGTTGCCCGCGTCCACGACCGCCAGCTCCAGGCAGGTCCAGCCCTCCCCGTGGGCCAGCCCGATCCGCCGGAAGTCGGCCCGCGCGTCCACCAGCAACTGGCGGGCGAAACCGGAGTTCCGCAGGTTCCCCGTCTGCGCCGCCCGCTGGTCGCGCGTCACCCGACCCGAGTGGTGCCGGGCGTGCGCCAGCCCGTACACGTCCCGCATCCGGGAGAACATCGTCCGGGCCCGCTCCAGCTCCCGCACCGCCTTGTCGCGCTCGCCGTCCTCCTCCAACGCCTGCCCGAGGTAGTACAGCGTCCACGCCTCGCCGCGCGCGTCCTCCGCCAGCCGGTGCCGGGCCAGCGCGTCCCGCAACCGCTCCAGCGCCGGCCCCGGGTCCCCGTCCACGACCCGCGCCCGGCCCAACTGGGTCAGCGCCCAGGCCTGGCCGCGGTCGTCGCGGGTGCGCCCGTACATCTCCAGGGCCAGCCGCAGCTCCGGCTCCGCCCGCTCCGGCGCGCCCATCCGCAGGTACACCTGCCCCAGCTGGAAGTGCGCCCAGGCCTCCCCGTGCACGCTCTCGCTCTCCCGGTGCAGGGCGATGGACCGCTCCAGCAGCGTCAGCGCCTCCCCGAGCTCCGCCCGGTCCCGCTGCACCGCCGCCAGCGCGTGCAACCCCCACGCCCGGTCACCCGCCAGTTCCGGCGACTCCTGGAGGGCCAGGGCCTCACGCAGCCGGGCCGCGGCCTCCGGAAGGTTGCCCTGGTGGTGCAGGGTGATGCCCAGCGACACCAGGGCCATCGCCGCGCCCGCCTCCTGCTCGGCCTCCATGTACTGGTCGACGACCGAGGTCAAGGTGGTGCGGGCCTTGTCCAGGTCGCCGAGCTGGCGCGCGGCGATGCCCGTGCGCCACTGCACCGAGCGGGCCATCCGGCCGCCCCGCCCCGGCTCCCCCCGCTGCCCCGCCTCCACGGCCTGGGTCAGCTCGTTGATCTCGCCCAGCCGGTACAGGTCCCCGCGCAGCAGACAGAAGTCGCACAGCGCGCCCAGCAGGTCCAGCACCGCCTGTTGGTCCACGTCCTGCGAGTGCCGCAGCGCCGCCGTGATGAAGCTCGACTCGTCGTCCAGCCAGCGCAGCGCCGCGTCCAACGAGGCGAAGCCGTGCCCGCCGAAGTGGTTGGCGCGGGTGGACATCTTCCCGTCGACCATCCGGATCACCGAGTCCGCGAGCTGCGCGTAGTTGCGGATCAGCCGCTCGTGGGCGGCCGCCGCCTGCGCCCGGTCCTCGTCGGCCGCCAACCGCGCCGCCGCGTACGCACGCACCGCGTCGTGCATCCGGTACCGCTCCCCGCGCACCGGATCCAGCAGACCCGCCCGCGCCAGCTCGCGCAGCAGCCGCCCCGCCTCCGCCTGGTCCGCGTCGATCAGCGCCGCCGCCGCGGACGGCCCGAGCGAGGCCCGCCCGGCCAACGTCAGGCGCCGCAACAGCCGACGCCGCTCCTCGGGCAGCCGTACGTACGCCAGGTCCAGCGCGTGCTCCAGGGTGCCGCCGGAGCCCCCGGCCGCCTCGACCTCCCCCAGGGGAGCCAGCACGCGGAGCGCCAACGGCAGCCCCGCGCCGAGCCCCGACAGCTTCCGCCCGGCCTCCTCGCCGTACCCGGGCCCGCCCGCCGCCTCCGCGCCGGCGCGCAGCACCTCGGCCGCCTCCGGCTCCGACAAGCGGGCCAGCGGAAGCTGGTGCACCCACGCCGCCAGGTCCGCGGGCAACTCCAGCGGGCCGGACGCCGTCACCAGGACCAGACTGTCGGACCGCTCCGGAACCAGCGTCCGGACCTGCGCCGCGTCCACCGCGTCGTCCACCACGACCGTCACCGGCAGCCCCTGGAGGTGCTGGTGGTACAACTCCCCGAGCCGCCGCACCTGCTGCTCCGCCGAGGCGCCCTCGCGGAACAACAACTGCTCGCGCGGGGCGCCCAGCCGGTTCAGCAGGTGCAACAGCGCCTCCCGCGTCGACAGCGGGGCCTCCCCGGCGTCGCCGTGCGGGGAACCGCCCCGCAGGTCCACCACGCACGCGCCGCGGAACTGGTCCCGCAGCGCGTGCGCCGCCCGCAACGCCAACGCGGTGCGCCCCGAACCGGGCTCGCCGTGCACCACCACGACCACCGGCCGGGTCTCGGTACTGGCCCGCGCCGCCTGCACCCACTGCGCGATGCGCGTCAGTTCCGCCCGACGGCCGACGAAGCCCTCGTCCGTGTGCGGGAGTTGATTGAACGACTGCTCCAGCACGCTGCGCCGCCGCGCCTCCGCGCTGCGATCCGTGCCGCGCAGCGCGGGCCCGGAGCCCGTCGTCTGCTTGACGAGGCCGACCGCGCCGGCGTTGACGCCCGACCGGACCCGCGGCGGATTGCGCACCGCCGTCGCCACCAGACGCTGCTGCTCCAGGAACGGACGGATCCCGCGCACCTCCAGCGCCGACAGCCACTGCAGGCGCAACTGCTCCGGACCGCCCGGCCGGCCCGCCACGCCGGCCCGCCGGTTCGCCGCCGGCAGGTGGAGCGCCGTCACCTTGGCCGCCGTCGTGGCCGCCCCCGCGACGCCCACGACGATGCCCGTGCCGAGGGCCGTACCGGCCGCCACGCCGAAGGCCAGGTCCGCCCCGACGGCCGCGACCGCCCCGACCGCCGTCACCAGCAACGCCGTCGAACTGTTCGCGCGCCGGAACGCCTCGCCCAGCGACTGGTCCCCGGCCGCCGCCTCGTCCACGGCGCGCACGTACGCCTCGTACTCCTCGGAAGCGCTCGCGGCGAGCGTGTCCAGGGACTCCCGTCCGCGCGCCAGCAGGGCCGCCCTGTCGACCGGCGCCCCCGGAGCGGGCCGCCGCTCCTCCTCGTCCACGGCTCGCACCAGAAGCCGTTCGGCCTCCACACGATGACTGTCCCGCATCGGCATCCCCCTCAGAGCGCTCCGACAACGTGCCCCAAGTGTCCTGCGGGACGGTCGCGAGCGCGAGGGAATCCGAACCCGTTCAGAGGGAGTTGGCGCGTCTTCGGTCGACTGCGTGCATATATGTACGGCCGGATTCCGGGGGAACTGCCCCGCCGCACCTCCGGACGGATCAGTAGGCTGATCCGAACATCCGACAGTGTGTGGGGGGCGGCACGATGACGGGGATGCCGACGCGCGCCACCCGACGACGCCGCGCCACGCCCGCCGCACGGTCCGCCACGCTCTGCGCCGCCCTCGCGACGGCGCTCCTGTCGGGCGGCTGCGCGTCCGCCCCGCACGGATTCGCCGTACGGTACGAGGCCCCCGCCGCCGGCGACGAGCGCGAGGCCGCCTTCCTGCGGGACGGGAACCACGCCGACCGGGCCGTCACCCGCCTGAACGCCTACCTCGACCTCCCCCACCGGGTCACCGTCGTCGCCCGCTCCTGCGCGGGCGAGGGCACCTCCTACGACCCCGCCGCACACCGCATCGACCTCTGCTACGACGACATGGCGCAGGACCGGGAACTCCTCACGACCGACGAGAAGGTCGGCGCGATCGTCGCCGAGAGCGTCTACCACGAGGCGGGCCACGCCCTCGTCGACGCCCTCGAACTCCCCGTCGGCCCCGACCCCGACGAGGAGAACACCGCCGACCGCTTCGCGGCCCTGATGCTGCTCCGCGACGGCCCGGCCGGGGAACGCGCCCTGCGGACCGCCGCCGAGGAGTACGCACTGCTCGCGGCGCGCGACGAGGACCCCGACCCCGGCGAGGACGAACACGCCCCGCCGGCCGACCGCGCCGCGGCCCACCTCTGCCTCCTGCACGGCGCGGCTCCCGACCGCCACCCCGACCTCGCCGCCCGCACCCGCGACTGCACCCCCACCTGGCCCACCACCCGCGCCGCCTGGGAACACGCCCTGGCCCCGCTGCTCAGGTGATCCCCGGGGTGCGTTCGTGTCCGTCGTTCCGAGCGCCGTGGGTGCGAACGGACCGACTGCCCGTCAGTCGGTGGACTCCAGATCGAACTCCCGGGTCAGGATGTCCAGGGTCGCGGTGTTGCGAAGCTTGCAGGCGGAGTTCTGGTTGGCGAACATGCCGGTCTTCTTGATGCCCTTGCTGCGCTCCCGGGTGCGCATCCACCTGACCGGTACGACGTACTCCACCAGGCTCGGATCGCTGTCGTCGCCGGAATGGCGGTAGGTGCCGACGAGTTCCAGTGCGGACATGACCCGATCGCCCTCTTCGCCTCCGATGCGGGCGTCCGCGAAGGGGGTCGCGGGACCGGTGACTTCGCCGACCCCCACGTATCCCTCTCCCGGTATGTAGGCGAATACCCGGGCTCCGACCGGCAGGCCGCGCAAGGTACGGGTGAACCAGTCACCGCCGCCCGCGGAGACGAAGCCGTATGCTCGCGCGTCCTCCCACGACCGCACGTCGCCGTCGCCGAAGGACACGTACCAGTCACGGCCGTTCCACGGCTCGCGGGGGGCCGCCTTGCCGGGGGTCGCCGGAGCGGTCCGGCTTTCGTCGAGCAGCCAACTACGCGCCAGTAACTACTCACGTCTGATGGGTTCGAGGCCGAGGGAGGGGCAGCGGATCTCTCCGGTGGTGAAGCGGCCTGTGGGGGCGTCGAGCTGGACGATGATGCTCTGCCCGGCCCATCCGGTGACGGTGCC
>NZ_JAPNLK010000090.1 GCF_026627505.1 Streptomyces sp. H27-H5 | reverse complement strand
CGCCGGCCTGAGCCTCTACCGCGTCGTCCGCGAGCTGCAGACCCTCCTCGCGACATGGACCGGCGTCTGCCCCACCTGTCACCGCGGCATACCCACACCAGCCCCGACCTGACCAAGCCCTACTAGTGCTGTGGCCGGAAAGGTTTGCCGGGTCGCGGTGTCCGGTGCGGTGCATCGCAAGGCGGAGGACTGCCGCTTGTACTGGACGTACGTGGGCGGTTCGACAACGCGGCGAGGTGCCGTGCCGGGCGCCGTGACACGGTGAACCTTTCCGGTCACAGCGCCAGGGGGACGCGGGCGAGCAGGCGGAAGCCGGTCTTGCCGGTGGGGACGGCCGTGAGGCTGCCCCCGACCGCCTCCAGGCGTTCCGTCAGTCCGGTCAGGCCGTTGCCGGCCGCCGCGGGGCCGCCCGATCCGTCGTCGGAGACGCCCAGTTCGGCCACCGGTCCCGCCAGGGTCTGTCGGATGTCGAGGGTGACGACGCACCGGCGTGCCCCGCTGTGCCGGACCACGTTGGTCACGGCCTCGCGCAGCGACCAGGCGAGGGCCGATTCGACCTCCTCCGGGAGTTCCCGCGTCCACTCGACGGGCAGGTCCGCCTGGACGCCCGCCGCGACCAACGCGGTGCGGGCGCCTGCCAGTTCGCCGGGGAGCGTGGGGCGCCGGTAGCCGTTCACGGCCTCCCGTACGTCGACCAGGGCCTGCCGGCTGACCTGCTCGATGTCCGCGACCTGTTGCGCGGCCGCCTCGGGCCGGTCCGGCAGCATCCGGCCCGCCAGCTCGCTCTTGAGCGTGATCAGCGACAGCGAATGCCCGAGCAGGTCGTGCAGGTCGCGGGCCATGCGCAGCCGTTCCTCGTTGGCGGCGAGTTGGGCGACCGTGGCCCGGGCCTGGCGCAGCTCCATCGTCGTGCGGATCATGGCGCGGACGCCGATCATCGCGAACCCGCCCATCAGGGCCGGGATGAGCAGGCCGGCCAGGTACTGGTCCCCGTCCGGGACCGCCATCGCCGTCACGGCCAGCAGCGCGGTCGCGCCGGGGACGGTCCAGCGGGCGATCTCCCCGGGCAGGGCGGCCCCGGAGGAGATGGCCACGTAGACGAAGAGCACGAGCCATTCGCGGCCCAGGGTCAGGGACAGGACCATGGCCTGGGCGGCCAGGACGGACAGCGAGAGCAGGACCCGGCGGACCGGCATCTGCCGGGTGGTGCGCAGCACCAGGACCAGGTACCAGGCGACGAAGGCCGCGAGGCCCAGGCCGCCGAGCAGTCGGGCCCCGGGGCTGTGTCCGCCGCGGATCAGGTCGATGACGGGGGCGCTGAGGTAGAAGAGCCACAGGCTCGTCCACAGCAGCTTCACGGTCCGCTGCCGGCGGTTCTCCGGCCGCATTCCGATCCGGGGGCCGCCGACGCCCTGGATGTCTTCCCCGGCGGTCGGGTACCGGGCGTCCGTCTCGCTGGTCACGGTCATGCCTTCAGTGAGTCCTTGCGGTACAGCCAGGCGGCGGCACCGGTGAACAGTACGAAGTAGACCGCGAGGATCGCCACGTCCTTGGCGTGCGGCGCGCCGCCGAGTTCGATGGCCTGGCCCAGACCGGCGTAGGCGTGGGTGGGCAGCCACTCGCAGATGTTCCGCAGCCACTGCGGGAAGTTCGCGGTGGGCATCCACAGGCCGCCGAGGATCGACAGGCCGAAGTAGAAGAGCATCGTGACGGGTCGGACCGTGTCGCCACTGGCCAGGTAGCCGATGGCCACGCCGAGCGCGGCGAAGACCAGGCTGCCGGCCCAGATGGAGCCGGTCAGCGCCAGCCACTGCCACAGCTCGAACCGTACGCCCTTGACCCCGGCCGCGACCGCGAAGACGACCAGGATCGCGGGCAGCGAGAGGACGCCGGCACTGGCGGTCTTGGCGAGGACGTAGCCGCGGCCGGGCAGGGCGGTCAGCCGCAGTTGGCGGACCCAGCCCTTCTCGCGTTCCTTGGCGATGCGTTCGCTGTTGCCCATCAGGACGGCGGTCAGCGCGCCGAAGGAGGCCATGGCGACCATGTAGAAGGCGGGCATGGTCAGTTCGGTGCCCATGACCTTCGTGGTGCCGTCCAGGGTGCCGCCGAGCATCAGGAAGAGGGCGGCGGGATAGAGGACGGTGAAGAACAGGTACTTCTTGTTGCGCAGCGCGCGGGAGATTTCGAGCGTGACGAGCTTCGTCGTTCCGTTGTTCAGCATGACGCGTCGGCCTCCTCGGCCTCGGTGAGGGCGAGGAAGGCCTGTTCGAGACCCAGCCCGGCGACTTCCAGGTTCCGGGGGTAGAGCCCCAGGGCGTAGACGGCGTGCACGGTCGCGTCGGCGTCGCGCGACTGGAGCCGGACGGTGTCGCCGTGGCGCTCGTAGGCGGTCAGGTGCGGGAGGGCGCGCAGCGCCGCCTCGTCGACCGGGCCGTCGGTGAGGTCGAAGGCGATCTTGCGGGCGCCCGCCTTGGCCTTGATCTCGGCGGCGGTGCCGTCGGCGAGCAGCCGGCCCTTGTTGAGGACCAGCACCCGGTCGGCTATCGCGTCCGCCTCTTCCAGGTAGTGGGTGGCGAACAGGACGGTGCGGCCCTGCGCGGCCTGCTCGCGCATCGTGGCCCAGAAGGCCTGGCGGGAGGTGACGTCCATGCCGGTGGTCGGCTCGTCGAGGACGATCAGGTCGTTGTGGCCGGCGGTGGCGAGGGCGAAGCGGACCCGCTGTTCCTGGCCGCCGGACAGCTTGTTGACGAGCCGGTCGGCGATGGAGTCGACCCCGGCGCGGGCGAGCACCTCGTCGACGGGGAGCGGTCGGGGGTGCAGCGCGCAGCCCAGCGCGACGACCTCGCGCACGGTGACGTCCTCCATCAGGCCGCCGCTCTGGAGCATCGCGCCGACCCGGCCGGCGGCGATGGCCTCGCGGGGGGTGGTGCCGAAGAGCCGTACGGTGCCGGAGTCGGCGGGGCGCAGGCCGAGCAGCAGGTCGAGGGTGGAGGACTTGCCGGCTCCGTTGGGGCCGAGGAGCGCGACGGTCTCGCCGGGGTGGAGCACGAGGGAGAGGCCGTCGACCGCGCGGACCGCGCCGTAGCTCTTGGTCACGTCCTCGAAGCTCACCACCGGGCCTGCGGCGGGTGTCGTGGCGGCGGCTGATTGCGTCGCGGTTGTCGTCGTCATGGCTCAAGGTTCGCCGGTCAGGGGGGTCGCACGGCAGTGTCGACGGTCGTGACACCGACATGACGATTGTCATGTCGGGGGCATGACGGAGCCCCCGCCGGGATGCTCCGGCGGGGGCTCCGTCCTGCGATGTTCCCCGGTGTCCCGCTGTGGGTGGCGTTCCCGGGCGGGTCAGCTCGGGTTGGTGTCGATGACCACGATCCGCTCGGCGGGGGTCTTGCCGCGCAGGCCCTTGACGAGGGCGCCCGCGACGTCCTTCGGGGTGACGGCGGTCTTCGCGCCGGTGCCCCGGGTGATCAGGACGCCGTCGAACGTGGTCGTGTACGCCGCCTGGAGCGCTTCGAGGTCGTACTTCTCCACGAGGTGGCCGTCCACGGCCTGCATGCTGAGGATCTTGGGCAGCGACCGCTGGCCGAAGGCGATGGACTTGGTGCCCGCCTTGACGGTGACGATGCCGGACATCGCCGGTTCGGCGAACTCCTTCATCGCCCGGTCCAGTTCGGCCTTGCCGATGACCGGCTCCTTGGTGACGGAGGGCAGTTCGACGGGCTTGGCCTCGCCGGTGGCCACCAGTTCGCGGAAGGCCTCGGTGACCTGTTCCACGGAGCTGTCCACGTCGAGGGTGGTGCCGGCCTTGCCGGGGACGGCGACGGCCTTGCCCGTGTCGAAGGTGATGGTGCCCTCGGTGGCCGAGCCCGCGGTGCCGGCCAGCTCCGCGAGGGCGACGCGCAGCTTCTCCTCGTCCACCGGCATGACGGCGTCGGCCCGGCGCTCGTTGCCGAGGAGGGAGCCGATGACCGTGATCGGGTTGTAGTCGCTGCCCGACGCGTTGCGGACGGTCGTCTGGCTGTCGAGGGTCAGGCCGGCCTTGTCGGGCTTGAGCTCGACCTGCTTGCCGCCGACGGTGAGGCGCAGCGGGGCGCTCGCGCGGCTGCCGAAGGCCGTCTCGACCTTGTTGACGGCGTCGTCGCGGGTACCGCCGATGTCCACGCCGAGGACGGTGGTGCCCTTGGGGACATCGGAGTGGTTCAGCAGCAGACCCGCGCCGTAGGCCACGCATCCGAGGGCGATGAGGCCGCCGGCGATGATGACCAGCTTGGAGCGGGGCTTCTTCGAGGGCGCCGCCGGGGCCTTGGGGGCCGGTCGGTTCTGCTTCGGCGGCTGCGCCGCGGGGGTCGGGACGACCGGCCCGGACCCGGGACCACCGGGACCACCGGGACCACCGGGACCACCGGGGCCGCCGGGCATCGGGGCGCCGACCGGCCCGCCGGGCACGGGCCCGCCGGGCATCGGCGAACCGGGCATGGGCCCGCCGGGCATCGGCGAACCGGGCATCGGCCCGCCGGGCATCGGCGAACCGGGCATCGGCGAACCGGGCATCGGCGAACCGGGTCGCGGGCCTCCGGACATGGGTGCGCCGGGCATCGGACCACCGGGCATCGGCGCGCCGGGGCGCGGACCACCGGCCATCGGGGCGCCCGGCATCGGGCCACCGGCCGGCGGGGCCTCCGGTCCGGGCCAGCGCGGAGCCTCGGCGCCGCCCATGGGCGCGGATCCCATGGCGGGGCCACCGGTGGGTCCGGCGGGGCCGGTGGGCTCGGTGAAGGCGGGGAAGGCCTCGGTGACGGGGCCGTTGTCGTACTCCTGGTAGCCCTGGGGGGCTCCACCGCCGGCGCGGGGCGGGAAGCCGCCGCCCTGGCCGCCGGGCACGGGGGCGTTCCCGCGCGGACCCGGGGGCGGTGGGGCGAAGCCGCCGCCCGCCGGGGGCGGGGTGGGGCCGGCCGGCGCGGAGCCGTGGCCGGCGCTCGGCGGTCCCGCCGGGGCGCCGCCGTTGCCGGGCGGGGTCGGCGGGGTCGACTTGCGCGGTGCGAACCAGTTGCTGGCCGGCTCCTCCGAACCCCCCGAGGAGGGTGGGGCCGACTGCGCGGGGCGCACGGGCAGGGGCGCCGGGGCAGGGGTCGGCGCGGGCGGCGGGGCGGACTCGCCGGCTCCCGGCGCGGCCTGCTCGGCGTCGCCCTCGGCGTCCTTCACGGGCTTGCGTACGACGACGGGCGGGATCGGACGCGAACCCGGGATGTTGATCCGGATCCGGGTCGTCAGGGTGGTCTCGGTCTTCGGCCCGTCGGAGTCGGGCGTGGACGGCTTCGAAGTCACAGAGTTCTCCTCCGGGGTGGTCGCCGCAGCGTCCGTGGACGGATACTGGCCGGTTCCATACGGCGGCGTACCCGAGGGGTAGGCGGCTCCACCGCGCCCTTGGGGCCCGGGGGACGAACTGTCAGTTTCACGGCTCAAGGCAGGTTCTCCCGGTTGGCTCCGCCGCCCGTCATACCGTGCGCGGGCAGCTCGGCGGCCCGTCCACCATACTGGCCGTCGCCCGGGCGTAACTGTTCGCCGGGAATCGGGGATTCCCCTTGACCCGCTCCGAGAGGGTACTCAACGATCCGTCAAACCCCCTCAAGCCCTCCCCGATCGGATTCCGCCCGTGCTCAACGACACGTCACGGGCGGGGCTTCGCGGCCGAAACCGGCCGGTCGACCGGACCGTGCATCGTGGCACAGATCACAGCGATCACGGTCCCGCCCAAAAGGTACGCGTACATGCCGATTCCGGACGAACCGAGCAGGAAGTCCCCTTCGGGGCGCGGCAGGCTGAGGAGCACGTAGGCCAGGAACCAGCCGATCACCGCGGCGCCCACGCCGATGCCGGTCCCGGTGAGGATCCGGCCCGCGAGGAACACGCCGAAGAGCGCCGCCAGCGCGAGCAGCAGTCCGCCCGGGAGCCACAGGCCCACGACGAGCCAGCCCGCCGCGCCGGCCACCGCGCCGGCGACGAGCAGGCCGAGCAGGGCGGCGATCCGGCCGGGGGTCCAGGTGGTGGTCATGCCGACACCCCCGCGAAGAGGTCCCGCTCGCGTTCGCCGGCCGGCGCTCCGGGCTCGCCGACGACGAGTTCGTAGTACTCGCGGGCGAACAGCGGCTGGGCCAGGTCGTTCGACAGCGCGAAGAAGGGCCCGTCCACGGCGACCTGGGTGGCGTGCGCGCGCATCGCGGCGGCCTTGGCGGCGACGAACGCCTCGCCGTCGACCCCGTCGCCGATCTCGGCGGTGATCCGCTCGTCGGCGACGACTCCCGGCACGTCGTCCGGTGCCGCGAGCCCGGGGAAGGGCGCCTTGCCGCCGGCCGCGCGCAGTCGGGCGAAGCCCTCCTCGACCACCGAGCGCGGCACCCGGTTCCAGTAGATCTTCCCGATCGTGTGCGCCGCGCCGAGATCGCGTCGGTACGCGCCCTCCGCAGCGAGTTCCGCGGCGCGCGTGGCGACGCGGTGGGCCTGGATGTGGTCGGGGTGTCCGTAGCCGCCGTCGGGGTCGTAGGTGACGAGGACCTGCGGGCGCAGCTCCCGGATGACCTCGACGAGGTACGCGGCGGCCTCGTCCACGTCGGCGGACCAGAAGGCGCCGGGCCGGTGGTTCTGCTCGGCGCCCATCATCCCGGAGTCGCGGAAGCGACCGGGGCCGCCGAGGAACCGGTGGTCGGTGACGCCCAGTTCCCCCATGGCCGCGGCGAGCTCGCCGATCCGGTGGGGGCCCAGGGTGTCGTCGCGGTCGGCGGCGAGATGGGCGAGGTCGGGCGGGATGACCTCGCCCTCCTCGCCCAGCGTGCAGGTCACCAGGGCGACGTGGGCGCCCTCGGCCGCGTACTTGGCCATGGTGACGCCGTTGTTGATGGACTCGTCGTCCGGGTGCGCGTGCACGAGGAGCAGACGACGAGCGGGGAGACCGTTCATGGGGTCAGCCTACGAGCTGAGTCCTAGAACTTGAGGCCACTGATCATGCTGGCCACGTTGGACGTCAGTTGGCTGAGCGTCGGCGCGATGGTCGAACTCGCCAGATAGAAGCCGAGCAGCACACACACGAGGGCGTGTCCTGCCTTCAGTCCCGACCTCCGAACCAGCAGGAAGACGACGATCGCCAGCAGCACCACGGCCGAGATCGAGAGTGCCACGGCGTTTCACCTCCACGTCGAGCGGACATCGGTACGCGAACTCGTGCTCGGCAGACTCATACCCACCGTGCGCTACGGATCATAACTATCCGTACCAGCGCATCGATCGAATTCCGGCAGCACAAGGGGCGCACGCCGCGCATGCGCAGGGTCACGGGGGAGGCCGGCCGGGGAGGCTGTACGCCTCCCCGGCCGGCTGTCGGCACCCGCACGGCCGCACCCGACTCAGGCTGCCCGGTTCGCATCTCGGGCCAGAAACGGTCAAGTTGCCACGAGGTAAACCGAGTTGTCGTCACCCAGGGCCAGGCTCTGCGCATATTCGGGGGTGGCTGGAAATGATCGACGGGCGAGCGTCCCCGCGCCCGCCGACCCGGCGGCTACTCCTTGGACGGCGGGTCCGAGGCCTGGGGGTCCGAGGCCTGCGGGCCCGTGCCCGGCGGGTCCGAGGCCTGCGGGCCGGCGGGCGTCGGATCCGGCGGCGGGAGTTCGCCCGGTCCCGGGACCACCCGCTTCTCGGCCGCGAAGTGGCAGGCCGACGGGTGCGCCGCCGGGCCGGACGGGAAGACCTGCGGGATCGCGAGCAGCGGCACCTCCGCCGCGCACCGTGCCTGGGCCTTCCAGCAGCGGGTGCGGAAGCGGCAGCCCGAGGGCGGATCGGCCGGGGACGGGACGTCGCCGGTGAGGATGATCCGGTCCCGGTGGGCGCGGGCGTCCGGGTCGGGGACGGGCACGGCCGACAGCAGGGCCTGGGTGTACGGGTGGGTCGGGTGGTCGTAGATCTGGATGTCGCTGCCGATCTCGACGATCCGGCCCAGGTACATCACGCCGACCCGGTCGGAGATGTGCCGCACGATCGAGAGGTCGTGCGCGATGAACACGTAGGACAGCCTGAACTCGTCCTGGAGCCGGGCCAGCAGGTTGACCACCTGCGCCTGGACGGAGACGTCGAGCGCGGAGACCGGTTCGTCGGCGACGATGATCTCGGGGCGCAGGGCCAGGCCGCGGGCGATGCCGATGCGCTGGCGCTGGCCGCCGGAGAACTGGTGCGGGTAGCGGTTGATGTACTCCGGGTTGAGGCCGACCACGTCCAACAGGTCCTGGACCTTGCGGCGCCGGTCGCCCTTGGGGGCCACCTCGGGATGGATCTCGTACGGTTCGCCGATGATGTCGCCGACCGTCATGCGCGGGTTCAGCGAGGTGTACGGGTCCTGGAACACCATCTGGATGTTGCGCCGGACGGCCTTCAGGGCCCGCCCGGACAGCCTGGTGATGTCCTCGCCCTTGTAGGAGATGGCCCCCGAGGTCGGGCGTTCCAGGTTGACCAGCATCTTCGCGACGGTGGACTTGCCGCAGCCCGACTCGCCGACGATGCCGAGCGTCTCGCCGGCGGCGAGGTCGAAAGAGACGCCGTCGACGGCCTTGACGGCGCCGATCCTCTTCTTGAAGAGGACGCCCCGGGTCAGCGGGTAGTGCTTGACCAGGTCCCGCACTTCCAGGATGGCTTCAGGCACCGATGCACTCCTTCCAGAAGAAGCACGCGCTGGTGCGGTCCGGGGCGACGTCGGCGAGCGGCGGCACCTCGGCCCGGCAGGCCGGCCGGGCCATCGGGCAGCGGGGGTTGAAGGCGCAACCGGGCGGGATGGCGAGCAGGTTGGGCGGCAGCCCCTTGATCGCGTAGAGCTCCTGGCCCTTCTGGTCCAGGCGCGGGATCGAGTCCAGCAGGCCGCGGGTGTACGGGTGCGCGGGGCGCCGGTAGATCTCGTGGACGGGGGCCGCCTCGACGATCCGGCCCGCGTACATGACGGCGATCTTGTCGGCGACGTCGGCGACGACGCCGAGGTCGTGGGTGATCAGGATGAGGCCCATGTTCAGCTCGCGCTGGAGCTCGGCGAGCAGGTCCATGACCTGGGCCTGGACGGTGACGTCCAGGGCGGTGGTCGGCTCGTCGGCGATGATCAGGGAGGGTTCGAGGGCCAGCGCCATCGCGATCATGATGCGTTGGCGCATGCCGCCGGAGAACTGGTGCGGGTAGTCCCCCACCCGCTGCCGGGCGGCGGGGATCCGCACCCGGTCCATCAGCTCGATCGCCCTGGCCTTGGCGTCCTTGCGGGACATCCCGCGGTGGACCTCGTACATCTCGCCGAGCTGCGCGCCCACGCTGAGGACGGGGTTCAGGGAGGACAGGGCGTCCTGGAAGATCATGGCCATCTCGGCGCCGCGGATCTTCCGGCGTTCCTCCTCCTTGGTCTTCAGGAGGTCCTTGCCCTTGAACAGGATCTCGCCGTGGGAGATCCTGCCCGGGGGCATGTCCAGGATGCCCATGACGGCCTGGGCGGTGACGGACTTGCCGGAGCCGGACTCGCCGAGCACGGCGAGGGTCTCGCCCTCGTCGACCGAGTAGCTGACGCCGTTGACGGCCTTGGCGACTCCGTCCCGCGTGTGGAACTCCACATGGAGGTCGCGGACTTCGAGCAGCATGGTGCCCACTCCTCAGCGCAGCTTGGGGTCGAGGGCGTCGCGCACCGCGTCGCCGAGCATGATGAAGGCGAGCACGGTGATGCTCAGCGCGCCGGCCGGATAGAGCAGCATGTGCGGGGCATTGCGGATCTGGGAGGCGGCGTTGGAGATGTCGATCCCCCAGGAGACCGTCGGGGGGCGCAGGCCGACGCCGAGGAACGACAGGGTGGCCTCCAGGGCGATGTAGGTGCCCAGGGCGATGGTGGCGACGACGATGACGGGCGCGACGGCGTTGGGCGCCACGTGCCGCAGCATCATCCGGCCGTTGCCGGCGCCGAGGGCGCGGGCGGCCTGGACGTAGTCGTTCTGTTTGGCGGTGATCACCGAACCGCGGGCGATGCGGGCGATCTGCGGCCAGCCGAGCAGCACGATGAAGCCGACCACGGGCCAGACGGTGGTGCTGGTGACCACGGACAGGAAGACCAGGCCGCCGAGGACGACCGGGATGCCGAAGAAGATGTCCGCGACCCGGGAGAGCAGCGAGTCGCCCCAGCCGCCGAAGAAGCCGGCGAGCCCGCCGAGCAGGGAGCCGAGCAGGGCGGCTCCGAGGGTCGCGCAGATGCCGACCGTGATGGAGGCGCGGGCCCCGTAGACGGTGCGGGTGTAGACGTCGCAGCCCTGGGTGTCGTAGCCGAAGGGGTGGCCGGGCGAGGCGCCCTGTTGGGACTTCGACAGCTCGCAGTGCAGCGGGTCGCCGCTCGCGATGAGCTGCGGCCAGATCGAGATGATCACGAGGAAGAGGATCAGCAGCGAGGAGACGATGAAGACGGGGTTGCGACGCAGCTGGTACCAGGCGTCGGACCACAGGGAGCGGGCCTTCTCCCCCGGGCCGGAGGGTGCGTCGCCGAGGGGCTTCTCCAGGCTCTCGGCTTCCTCCAGCGCGAGATCCATGGGTCCGCCCTGTCCGGTCGGGGCGATGGCTTCCCCCTCTCCGGGTTGCAGCGGGTCGTAGGCGGCGTGGTCCTGCTCATGCATAACGGATCCTCGGGTCCAGGACCGCGTAGAGCAGGTCGACGAGCAGGTTCGCCAGGAGGAAGACGATGACGAGGATGGTCACGAAGCCGACCACCGTCGGGGAGTTGTTGCGCAGGATGCCCTGGTAGAGCTGGTAGCCGACGCCGTGGATGTTGAAGATCCGCTCGGTAACGATGGCGCCGCCCATGAGGGCGCCGATGTCGGTGCCGATGAAGGTGACCACGGGGATCAGCGAGTTGCGCAGCAGGTGCCGGGTGATGACCCGGCGGCGCGGCAGTCCCTTGGCCACTGCGGTGCGGACGTAGTCGGCCTTGACGTTCTCCGCGATGGAGGTGCGCGAGAGCCGGGTGACGTACGCGAGGGAGACCAGCGCGAGCACGATGCCGGGCAGGATCAGCTCCCCGAAGGCGACCTCCCCGGAGACGGTGGGCCGGACCCAGCCCCATCTGACGCCGAAGAGGAACTGGAGCAGGTATCCCGTCACGAAGGTGGGCACCGAGATCACGACGAGGGTGAGCACCAGCACGGTGGTGTCGATGGTCCGGCCCCGACGCAGGCCGCTGATCACGCCGAGGGTGATCCCGACGATGACCTCGAAGACGATGGCGACCATGGTCAGGCGCAGGGTCACGGGGAAGGCCGACGCCATCAGTTCGGTGACGGGCTGGCCGTTGAAGGCGGTGCCGAAGTCGCCCTGGAAGATCTGCCCCATGTAGTGCAGGTACTGCTTCCACAGGGGCTGGTCGAGGTAGAGGTCCTTGCGGATGCGCGCGGCGGTGGCGGGGTCGGGCGCCTTGTCGCCGAAGAGGGCGGCGACCGGGTCGCCCAGCGCGTACACCATGAAGAAGATCAGGAACGTGCTGCCGATGAACACGGGGATCATCTGGAGCAGCCGCCGGATCACGTAGCGTCCCAAGGAGTGCTCCGGGGGGGTCGGTGGGCCTCCCGGCACCGAGGGGGTGCCGGAAGGCGCGGGATCCGTGTGGGGGTCAGCTGACCTTGATCGCGTTGTAGACCGGGACGCTGAACTGGTTGAGGGCCACGTCGGAGATCCGCTCGGAGTGGCCGGCGCTGCCGTTCTGGTACCAGAGCGGGATGGCGGGCATCTGCTCGGCGAGGATCTTCTCGGCGTCCTGGAAGGTCGCCGTGGCCTTGGCCGTGTCGCTCTCCTGGTTGGCCTGGTCGACGAGCTTGTCGAACTCCGGGTTGGAGAACTTCCCGTAGTTGGAGGAGGCGCCGGTGTAGTACAGCGGCTCCAGGAAGTTCTGGATGAGCGGGTAGTCGGCCTGCCAGCCCGAGCGGAAGGGGCCGGTGAGCTTGAAGGCGCTCTGCTGGTTGCGGAAGTCCGCGAAGGTGCCGACCGGGTTGACCGTGCACACCGGGCCCTCGCCGAGGGCGTTGTTGATGCTGTTGCAGACGGCGTCCATCCAGTCGCGGTGCGAGCCGGTGTCCACGTTGGAGGTGAGCGTCATCTTGCCGCCGGGCAGGCCGCCGCCCTCCTGGATGAGCTTCTTGGCCTCGGTGGGGTTGAAGACGCAGGCGTCGCCACAGAGGGTGGCGTTGAAGCCGCCGTCCTCGCCGAGGGCCGGGGAGGTCCAGTCCTTGGCCGGGGTGCGGGTGTCGCGGAAGATCTGCTTGGTGATCTCGTCGCGGTTGATCGCCATCGAGATGCCCCGGCGGACCTTCTCCGTGCCCTCCTTGCCCCACTGCGGGTCGTACAGCGGGAAGGTGAGGGTCTGGATGATCAGCGCGGGCTGGTTGATGTACCGGTCGCCGAGGTCGTTGGCGACGTTCTTCAGCTGCTGCGCGGGGATGTCGTCGACCAGGTCGAGGTTCCCGGAGATCAGGTCCGTGTAGGCGGTGTTGTTGTCGGTGTAGACCTTGAGGTCCACTCCGCCGTTCTGCGCCTTGTCCTCACCGGTGTACCCGTCCCACTTGCGCAGGTTCATCGCGGTGCCCTTGGTGTACGAGTCCACCGTGTAGGGGCCGTTGCCGATCGGCTTGGAGAGCCAGCCGGTGTGGTCGGTGAAGAAGGCCTTGGGCAGCGGGGAGAACGCCTGGTAGCCGAGGGTCTCGGGCCAGGTGGAGAACTTCGACTTCAGGGCGACCGTGAAGGTCTTGGCGTCCTTGACGACCAGTCCGGACATCGTCTTGGCCTTGGGTTCGCCGGAGGTCGGGTGCAGGTTCTCGTAGCCGACGATGTCGGAGAAGAACGGCGAGTTGTTCTGCTTGTTGCGCACGTCGGCCGCGTAGTTCCAGGCGTCGACGAAGGACTGCGCGGTGACCGGCTCGTCGTTGCTGAACTTCCAGCCGTCCTTCAGGGTGATCGTGAAGTTCTGACTGTCCGTCGTGTCGATCTTCTCCGCGACCATGTTGACGGCGGCGCCGGTCTTCGGGTCGTAGCGTTTGAGGCCCCGGAAGATCATGTCGAGGACCTTGCCGCCCTGCACCTCGTTGGTGTTGGCGGGCTCCAGCGGGTTCTGCGGGTCACCCCACGAGGAGCTGACGATCCCCGCCTCGCCTCCGCCGCCGTCGCTTCCGCCGCCGCCGCAGGCCGTCGCCGCGAGGGCGACGGCCACCGCACAAGCGGCCCACTTGGCGTGGGTGGCTCCGCGCATGGAGTGCCTCCTAGGGATCCCAAGTCTCACTTAGGGGCCAATGTCACCCTATGAGGGGTCCTGTACACCTCCGGTTGGACCGATTGCACCCTCGCGTCACCCGCCTGTCACCCCTGCGAGTGCAAAGGCAGCTCCCATGTGTCCACGGCGTAGTGCAGGCCCATTCCGTGCGCCTCGTACAGCGCCAGTGCGCCGCTCTCGTTGTGGGTGTCCACGCCCAGTCCCACGGTGTCCCGGCCGCGTTCGGCGAAGGCGGCGAAGGCGCGGCGCAGCAGGAAACCGCCGATGCCCCGGCCGCGGACGTCCTCGCGCACGCCGATGTGGCTGATCCAGCCCATGCTGATGCGGTCGTCGCGGGTGAGCAGGACGGCCACGTCGCCCCGCTCGGGCAGGGCGGCGATCCAGACCAGGGACCAGTCGAGGCGGCGGGCGTCGAGGTGGTCGAGCCAGGGTTCGTAGGCGCGCCGCACGTGCCCGTAGTGCGCAGCGAACGTCTCCTCGACCAGGGCGTGGGCCCGGCGGGGGTCGGCCGCGTCGGCGGCGCAGTGACGCAGGGTCAGCCCGCCGGGGGGCCGCGGCGCCCGGTCGCGGGCGGCGTCGAGTCGACGGGTCATCACCTGGTACCGGCGTACGGAGCGGTAGCCGCGGCGGGTCAGGAGACCCAGGTCAAGGGTGGGCTTCACGTTGAGCTGGAGCCGCAGCGCGGCGGCGCGGGTCGCGCCGGCCAGCCGGCGGGCCCGGACCTCCATCAGCTCCAGGAGCCGTACGGCGGCCTCGGGGTCGCCCGGCAGCACGTAGTGGTCGCCGTCGACCCGACCCGGTCCGGCGTCGGCCCAGACCAGCGCGTAGGCGACGAGCCGGCCGGCCCGGAAGGCGAGCCAGGAGTCCCTCGCCAGGTCGACGCCGGGGTGGTGCAGGTCGGCCTTGACCGTGCCGAGGTCCGTTTCCGGTCTGCCGATCTCGATGACGTCGACGGCGTTGAGCAGAGCGCAGATGTCGGACGCGTCCCCGGGCCCGGCGGGTCGGACGGTCAGCATGTCGGTCATCGGCCCACTGTCGGCGGCGGCGGGCCCCGAAGGCAACCGACTTCCGTGCCCACCACACGTCAGGGCGCCCGGTACCGGAAGGATCCGGTACCGGGCGCCCTGAACAGACCTGCGTCCCGCGGGAGATCAGACGGCCAGGACGGCCTTCTCCTCCGCGAAGTGGCACGCCGACTCGTGTGCGGCCAGCGTGTCCAGGCCCTTGAAGCGCTCCGGGATCGCCAGCAGCGGCTCCTCGGTGGCGCACTTGTCCTGGGCCTTCCAGCAGCGGGTGCGGAAGCGGCAGCCCGACGGCGGGTTGGCCGGGGACGGGACGTCACCGGTGAGGATGATCCGCTCGCGACCCTCGCGGGCGTCCGGGTCGGGGACCGGGACCGCCGACAGCAGCGCCTGGGTGTAGGGGTGCGTCGGGTGCTCGTAGATCTGGCCGTCGCTGCCGATCTCGGCCATCTTGCCGAGGTACATGACGCCCACGCGGTCCGAGATGTGCCGGACGATCGACAGGTCGTGCGCGATGAAGACGTAGGACAGGTTGAACTCGTCCTGGAGCCTCTCCATCAGGTTGATGACCTGCGCCTGCACCGACACGTCGAGCGCGGAGACCGGCTCGTCGCAGATGATGATCTCCGGGTTGAGCGCGAGGCCGCGGGCGATGCCGATGCGCTGGCGCTGGCCGCCGGAGAACTGGTGCGGGTAGCGGTTGATGTACTCCGGGTTGAGGCCCACGACGTCCAGGAGTTCCTGGACCTTGCGGCGCCGGTCGCCCTTCGGGGCCACCTCGGGATGGATCTCGTACGGTTCGCCGATGATGTCGCCGACCGTCATGCGCGGGTTCAGCGAGGTGTACGGGTCCTGGAACACCATCTGGATGTTGCGCCGGACGGCCTTCAGGGCCCGCCCGGACAGCCTGGTGATGTCCTGGCCCTTGTAGAAGACCTCGCCCGCGGTGGCCTTCTCCAGGTTCATCAGGAGCTTGGCGACGGTGGACTTGCCACAGCCGGACTCGCCGACGATGCCGAGGGTCTCGCCGCGGTAGAGGTCGAAGGAGACCCCGTCCACGGCCTTGACCGCTCCGACCTGCTTCTTGAACAGGATGCCCTGGGTCAGCGGGAAGTGCTTGACCAGGTTGCGCACCTGGAGGATCGGCTCGCGCTCGGGGGCGTTCTTGGTGAGCTCAGCCATGGATCTGCTCCTTCCAGAAGTGGCACGCGCTGCCGCGGCCGGGCAGCACGGTGCCGTCCTGCTCGGTCACCTGCTGCAGGGTCGGTACCTCGGTGCGGCAGATGTCCTGCGCCTTGGGGCAGCGCGGGTTGAAGGCGCAGCCCGAGGGGATGTTCAGCAGGTTGGGCGGGAGGCCCTTGATCGCGTAGAGCTCCTGGCCCTTCTGGTCCAGGCGCGGGATCGAGTCCAGCAGACCGCGGGTGTACGGGTGCGCGGGACGCTTGTAGATCTCGTGGACCGGGGCGTTCTCCACGATCCGACCGCCGTACATGACGGCGATCTTGTCCGCGACGTCGGCGACGACGCCGAGGTCGTGGGTGATCAGGATGAGGCCCATGTTCATCTCGCGCTGGAGTTCCGCGAGCAGGTCCATGACCTGGGCCTGGACCGTCACGTCGAGAGCCGTGGTGGGCTCGTCGGCGATGATCAGGTCGGGCTCCAGGGCCATCGCCATGGCGATCATGATGCGCTGGCGCATGCCGCCGGAGAACTGGTGCGGGTAGTCGCCCACGCGCGCCTTGGCGGCGGGGATCTTGACCCGGTCCATGAGCTCGACGGCCTTGGCCGTGGCGTCCTTCTTGGACATCCCGCGGTGGACGCGGAACATCTCGCCGAGCTGGGCGCCGACGGTGTGCACCGGGTTCAGCGAGGACAGCGCGTCCTGGAAGATCATGGCGATCTTCTGGCCGCGGACCTTGCGGAACTCCTCGGCGGGCAGCTTCAGCAGGTCGGTGCCCTGGAACAGGATCTCGCCGTGCGGGATCTTGCCCGGGGGCATGTCCAGGATGCCCATGATGGCCTGCGCCGTCACGGACTTGCCGGAGCCGGACTCGCCGAGGACGGCGAGGGTCTCGCCCGCGTTCACGGAGTACGAGACACCGTTCACGGCCTTGGCGACACCGTCGCGGGTGTGGAACTCGACGTGCAGGTCGCGCACTTCGAGAAGAGGGGTGCCCTCCGGCGCCGATCGGGGCGCGGGGACGTTCGAGGTCTTGTCGATGATGGTCAACGTACGCCCTTCCTCAGCGCAGCTTCGGGTCGAGGGCGTCGCGCACCGCGTCGCCGACCATGATGAACGCGAGCACGGTGATGCTCAGCGCGACGGCCGGGAAGAGGAGCACGTGAGGTGCCTGCAGCCAGCGGACGGAAGCGTCACTGACCATCAGGCCCCAGGAGATGCCGGGCGGCTGGACACCGATGCCGAGGTAGGACAGCGCGGACTCGGCACCGATGTACACACCGAGGCTGATCGCGCCGACCACGATGACGGGGGCGACGGCGTTCGGCAGGATGTGCCGCATCGTGATGCGCAGCGTGCCGGCGCCCAGCGCGCGGGCGGCGACGACGTAGTCGTTGTTCTTGTTCTGGAGCACCGACGAGCGCATGATGCGGAAGATCTGCGGCCAGCCGAGGGTGGCCAGCACGATGGAGACCGTCCAGGCGTTGCCCTTGCCGAGACCCGACATGATCAGCATGCCGCCGAGGAGCAGCGGGATGGCGAAGAAGATCTCGGTGAACCGGGACAGGGCGCTGTCGAGCAGACCGCCGACCCAGCCGGCGATCAGACCGAGCGCGCCGCCGACGACGAGCACCAGGGTGGTCGTGACCACACCGACGATGATCGAGTTGCGCGCGGCCCAGATCGTACGCGTGTAGACGTCACAGCCCTGGACGTCGAAGCCGAACCAGTTGGCGCTGCTGGGCTTCTTCAGGGAGTCCGAGAGGTTGCAGGCGGCCGCGTCGAACGGGCTGCCGGACGTGAACCACTGGGGCACGGCGGCGAGCACGAGCAGGACGAGGACCAGCGCGCCGCCGACCAGGAAGATCGGGTTGCGGCGCAGGTCCGAGACGGCGTCCGACCAGAGACTGGCCTCGCGCTCCTTCTTCGTCTTCTTGCGGTTGTTCCTGGTGACCGGGCCGCTCGCGGAGGGGGCTTCGGCGGTCTGGGTGTCGGTCAACTCATCCCCCACCGTAGTTGTGTCACGCATAGCGGATCCTCGGGTCGAGCACTGCGTAGAGCAGGTCCACGATCAGGTTGGCGACGAGGTACACGATGATCAGGAGCGAGACGACGCCCACGATCACGGTGCCCTCCTTGCGGTACACCGATTCGGCCAACAGGCCGCCGATCCCGTGGATGTTGAAGATCTTCTCGGTGATGACCGCTCCGCCCATCAGGGCTCCGAGGTCGGCGCCGAGGAAGGTGACGATCGGGATGAGCGCGTTGCGCAGCGCGTGGTTGCCGACGACGCGGCGACGGGGCAGGCCCTTCGCGGTCGCGGTGCGCACGTAGTCGGCACGCATCGTCTCCATCATCGACGTACGGGTCAGTCGGGCCACGTACGCGAGCGAGGTCGAGGCGAGTACCAGCGCCGGGAGGAGGTAGGCGCGGATGCCGTCGTTCTCGTTGAAGGAGACGGAGAAGAAGTCGATGCCCCAGCTCTTCTTGAGCTGGACGCCCAAGGTCAGCTGAAGGATGAACCCGCTCACGAAGACCGGGATCGAGATCACGAGCAGCGTCGAGAGCAGGACGAGCTGGTCGAGGAACTTGCCCCGGCGCAGCGCGGCCATGATGCCGGCGAGCACGCCGACGACGGCCTCGATGAGGAACGCGATGATCGCGAGGTTCATCGTGTAGGGGAAGGCTTCGGTGATCTTGTCCCAGACGGAACGCCCGGTGAGCGTCTCGCCGAAGTTGCCCTGGAACAGGTTGGTTATGTAGTTCCAGTACTGGGACAGGAACGAGTCGTTGAGGTGGTACTTCTCGCGAAGCATCGCCGCGACGATCGGGTCGGCCTTCTTCTCTCCGGCCAGTGCCTGGATCGGGTCACCGGGGAGCTTGAAAGCCAGCCAATAGATGAGGAACGTGGCACCGAGCAGTACAGGGATCGCCTGCACGAGTCGGCGGATGAGGTAGCGGCCCATCAGACCTCCAACGGAAGAACAGGGGGAAAGGGCGGGCGGGCGGAAACCTGATTCCGCCTGCCCGCCCCCGCAGTCCCCTTGGTGAAGAGGGGTGTCAGCTGAGTTCGACGTTCGCCAGGTCCATGCGGCCCTGGGCGTCGACCTCGACGTTCTTCACGGACTTGGAGTAGGCCGAAGAAGACATGTACGTGAAGACGGGGATGTACGGAAGGTCGCGGATGATGATGTCATCGGCCTTCTGGTACAGCTTCAGACCCTCAGCGGGGTCCTTGGCCTCGTCCGCCTGCTTCATGACGGCCTCGAACTCGTCGTTCTTGTAGTGGCCGTAGTTGGAGCCGTTCTCGATCGCGACCTTCGAGAAGATCGGACGGAGGTAGTTCTCGGCCGCCGGGTAGTCCATGGACCACGCCATGCGGAACGCGCCCTTGTACTTCGAGGCGCCCAGGTCGTCCAGCATGTCGCCGAACTTGGCGTACGGCTTGGCGGTGACCTCGATGCCGAGGTTCTGCTTCAGCTGGTTCGCGACGGCCTCGATCCACTCCTTGTGGCCGCCGTCGGCGTTGTAGCCGAGCTCCATCTTGTTGCCCGGGACGCCGCCGGCCTTCTCGAAGATCTCCTTCGCCTTGGCCGGGTTGTACGTGCCGAACTCGCCGAGCGCGCCCTTGCGGTAGCCGGGGACGATCGGGCTGATGAAGTCGTCGGCCGGCTTGCGGGTGCCGTTGAAGATGCTCTTGCCGATGGCGTCCCGGTCGATGGCCATGGAGATCGCCTGACGGATCTCCAGCTTGCCGAAGGTCTCGGGGTTCTGCTCGAGCGGCAGGCCGAGGTAGCCGACACCGGACTCGGGCTTGTAGATGTAGCGCTCGCCGAACTCCTGGGAGACGGTGGCCATCGCCGAGATGGGGAGCTTGTCCAGGATCTGGATGTTGTCGGCGCGCAGGTCGTTGTACGCCGTGTCCAGGTTGTCGTAGATCTTGAAGGTGACGCCGGACAGCTTGGCGCGACCCTCGGCCGGGTACTTGTCGTACCGCTTGACCTTGATCTGCTTGTTGTGGTCCCAGACGCCGTCCATCTGGAAGGCGCCGTTGCCGATGGGGGCCTCGCCGAACTTCTTCGGGTCGGCCTCGAAGGCCTTCGGCAGCGGGTAGAAGGCGTTGTAGCCCAGCATCGTCTTGAACTGGGAGAAGGACTCCTTCAGCGTGACGGTGAAGGTCTTCTCGTCAACGACCTTGAGGCCCTTGAGCTCCTTGGCGGTGGGCTTCTTGTCCTTGCCCGGGGCCAGCTCGTCGGAACCGTCGATCTTCGCGAAGAAGGGCAGGCCCTCGGCGGCGTTGTCCTGGTTGGCACCCCAGTTCCAGGCGCGGACGAACGACTGGGCGTCGACCTTCTCGCCGTTGTGGAAGGTGTAGCCGTCCTTGATCTTGATCGTCCAGGTCTTCGAGTCCGTGGTCTCGATGGACTCGGCGACCGCGAGCTTCGGCTCGTTGGTCTTGTTGTCGTAGTTGACCAGACCGGTGAAGAGCGCGTGGAGGACCTCGGCACCTTCGGACTCGGCGGTGTTCTGACCGACCAGGCCGTGCTGCGGCTCACCAAGCTGCACGGTGATGTTGCCGCCACCCTCGCCTGCGTTGTCCTTGCTGGTGCTGCAAGCCGTGGCAGCCATCGCCACGATGACGGCACCCGCGACCCACTTGGCGCTCGTTGCTCCGCGCATGGGTAATTGCCTCCTCAGGAGTCACTGTCGATTCGTGAAGGACCCGGCTCGCTGACACCCCTGACAGCGAAATCCGGTCCCATCGTGTGTGCTCGTGAGTCGACGCTCCCCACAGCGTGTGACCCATTGACCCGAGCTCAATGGAGCCATCCTCGGGGACTGCCAGACCGTAAACCACACTTAAGTGGTCTCGTTTTCACAACATCACCGCATGGCGAAAACCCGAAATCCGGACAAACAGATAGGAGACAGACACGTGCGAAACGGACGGTTAGCTCATCATCCGGAGTGTCACGATCGGTATCCGGACACCAGAACGAAACAATCCGGTTGACAAACGCGAACGGCCCCGCCCCTCACGATGATCCGTGAGGGGCGGGGCCGTGCCACAGGACGAGTTTCGGCCGGCCGCGGAGCGGCGGCCGAGAAGCCCTGGTACTGCGTGCCTACTTGCCGGACTTGGCGCGCGAAGCGGTGCGCGAGCGCTCCTTCTGGTCCAGGACGACCTTGCGGATGCGGACGGCCTCCGGGGTCACCTCGACGCACTCGTCGTCGCGGCAGAACTCCAGGGACTGCTCCAGGGACAGCTTGCGGGGCGGCACCACGTTCTCGGTGTTGTCCGCCGAAGCCGCACGCATGTTGGTGAGCTTCTTCTCCTTGGTGATGTTCACGTCCATGTCGTCGGAGCGCGAGTTCTCGCCGACGATCATGCCCTCGTACACCTCGGTGCCGGGCTCGGTGAACAGGACACCGCGCTCCTGGAGGTTGATCATCGCGAACGGCGTCACGGAGCCGGCGCGGTCGGCGACCAGGGAACCGTTGTTACGGGTCACCAGCTGGCCGAACCACGGCTCGTGGCCCTCGTGGATCGAGTGCGCGATGCCGGTGCCGCGCGTACCGGTCAGGAACTCGGTACGGAAGCCGATGAGACCGCGCGACGGGACGACGAACTCCATGCGGACCCAGCCGGAGCCGTGGTTCGACATGTTGTCCATGCGGCCCTTGCGGACGCCCATGAGCTGCGTGACCGCGCCCATGTGCTCCTCGGGGACGTCGACCGTCATGCGCTCGACCGGCTCGTGCACCTTGCCGTCGATCTCCTGCGTGACGACCTGCGGCTTGCCGATGGTCAGCTCGAAGCCCTCGCGGCGCATCTGCTCGACCAGGATGGCCAGCGCGAGCTCACCGCGGCCCTGGACCTCCCAGGCGTCGGGGCGCTCGGTGTCGAGGACGCGGAGCGAGACGTTGCCGATCAGCTCGCGGTCGAGGCGGTCCTTGACCTGGCGGGCGGTGACCTTGCGGTCCTTGACCGCGGACTTGGCGTCCGCGCCCTTGCCGCTGCCGCCGCGGCCGACCATCGGGGAGGTGTTCGTGCCGATGGTCATGGAGATCGCCGGCTCGTCGACCGAGATCAGCGGGAGCGCGATCGGGTTCTCCGGGTCGGCGAGGGTCTCGCCGATCATGATGTCGGGGAAACCGGCGACGGCGCAGATGTCACCCGGGCCCGCCACCTCGGCCGGCTTGCGGGTGAGCGCCTCGGTCATCATCAGCTCGGTGATGCGGACGTTGGAGATGGTGCCGTCGCGCTTGATCCAGGCGACGGTCTGACCCTTGCGGAGCTCGCCCTGCTCGACGCGCACCAGGGCGATGCGGCCGAGGAAGTTGTCGGCGTCCAGGTTGGTGACGTGGGCCTGGAGGGGGGCCTCCTCGTCGAACACCGGGGCGGGGACGTGCTCCAGGATGGTGGAGAAGAACGGCTCCAGGCTGTCGCTGTCCGCGGGGACGGTGCCGTCCTCGGGCTTGGTCAGCGAGGCGACGCCGTCACGGCCACAGGCGTAGACGATCGGGAACTCGATCTGCTCCTCGTCGGCGTCCAGGTCGAGGAAGAGGTCGTACGTCTCGTTGACGACCTCGTCGATCCGGGAGTCCGGACGGTCCGTCTTGTTGATGCAGAGGATGACCGGCATCTTCGCCTGCAGCGCCTTGCGCAGCACGAAGCGGGTCTGGGGCAGCGGGCCCTCCGACGCGTCCACCAGCAGGACGACCGCGTCCACCATCGACAGACCGCGCTCGACCTCACCACCGAAGTCGGCGTGGCCGGGGGTGTCGATGATGTTGATCGTGATGGGCGCCCCGCCGTCCTTGGGGTGGTACTTCACCGCCGTGTTCTTGGCGAGGATCGTGATGCCCTTCTCACGCTCCAGGTCGTTCGAGTCCATCATGCGGTCGTCGAGGTGCTGGTGGGCGGCGAAGGCACCGGCCTGCTTGAGCATGGCATCGACGATGGTCGTCTTGCCATGGTCGACGTGGGCGACGATGGCGACGTTACGGATGTCGTGGCGCGTGGGCACTTCGGCGCTTCTCCCGGGATCGTGGATGGCGGCGCGTACGGTCCGGCACGCGAGCCTCGACCGGGCGGAAAACCTGCCACGGCCTTACCCCATCGTACGTCGGATGGCGGGAACCGGCTGCCGGGGGGTCTGTCAAGAGGCCGGACGACTGAGCGGGACCGAGGATGAGGTGGGGTGTCTCGGTCGCGCCAGACGCCTGTGTCCACTGGGGATTCACGCAGGTCTACAGGGTGTTCACGCGGGTCAACGGGTATCAACGACCTTGCCCGCCGGGTGCCCGGCGGGCAAGGGACTTGAGTCACTTCTGAGCTTGTGACCCGTGGGTCAACCTGCCGAACCCCCCTTTGTCACCACTTCTTCTCCCCGCGTCCTACTTCTTCTTCTCGTCGCCCTTGGCCGGGGCGGCCTTCTTCCAGCCGATGTCCTGGAAGCGGGGGGCGCCGAGGCCGAAGGCGCCCGCGTTGACCAGATTCGGCTTGACGGCGACCAGCTCGGGGCGCTGGTACAGCGGGACGGAGCCGGCCGCGGCCCAGATCCGGGCGTCGGCCTTGCGCATCAGCTCGCGGGACTGGTCCTCGTCCAGTTCGCCGACGGCCTGGTCGAAGAGCTGGTCGATGTGGTCCGTGCCGACCCGGGTGTAGTTCTGTTCGACGAGAAGGGAGCCGTCGGCGGCGGGTTCCGGCTTCGCGAAGATGGGCCGGGCGTCGGTGGCCGGGTAGGCCGTCGCCGGCCAGGAGTACAGGGCCAGGTCGTACTGGCCCGAGGCGATGTGGTCCTTGAAGAAGCTGTCGTCCGCCACCTTGGTCAGCTCGGTGTTCACGCCGAGCTTGCGCAGCATCTGCGAGATCCGCTCGCCGACCGCCCGCAGGGCCTCCGAGCCGGGGCCGGAGGGAAGGACGAAGCGCAGGGTGAGCGGCTTGCCGTCCTTGGCGAGCACGCTGCCCGAGGTGTGGGCCTGCTTGGCCGGGGCCGGGCTGGCCTTGGCGGGCTCCTTGTCGTCCTCGCCCTCCTCGCCGTCGAGGGTCGGGCCGCGCTTTCCGTCGTCCTGCGCCTGGTCCTCGGTCCCGGCTTCCTCCTGGGCCCGGGCCTGGGCCTCCGCCTGGCCGAGCAGGGTCTTCTCCTGCGCCGCCGCGAACGGGGCCGGGGCCGGCACCGGGGAGAGCCGCCCCTCGCGGGCCTCGGGTGCGGCGGCGTCCGCGTCGACGATCTCGCCGTCCGGCAGCCGGCCCTCGGGGAGGTCCTCGTCGTGGTCGCCGTCGGAGCCGTCGTGGTCGCCGGGCGCGCGGGCCGGCGCCTTGGCGTCGCCGGCCTTCCCGTCGTCCTGGCCGACGATGTAGAGGCCGTCGTTGCCGGTGCCCGGGCCCGAGGGGGTCTTGCTGTCGTCCTGCCCGGCCGTCTTGTCGCTCTCGGGGCCGGCCTTGGTGCCCAGCGGCGCGGTGAGCTTGCCGCCCTGGCGCCATCCGGCGTCGGCGAGCAGGGCCTGGGCAGCCTGGGTGTCCTGGCCGCCGAGCGCGTCGCTGTTGTCGGCGTACGCGCGCTGCCCGGCGAGCGCCAGGTGGCTGCCCACCGGCTTCGCGGGCAGGCCGAGCGGCTTCAGCACGATCTCGGCCAGCGCCTTGCGGTCCAGGGCGCGGGCCACGGCGCGTCGGACCCGCTCGTCGGCGAGGGGGCCGGTGGAGCCGTTCATCGCGAGCTGCGTGTAGGCGGGCTCCAGCGACTTGCGGACCGTGAAGGTGCGCAGGGCCGCCTGCTCGTCGGCGTACTTCCTGACCGCTTCCGCGTCCTTGCGGCGGGTCTCCTGTTCGGCGGCGGCCTTGCTCTCGTCCTGCCCGTACGCCAACGCCCAGGACAGGGTGGCCTGGGCGGCCGTCACGGAGGTGCCGGGACCGTGCGCGCCCTTGGCGCCCGAGGCCCGGCCGCCGTCGCGCAGGGCGAGGGCGATCCGGTCGGCGCCGGCGCGGTCGATCTCCGCCATGTCGAGGCGGCCGGCGGCCAGGGCGGCCGGGCGTTCGGCGCGGGGGACGGCCGTGAGGACCAGGGTGTCCAGCTTGGCGGGGCGGCCCCACCAGCGGGCGTTGCGGGTGAGCGCCACGGTGCCGGTCTTCTTGTCGACGGCCCCGAGGTTGAAGGGTCCGGCGGTCACCTTGAGGGCGCCGCGGGCGCCTTCGTTGAAGGCCTCGGGGGTGCCCGTGACCTGCTTCGGGTAGAGCGGGCTGAAGAGGGAGCGCCAGTCGGCGTACGGCTTGGCGAAGGTGACCTTGACCTCCAGGTCGGTCTTGCCCCGCTCGATCTTCTCGATGCGCTCGTAGCCGGCGTTGCGGGCGGTCCAGTACGCCGAGTCCTTGCCGTTCAGGGCCCTCCACTGGGCCACGAAGTCGGCGGCCCCGATCTCCCGGCCGTCGCTCCACACCGCCTGCTGGTTCAGCTTGTACAGCACGACCTGCTTGGGCTCGCGCTCGGTGACCTCGGCCTTCTCCAGGTAGTCCGGGTTGACCACCGGGCGCCCCTTGGCGTCCATGACGAACAGTTGGGGCAGCACCGCCCCGGCGATGCGGCCGGTGGCGGCGTCGGCGTCGGCCTGGAAGGTGTTCAGGGTGTCCGGGAGGTTGTCCACGGCCCAGCGCAGGACACCGCCGTCGACGACCCGGTCGCGGGCGGTCGTCGCGATGTCCTGGCCCGCGGCGGCCGGGCCGCCGTCGTCCTCACCCGCGCCGCATCCCGCGAGCAGCGGCAGTGCGAGGACTCCCGAGGTCAGGAGCGCCAAGGACCTGCGCCTTCTCTGGGTCATGGGTGGTACCTCCGGGGCGGGGCGTGGGTGCGTGAGCAGGGGGGACTTGATCACGTTCGGCGGTATATGGAGCTGATCACACTGGGTGCCGAAGCCCACTGAAATCCACGGCCCCCCGGGTCTCCCGCACCACACCCTCGCCACGCCGCGAACCCCACCCGTGCGGACCAATCGCCCCGGCGGCGCAAGCGCGCGTTCCCCCGGAAGAGGGACGGGGACGGGGGTGCGGGGGCGCACGGATCAAGCCCTCGCGCCCGCAATCGGTGCACGTGCCTTCACAACCGGGGACGGGAGGGGCGACACTCTCAGGCGCCCGTGAGCACGGCCACCGCACCCGCGGAAGTGAGGGCAAGTCATGTCCCTGCACGATGATTTGACCGCCGTACGACGCGACCTCGACGAGCTCGTCCGCAAGGTCGAGCGGCTGGAGCGCACGGCGGGGCGCCGGGATCCGCAGGGCCCTCGGGCCGCGGCTCCCGACCCGTCCCGGATGGTGACCATCCCCGACGCGCCGTACGACAGCACGCTGTGGACGGACACCGACGACGAGGGTCTCGGCGCCCGCGACCGGCGCGCCCCCTGACCGACCCGGCTGGGCACCACCCCCGGCGCTTCCCCCGCCGCATGCGCGCCTCGCACCACTCGCGTACCACCGGCGCACGCCGTGGCACCGATCACTCCCTCATCACTCCACCCGGAGTCCCCCTTGGCCACAGGCACGGAACCATCCCGACAGCGGACCGGCGGGGTCCACGGGCCCACCAGGGCTTCGATCGCCGCCCGACATCTGCGGACCGACCGGTGGTGGCTGTCGCCCGCCGGCACCGCGGCGGGACTGCTCGCCTTCATCGTCTACTCGACGTGGCGGGCCTTCTCGAACGCCGACTACTACGCGGCCCCGTACGTCTCGCCCTTCTACTCCCCCTGTCTGGCGGAGAACTGCGCGACGATGCGCGGCGGCCCCAACGCGGACCTCCTCGGCAGCTGGTGGGGCCTGTCCCCCGCCCTGCTGATCCTGATCTTCCCGCTCGGCTTCCGGCTGACCTGCTACTACTACCGCAAGGCCTACTACCGGGGCTTCTGGGCCTCGCCGCCCGCCTGCGCCGTCGCCGAGCCGCACGCGAGGTACACCGGGGAGACCCGCTTCCCGCTGATCCTCCAGAACGTGCACCGGTACTTCTTCTACGCGGCGGTGCCGGTCGCGGGCATCCTCACCTACGACACCGTGCTGACCTTCCGCGACGACCGTTACGAGTGGGGCCACATGGGCCTCGGGACGCTGTTGTTCCTGGTCAACATCGTGCTGATCTGGGCCTACACCCTGTCGTGCCATTCCTGCCGGCACATCATGGGCGGCCGCCTGAAGCACTTCTCCAAGCACCCGGTGCGCTACCGGCTCTGGGGGTGGGTGAGCGGGCTCAACACCCGTCACATGCAACTCGCGTGGGCCTCGCTGATCAGCGTCGCCGCGTGCGATTTCTACGTCTACCTGGTCGCCGGCGGCGCCTTCACCGACCCGAGGATCTTCTGACATGGCTCAAGTCGACCGACAGCAGTGGGACGTGGTCGTGGTCGGTGCGGGCGGCGCCGGGTTGCGGGCCGCGATCGAGGCCCGCGAACGGGGCGCCCGTACGGCCGTGATCTGCAAGTCCCTCTTCGGCAAGGCCCACACGGTGATGGCGGAGGGCGGGATCGCCGCCTCCATGGGCAACGTGAACGAGGGCGACAACTGGCAGGTGCACTTCCGCGACACCCTGCGCGGCGGCAAGTTCCTCAACCAGTGGCGGATGGCCGAGCTGCACGCGAAGGAAGCACCGGACCGGGTCTGGGAGTTGGAGACCTGGGGCGCCTTGTTCGACCGGACGCCCGACGGGAGGATCTCCCAGCGCAACTTCGGCGGCCACGAGTACCCGCGCCTCGCCCACGTCGGCGACCGGACCGGCCTGGAACTGATCCGCACCCTCCAGCAGAAGATCGTCCAGCTCCAGCAGGAGGACTTCAGGGAGCACGGCGACCACGAGGCCCGGCTCAAGGTCTTCCAGGAGTGCACGGTCACCCGGGTCCTGAAGGACGGGGAGCGGGTTTCGGGGACCTTCTGCTACGAGCGCGAGAGCGGCCGCTTCTTCGTCCTGGAGGCGCCGGCCGTGGTGCTGGCCACGGGCGGGATCGGGAAGTCCTTCAAGACCACCTCGAACTCCTGGGAGTACACGGGCGACGGCCACGCGCTGGCCCTCCTCGCGGGCGCGCCGCTGCTGAACATGGAGTTCGTGCAGTTCCACCCGACGGGCATGGTCTGGCCGCCCTCGGTGAAGGGGATCCTCGTCACCGAGTCGGTGCGCGGCGACGGCGGGGTGCTGCGCAACAGCGAGGGCAAGCGGTTCATGTTCGACTACGTCCCGGACGTCTTCAAGGAGAAGTACGCGGAGTCCGAGGAGGAGGGCGACCGCTGGTACGAGGACCCGGACCACAACCGGCGCCCGCCGGAGCTGCTGCCCCGCGACGAGGTGGCGCGGGCCATCAACTCCGAGGTCAAGGCGGGTCGCGGGTCCCCGCACGGCGGGGTGTTCCTGGACGTGTCCACCCGGATGCCCGCCGAGCGGATCAGGCGGCGGCTGCCGTCGATGTACCACCAGTTCAAGGAGCTGGCGGACGTGGACATCACGGCCGAGGCGATGGAGGTCGGCCCGACCTGTCACTACGTGATGGGCGGGATCGCGGTGGAGTCCGACACCGCGGCCACCCTGGGGGTGCCGGGGCTGTTCGCCGCCGGCGAGGTCGCGGGCGGCATGCACGGCTCGAACCGGCTGGGCGGCAACTCCCTGTCCGACCTGCTGGTCTTCGGTCGGCGGGCCGGGCTGCACGCGGCGGCGCACGCCGCCTCGTCCGCCGAACGCCCGGCCATATCCCCGACGGAGATCGACGCGGCGGCGCAGGAGGCGCTGGCCCCGTTCCACGCCGCGGAGGGCGCGGAGAACCCGTACACGCTGCACCAGGAGCTCCAGACGACCATGAACGACCTGGTCGGGATCATCCGCCGGGCCGGCGAGATGACCGAGGCCCTGGAGCGGCTCGCGGGTCTGCGGGAGCGGGCGGCGCGCGCCGGGGTCGAGGGCCACCGGCAGTTCAACCCGGGCTGGCACCTGGCGCTGGACCTGCGGAACATGCTGCTGGTCAGCGAGTGCGTGGCCCGGGCGGCCCTGGAACGCACCGAGAGCCGCGGCGGGCACACCCGCGAGGACTGCCCGGCGATGGAGCGGGACTGGCGGCCGGTGAACCTGCTGTGCCGGCCGGTGGACCCGGCGCCCGCCGATCCCGCGGCCGACCGGATCGAGCTCACGCGGGTCCGCACCGAACCCATCCGTCCCGACCTGCTCGCCCTGTTCGAGAAGGACGAGCTGGTCAAGTACCTCGCCGAAGAGGAGCTCCACGAGTGACTGACTACGACGCCCACTTCCGGATCTGGCGGGGCGACGCGGAGGGCGGGGAGCTGCGGGACTTCACGGTGGAGGTGCACGACGGGGAGGTGGTCCTGGACATCGTGCACCGGCTCCAGGCCACCCAGGCGTCGGATCTCGCGGTCCGCTGGAACTGCAAGGCGGGCAAGTGCGGCTCGTGCAGCGCGGAGGTCAACGGCCGGCCGCGGCTGATGTGCATGACCCGCATGTCCGTCTTCGACCGCGAGGAGACGATCACGGTCACCCCGCTGCGGGCCTTCCCGGTGATCCGGGACCTGGTCACGGACGTGTCGTTCAACTACGAGAAGGCGCGCGAGGTGCCGGCCTTCGTGCCGCCGGAGGGGGTGGCGCCCGGCGCGTACCGGATGCGGCAGGTGGACGTGGAGCGCTCGCAGGAGTTCCGCAAGTGCATCGAGTGCTTCCTGTGCCAGGACACCTGTCACGTGGTGCGGGACCACGAGGAGAACAAGACCTCCTTCGCCGGTCCGCGCTTCCTCATGCGGGTGGCGGAGCTGGACATGCACCCGTTGGACGCGGCCGCCGAGGCGGGCCTGGACCGCAAGCGCACGGCCCAGGACGAGCACGGGCTGGGCTACTGCAACATCACCAAGTGCTGTACGGAGGTCTGCCCCGAGGGCATCAAGATCACGGACAACGCGCTGATCCCCCTGAAGGAACGCGTGGTGGACCGCTCCTACGATCCCCTGGTCTGGCTCGGGAACAAGATCGGCCGGCGTTCGACCCGGTAGCGATCGCGTGCGTGCGATCCGGTGATCACTCCGGGTGCGGGGGCGGGAAACCGCCCATACGCTCCGAAATGTGACTCCGCCGAAGAGACGCACCACCGCCGGGCCGGCAGTACGGGCCGCACTCGCGCTCTGCGCCGCGCTGCTGGCGGTCGGCGGGTGGGGGGTGTCGTCGGCGCCGCCCGCCCGCGCCGACGATCCCGTGACGCTGTCCAAGCAGGGGCAGATCACCGACCGGGTCGGGGCGCTGGGCGACCGCGCGCCGGCCGTCGTGTCCGCGCTGGACAAGCTGTACGCCGACCGCAGGATCCAGCTCTTCGTCACGTACGTGCGGGACTTCTCCGGGCGTTCCCCCCAGAGCTGGGCGGACGCCACGGCGCAGAAGAACGGGCTCGGTCAGAACGACGTCCTGTTGGCCGTGGCGACCGGCGACCGGCAGTACGCCTATTCGGCCGACGTGGACTCCGGCTTCACCGAACAGCAGCTGGCCGGCGTCGCGCGGACCGCCATCGAGCCCGCCCTGCGGGAGAACGACTGGGCGGGCGCCGCGATCGGCGCGGCCAACGGGTACAACGCCGTCCTGGGCGGCCTGCCCGTGCCCGTGCCCACGCTCACCCCCGGCGAGGCGGATCCGGGCGGGTCCGCGAGCGGCGACGGCGCCGGGGACTTCGTCCTGCCGGTGGTCGTCGTCGGCGCGGCGGGCGCGCTCGGCGCGTACGCGTACAGCCGCCGCAAGCGCGGCAAGGGCGCCGGCGCGGGGCGCGGGACGACGACCGGGCCGGGCTGGGGCGGTCAGGGCGGTGCGGCGGCCCCCCTCGCCCTGCCGGAACTCGACGCGCGGGCGAAGGCGCTGCTGGTGGAGACCGACGACGCGGTCCGCACCAGCACCGAGGAACTCGGGTTCGCCTCGGCGCAGTTCGGCGAGGAGGCCGTGGGGGCCTTCACCGAGGCCGTGGAGTACGCCAAGGGCGAGCTGACGCACGCCTTCCGACTGCGTCAGCAACTGGACGACGCCTACCCGGAGGACGACGCGACCCGCCGCCGGATGGTGGACGAGATCGTGACCCGCTGCACGGAGGCGAACCGTCGGCTCGACGCCGAGACGGCGGACTTCGACCGGCTGCGGGACCTGGAGAAGAACGCCCCGCGGGCACTGGAGACCGTCGAGGCGCACTTCCGCGCACTGACCGGCCGTACGACCACGGCCGCGGCCACCCTGACGGCGCTGACGGGTCGCTACGCGGACTCCGCGGCCGCCCCGGTCGCCTCCAACCCGGAACAGGCCAAGGACCGGCTGCTGTTCGCGACGACCAGCCTCGGCGAGGCGCGGGCCGCGATCGACGCCGGCGACAACGGCAGGGCCGCCGTCCACGTCCGGGCCGCCGAGAGCGCCGTCGACCAGGCGACGACCCTGGTGGACGCGGTGGAGCGGCGCGCGCGGGAACTCGCGGAGGCGGCCGGGAAACTGCCCGTGGCGCTGAGCGAGACCGACACGGACCTCGCGGACGCCCGCGGTCTGCTGAGCGGTACCGCGCAGGGGACCTCGACGGCGGACCTGAGCGGGCGGATCGGTCGCGCCGAGTCGGTCCTGGCGGACGTGCGGCGGGAGCAGGCGGCCGGCCGGTACGACCCGATCGACGCGTTGCGCCGGGTCGAGGAGGCCGACGCGGCCCTCGACGAGGCCCTCGCGGGGGCCCGTGAGCGGGAGAGCGGCCGGCAGCGGGCGGCGGGCCTGCTGGAGCAGGCGCTGCTGTCGGCCCGCAGCGCCATCGGCGCGGCGGCGGACTACGTCACCACGAGTCGGGGCGCGGTCGGCAGCCAGGCCCGGACCAGGCTGGCGGAGGCGCAGCGGCACCTGGAGCGCTCCCTCGCCCTGACCGGCACGGATCCGGCGGGCGCGCTGGCGGAGGCCCAGCAGGCGGACTCGCTCGCGCGGCAGGCCCAGCAGCTCGCCGAACAGGACGTACGGGCCTACCAGGACCCGTACGGCGGCGCCGGCCGGCCGCGGCAGGGCGGCATGGGCGGCGCGGTGCTCGGCGGGATCATCCTCGGCGAGATCCTCGGCGGCGGCCGGCACAGGGGCGGCGGTTTCGGCGGCGGCGGGGGGTCCTTCGGCGGGGGCGGCGGCCGCGGGCCGGGCTCCTTCGGCGGGGGCGGCGGCCGCGGGCCGGGCTCCTTCGGCGGCGGCGGCACCCGCGGTCGCATGGGCGGCGGCGGCCGCTTCTGACGTCACCCCACCTCTACCCGGGAGTACAGGCACATGAGCAAGCAGACCATCCTCGGCCGTGTCACCCAGCTCGCCAAGGCGAACATCAACGCGCTGCTGGACCAGGCGGAGGACCCGCAGAAGATGCTGGACCAGCTGATCCGGGACTACACGAACAACATCTCGGAGGCGGAGCAGGCCGTCGCCACCACCATCGGCAACCTGCGGATGCTGGAGGCGGACCACAAGGAGGACGTGGAGGCGGCCTCGGAGTGGGGCGACAAGGCGCTCGCGGCGAGCCGGAAGGCGGACGAACTGCGCGCCGGCGGATCGGCGGCCGACGCGGACCGGTTCGACAACCTCGCCAAGGTCGCGCTCGGCCGGCAGTTGCAGTCCGAGAAGGAGGCGAAGACGGCGGAGCCGACGATCGCCGCCCAGACGGAGGTCGTCGCGAAGCTGAAGTCCGGCCTGGACTCGATGCGGAACAAGCTGACCGAGCTGACGTCGAAGCGCGACGAGCTGGTGGCCCGCGCCAAGACCGCGCAGGCGCAGAACACGATGATGGACGCGGTGAAGAACATCGACGTCATGGACCCCACCAGTGACCTGAACCGGTTCGAGGACAAGGTCCGACGCGAGGAGGCCATGGCGCTGGGCAAGCAGGAACTGGCCGCGTCCTCGCTGGACGCCCAGTTCGAGTCCCTGGACGACCTCGACAAGTCCTCGGAGATCGAGGCCCGCCTGGCCGCGCTCAAGTCCGGCCGGGCGGCCTAGTGCTGTGACCGGAAAGGTTCACCGTGTCACAGCACTAGTGCTGCTCCGCGAAAGTTCGTGGAGGGGGGTTCAGGCTTCCTGGAGGGGGCTGGCGGCGTAGGTCCACTTGAAGGGGCGGGCGGTCTCGTTCCGTTTGATCATGTAGTCGTCCATCTTGGCG
>NZ_JAPNLK010000008.1 GCF_026627505.1 Streptomyces sp. H27-H5 | reverse complement strand
CCACCTCCGACCTGGACGATCTCCTGGCCAGGCTCGACCAGCACACCGCCGATCACCCAGAAGAATCCTCCGCCGCCAAGGCCGCGTGATCAACCCCCGAAGGACTTACGACGCAGACCACTTAGCGGCGAGCGCCTCCTCCCAGCTGGCGGGGCGAAGGAAGTCCATGTGCGGCTCTCTTCTTCTTCATCGTGTCGTTCACTTCAAGCCAGGAGGCCCAATGGCCCTCGACTGGTCGTTCACGTGCTGTTAATGCGGTGTGGAGTCAGTACACAAGCCGCGCGTCCCCCGGGTGCAGTCACCGAAACCATGAAGGAGTTGGCTGGGGGCCTCCCTCGTCTTGTAGATTCGTATGAAAGGCAGGATGCGACGACCTGCCCGATTTCCAACGGCAACATCGAGACAGATCGGCGGCGACATCATGCGGCTGCGCGCACTGCTGGAAACCGAGGCGCTGGGGCTGCGGCTGCTGGGAGGCGAGGAGGAGCTGGACCGGACGGTCCGCGGGGTCATGACGACCGACCTGCGCGATCCCAGCCGGTACCTCTCCGGCGGCGAGCTCGTCCTCACCGGCCTGGCATGGCGAAGGAATTCGGCCGACTCCGAGCCGTTCGTACGAATCCTCGCGAGCGCGGGGGTCGCCGGGCTGGCGGCGGGCGAGGCTGAGCTCGGCGACATTCCCGATGATCTGGTTTCGGCCTGTCTGCGCAACCGGCTGCCCCTGTTCGCGGTGAACGAGGACGTTGCATTCGCCACCATCACGGAGTACGTGGTGCGGCAGGTCTCCGGGGAGCGCGCGGGCGATCTCGCGGCCGTGGTCGACCGCCACCGTCGGCTCATGACGTCCGGGCCTGCCGGCGGCGGCCCCGACGTGGTGCTGGATCTGCTCACCACCGACCTCGATCTCCGGGCCTGGGTGCTCTCGCCCACGGGCCGGCAGATCGCCGGCGCGGGCGAACCGCTGGCACCGGGCGTCTGCGCGGCACTGGCGGGCGAGCACCTCGCGGCGGTCCGGACGGGCCGCAGGGGACCGCACCGGATCTCGATTCAGGGTATTACGTACTCCCTCTTCCCGATCAGGGGACACGGCCGCGGCGCCGGTCCGGCGGCCCGTGACGTGCGCGAGAGCGTGCTCTCCGACTGGCTGCTGGCCGTCGAGGCCGACGCGGGCGACTGGCCGGCCGAGCGGCTGGACCTGCTCCAGGGCGTCACCCAACTGATCGCCGTCGAGCGGGACCGCCGTGACGCGGCCCGCACGGTGCGCCGCCGGCTGGCCCAGGAGGTGCTGGAGCTGGTGCAGACGGGCGCCCCGCCGGCGGAGATCGCCGCCCGCCTGCGGGTGGCGGCCCCGGTGCTGCTGCCCGGGCTGGGCGCGGCCCCGCACTGGCAGGTCGTGGTGGCCCGGGTGGACTGGGAGGGCGGCGACATCGCCGGCGGACCGGTGGCCCAGTCGCTGCTGGAGGAGATCCTGGTCGACCCGTCCCTGTCGGGGCCCGAACCCTCCGACCGGATCGCGGTCGCCCACGCGGGCGACGAGGCCATCGCCCTCGTGCCGCTGCCGGCGCTCTCCGGGGACTCCGGCGAGGACAAGGGCCCCGACCCCGCCCTGCACGCCGACGTGCTCCTGACGACCGTACGGGAGCCCCTGGCGGCCGGCCTCGCCGACGACGGCCGGGTCACCCTGGGCGTCAGCGCCGCCGTGCACTCCGCCGAGGGCCTGCGCGGGGCCCTGGAGGAGGCCCGGCACGCCCGCCGGGTCGCCGCCGCCCGACCGGGCCGGGTGTGCGCCGCCGGACACCACGAGCTGGCCTCGCACGTCCTGCTGCTGCCGTTCGTGCCGGACGACGTGCGCCGTGCCTTCACGGCCCGGCTGCTCGACCCGCTGCGGGACTACGACCGGCGCCACCGGGCGGAGCTGATCCCGACCCTGGAGGCGTTCCTGGACTGCGACGGGTCGTGGACGCGCTGCGCGACGCGGCTGCACCTGCACGTCAACACGCTGCGGTACCGGGTCGGGCGAATCGAGCAGTTGACGGGACGGGACCTGTCGCGACTGGAGGACAAGCTCGATTTCTTCCTCGCACTGCGCATGAGCTGAGGAATCACGCCAAGGGGTCGTCGCGGGCCACTGACGAGCCGTCCGGACTTTGTGAAGGAGTTCACCCGACCCCTTGGCCGAAGCCGCCGATCCGTGCTCTCATTTCGCCCCAGGGCTCAAAGACGTGCTGCTTGGTTGCTTTGGGGAGGGCAATGTGGCGGATACCGCCATGTCCGGTGCCGGTTCTACAGGGGGGGACGACCCTCTCCAGCGGGCGATATGGCGGCTGCGCTCGCGCGGCTGTTGGACCGACGCGGCGGCCCTGCTGACACCACACGTACACGACGCGGGCGCCGCCGTTCAGCGCACCGCGCTCCTCGTCGAACGCTGCCTGTTCACCGGCCGGGGCTGGGCGGAGGCCGAGGACGCCCTGCGGGTCGCGGAGGCCGTGGCGCACGACGACGGCGAACGCGGCGCGGCCGCCTGCGAGCGGGGCCACCTGGCCTACGCCGCAACGGTGTTGGGGGTGCGCGACCGGGCCGACGAGGCCCGCTCCGCACTGGGCCGCGCGGCGGCCCTGCTCGCGCCGGGATCCCGGGCCCGGCCGCTCCTGGACTTCCGCCGGGGGCTGGTCGCGGAGCACCTGGCGGACGCCCCGCAGGCGGCCCTGCCGGCGTACCGGCGGGCGCACGCGGGCGCCGTGGCCCACGACGACACCCTGCTGCTGTCGTTCACGTGGCGCCACCTGGCCGCCCTGGCCCTGCGCGACGGGGAGGTCGCCGAGGCGCGCAAGGGGTTCGCGGAGTCCCTGCGGATCCGGGAGGACCTGGGTTTCCTGATCGGCACCGCTCCCGCGCTGGCCGCGCTGGCGGAGGCGGAACCCGAACCGGAGGCGGCCCGCCTGCGCGCGGAGGCCCGCCGCCTGTTCCACCTGTTGGGCGGCATCCCCACCTGGTTGGCCGACCAGCTCCACCCGAGTCCCGCCGCCTGACCCCGACCCGGCCCCGTCCGCCCGTTCCGGCGGCGGGAACCGGGGCGGCGCGAGGTACCGGCGCGCGGCCCGACGCTCAGCCGGCGGCGCCCGCGAAGTGTTCCCGTACGAGTGACTCCACCACGGTCAGGTCCCCGGCGATCAGGGCCTCCAGCAGCACCACGTGCTCCGCGGCGTCCGCGATCAGGTCCGCGCGGCGCACCCGGGGCGCGCCGGGCAGGGGCCACTGGGACCGGCGGTGGAGGTCCTCCGCCACCTGGAGCAACTGCTCGTTGCCGGCGAGGGAGAGCACCGCCCGGTGGAAGGCCCGGTCGGCGTCGGCGTATCCGGGGAGGTCGCCGGCCGCCGCCGCTTCCGCGGTGGCCGCCGCTGCCGGTCGCAGGGATTCCCAGACCGAGGCCGGCAGGGTCCTGGCCAGCCTCGACATCACCGGGACCTCCAGCAGGGCGCGCACCTCGGCCAGCTCCGCCAGCGCCCGCGGGGTCCGGGTGAGCACGCGGAAGCCCCGGTTGGGGAGGCATTCCACCGCCCCCTCCAGCGCCAGCTGCTGCATCGCCTCGCGCACCGGGGTCGCGGAGACCCCGAACCGCTCGCCGAGCGCCGGGCCCGAGTAGATCTCCCCCGGCGCCAGCTCCCCGTCGACCAAGGCCGCGCGCAGCGCGTCCAGGATCTGGCCGCGCACCGAATGGCGCAGCACCTTCCGTGGCGCGATGGTGGCTTTCTCCGACACCCCGACGTGGGCCGCTTCCTGCACTCGGTCCCTCCTGAGGGTCTCGACCTGTTCCGAGAATAGGCGACCCGGCGGGGGCGCCGGTGATACGGATCGCGTGATGATCGGGTAAGGTAAGGCTAACCTTCTAACGATCGCTCGATTCGGTGGTCCACGATGCCCGTCCAGACCTTGGTACCCGCCCCGGCCGGCTCTCCGGTGGCGGACGCCTACCAACGCCTGGCCGAGGTGTACGACGGCCTGCGGATCACGGAGCTCTCGGCGCACGAACCCGGACCTCGCGGTGTGGGATGGGTCGGCGCCGACGAGCTCGCGGCGGGCGGGGCCCCTCTCGACGCCTACCTCGCCTGGGACGACGCGCAGGTGCTCCGGGACTACGGTCACCAGGCCCGGCCGGACGTCGTCGCGGGCTTCGGCCTGCACCGGTACGCCTGGCCGGCCTGTCTGCTGATCACCGTTCCGTGGCTGCTCCACCGGCGGGTGCCGCGGCCGACCCCCGACCAGGTGGCCTTCCACCGGACCACGGGCCGGATGGCGGTGCGCGTCGACGAGTTCGCCTGCCTGCCGGACGATCCTGCGGCCGCTCTCCCCGGGGCCCGGGTCGTGCCCGACGAGGAGGCGCTGCGCGTGGAGGTCCGGGCCGCGGTGGCCCGGCACCTCGAACCGGTGCTGGAAGGTTTCGGCCCGCGCATGCGGCGCGGGCGGCGCGCCCTGTGGGGCATCGTGACGGACGACGTGGTCGAGAGCCTCTCGTACGTCGGCGCGCTGCTCGGCGAGGAGTCGCGGGTCATGGCGGAGCTGGAGGCGCTGCTGCCCGGTTCCACCGCCCCCTACACGGGCGGCGCGGGCTTCCGCACCCTGACGGGCCCCGCCGGCGAGCGGCTCATGACCCGGGACCGCGCAGGCTGCTGCTTCTTCTACACGATCCGCCCGGACGACGCCTGCGTGACCTGCCCCCGCACCTGCGACAGCGAGCGCGTCGCCAGGATGACGGCGACGGTCGAGGCACCCCCGGCCGACTGAACCCACCCGCGCGGGTGAACGCGATTCGAACTCAACTCGCTCCGTTCGCGCGGGCGTTCGAGCCACAACACCCTATCCGACGGGCCCGGCACCCCGTTGGCGTCCACTTGTCCCGAAACCCGCGTGTGCGGCGGACCGGCTGCGCCACTATGGCGCCCGGAAAGCCGCATACGCGAGGCAAGGGACATCCGCATGAGACTGACCGACATATCGCTGGACTGGCTGCTGCCCGGCAGCCTCCTGATCCTGGGCGTACTTGCGGCAGTGGCGGTACTGGCCCGGGGCAAGCGGGAGAGCGAGAAGGCGGCGGCCGAGGACAGCTGGGAGCGCAGCGAGGAACGGCGCCGGCGCAAGGAAGCCGTGTACGGGACCGCCTCCTACGTCCTGCTCTTCTGCTGCGCGGCGGTGGCCGCCGCCCTCTCCTTCCACGGGCTGGTCGGCTTCGGCCGACAGAACCTGAACCTCTCCGGCGGCTGGGAGTACCTGGTCCCGTTCGGTCTCGACGGCGCCGCCATGTTCTGTTCGGTGCTCGCCGTCCGCGAGGCCAGCCACGGCGACGCCGCCCTCGGTTCTCGCATGCTGGTCTGGCTGTTCGCGGGCGCGGCCGCCTGGTTCAACTGGGTGCACGCGCCGCGCGGCATGGGTCACGACGGCGCCCCGCAGTTCTTCTCGGGGATGTCGCTCTCCGCGGCGGTGCTCTTCGACCGGGCCCTGAAGCAGACCCGCCGAGCGGCGCTGCGCGAACAGGGCCTGATCCCGAGGCCGTTGCCGCAGATCCGGATGGTCCGCTGGCTGCGGGCCCCCCGCGAGACGTTCGGCGCCTGGTCGCTGATGCTGCTGGAGGGCGTGCGCACGCTCGACGAGGCCGTGGACGAGGTGCGCGAGGACAAGAAGGAGAAGGAGCAGGACCGGCACCGCAGGCGGGAGCAACACCGCCTGGACCGCGCCCACATCAAGGCGTTGGGCCGGCAGAACCGGGCCTTCGGACGGGCCCGCGCCCGCCAGGTGGAGGTTCCGGGGCTGGCTCCCGGAACGGGCTCCGCGCCGGTCGGCGCGGAGCCGGCCATACCGGAAGCGGGACAGCTGCCCCTGCGCCGCCGGCCCTCCCTGCAGGCCGTGAACGGAATCGACCCACTTGAGGTGACCGGCCCCCGGACGGTGGACCTGACCGCCGAGGACGACACCCAGACCATTCCCCGACTCGACTCCCTGGAGCGCAAACTCAAGGATCTGGAGCAGCAGTTCGGCTGATCCACCCCATCCCCGAGGGCCGTTCCGAGCGCCGCGCGCCCGGTGCGGCCCTCACGCTTCCAGCTCGAACCAGACCACCTTGCCGGCGCCGCGCGCCAGCGTGTCCACGCCCCATTCGTCGGCCAGCTCCTGCACCAGTACCAGGCCTCTGCCGTGCGTACCGTCGTCGGCGGACGGTACGTACGGTCGGGGCCGGCGGGAGGCGTAGTCGCGGACCTCGACCCGCAAGCGGGTGGCGGCCAGGCTCGCGGACACCTCCGCGCCCTGTTCGGTGTGGACCAGGGCATTGGTCACCAGTTCGGTGATGAGCAGCTCCGCCACGTCGGCGGTGTCGGATCGGCACCGGTGGCGCATCAACTCCCTTAACGCCCGGCGTATTTCGCCCACTGCCTTGAGGTCGGCCCGGCGCACGCTGCGGGTGATCCCCGAGGTGTCCGCCGCGCCCCCGTCCTCGGCGGACGGTTCACGCGGCTCCGGCCGCCCTCTCTTCCACGGCTTTCCGATCTTCGCCCCCACCCGCACGGCGATGTACCTCCCCCGTGTCCATGTCTCTCGAACAGGCCTACGGGATGCATGCCCCTCAGGGAAATCCGCACTCCTTCGGGCTTACGGGCGCGGTACGTTGCGGAGATTGGATCGAGCCATCTGGATCATGCGGCCCACTCCGCCGTCCAGCACGATCTTGCCGGCGGAAAGTGCGAAACCGGTCACCATGTCGGCGCTGATCTTCGGCGGGATCGACAGGGCATTGGGGTCGGTCACCACGTCCACCAAAGCGGGTCCCTTGTGCCGGAACGCGTCCTTCAAAGCACTCGTGAGCTGCTTGGGCTTCTCCACCCGCACCCCGAAGGCGCCGGCCGCGCGGGCGATGGCCGCGAAGTCGGGGTTGTGGTTCGTGGTGCCGTACGAGGGCAGGCCGGAAACCAACATCTCCAACTCGACCATTCCGAGTGCGGAGTTGTTGAAGAGGACCACTTTGACGGGTAGGTCGTACTGCACGAGGGTGAGGAAATCTCCCATCAGCATCGAGAACCCGCCATCACCCGACATGGAGACCACTTGACGGTTGCGATCGGTGAACTGTGCGCCGATGGCCTGGGGCAGTGCGTTGGCCATGGAGCCGTGGCTGAAGGATCCGATGACGCGCCGCTTGCCGTTCGGGGAAAGATAGCGCGCCGCCCACACATTGCACATGCCCGTATCCACGGTGAACACCGCGTCCTCGTCGGCGAGTTCGTCGAGGACCGCAGCGACGTACTCGGGGTGGATGGGCGTGTGCTTCTCCACCTTCCGGGTGTAGGCCTTGACGACTCCCTCCAGTGCGTCCGCGTGCTTCTTGAGCATCCGGTCGAGGAAGCGACGGTCGGTCTTGACCTTCACCCGGCTGTTCAGGGCCCGCAGGGTCTCGCGCGCGTCCCCCCAGACGGCGAGGTCCAACTTGGAGCGTCGACCGAGGTGTTCGGGGCGGATGTCCACCTGGACGATCTTCACGTCGTCGGGGAGGAAGGCGTTGTAGGGGAAGTCCGTGCCGAGCAGGATCAGCAGGTCGCATTCGTGGGTGGCCTCGTAGGCCGCGCCGTAGCCGAGCAGCCCGCTCATCCCGACGTCGTACGGATTGTCGTACTGGATCCATTCCTTGCCGCGCAGCGCGTGGCCGACGGGGGCCTTGACCCGGCCGGCGAACTCCATGACCTCGGCGTGCGCGCCGGCCGTGCCGCTGCCGCAGAAGAGCGTCACCTTGTCGGCCTCGTCGATCAGCCGGACCAGCTTCTCGATCTCCCCGTCACCGGGCCGCACGGTCGGCCGCGCGGTCATCAGGGCGTGCTCGACGCTCTTCTCGGGGGCGGGGAGGGAGGCGATGTCCCCGGGCAGCGCGATCACCCCGACGCCGCTGCGGCCGATGGCGTGCTGGATCGCGCTCTGGAGCACCCGGGGCATCTGCTGCGGGTTGGAGATCAGCTCGCTGTAGTGGCTGCATTCGGTGAACAGCCGGTCGGGGTGGGTCTCCTGGAAGAAGCCGAGGCCGATCTCGCCGGAGGGGATGTGCGAGGCGAGCGCGAGCACCGGGGCCATCGAACGGTGGGCGTCGTAGAGCCCGTTGATCAGGTGGAGGTTGCCGGGGCCGCAGGAACCGGCGCAGGCGGCCAGCCTGCCGGTGATCTGGGCCTCGGCTCCGGCCGCGAAGGCGGCCGTCTCCTCGTGTCGTACCTGGATCCACTCGATGCCGTCCGTCCGGCGGATGGCGTCGACGACGGGGTTCAGACTGTCACCGACGACTCCGTACATCCGTTGCACGCCCGCGCGCACGAGGATGTCGACGAACTGCTCCGCCACGTTCTGCTTGGCCATGGAAGGGGCGCCCTTTCCGGTTCGGCACTGCCGTGTGCGCCTTCCATCCACGCACGTCCCGCGCCGTTACGCCTCCCAGACCGCGGCGGCCGTCCGGTCGTCGGCGTACCCCTTGAGGCGGAGCTGGGCGTCCGCGAGGAAGGCGGGCAGGCCGGGCGGCTCCCCCTCGGACCAGCGGGCGGCGAGTTCGGCCGAGAGGAGCCCTTCCTCCCGCATCGGGTCGGCGAGCCCACCGGAGCAGAGCAGCAGGGTGTCCCCCGGTCGGGCGACGGACGCGCGGAACAGGAACCCGCTGCCCGCGCCGCCTTCGGGGGACGTCTCGGAGGGGCCGGCCGGTCCCGGGTCCGGGGACCGGCCCGGCTCCAGGTCCTGCCAGCGGCCGGCGCGGAGCCGGAAGACCCCGCCCGCGCCCGCGCCGAAGCACACCCGGTTGCGGCACCGCGGGTCCACCGGCAGCAGGACCCCGCGCAGCCCCGCCGTGTAGGACTCCTCGGCGTGGCCCAGTTCCGCGGCCCGGGCCCGCAGCCGCCCGTATCCCCGGTCGGTCAGTCGCTGGAGGCCGGAGCGCAGGGCCTCGCGGCGCCCGGCCCGGACGTCGTCGGACAGCCGTTCGTGGCTGCGCCCGACGGCCGCCGCGACGGCGTGGCACAGTTCGGCGGCGGCTTCCTTGGCCCCGGGGGCGGCCCGGTCACCGCCGGCCAGCACCACCAGCACGAGGGCGTCGTCGCCGGCGCCGAAGCGGGCGGTGAGCAGGGAGTCCCGCCGGGCCTCGCCCCGGAACCGGGCGGAGTCGCCGCGCAGGGACGCGGCGCGCAGGGTGTACGTGCCGTGGCGGGCGCCCTCCAGCACGGTGTCGGGCGTCAGCGTGTCGAGCGCGGCGGGGTCGGCCGGGGGCAGCGCTCCCGGTTCGGCGTGGTAGGTGGGGGCCCGGTCCCCGAGGTGGCGCACCTCGGGCCGCTCGGCGGGCACGCCCCGGGCCGGCGGCTCCTCGCGGGGCTCCGACCCGGGTACCGGGTCGGGGCTCGACCCGGATTCCGACTCGGGCGCGGTTGCGGCCTGCGACGACGCCTCCGGTACGGGTGCGGCCGCCGGGGCGGGCGCGCCTGAGGGGGCCTCCTCGCGGGGCGCCCCTCGGCCGCGGACGGGCAGCTCGGGCGGCTCCGGCGGCCGCGGTGGGGCCACCGGTTCCGGGGCCCACGCCGGTTCGGGCTCGGCGGGCGGGACGACCACGTCGCCCAGGGCGTAGCCGGTGGCCCCGGCGGTCCGCGGGTCCCGCATCGCGGGCGCCGGCGGGTACGCCGGGGGTGGAGGCGGCGGAGGCACGTACGCGGGGGGCGGGGGTGGTGACGGCGGTGGCGGGGGAGGTACCGGGGTGTCCCCGCCCCGGGGCCCGGCTCCCGCCGGCTCGCGCTCCGGCTCGGCCTCCCGCCGCTGGGCGGGCAGTACCGAGCCGGCCCGGTCGGACGGTGCGGTCGTGCCCACCGACCCCGGACCCGACTCCGCGCCCGCGTCCGTCGCCGTACCCGTCTCGGGCTCCTTGACCAGCACCACCGCCGAGCGGTACCGCTGGTCCAGCGTGTCCCCCGGATCGGGTTCGGGTACCGCGTCCGGGTCCTCGTAGAGCTTCTGCCACCAGTCGTCCGCACCCCGCTGACTCATGCCTCCATTGTCGGCCGTCGGGGGCGGCGAAAAACGCGGAACACACGAAAAGGGCCCACCGGGCCGCCGCCCGGTGGACCCTCTCCGCTTCAGTCGTACGGGCTAACGAATGTCGTAGGCCCGCACGACCGTCTGGGTGACGGACGCGCCGTTCGCGTCCGTCAGTTCGACCTTCAGCGACACCGGCTTGCCGGCGGCGCCCGCGTGGTCCACGCGGGCGGTCCAGGTGCCGCGACGCTCGCCGACCTCGGCGCGCGTCCAGTTCTCACCGTCGTAGGAGTACGACAGCTTCGCCGACTTCAGCGCGCCCGGCGTGTAGCCCGCGTGCCCGGTGACGCCCAGACGGATCGTCTGGCCGTTCGTCGCGGCGAGGGTCTTCACCCCGTCCTCCGGGATCGAGAGCGCCGGGAAGAGGATCGGCAGGGCCTGCGAGTACCGGGTGGCGTCCTCCTTCGAACGGAAGGTCCAGGAGGTCTGGATCTCCTGCGAGCGCTGCCAGGTACGGGCCGGCTGGCCGAACTTCTGTACCTGCTGGGTGAGTTCGTACGTGGCTTCACCAGCCGGGACCTCGAAGACCCCGGACGGGTACCAGCTGTCCCCGATCTGCTCGCCGTCGCGCTTGAGCACCAGTCCCCCGGCGTCGCCGAAGGAGCCCGGCTGCGCGTGGTGCCCGCTGTCGCCCCACATGGCGGAGGCGAAGCCGATCAGGTTGCCCTGCCGCTCGGCGGCGAGCAGCGGCCGGCCCGCGGTGTCGCGCGGGGCGACCGGGCCGATCACTCCGTCGTACCAACTCTCGCTGCGCTTCGAGCCCTTGGTGTAGGTGCGCTGTTGGCCGGTCATGAACTCGCCCCAGGGGAAGCTGCTGGAGAGCAGGTGGTCCCAGGCGGTGTCGCCGGCGGTGTGGTACTCGATGCGCTTGCCGGGCACCGCCACGGTCTCCAGGCTGCCGAAGAACACGGCGTTGCCCGACGGCCGGTAGGCGCCGACCAGATCGACGAAGTCCGCGCCGACGCCCATGGCGTGGTAGGTGGACTCCACGGCGCCGAGGTCGCGGTCGCGCACCCGGTAGGTGCGGTCGCCGCGCACCTCGCCCTTCTCGATCTGGGCGAGGTTGTAGAGGTAGGGGCTCTTCGCGGTGGCCTTCCAGTTCAGCGTGACCTTGCCCGCGTCCAGCCGGGCCAGCAGGGCCTTGGCCTCGCCCGTCTCGATGGACAGCGCGGGGAGGGAGCCACCCGCGTAGCCGGTGAATCCGATCCAGCGGCCGGGGGCGTCGCGGTGGGCGAGCACGGCCTTGGCGCCGGCGGCCCTGGCGCGTTCCGCCACCTCGTAGAGCGCTCCGTCCACGGTCTTGACCAGCACGATCGCACCCTTGGCGGAGACCGCGGCCAGTTCCTCGGGGGTGCCGTTGCCGGCGTTCACCAGGGGCGCGGAGCCGGTTCCGTCGAGGTTGTCGCTGCCGAGGGAGGCGGTGGTCGGGTGCAGCGTCGGGCCGCCTGCCGCCTTCAGCTCGGAGACCAGGGGCGCGGCGGCCCGCCAGTAGCTGCCGAACTCGAACTGCCCCTCCTCGGCCTTTCCTTCGACCGAGGCGTAGTAGCCGCGGATCGATCGGCCGCCCTGCGCGGTGCCCGCGTGCAACCAGGCCTCGTCCCAGGAGCGGGAGAAGGCGAGGGTGGTGGAGCGGGCCTCGGTGGGCTTGTCGGTGGCGAGGGAGAGCCTGGCCGCCTTGCGGGCGTCCAGCACGATCACGGTGTCCTTCACCATCTCGACCTGCGGGCGGCCGAGGTAGGTGAGGGAGTCGACGAGCGGGTTCTCCGCGACGCCGGCGTCGGGGGTGCCGACGAAGGCGGACAGGAAGTACGAGCCCGGTCGGACCCGGTAGACCTGGTCGACGGCGCCCTCGTTGAAGCGGCGCTCGCCACTGGCGTCGTCGGTGCCGATGACGTCCAGGGAGGACGGCCCGGCGGCCGGCTTGCCGGCGCGGTCGATGAGCTTGACGCGCAGGGTGACGGTCTGCGGCTGCACGTACAGGGAGAAGGGGGTGGAGACGCGCACGCCGTTCGCCGTGGCGACGACGCGTCCGGTGATGTCCCCGTACTGGGAACGCTCCAGCTTCGCGTCGGGTTCCAGTGCCAGCGGTACCTTCACGGTGGCCCCGGCCGGGACGGTCACGGTGCGCCGGTCGAGGTGGGCCGGCCGGGAGCGGACGGTTGAGCCGTCGTTGCCGGTGACCTTCTCGACGGCCAGGTTCAGGGTGACCGCCTTGGTGCCCGTGTTGGTGTACGGGACGTCCACGCTCGTGCGGTCCCCGCGGTCCTGCGGCCAGTTGTAGGCGCCGCCCTGCACGGCCGGCGCGGAGGTGACGGTGGTGTCGATGGCCGCCTTCACGTCGAGCCGGCCGCCGCCGGTCTGGCGGACGTCACCGGGCACCTTCGTGTTCGCGGACCCGACGAGGGCCGCCTTGACCTGCTGCGGCGTCCAGTCCGGGTGGCGCTGCTTGACGATGGCGGCGGCGCCCGCGACGTGCGGGGTGGCCATCGAGGTCCCGGACATGGACTGGTACGCGTACACCCCGCGGCCGCCCATCGCGGCGGCGGAGATCCCGACGCCGGGCGCGGCGATCTCCGGCTTGAGGGTGTGTTGGAGACCGGCGGGGCCGCGGCTGGAGAAGGAGGCGGTGGTGTCGTCGCGGTCGACGGCGCCGACGGTCAGCACGCCGGGGGCGCAACCGGGTGAGGACACCGTGTTGTTGCCGGGGCCGGAGTTGCCGGCGGCGATCACGAAGAGGGTGCCGGAGTTGCGGGCGAGCTGCTCGGCGGCGGCGCTCATCGGGTCGTCGCAGGTGGTCTGCGAGGGGTCGCCGAGGCTCATGGAGACCACGTCGGCCTTGCTGTCGACGGCCCACTCCATGCCGGCGATGATCCAGGAGTCGAGGCCGTAGCCCTGGTCGTTGAGGACCTTGCCGCTGAGCAGTTCGGCGCCGGGGGCGGCGCCCTTCTTCGCTCCGCCGCTCGCCGCGCCGGAGCCGCCGACGGTGGAGATGGTGTGGGTGCCGTGGCCCTGCCGGTCGGCGTCGCTGTCGGAGTCGGTGAAGTTCCTCGACGCCGCGACGCGGCCCTTGAGGTCGGGGTGGTCCAGGTCGGTGCCGGTGTCGAGGACGGCGACCTTGGTGCCCTTGCCGTCGTAGCCGGCGGCCCAGGCGGCGGGCGCGTTCACCTGTTTGGTGGACCGCTCCAGGTTCGCCCGGACCTTGCCGTCCAGCCACAGCTTCTTCAAGCCGCCGGCCGCGCGGGAGCGGTCGCCGGTCGCGGGGCGGATCACGTCCGTCCAGAAGGCCGCGGCCTGCTGCTTGTCGGCGGCGAGGGCGACCGCGCCGATCGAGGGCAGGACCAGGGAGCGGTCGGCGCCGCGCGGTGCGGGCGGCGCGGAGCGCGCCACGTTCACGGAGCCGTCGTAGACCGCGATGAGCGGCAGCTTCTTGGCGTGCGCGTCGTCGTAGCCCTGCCGGATCAGGCCGGTGACGTTGAAGAGTTCCTCGTCGACCGTGCCCGCGGCGAGCGCCGCGATCGCGCCCTCGGGGTAGACGTACAGGTCCTTGCCGCTCTGGCGGGTCTGGACCACGGGCTGCGAGCCGTCCTCACGGGGCATCGCGGTGGCGGCGGCGCGGCCGGCGGCGTCGGTGGACACCAGGACCCGGTCGCCCGTGACGAGGGTGACGGTGACGGGCGTCGAGGGGTGTGCGCCGGCCGCCTCGCTTCCCACGATCGGTCTCTTGTCCTTCGCTCCGTCGCTCGGCTGTGCCGTGGACGGGTCGACGGCGTTGGCGGCCAGGACGGCCGCCACGGCCGCTCCCAGCGCCGTGCGCGATATCGGGCGCATCGCTCTCCCCAGGTGAATTCCGACCAACTGCCTCATCGCACGGCAAAGTTGCCGTGCGCGTGGCTGTCGACCGGCGAATGGTGGTGCTGCGGTGGCGTCACCTTTACAGAGAGCCGGGTGGTACGGCGATGATGTCGGCGGCGGGTTTGCGCCGTGGCCGCTTCCCGCCAGGAGCGGTGTCGAGAGAAGGGGTGGACGTGTTGCTGGGTGCGATAGGCCTGGACGAGGGGCAGGAGTCGGCGTACCGCGCGCTGGTGGCGCTGGGGGCCGCGGAGGTGCCCGACCTGGCCCACCGGCTGACGCTGCCCGTGCCACAGACCGAGCGGGCCTTGCGGCACCTGGAGCGGCACGGCCTGGCGGCCCAGTCCTCGGCGCGCCCCGGCCGTTGGGTGGCGGCCCCTCCGGGGGTGGCGCTGGGGGCGCTGCTCACGCAGCAGCGGCACGAGCTGGAGCAGGCGGAGTTGGCGGCGGCGCTGCTGGCGCAGGAGTACCGGGCGGAGGCCGCCGAGCCGGCGGTCCACGACCTGGTGGAGGTGGTGACGGGGGCGAGCGCGGTCGCGCACCGCTTCGTACAGCTCCAGCTGGGCGCGACCGAGGAGGTGTGCGCGCTGGTGAGCGGGCGGCCCCAGGTGATGACGGGGATGGACAACGAGGCGGAGGAGCGGGCCTCCGTGCGCGGCGTGGAGTACCGGGTGGTCATCGAGCGGGAGGTGCTGACCCTGCCGAGCGGCGTCCGCGAGGCGTCGACGGCCCTGGCGCGCGGCGAACGGATCCGGGTGACGGGGCAGGTCCCGACGAAGCTCGTGATCGCGGACCGCAGTCTGGCGATGGTGCCGCTGACGGCGCGGGGCGCCGAGCCGGCCGCGCTGGTGGTGCACGCGTCGGGTCTGCTGGAGTCCCTGATGGGCCTCTTCGAGGCGGTGTGGCGGGAGGCGCTGCCGTTGCGGCTGGGTTCCACCGGTTCCCCGGAGGAGTCGGGGGGCGGCCCCGACACCATCGACCTGGAGATCCTGTCCCTGCTGCTGGCCGGCATGACGGACGCGAGCGTGGCGAAGCACCTGGAGCTGGGGCTGCGGACTGTACAGCGGCGGGTCAAGGGTCTGATGGAGATGTCCGGGGTGACCACGCGGCTCCAGCTCGGTTGGCACGCGTACGAGCGGGGCTGGGTGGCTCGATAGCCCCTGGTCGGTCAGGCTGGGCAGATGGATCTGCCTCAGCTGCTCCTGGTGGGGCTGGTGCTGCTGCTCGGGGTGCTCGGGGTACTGGTCCCCGGCGTCCCGGGAACCTGGCTGGTCTGGGCGGGGGTGCTGTGGTGGGCGCTGCACATGCGGTCCTCGCTCGCCTGGGCCCTGCTCGTCGCCACGACGGCCCTGCTGTTGGTGGTGCAGGTGGTGAAGTGGCAGTTGCCGCCCCGGCGGCTGCGGGCCGTGGGGGTCACGCCCCGGATGGCGGTGTTCGCGGGCGCGGGCGCGCTGCTGGGTTTCGTCCTGCTGCCGGTGGTGGGCGCGATCCCCGGGTTCGTGGGCGGGATCTACCTGTGCGAGCGCCTGCGGCTGGGCACGCGCGGGGAGGCCTGGACCTCGGTCCGGGCGGTGATGCGCGCGGTGGGTACGAGCGTGCTGGTGGAACTGTTCGCGTGCCTGCTGGTGGTGGCGGCCTGGCTGGGCGCGGTGCTCGCGTCGTAGGCACGGTCCGGGGTCCGACGGGATCGGGAGCCGCCGGGATCGGGAGCCGCGGGCCGGTCCCGGCGGTGGGCCCCCGCTCGGCGGGGGCCCACCGCGGGCCGGAGGTCGTCCGCCGGACGGGTCAGACCCGTCCGCCCCGCTTGGCCGCGTGATTGGCCCGGCCCTCCGCCGACTTCAGTCGCCAGTCCCGGCGGATCTCGGACCGCAGGCGCGCGTCCGTCTTGGCGACGATCCGCTGGTTCTCCCGCAGCAGCTTGCGGTAGCTCTCGAGCCGTCGTTCCGGCAGCTCACCCGACTCCAGCGCCGCCAGCACCGCGCACCCCGGTTCGGCCTCGTGCCCGCAGTCGTGGAAGCGGCACTCGCGCGCGTACTCCTCGATCTCCGAAAAGACCTGCCCGACGCCCACCTCGGCGTCCCACAGTCCCACGCCGCGCAGACCGGGAGTGTCGATCAGGACGCCGCCGCCCGGGAGGGCGAGGAGGTTGCGGGTGGTCGTCGTGTGGCGGCCCTTGCCGTCGAGCTCGCGGGCCGCCTGCACCTCCATGACGTCGACGCCGAGCAGCGTGTTGGCCAGGGTGGACTTGCCGGCGCCGGAGGTGCCGAGGAGGACGCTCGTACCGTCCGCGACGACCGCGGCGAGGACGTCCGTGCCCTCACCCGTCACGGAGGAGACGGTCAGCACCTGCACGCCCGGCGCGGCGGTCTCGACGTCCTCCACCAGGTAGGACAGCGCGGTCGGGTCCGGGACCAGGTCCGCCTTGGTCAGGACGACCAGCGGCTGCGCCCCCGACTCCCAGGCCAGGGCCAGGAAGCGTTCGATGCGCCCGAGGTCGAGCTCGACGGCGAGCGAGACCGCGATGACGGCGTGGTCCACGTTGGCGGCGAGGATCTGTCCCTCGGAGCGCTGCGAGGAGGTGGACCGCACGAAGGCGGTCCGGCGCGGCAGGTAGGCCTTGACGTACCGGGGGTTGCCGGCCGCCTCGACGGCGGCCCAGTCACCGGTGCAGATGACCCGGAGCGGGTCGTGCGGGGTGACGAAGGCGGTGTCGGCGCGGACGATCCCGTCCGCGGTCATGACGTCGCACTGGCCGCGGTCGACCCGGACGACCCGGCCGGGCAACAGGCCCTGCGCGAGGTACGGGGCGAACTCGGCCGCCCACGCGTCGTCCCAACCGAAGGGGGTGAGGGCGTGCGCGAGCGGAGCCTGCGAGAAAGAGGAGAAAGACAAGGGGAACCCTTCACAGGGTGGCCCCGGCGGCGCGCGCTCGGTGGCGCGCGAAGAAGGTGTGAGGTCAGCCGGAGACCACGGGGGTGACATTGATGATCTTCTGAGTGCGGGCAGCGCCCTGCGCGACGACAGTCATCAACGAGCTCACCTCCGGGTCCTTCACGAGCCGATGCTCCGCGCCGATCGGCGGAACGGCCTCACGGTAACAAGCCCCCTCGGGGCCGCGCCAACTCTTTTTCCGGCCCGTTCAGTTCCCGGCCGTCCCGGCCCTCCCCCGGATCGCCGTCTCCACCGCGGTGAGGCGATCGGCGAGCAGGCCCAGGGCGGCGACCGCGCGGGTGACCGGGTCGTCCCCGGGGCCGCCGAGCGCCTGCTCGCGCACGTACGAGGCTTTGAGCGCGACCCAGCGCTCCGCCTGATCGTCCGTCAACATGCCGCGCAAATCGGCTAGTTTGAGCCGGTTGGCCTCCGCCCCCGAGGTCAGGGTCTGCGCCTGCGCGCGGTAGTGGTCGTCGATCAACGCGGACAGTTCGGCCGCGTTCATGACCGGGTCGATCCGCGTCGCGATCTTGTTCATGTCGCGGTACGAGCCCTGGAGCCGAAAGGGGGGTTCCGTGCGGGTGACGTCCGTCCTGGCGGCCGAGGCGATGTAGGCCGCGTTGACGGTGACGACCACGTCCCGCGCGGCCGGCAGGTGCCGCAGCACCGCCACGATCCGCTCGCGTTCCGCCGGGACGTACGGGTGGAATAGTCGGTCGGCGTGCGCCGTCGCGTCTCCCGAGGCGAGCCGGACGACCACGCCGAGGGCGAAGGCGAACACCACGGCGGGGAACCCGAACGCGGCGGCGATGAACTCTTCCACCGGTAGCCCCCCTTCCGCTTCCGTGTCTCGGCACCGGGCCGGTACGAGCACCCCGGCAAGCCCCGGTCTGCCGCAGCGACCCCCTCGGGTTGTTTGCCGGTTTCCGGCAGTCTTTGCGCTTTTTTGATGCCGGGCGAGGGTGGAACCATTCGGCACGTGTCCGATTCATTCAAGACCCGCGATCGGCGCGCGTCCCACACTGGGCGCATGACTCCCCGACTCGACATGATCGGCCTCGTCGTCACGGACATGGCCGCCTCGCTCGCCTTCTACCGCCGCCTGGGCCTGGACCTCCCGCCCGACGCGGACGGCCTGCCGCACGTGGAGACCGTCCTGCCGGGCGGCACGCGGATCGGCTGGGACACCGAGGAGGTCATCCGCTCCTTCGACCCGTCCTGGACCCGCCCCTCCGGCGAGGGCCGCGTCGGGCTGGCCTTCCTGTGCGACTCCCCCGACGAGGTGGACGCCCTCTACGCCGAACTGACCGCGGCGGGACACCCGGGCCACCTGAAGCCCTGGGACGCGTTCTGGGGGCAGCGTTACGCCGTCGTACTGGACCCGGACGGCTCCGGGGTCTCCCTGTTCGCCCCCGCCGCGGAGCCGCGACCCGGCGCCTGACCCGCGCCCGCCCGCGCCGATCCCCCGGTCAGCCCCCGGGCGCCCGGTCCGGGGGCGGTGCGTGGGCCCCGGGCGTGCGCCCGGTCAGGGCGCGGACCTCCCGGCCCAGGTGGGCCTGGTCGGCGTACCCGACCGCGTACGCCACCCGTGCCTGCGGGGTCCCGATGCGGAGCAGGGCCAGCGCCCGTTGCAGGCGCAGCACCCGTCCCAGGGTGCGGGGGCCGTACCCGAACGCGTCGAGGGAGCGACGGTGCAGCTGCCGTTCCCCGAGCCCGACGTCCCGGGCGAGGGCGGCCACCGACCGGCCGCGCCGCAGTCCCGCCCGTACCGCGGCGGCGACCGGGTCGGGCGGCCCGCTGTCGGCGGCGCGGGCCCGGGCCAGTTCCTCCAGGCCGTCGCGGGGGTCCGCGTACGCGCCCGTCCGCTCGGCGAGGCGGCGCACCTCCGCGCCGGGCCACAGTCCGGCCAGTTCCACCCGCCGGTCGCGCAGTTCGTGCGCCGGTACGCCGAGGAGCGCGGGCGCGGTCCCGGGGGCGAACCGCAGCCCCCAGAAGGTGCCGCCGGGTGCCTCGCCCGGGATCTCGCCGGCGGGGTGCGGGCCGGTGTCCGGGCCGGCCACCAGCAGCCGTCCGCCGGTCCACAGCAGGTCCATGCAGCCGTCGGGCAGCACCGCGCCGCCGGGCCCGTCGGAGCGCCACAGCACGGCGCCCGGGACCAGCGGGGAAGCTCGCTCCTCGTACACCGGGCCAGGCTACGACCGCGCCCGGTGCCCGCGCAGCCAGGAAGCCGGGGGCCGTGCGGCCGGAACCTCGGCGGCCCTGCGGCCCGGGACCTCGGGGGCCGTGCGGCCGGGGGGTCAGTGCTTGCGCAGTCGGGAGTGGTAGTCCTCGGGCGGCAGGAACCGCGACCAGCGCTCGGGGAACTCCGAGGGCATCCCCGCGTCCTCGTCGTCCTCGGACTCCCCCTCGGCCAGCGCCCGCCAGGCCGCGGCGCGGGCGATGAGCTGGGCCGCCTCCGCCTCCCGTACCCGCTCGTTGGCCTCGCGGGCCGCGGCGGTGGCCACCGACGGCCAGACCCGGTCGATGGCGGCGTTGACGGCGGCCCCGACGAGCACGGCGAAGGCCGAGATGCCGATCCACAGCAGGATCGCGACCGGCGCGGCCAGCGAACCGTAGATCGTCGGCCCCTCCACGGTGTTGGTGAGGTAGATCCGCAGCAGGAACGAGCCGAGCACCCACATCGCCAGGGCCACCAGGGCGCCCGGCACGTCCTCGATCCATGGCGAGCGCACGGGCACGGAGACGTGGTAGAGCGTGGTCAGGAAGGCGATGGAGAGGAGGGTGACCGTCGGCCAGTAGAGGACCGCGATCACCTCCGTGCTCCAGGGCAGCAGGCGCACCACCGCGTCCGGGCCGGCGACCATCAGCGGCAGCACGATCGCACCGATCAACAGCGCGATCACGTACAGCAGGAAGGCCAGCAGCCGGGTCTTGACGATGCCCCGCTGGCCGTCGAGGCCGTACATGACGGTGATGGTGTCGATGAAGACGTTGACGGCCCGGGAACCGGACCACAGGGCGAAGGCGAACCCGAGGGAGATCAGGTCCGGTCGGCCGCGGCTGGTCACGTCGTCCAGCATCGGTTTGGCGATGTCGTTGACGCCCCGGTCGGAGAGCACCGTGCCGACCGCGCGCAGGATGTTCTCCTCGATGCTGGCGACGAACGTGCCGCCCGTCCAGCCGTCCACGTACCCCAGCAGGCCCAGCAGGCCCAGGAAGAGCGGCGGGAGCGAGAGGAGGGTGAAGAAGGCCGCCTCGGCCGCGAGACCCAGGATCCGGTACTCGATGCACGAGTTGACGGTGTCCTTGAGCAGCAGCCAGCCCATTTCGCGCTTGGAGACGTTGCGGTAGAGGGCGCGGGCCCGGTGGAGCCGCCCTGGGATCCGCTGGGGTGTTTCTTTTGCTGGCTGCACGTCCTTACGGTATCCGCATGGCAGCCACCACCCACACAGTCAGCAACCAGGCCCCGCCCCTCGTGGGCTACGAGGCCTTCACCGGCGACCGGGCCCTCACCGAGGGGGTGGAGCGGCACCTCGCCGACGCCTCCCCCGAACTGCGCGACGAGGTAAGGGAGGAGCTCACCACGCTCGGGCGGGCCGCGGGCTCGGGCCAGGCCCAGGACTGGGGTGCGCAGGCGAACGAGAATCCGCCGAAGTTGCGCACGCACGACCGGTACGGGCACCGCGTCGACGAGGTGGAGTTCCACCCGGCCTGGCACCGGCTGCTGGGGCACGCGGTGACCTCCGGGCTGACCGACGCGTGGGGCCGCCCGGCCGGGCACCTGCGCCGGGCGGCCGGGTTCTTCCTGTGGTCGCAGGCCGAGGCCGGGCACGGCTGCCCGGTGTCGATGACGCACGCCGCGGTGCCGGCGCTGCGCACCGATCCGGAGCTGGCCGCCGAGTGGGAGCCGCTGCTGACCTCGCACGTGTACGAGCAGGGCCTGCGGCCGGCCGCGGAGAAGGGCGGCGTGCTCTTCGGGATGGGGATGACGGAGAAGCAGGGGGGCAGTGACGTACGGGCGAACACGACGGCGGCGGTGCCGCTGGACGCCTCCGGCGAGTACCTGCTGACCGGGCACAAGTGGTTCTGTTCCGCTCCCATGTGCGACGGGTTCCTGGTGCTGGCGCAGGCTCCGGGCGGGCTGACCTGCTTCCTGGTGCCGCGGGTGCTGCCGGACGGGACCCGCAACGTCTTCGCGATCCAGCGGCTGAAGGACAAGCTGGGGAACCGGTCGAACGCGTCGAGCGAGGTCGAGTTCGACGGCACCTGGGCCCGCCGGGTGGGCGAGGAGGGCCGGGGGGTGCGGACCATCATCGAGATGGTCGCGGCGACCCGGCTGGACTGCGTGATCGGTTCGGCCTCGTTGATGCGTCAGGCGTTGACCCAGGCCGTCCACCACACGGAGCACCGCTCTGCTTTCGGAGCACCGCTCATCAAGCAGCCGTTGATGCGCAACGTGCTGGCCGACCTGGCCTTGGAGTCGGAGGCCGCCACCGTCCTCACCCTGCGCCTCGCCGCCGCGTACGACGCCGGCACCGACGAGGAGAAGGCCTTCCTGCGCCTCGCCGTGCCCGCGGCCAAGTACTGGGTGACCAAGCGGTGTACGCCGATGGTCGCCGAGGCCCTCGAATGTCTGGGGGGCAACGGCTACGTCGAGGAGTCCGGACTGCCGCGACTGTTGCGCGAATCCCCGCTGAACTCCATCTGGGAGGGCTCGGGCAACGTCCAGGCCCTGGACGTACTGCGGGCGCTCCAGCGCGAACCGCAGGCGCTGAACGCCTTCCTGCGGGAGGTCGGGCTGGCCCGGGGCGCCGACCACCGGCTGGACGCCGCCGTCAAGGACCTGCTGACCGACCTCGCGGACCTGGAGGGCATCGAGGCCCGGGCCCGCCGGGTCGTGGAACGCATGGCACTGGTGTTGCAGGGGTCACTGCTGGTGCGGTGGGCCCCGCCGGAGGTGGCGGACGCGTTCTGCGCCTCGCGGCTCGGCGGCGACTGGGGCACGGCGTTCGGCACGCTGCCGCACAGTCTGGACCTGGGTTCGATCGTGGCCCGGGCACGGATCGCGGCCTAGGAGTGGTCCCCAAACCGCTCACTGCCGTGATCCGGGCCCGTCGGCCGGAAGACCGGGAATGGCGCCGCGCCGACTCGGCGCCACCCCGGCTCCGAGAAGCCCCGAGGAAGGAGCTGTCACGCCGCTCGGCGACGTCCCGATAGTTTCGGTCGGGCGACCGGGGGTTGGCGAGAGTTGCATACCGTTGCAACCCTGCACCCCAGTCGTCCCATCGAGTCGGGGATCGCCCGCCGCGCGCGCCACGGGGAGTCGGCGGCGCGGGCCACCGGGCGACTTCCCCCCGCACGTCCGTTCCGCACGGGGAGGTTCCGGTGACCCACACCGCAGGCAGCGCGGTCGACGCGGCACGCGTCTCGGCCATGGACGCGCGGCAGGCCGCGCGTCTGCTCAAGGGGGTACGGGCGGCCGCGCTGGCCGGCGACCGGCCCCCGGCCGCCCCCCGGCCGGAGATCGCCGAGTCCTGGCGCCGGATGCTGGCCTGCGGGGTGCACCCGGACCGGGACGCGCGCTCGCGGCTGCTGTCGGCCGCCGAGACCGAGGAACGGCGGCAGGTCTCGCCCCTGCGGGAGGTCCTGCCGGTGCTCCGCGAGGGCCTGCTGCCCGCCCTGGACGCGTCGCTGCACATCATGGTCGTCGCCGACGCGGACGGGCGGCTGCTGTGGCGGGAGGGGCACGCCTCGATCCTGCGCAAGGCGGACCGGCTGGGCTTCGCGGTGGGCGCCGACTGGGCGGAGGCCGTGGTCGGCACGAACGGGGTCGGCACGGCCCTGGTGGCCCGCCGGCCGATCCAGGTGTTCTCGGCGGAACACTTCGTCTCCACCCACCACGACTGGACCTGCGCCGGGGCTCCCGTGTGCGACCCCCGCGACGGACGACTGCTGGGCGTGGTCGACGTCAGCGGGCCGTTGGCCACCATGCACCCGGCCACGCTGGCGTGGGTCGGCGCGGTGGCCCGGCTCGCCGAGCGGGAGCTGCGGGTCCGCCACCTGGAGTCCCTGGAGCGGCTGCGGGCGGTCGCCGCCCCGCTGCTGGCCCGCCTGACGGGCCGGGCGGTGGCCGTCGACCCGCACGGCTGGACGGCGGCCGTGACGGGACTGGCGCCCGCCGACCGGATCCCGCTGCCCAAGGGGCTCGGTCCGGGGCCCGTGTGGCTGCCGCAGCTCGGCGACTGCGTGGCGGAGCCGCTGCCCGGCGGCTGGCTGCTGCGGATCACCGCGTCCGGTCCCGCCTCGACGGCCGCGAGCCGGGTGGTGCTCGACCTGAGCCGGGCCGGGACCTGGACGGCGACCGTGTACGGGGCCGCGGGCAGCTGGTCGCAGGAGCTCAGCCCGCGCCACGCGGAGCTGCTGTTCCTGCTGGCCGAGGCCCCGAGGGGGCGCTCGGCGGCGGAGCTGTCCGCCGAGCTGTTCGGGGACCCGACCCGCACGGTCACCGTCCGCGCGGAGCTGTCCCGGGTGCGGCGCCGGCTCGCGGGGGTCCTGACCCACCGCCCGTACCGCTTCGCGCAGGACGTGGAGGTGGAACTGATCCGCCCGGAGCGCCCCGGGGACCTGCTGCCGCACTCCACGGCCCCCGCGGTGATCAGGGCCCGGCTGGACGCCGCGGGGCCCTGGGGGTCGCCCCGGAGCCGGTCGGGCGATGTGATTCCCTGACGTCCATGAGCACCATCACACTCACCACCTGGTCCCTGGAAATGACCTCGCCCGAGGAACTGGTCGCCGCGGCCGTCCCCGGCCCCGAGATCGCCGTCTCACGGGCGGAGGTGCCGTCCCCCGAGTTCAGCCGGTTCCTCTACGCCTCGGTGGGCGGGGACATCCACTGGACGGACCGGCTCGCGCTGACCCGCGCGCAGTGGGTGGAGCAGTTGGGCCGGCCGGGCGTGGAGACGTGGGTCGCGTACGACCGGGGCACCCCGGCGGGCTACTGCGAGCTCGACCCCCAGGACGACGGCGTCGTGGAGATCATGTACTTCGGGCTGCTGCCGGACTTCCGCGGCCTGCGCATCGGCGGTCACCTGCTGACGGTGGGCGTGGCCGCCGCCTGGTCGCTGGCCGACCGCTGGCCGGGCCGCGAGGACACCCGGCGGGTCTGGGTCCACACGTGCAGCCAGGACGGGCCGACGGCCATGGCCAACTACGAGCGGCGCGGCTTCAAGGTCTTCAAGACGGAGACGGAACCCAAGGAGGAGACCCCCACCCCCGGCCCCTGGCCGGGCGCCTGACCGTCCCACCGGGACCGCCCCGGCCCCACCCGGCTCGCCGGTGGTGGCCGGACCGGGGTGATCCGGATCACGCAATCCCATGATCCGAGACGAGTTCGTCCGAATGATGGACAGTAGTGGACTCCTCCAATCGGCCCGTGCCACGCTTCCGCCATGGATGCAGCTGGAATTGCCTTGGTGAGTCGGCGGCACGTCGACCTCGGCCGCATGTCCAGCGCCATCTGTCCGGCGCGCTGACGGAACCAGCCACCGCCGCACGTCGACGCCGTCCCCGCCGCCGCGGACCCGTCGACGCTCCGTAGCACCGCCCGCCCCCTGAAGGCCGAACACCGCTCCGACCACCGGCAATCCCGGTGAGGAGCGGCACTGCGCCGCACCCGCTCAGCGGCGGGCGCACCGTCGGGGCGCCACCGCGCCGCGCCCCCTGCCCCTGCCCCCAGCCGCCCGAGAAGGACGTACAGCCATGGCCGCCACCCCCGAAACGCCCGCAGCCGCAGCCCCCGCGGCCGCAGCCGCGCGCCGCAAGACCGGCCGTCACCGCGGCGAGGGTCAGTGGGCCGTCGGACACCACACGCCCCTCAACGGCAACGAGCAGTTCAAGAAGGACGACGACGGTCTCAACGTGCGGACACGCATCGAGACGATCTACTCCAAGGCGGGCTTCGACTCGATCGACCCCAACGACCTGCGCGGCCGCATGCGCTGGTGGGGCCTCTACACCCAGCGCAAGCCCGGGATCGACGGCGGCAAGACCGCGATCCTGGAGCCGGAGGAGCTGGACGACAAGTACTTCATGCTGCGCGTCCGCATCGACGGCGGCCGGCTGACCACCGAGCAGTTGCGCGTCATCGGCGAGATCTCCGAGGAGTTCGCCCGCGGCACCGCCGACCTCACGGACCGGCAGAACGTGCAGTACCACTGGATCCGGATCGAGGACGTCCCGGAGATCTGGCGCCGCCTGGAGGCCGTCGGCCTCTCGACCACCGAGGCCTGCGGTGACACGCCCCGCGTGATCCTCGGCTCCCCCGTCGCCGGCATCGCCCGGGACGAGATCATCGACGGCAGCCCCGCGATCGACGAGATCTACCGCCGGATCGTCGGCAACCCGGACTTCTCCAACCTGCCCCGCAAGTTCAAGTCCGCGATCTCCGGCTCGCCGCTGCTCGACGTGGCGCACGAGATCAACGACATCGCCTTCGTCGGCGTGAACCACCCCGAGCACGGCCCCGGCTTCGACGTCTGGGTCGGCGGCGGCCTCTCCACCAACCCCAAGCTGGGTGTGCGCCTGGGCACCTGGGTCCCGCTCGAAGAGGTCCCGGACATCTACGAGGGCGTCATCTCGATCTTCCGCGACTACGGCTACCGCCGGCTGCGCAACCGCGCGCGCCTGAAGTTCCTCGTCGCCGACTGGGGCCCGGCCCGGTTCCGCCAGGTCCTGGAGGACGAGTACCTGGGGCGCAAGCTGACGGACGGGCCCGCCCCCGAGCAGCCCTCGGGCGAGTGGCGCGACCACGTCGGCGTGCACGAGCAGAACGACGGCCGCTTCTACGTCGGCTTCGCGCCCCGGGTGGGACGCGTGGACGGGGCCACCCTGACCAAGATCGCGGACGTGGCCCGGCAGCACGGCTCCGACCGGCTGCGCACCACCGCCGAGCAGAAGATGATCGTCCTCGACATCGAGCCCGACCAGGTCGACTCGGTCGTGGCCGCCCTGGAGGCGCTGGACCTGCGGGTGAAGCCCTCGCCCTTCCGTCGCGGCACCATGGCCTGCACCGGCATCGAGTTCTGCAAGCTCGCCATCGTCGAGACGAAGGCGCGCGGCGCCTCGCTGATCGACGAACTGGAGCGGCGCCTGCCGGACTTCGCCGAACCGCTGACCATCAACATCAACGGCTGCCCGAACGCCTGCGCCCGCATCCAGGTCGCGGACATCGGTCTCAAGGGCCAGCTGGTCCTGGACGACGACGGCAACCAGGTCGAGGGCTACCAGGTCCACCTCGGTGGCGCGCTCGGCCTGGAGGCCGGCTTCGGCCGCAAGGTCCGCGGCCTGAAGGTCACCGCGGCCGGTCTGCCCGACTACGTCGAGCGGGTCGTCACGCGCTTCCAGGAGCAGCGCGAGGAGGGCGAGCGCTTCGCCGCCTGGGTGACCCGAGCGAGCGACGAGGCCCTGTCGTGAGCGAGCGAGCGGCCCCCTTCTACTGCCCGTACTGCGGCGACGAGGACCTGTTCCCCAACGAGACGGGTCACGGCGCCTGGGAATGCAGGGCCTGCAACCGAGCCTTCCAGCTGAAGTACCTCGGGCTGCTGTCCCGAGGCGTTCAGTCCAACTCCGGTGGAGGCGAAGAGACATGACGACCATTCAGGAGACGCGCGACCTCAAGGCGCTGGCCGAGCAGGCGGGCCGTGACCTGGAGGACGCCTCCGCGCTGGAGATCCTGCGCTGGGCCACCGAGACCTTCGGCGAGAAGTTCGCGGTGACCTCCTCCATGGAGGACGCCGTCGTGGCCCATCTCGCCTCCCGGGTCTCCCCCGGCCTGGACGTGGTCTTCCTCGACACGGGCTACCACTTCGAGGAGACCATCGGCACCCGGGACGCCGTCGAGGCCGTGATGGACGTCAACGTCATCACCCTCACCCCGCGGCGGACGGTGGCCGAGCAGGACGCCGAGCACGGCCCCCGGCTGCACGACCGGGACCCCGACCTGTGCTGCGCGCTGCGCAAGGTCAAGCCCCTCGAAGAGGGCCTGGTCGCGTACGAGGCCTGGGCGACGGGTCTGCGCCGCGACGAGTCCCCGACCCGGGCGAACACCCCGGTCGTCGGCTGGGACGAGAAGCGGCGCAAGGTGAAGGTCTCGCCGATCGCCCGCTGGACGCAGGACGACGTGGACGCGTACGTCGCCGAGCAAGGCGTGCTCACCAACCCGCTGCTGACGGACGGTTACGCCTCCGTCGGCTGCGCCCCCTGCACCCGCCGGGTGGTCGAGGGCGAGGACGCCAGGGCCGGCCGGTGGGCCGGGCGCGCCAAGACCGAGTGCGGGCTGCACGGCTGATGACCGACCGCCAAGCGAACGAAGAACCGACGGAGACGAGAACGATGAGCGTGAGCGACCAGGGCGCCACCGTGTGGCTGACCGGGCTGCCGAGCGCGGGCAAGACCACGATCGCCCTCGCGCTGGCCGAGCGGCTGCGCGCCGACGGCCACCGGGTGGAGGTCCTCGACGGTGACGAGATCCGCGAGTTCCTCTCCGCGGGCCTCGGCTTCGGCCGCGAGGACCGGCACACCAACGTGCAGCGCATCGGGTTCGTCGCCGAACTCCTCGCGAGCAACGGCGTCAAGGCGCTCGTGCCGGTGATCGCGCCGTTCGCGGACAGCCGGGAGGCCGTCCGCAAGCGGCACGCCGCCGAGGGCACCACGTACCTGGAGGTCCACGTGGCCACCCCGGTCGAGGTCTGCTCCGAGCGCGACGTGAAGGGCCTGTACGCCAAGCAGGCGGCGGGCGAGATATCCGGTCTGACCGGCGTCGACGACCCGTACGAGGCGCCGGAGTCCCCGGACCTCCGCATCGAGTCGCACACGCAGTCCGTGCACGAGTCGGCCTCGGCCCTGCACGCGCTGCTCACCGAGAGGGGTCTGGCATGACGGCCACCGTCGCACACGTCCACGAAGGGACGGACGCGCCCTACGCGCTGTCGCACCTCGACGCCCTCGAATCGGAGGCCGTGCACATCTTCCGCGAGGTGGCGGGCGAGTTCGAGAAGCCGGTGGTGCTGTTCTCCGGCGGCAAGGACTCCATCGTCATGCTGCACCTGGCACTGAAGGCCTTCGCCCCGGCGCCGGTCCCCTTCACGCTGCTGCACGTGGACACCGGCCACAACTTCCCCGAGGTCCTCGCCTACCGCGACCGGGCCGTGGAGAAGCACAACCTGCGCCTGCACGTGGCCTCCGTCCAGGAGTACATCGACGCCGGCAAGCTCCGCGAACGCCCGGACGGCGTCCGCAACCCGCTGCAGACCGTCCCCCTCACGGAGGCGATCCAGCGGCTGAGGTTCGACGCGGTCTTCGGCGGCGGCCGCCGTGACGAGGAGAAGGCCCGCGCCAAGGAGCGGGTGTTCTCCCTGCGCGACGAGTTCTCCCAGTGGGACCCGCGGCGCCAGCGCCCCGAGCTGTGGCAGCTCTACAACGGCCGCCACGCCCCCGGCGAGCACGTGCGCGTCTTCCCGCTCTCCAACTGGACCGAGCTGGACGTGTGGCAGTACATCGCCCGCGAGGGCATCGAGCTTCCGGAGATCTACTTCGCCCACGAGCGCGAGGTGTTCCGGCGCAACGGCATGTGGTTGACGGCCGGCGAATGGGGCGGTCCGAAGCGGGACGAGTCCACCGAGACGCGTCTCATCCGCTACCGGACCGTCGGTGACATGTCCTGCACGGGTGCCGTCGACTCCGAGGCCACCACGCTGGACGCCGTGATCACCGAGATCGCCGCCTCCCGGCTCACCGAGCGGGGCGCGACCCGCGCCGACGACAAGATGTCCGAGGCCGCGATGGAAGACCGCAAGCGCGAAGGGTACTTCTAGACATGACCTCCACCACCGAGCAGTTCGCCGATCTCTCGGCGACCACGCTGCTGCGCTTCGCGACCGCCGGTTCCGTCGACGACGGCAAGTCCACCCTGGTCGGGCGGCTGTTGCACGACTCCAAGTCGATCCTGACCGACCAGCTGGAGGCCGTCGAGGCCGTGTCCGCCCAGCGCGGCCAGGACACCCCCGACCTGGCGCTGCTGACCGACGGCCTGCGGGCCGAGCGGGAGCAGGGCATCACGATCGACGTGGCCTACCGCTACTTCGCGACGACCCGGCGCCGGTTCATCCTCGCGGACACCCCCGGGCACGTGCAGTACACCCGGAACATGGTGACCGGTGCCTCCACGGCCGATCTCGCGGTCGTCCTGGTCGACGCCCGCAACGGCGTGATCGAGCAGACCCGGCGGCACGCGGCCGTCGCGGCCCTGCTGCGGGTCCCGCACGTGGTCCTGGCCGTCAACAAGATGGACCTGGTGGGCTACGAGGAGAAGGCCTTCGCGAGGATCGCCGAGGAGTTCACCGCGTACGCCTCCGACCTGGGCGTCCCGGAGATCACCGCCATCCCGATCTCGGCGCTGGCCGGCGACAACGTGGTGGAGCCCTCCGCGAACATGGACTGGTACGGCGGCCCGACCGTGCTGGAGCACCTGGAGACGGTTCCGGTCAGCCACGACCTGACCGCCTGCCCGGCCCGGTTCCCCGTGCAGTACGTGATCCGTCCCCAGTCCGCCGAGCACCCCGACTACCGCGGCTACGCGGGCCAGATCGCCTCCGGCGTGCTCCGCGTCGGCGAGCCCGTCACGGTCCTGCCGTCGGGCCGCACCTCGGTGATCGAGGGGATCGACGCGCTCGGCGAGAGCGTGGACATCGCCTGGGCGCCGCAGTCGGTGACGCTGCGCCTGCGGGACGACATCGACATCTCGCGCGGCGACCTGATCGCGCCGTCCGCGAGCACGCCGGCCACCACCCAGGACGTCGAGGCGACGGTCTGCCACGTCGCCGACCAGCCGCTGGCCGTGGGCGCCCGGGTGCTGCTCAAGCACACGACGCGCACGGTGAAGGCGATCGTCAAGGAGATCCCCTCGCGGCTCACCCTGGACGACCTGTCCCAGCACCCGAACCCGGGGCAGCTCGTCGCGAACGACATCGGCCGGGTGGTCGTGCGCACCGCCGAGCCGTTGGCGCTCGACGCGTACGCGGCCTCGCGCCGTACCGGGTCCTTCCTGCTGATCGACCCGGCCGACGGGACCACCCTGGCCGCGGGCATGGCGGGCGAGTCCTTCGCCTCCCAGGCCCACACCACCGTGCAGGCGGATGAGGAAGGGTGGGACTTCTAACCGTGCTCGACATCTACGCGACCTTCGCGAAGGAGGGCGGCCGCGTCGGCAGCGGCTCCCTCGGCAGCGGCCAGGGAGGCGTGGCGCGATGTGCGTGATGACGTACGCGCACCGCTCGCGCGCCCTCACCCCCCACGGGTCGCCCCCGCTCCGTAGACGAAGACGTGCGTCGTGAATCGACGCCTTGAGAGGAACCTCTCCCGTGCCTGCCACCGGTACCGCCCGTAAGACCCTGCGCCGCGGCGTTGTCGCCGCCGCCGCCCTGCCGCTGTTGATCGGCGCGCTCGCCTCCTGCGGTTACGGCTCCGATGCCGAGAAGGACAAGTCCGCCGACAAGCCCGCACCCGCCGGCGCCGAGGGCAAGAAGCTCTCCGCCCCCGAGGTCCGCATCGGCTACTTCCCCAACCTGACCCACGCCACCGCCCTGGTCGGCATCCAGGAAGGCCTCATCGCCAAGGAACTGGGCGCCACCACCCTCAAGCCGCAGACCTTCAACGCCGGCCCCTCCGAAATCGAGGCCCTCAACGGCGGCTCCCTCGACATCGGCTTCATCGGCCCCTCCCCCTCCATCAACGGCTACGTCAAGTCCAAGAGCACCAACCTGCGCATCATCTCCGGCTCCGCCTCCGGCGGCGTCAAGCTCGTCGTCAACCCCGACAAGATCAAAACCCTCGACGACCTCAAGGGCAAGAAGATCGCCACCCCCCAAAAGGGCAACACCCAGGACGTCGCCTTCCTCAACTGGATCGGCACCAAGGGCTGGAACGTCGACCCCGAATCCGGCAAGGGCGACGTCTCCGTCGTCCGCACCGACAACAAGGTCACCCCCGACGCCTACAAGCAAGGCTCCATCGACGGCGCCTGGGTCCCCGAACCCACCGCCTCCAAACTCGTCTCCGAAGGCGCCAAGGTCCTCCTCGACGAAACCGAACTCTGGCCCGACAAGAAGTTCGTCATCACCCACGTCATCGTGTCCCAGAAGTTCCTCAAGGAACACCCCGACGTCGTCGAAGCCGTCCTGAGCGGCACCGTCAAGACCAACGACTGGATCAACGCCAACCCCGACAAGGCCAAGGCCTCCGCCAACGCCGCCCTGAAAACCCTCGGCGGCAAGGCACTCGACCCCAAGGTCATCGACCCCGCCTGGCCCGGCATCCTCGTCACCGACGACCCCCTCGCGAGCACCCTCAAGACCGAATCCGACTGGGCCGTCAAGGCCAAGCTCATCCAGGAACCCGACCTCGCCGGCATCTACGACCTCAAGATCCTCAACAAGGTCCTCAAAGCCGCCGGCAAGCCCGAGGTCTCCGACGCCGGCCTCGGCGCCAAGTAACCCCGGTCCAGAGAATCCCCAGGAGGTGACGACCATGGCCACCACACTTGCCAAGGCTGCCGAGGGCACCGCGGCCGAGCACGGGCACGCCGCCCGCATCGAACACGTTTCGAAGTCCTTCCCCGGCCCGGCCGGATCGCAGCTCGTCCTGGACGACATCAGTCTCGATGTCGCTCCCGGCGAGTTCGTCACCATCCTGGGGGCGTCGGGGTGTGGCAAGTCCACCCTGCTCAACCTCGTCGCCGGTCTCGACAAGCCCAGCGTGGGCACCATCGAGACCTCCGGCCGCCCGGCCCTGATGTTCCAGGAGCACGCCCTCTTCCCGTGGTTGACGGCGGGCAAGAACATCGAACTCGCCCTGCGTCTGCGCGGGGTGGCCAAGGCGGAGCGCCGCCGGGAGGCCGAGCGGCTGCTGGAGCTGGTGCGGCTCGGCGGCGCGTACGGCAAGCGCGTCCACGAGCTGTCGGGCGGCATGCGCCAGCGCGTGGCGCTCGCCCGGGCCCTGGCGCAGGACAGTGAACTGCTGCTGATGGACGAGCCGTTCGCGGCCCTGGACGCCATCACCCGGGACGTCCTGCACGGCGAACTCACCCGCATCTGGGAGGAGACCAACGTCTCCGTCCTGTTCGTCACGCACAACGTGCGCGAGGCCGTCCGCCTCGCCCAGCGCGTGGTCCTGCTCTCCTCGCGTCCCGGACGGATCGCGAAGGAATGGACCGTGGACATCCCGCAGCCGCGCCGCATCGAGGACGCGGACGTCGCGGAGCTGTCCGTCGAGATCACTGAACACCTGCGTGGGGAGATCCGCCGCCATGGCCAGCACTGACACCAAGCTCAAGGGCGCGGCCAAGGGCGCGGACGATCTGGCCGGCCTGGAGGCCGGCCTGGACGCGCTCGACGCGGTCCAGACCCACCGCACCCCGATCGGCGAGGTCCTCGTCAAGAAGGTCCTGCCGCCGGTCATCGCCGTCGGTCTGGTCCTCGTCGTCTGGCAGGTCCTCGTCGCGACGAAGGTCACCGACGAGACGAAGCTCCCGTCCCTGTCCGCCGTGTGGGACAGCCTGTCCGCCATGTGGCTCCAGGGCACGCTGCTGGAGGTCGTCTGGACCAGCGTCTCGCGCGGTCTGCTGGGCTTCCTGCTGGCCCTGGCCATCGGCACCCCGCTCGGCCTGCTGGTCGCCCGGGTGAAGTTCGTCCGCGCCGCGATAGGCCCGATCCTCCAGGGCCTCCAGTCCCTGCCCTCGGTCGCCTGGGTGCCCCCGGCCGTCCTCTGGTTCGGCCTCAACGACGCCATGATGTACACCGTGATCCTGCTCGGCGCGGTCCCCTCGATCGCCAACGGACTCGTGTCCGGCATCGACCAGGTACCGCCGCTGTACCTGCGGGCCGGCCGCACCCTCGGGGCCACCGGTCTGCGCGGGGCCCGACACATCGTCATGCCGGCCGCGCTGCCCGGCTACCTGGCCGGCCTCAAGCAGGGTTGGGCCTTCTCCTGGCGCTCCCTGATGGCCGCCGAGATCATCGCCAGCTCGCCCGACCTGGGCCTCGGGCTCGGCCAGCTGCTGGAGAACGGCCGCAACAACATCGACCTGCCCGGCGTGTTCCTCGCGATCATCCTGATCCTGGTCGTCGGCATCGCGATCGACCTGCTGATCTTCAGCCCGGTCGAGCGCTGGGTGCTGCGCAGCCGCGGCCTGCTGGTCAAGAGCTGATTCCCGTGCACGCCGCCCCCGCCCTCCTCGTCATCGCCCACGGCAGCCGCGATCCGCGGCACGCGGCGACCGTGCACGCCCTCACCCGGCGTGCGCGGGCGCTGCGGCCCGGACTGCGGGTGGAGACGGCGTACCTGGACTTCAACGCCCCGCGGGTGGACCAGGTGCTGTCCTCCCTGCACGCGTCCGGCGTCCGGGACGTGGTGGCCCTCCCGCTGCTGCTGACCCGCGCCTTCCACGCCAAGGCCGACATCCCGGCCGTGCTGTCGGAGGCCTGCGTGCGCCTCCCGGGCCTCACGGTCCGGGTCGCGGACGTCCTCGGGCCGTCGCCCCTGCTGGTGGCGGCCCTGGAGCGCCGGCTCCTCGAAGCCGGCCTCACCCCGGCGGATCGCGCCGGCACCGGTGTGGTGCTCGCGTCCGCCGGTTCCTCGGACCCGGAGGCGATCGCGGTGATCGCTGAAATCGCGCGGGAGTGGCGGCACACCGGTTGGTGCGCCGTGCGGCCCGCGTTCGCCTCCGCGGCACTGCCCCGTACGGAGGACGCCGTACGGGCGCTGCGCGCCGAGGGCGTGCGGCGGGTGGCCGTGGCCCCGTACGTCATCGCCCCCGGCCGGCTCCCGGACCGGATCGCGGCGGGCGCCGAGGCCGCGGGCGCGGACGTGCTGGCCGATGTCCTGGGCGCGGCGCCCGAGTTGGCCCGGCTGCTGCTGCGCCGCTACGACGCGGCCGCCCTGGCCCCGGCGCGCCTCTCGGCGCTGTCGGCCTGAGCGGGCGGTCCCACCCCGTCAGGCGCGGGCCGCCGCCTCGTCGGCGAGGGCCGTCAGGTCCGTGATGGACATGGCGCCCGGCGGCAGGCCCTCCCGGGCGAAGATGTTCGCCGCGTGCCGCAGGGTGTCGTTCACCGGGGTGGACACGCCGTGCAGCCGGCCCAGCAGGGAGATCTCCCCGTTGAGGTAGTCCGCCTCGACGGTTCCCGTCCCGCGCGCCAGGCTCTGCCAGGACGACCCGCCCCGCACGCCCGGCGGCTGGTCCACCTTCCCCGCGCGCGCCGCCGTCTGCTCGGCCTCGGAGGCGTACGCGATCCCGGCGGCCTCGAAGGCGGCCTGCGCCTCGCGGATCGCCCGGAGCAGCAACGCCGCCTTCGCGGGGGCCGGTTCGGGGCCGGTCGTCGCCTGGATCGCGTTGCCGAGGTTGCCGAGCAGCTTCGCGTACTTCCAGCGCGTCACGTCCTCGACGACGGGCGCCTCGAACCCGGACTCCTCCAAGTCGGCCGCGACGGCCCGGATCCGGGCGTCGCTGCCGCCGGCCGCGCGGCCCAGGTGCAGGATCCCGGTCAGCGGCGCGCACACCGCGGAGACCACGCCCGGCTCCAGGAAGGTCGCCGGCAGCCAGACGCACACCCCGTACACCCGGGCGAAGCGGCGCAGGGCCAGCCGTTCGCTCTCCACGCCGTTCTGCAGACAGAGCACGGGCAGTCGCTGCGCCGCCGTACCGCCGCCCGCGACCTCCGCGTCGCCCCACGCGTCCAGTGCCGCGACGGCGTCCTGCGTCTTCACGGCCAGCAGCAGCACGTCGTCCGGTCGCAGCTCGCCGAGTTCCGCCGGGCCGGTGACGACCGGCAGCCGGTGCACCTGCGTCCCGTCGGTGGTCGTGAGCCGCAGCCCGTCGGCCCGCAGCGCCTCGGCGTGCGCGCCGCGTGCGGACAGGACGACCTCCCGGCCCGTCCGTGCGAGCCGGCCGCCGATGGTCGCGCCGATCGCCCCGGCGCCGATGATGATGTAACGCATCCGCAGAGCCTGGCACATCCGGCGTCCCGGGTTACCGTCGGGCCATGACGGACACGATGTTCAGACTCGGTGGGGACCTGCCCGTGCGCCGGCTCGGGCTCGGTACGGGTGGTCTGGTCGGCCCCGGTTACTGGGGCCCGCGGGGGGAGCCGGCCGGGGCCCTGGCCCTGCTGCGCACGGCCGTGGAGCTCGGGGCGACCCTGATCGACACGGCCGACAACTACGGGCCCGACCTGGCGGAGGAGCTGATCGCCGAGGCCCTGTACCCGTACGAGGAGCGGCTCGTGATCGCCACCAAGGGCGGGGTGGTGCGCACCGGTCCGGACCTCTGGCACGTGTCGGGGCGTCCGGAGCGGCTGCGGGAGCAGTGCGAGGCGAGTCTGCGCCGGCTGCGGGTGGAGCGGATCGACCTGTACCAGTTGCACCGCCTGGATCCTGTCGTTCCCGCGGTGGAACAGCTCGGCCTGCTGGCCCAGTTGCAGGCCGAGGGCAAGATCCGGCACGTCGGCCTGGACACGGTGACGGCCGCGCAGTTGGCGTCGGCGTTGGAGCTGATGCCGATCGCGTCGGTGCAGAACCCGTACAACCTGCTGGACCGCTCCTCGGCCGACGTGCTGGCGTTGTGCGAGGCGCACGGGGTCGCCTTCCTGCCCTACTACCCGCTGGGCAGCGGCGCCCTCACCCGCGAGAGCGCGGCCGCGGTCACCGCGGTCGCGGGCGAGCACGGGGCGGGCCCGGGCCAGATCGCCCTGGCCTGGCTGTTGCACCACTCCCCGAACCTGTGCCCCACGCCGGGTACCGGGTCCCCCGCGCATCTCGCGGAGAACCTGGCCGCGGCGACGATCCGGCTCGACCCGCGGGAACTGGCCCTGCTGGACGCCCTGGTGGCGTAGTGGGTGGTGTGGTGGGCGTCGTGTGGTGCGCGGCCTGGCCTGGCGCCCGGCGTGGCGCTTGGCCGGCGGCCGGGCGGGGTGTCGTCGGCGGCTCAGTCCCGGGTGAGTTCGACGAGCTTGACGACCGTGTTCCAGTTGCGGGTGGTCACGTCGAGCCCCTTCACCACGGCGGGCCTGGCCAGGGCCTCGGCCAGCTTCGACCGGCCGAGGCCGTCCGGGGTGTGGAGGTAGACGACCCGGTCGCCGACCCGGAACTCCTCGGGGAGGTAGGCGGGTGCGTCGATGGCGGCGAAGCGCTCCTCGCCGGGTTGCACGGAGCAGAAGGTGGCGTGCAGTTGCCTGCCCTCCAGCTCGGCGGCCGGGAAGGGGCAGGCGTCGACGACGGCCCGCAGGTGGTCGCCGTCGACCACCAGACAGGGCACCTTGAAGCCGAAGTGGGCCTCGATGGCCGCCTCCAGCGCGCGGGCGAGTTTCGTGGTGTCCCGTTCCGCGCCGGCGAAGACGGCGTTGCCGCTCTGCAGGTACGTCCGTACGTCTTCGTGACCGAGGCCCTCCAGGACCTGGCGGAGTTCGGCCATCGGGACCTTCTTGTTCCCGCCGACGTTGATGCCGCGCAGCAGTGCGGCGTACTTCCGAGGAGTCATGCCCGAACGATAGGGCGGGGCACCGACAGTTCCGCCTCGATGAGGTCGGCGGCCCGTCGCGTGCCGCCTTCCGCGGCCATCCCGGCGCGGACGGCCTCGGCGCGGGCGGCGACCTCGGGGTCGGCGACGAGTGCGAGGACCGCCTCGCGCAGGGTCGCGGCGTCGGCCTCCTCCATCGGGACGTGGCGGGCGATGCCGAGTGCCTGGAGCACGTCGGCGTTGCCGAACTGGTCGACGGCCTGCGGGACGGCGACCATCGGGGTCGCGGTGGCCATGCCCTCCTGGCTGCCGCCGGCGCCCGCGTGGGTGATGAAGGCGTCGGCCTGGCGCAGGACGTCGAGTTGGGGCACCCAGCGGTGCACCTCGATGTGGTCGGGGACGGCGCCCAGTGCGGCGAGGTCGGTCTTCTTGCCGATCTGGAGGACGACGTGCCAGTCCGGCAGGTCGCCGAAGGCCTCGACGCACGCCCGGTAGAAGTCGGGCCGGTCCGTGAAGGCGGAGCCGAGCGAGACCAGGAGCACCTTCTTGCCGGCGGCACCGGCGGGGCGGGTCCAGGTGCCCTGGTCGGCGGCCCGGTCGCCCTGGCAGGCGCCGACGAAGGTGTACACGGACTCGTCGACCCGGTCGGCGTGGGGTTGCAGCGCCTTGGGGATCAGCACGATGCTGCGCCGGGGGCGGCCGATCAGGTGGTCGGAGTCCTCGGCGATCCCGTTCTCGTCGAGCCAGGCGCGGAAGCGGGCGTAGTACGCCCTGCCGCGTTCGCCGGCGCGCAGCTGTGCGGTCATCGGTGCGGCGACCTCTTCCTCGTAGCCGGTCCAGGCGACCAGGTTCGGGGAGAGGGAGACGTCGGGGACGCCCCAGCGGCGGGCCAGGACGATCGCCGGGTAGGAGGTGATGTCGTGGATGACGAGGTCGGGCTCGTCCCCCTCGAAGGCGGCGGCGAGCCCGGGCAGCGCCTGGATGGCGTCGTCGAGGAAGGGCTCGATGTTGTCGATGAGTTCGGTGCCCCAGGCCTCGGGGTTGTCCTCGGTGGGGAGGGTGGATTCCCAGATCACCGGGGTGGCGCCGGTCGCCGCGACCTTCTCGGCGAAGGAGGCGGGGATGGCGTAGCTGACGCGGTGGCCTCGGGCGACGAGCTCCCGGATCACCTCGATGCTCGGGTTCACGTGCCCGTGGGCGGCGATGGAGAACATGGCGATGTGGGCGGGCTTGGCTGAGGTCATGAGTCGACCATAACGAGACGAGACGTCTCGTGCAACGAGTTTCCCCCCGTCGAGTCCCCGGGGCGCCGCGTGCCGGCTGCCTGCCGGGGTGCCGGGCCGATCGCGCCGGGATGACAGACTTGGCGGATTCACCACGATCCGGAGAGACGGCGGACAGCAGGCATGGACGAGGCGCGGGCCAGGGACGTACTCACAGCGGCGGGGCTCACCGGCCGGGCCGAGCTGCTGACCTTCGGCGAGAACGCCGTCTTCGCGGTCGGCGACGACCTGGTGGCCAAGGTGGGCCGCGAGGCCGCGCTGTGGGAGCGCGCCGAGCGGGAGTTGGCCGTGGCGGGCTGGCTCGCGGAGGCCGGGGTCCCCGCCGTGCGCGCCGCCGAGCCGTCGGCCAGGCTGGTGGCCGGTCATCCCGTGACCCTGTGGCACCGGCTGCCCGCCGCGGTCCGGCCGGCGGGGCCCGAGGACCTCGCGGCGCTGCTGCGCCTGATCCACGCGCTGCCCGCCCCGCCGTTCACCCTGCCGGCGCGGGACCTGTTGGGCGGGGTGGAACGCTGGCTGCGGTTCGCCGGCGACGCCGTCGACCCGGCGGACGCCGCGTACCTGCGGGCCCGGCGCGACGCGTACGCGGGCGAGGTGGCCGCGCTGACCCCGCGCCTGCCGCTGGGCCCGATCCACGGCGACGCCCTGCCCCGCAACGTCCACGTGGGTCCGGACGGGCCGGTGCTGGTCGACCTGGAGACCGTGTCGAGCGACCTGCGCGAGCACGACCTGGTGGTGATGGCCCTGTCCCTCGACCGCTACGGGCTGCCCGCCGCCTCGTACGAGGCGTTCGTGACGGCGTACGGATGGGACGTGCGCGAGTGGGAGGGCTGCGCGGTCCTGCGCGGAGCCCGGGAGACGGCGAGCTGTGCCTGGGTCTCCCAGCACGCGCCCGACAACCCGAAGGCGCTGGCGGAGTTCCGCCGCCGGGTGGCCTCGCTGCGGGACGGCGACACCGGGACGCGCTGGCATCCCTTCTAGGCCGGCCGCGCCCGGACCCCGGACGGGTCAGGTGTGGGTCGGCCGGCTCAGGCGTGGGCCGCCAACAGGCCCCGCAGCGGCCACGCCGTGTCGATCACCGCGTCCGGGGTGCCCTGGCCCCGCAGGTACGACTGGAAGTCCCGGGCCCAGCGCGCGTGCCAGGCGCCCTGACGGTCGTGCAGGTCGGCCGGGGTCAGCTCGGCCACCTGCGGATGGCGGGCGGCTATCGCCCGGGCCACCTGAACCGCGGCCAGCGCGTCGGCGCCGGCGTCGTGCGCGTCGTCGAGGGTCACCCCGTACACCCCGCAGACCGCCTCAAGCGTGCGCTTGCCGCGCCGGTAGCGGTCGACCGCCCGGTCGATGGTCAGCGGGTCCACCACCGGACCGGTCTCGGCGCCGCCGAGCCGTGCGGCCAGCGAGGGCAGCCCGTGCCGGGCCAGCTCCGCCGTCAACAGGGTCAGGTCGAAGGCCGCGTTGTACGCGACGACCACCGCGCCCCGCCGCCAGTGCTCCACGAGGAGGGCGGCCACCTCGTCCGCGACCTCCCGCACCGGGCGGCCCTCCGCGACGGCCCGCTCGGTGCTGATCCCGTGGATGGCCGAGGCCCCCTCCGGGATCGGTATGCCCGGGTCCGCGAGCCAGCCGCGCCGCTCGCGCACCTCGCCGTCGCGCACCTCGACCACCGCGGCCGTCACGATCCGCGATTCCCCCGGTTCCGTGCCGGTCGTCTCCAGGTCGAACCCGACCAACGTTCCCCCGTGCCACGCCACCATGACGCGCCCCTCCCCCGTACAAACTTCCGGTCAACGACTTTCAGCCTGCCACGGGGTACTGACAGCCCGACCGCCGGGTCGGTTCCGGTCCGCCGGAGCGGGGGTCACGACACCGGCCGGGAGTCCTCCCACACCGATTCGAATTCCTCCCGGTACGTGGTGAACAGCCCGTGGTCGGCGTCCTTGGGCACGCCCCGCCCGCCGCCGCGCAGCACGAGCACCGGGGCCTCCATGCCCCGGGCCCGGCGCAGGTACGACTGGACCACGGCGATCCCGGAGGACTCGCCCTCCACCAGGTACGCGGTGAAGCGGGGGGTCTCGTCGAAGACGTGGATGTCGAAGCGCGAGGGGTCCCGCAGGCCGGCCCGGACCCGCCGCACGTGCAGGATGTTCATCTCGACCGACCGGCTGAGCTCTCCCTTGCGCAGCCCCAGTTCCCGTTCGCGCCGTTTGACGGCGCTGCTGGCCGGGTTCAGGAAGAGCAGTCGGACCCGGCAGCCCGCCTCGGTGAGCCGGACGAGTCTTCGCCCGGAGAAGTTCTGGACCAGCAGGTTGAGGCCTATGCCGATGGCGTCGAGCCGGCGCGCCCCGCCGAACAGGTCCTCCGCCGGCAGTTGCCGTTGGAGCCGCACCCGGTCCGGGTGGACCGAGATGACGTCCGCGTACCGGTCGCCGACCAGGTCCTCGACGGCGTCGATCGGCAGCCGGTCGGCAGACGGCGAACCCGAGCCGCCGCCGAGCACCTCCAGCAGTCGCGCCGAGGCCCGCTCGGCCTGCTCCAGCACCGCCCGTGACAGGGCCCGGTTGCGAGAGACCACGTTCCGGGTGACCTCCAGTTCGTCGAGGGCCAGCTCGATCTCGCGCCGGTCGTCGAAGTACGGTTCGAAGCAGGGCCAGTGCTGGACCATCAGCTCCCGCAACTGCGGCAGCGTCAGGAAGCTGAGAACGTTGTCGTCGGCCGGGTCCAGGAGGTAGCCCTTGCGCCGGCTGACCTCGCGGACGGCCACCGCCCGCTGTACCCATTCCTGCCCGGCGGGCCCGGCGGCGGCGACCACCCAGTCGTCCCCGCCGTGCGCCGGCTCGTAGACGGGTCGCAGCACCGCCCCGACCACCGAGCGCAGCCGCTGTTCGATGAGGTTCAGCCAGATGTAGGCGCGTCCGGCCCGTTGGGCCCGGGTCCGGACCTCGCTCCAGGCCTCCGCGCTCCAGTCCAGTTCGGCTCCGGCCCGTGAGCCCTCGGCCTCCGGCGGGGCCAGCGACACCGCTCCGGCCGGCGCTCCTGCGGGCCCGCCCCCCGCGGTGTCCGCCGGGCCACCCTCGTGACCGCCGTCACCAGGGGGCAGCTCCAGACCTCCCGAGCTCACCCGTGCACCGCCTTCTGCGTCTGGACGCCCGTCTCCAGTGATCACGGAAGGGTACTCCGCGCGCGCGGCCGGTTGCAGCCCGATGGCCCGTACACCGGCTGCCCGTTGACCCATTATCCGATGCCCACACAGTCCACTGACCCGCATATCAGCTCTCCGGGTCACCCGGTAGGAGCATCCCAAGTCCCCGCTTGGGGGCGCTCTTTCGGGGAAGATCTGGCAGTGACGTGGTGTACGCCGGATCACCAGGGGCATCCACCGACAACGAGGGAAGAGTCTTCATCCATGCAGATCTGGCCGGGACAGGCGTATCCGCTGGGTGCCACGTACGACGGCGCCGGCACCAATTTCGCGGTCTACTCCGAGGCCGCCCGACGGATCGAGCTGTGCCTGCTGCACGACGACGGCTCGGAGACCGCCGTCGAACTGCGCGAGACGGACGCCTTCGTCCGCCACGCCTACCTGCCCGGCGTGATGCCGGGCCAGCGCTACGGATTCCGGGTCCACGGCCCGTACGAACCCGAGCACGGCCTGCGCTGCAACGCGGCGAAGCTGCTGCTCGACCCGTACGCGCGGGCCATCAGCGGCAGCGTCGACTGGGGCGAACAGGTGTACGGCTACCACTTCGGTCGGCCGGACTCGCGCAACGACCTGGACTCGGCCCCGCGCACGATGAGTTCGGTCGTGGTGAATCCGTACTTCGACTGGGCCAACGACCGGCCGCCGCGCCACGAGTACCACCACACGGTGCTGTACGAGGCGCACGTGAAGGGTCTGACGATGCGGCACCCGGACCTCCCGGAGGAGCTCCGCGGCACCTACGGCGCCCTCGCGCACCCGGCGATCATCGGGCACCTGACCAAGCTCGGGGTGACCGCGCTGGAGCTGATGCCGGTGCACCAGTACGTCAACGACCACCGGCTGGTGGACGACGGGCTCAGCAACTACTGGGGCTACAACACCATCGGCTTCTTCGCCCCGCACAACGGCTACGCCTCCGGTGACCGGGGCCAGCAGGTGCTGGAGTTCAAGTCGGCGGTGCGGGCCCTGCACGAGGCCGGGATCGAGGTGATCCTGGACGTGGTCTACAACCACACGGCCGAGGGCAACCACCTGGGGCCGACGCTGTCCTTCCGGGGCCTGGACAACGCCTCGTACTACCGACTGGCGGAGGACCCTCGGCACTACATGGACACCACCGGCACCGGGAACTCCCTGCTGATGCGGTCCCCCCACGTACTCCAGCTGATCATGGACTCGTTGCGCTACTGGGTGACGGAGATGCACGTCGACGGCTTCCGCTTCGACCTCGCGGCCACCCTCGCCCGGCAGTTCCACGAGGTGGACCGGCTGTCGTCGTTCTTCGACCTGGTCCAGCAGGATCCGGTGGTCAGCCAGGTGAAGCTGATCGCCGAGCCCTGGGACCTGGGCGAGGGCGGCTACCAGGTGGGCAACTTCCCGCCGCTGTGGACGGAGTGGAACGGCAAGTACCGCGACACGGTCCGGGACATGTGGCGCGGGCAGCCGCGCACGCTGGCGGAGTTCGCGGGACGACTGACGGGCTCCTCCGACCTCTACCAGGACGACGGGCGGCGCCCGCTGGCCTCCATCAACTTCACCACGTGCCACGACGGTTTCACCCTGAACGACCTGGTCTCCTACAACGAGAAGCACAACGAGGCGAACCGGGAGGGCAACCGGGACGGGGAGACCCACAACCGGTCCTGGAACTGCGGGGTGGAGGGTCCCACGGAGGACCCGGAGGTGCTGGAACTGCGCGCTCGTCAGATGCGCAACTTCACGGCCACGTTGATGCTGTCGCAGGGCGTGCCGATGCTGAGCCACGGTGACGAGTTCGCCCGCACCCAGGGCGGCAACAACAACGCCTACTGCCAGGACAACGCACTGTCCTGGGTGGACTGGCCGGAACCGGGCAAACCGGCGCCCGGGCTGTTGGAGTTCACCCGGCAGATGGTGTGGCTGCGCCGGGACCACCCGGTGTTCAGACGGCGCCGGTTCTTCCACGGCAGGCCGGTGGAGGGCACCCACGACGAGCTCTCGGACATCGCCTGGTTCACCCCGCACGGCGAGGAGATGCGGGCCCGTGACTGGCAGGCGCAGCACGCCCGCGCGCTGACGGTGTTCCTCAACGGCGAGGCGATCTCCGAACCGGGCACCCGGGGCGAGCGGATCACCGACGATTCGTTCCTGCTCATGTTCAACGCGGGTGCGGAGGCGCAGGACTTCACCGTCCCGGCGGGGCACGGCGCCCAGTGGCGCCTGATCGTGGACACGGCCCGGTCGGACGTACTGCCACCCGGCACCGGGCCGCAGTTCGCGGCGGGTGACCGGGTGGCGTTGACGGGTCGGTGCATGGTGGTGCTTCAGCGGCCGGCGTAGGTGGTCCGCCCGGTGGCGGCCGCCGCCTCCTCGCCGGCCGCCCCGGTCCGCGGCGCCGTCGCCTGTGCGGGGATGGCGATCGCGGGGTGCGGGCGGGCGGCGGGCACCCGGGTGGCCAGGGCCAGGACCAGACACAGCGCGGCCGCGGCCACGGCGAGCGCGAAGGGGCCCGCAGGCCCGTACCACTCGGCGAGTTGACCGCTGATCCCCAACGCGAGGGCCTGGCCGGCGACGAGCGAGCTGGCGGCGAAGGCCATCGCCTCGGCGAGCCGGGCGGGCTCCACGTGCCGTTCGGTGAGCGCGAACGCGGTGATCAGGTGCGGGGCGCAGGCGGCGCCGAGCACGGTGACGACGGCGTACAGCGGCAGCAGGCTGTCGGTGAACACCAACGGCACCGAGAAGGCCAGCCCCGCGGCGGTGGCCAGCCTCCAGCGCAGTCGCAGCCCGAAGCGGGCCGGCAGCGCGCCCATGGCCAGGCCCACGACGGCGCTGACCACGCCCATGGAGGCGTAGACGATGCCCGCCTGTCCCGGGACGCCCAGGTTCAGGGTCAGGGCCGCGATGCCGGCCTGGCAGGCGCCGAACACGGCTCCCTGGAGGGCGAGGGAGGCCCGTACGGAGTACACGACGCCCGGCGGCCGGGACCGGCCGCCCGCGGGACGGGCCGGGGCGGGTGAGCCGGCGGTGACGGAGGCCGTCGGGTGGAGGGCGTAGACGCTGCCGAAGACGGCGACGAGGCCGGCGGCGGCGAGGGCCGCGGCCGGGTGCGCGATGAGCGTGGCCGCGCCGACGAGGGCCGGACCGATGACGAACGACACCTCGTCCAGGGTGCCTTCGAGCGAGTGCACGGCGCCCACCACGCTCTCGTCGGCGTCGGCGCGGCGGGCCAGGGCGACGGAGCGGCTGCGGGCGAGGGGCCCGATCAGCGGGATGGAGGCGCCGGCGACCACCGCGATCGCGGCGAGCGGGACCGTGTCGAGGTGCGCGAGGGCCCCGGCGACCAGGGCTCCGGTGGCGACCGCGTTGACGGCGACGGCGCCCAGGACGACGGGGCGCTGTCCGCGGCGGTCGGCGAGCCGGCCCAGGACGGGTCCGAAGGCCACCTGTCCGGCGGAGAGGGAGAAACCGACGATCCCGGCGGTGGCGAGGGAGCCGGTGGTCTCCGCGATCAGCAGCACGCTGCCGAACTGGCACATGGCGACGGGAAGTCGGGCAAGGAAGGAGACGAGCGGCAGAAGGGGCCCGGTCAGGGCGATGACTTTGCGATAGGTGTCGACGGTTCCAAACACTTGAGGAAGGTAACCCGGCGCAGTCACTCGGATGCATTGGGTCATGGCACGGAATCCCGCAGGCTGGGTACGTACGTTCTCATGACCCAGGAGTACTTGAGCAGCCAAGCGGAAACCGATGTTCCGACATCCGTCACTCCGGCGTCCACCTACCGTCTCCAGCTGTGTCCCGAGTTCCCGTTCGCGGCGGCCGAGGCGGAGGTCGCGTACCTCGCCTCGCTCGGCGTGTCCCATCTGCACCTGTCGCCCGTGTTGGAGGCCGTGCCCGGCTCCACCCACGGATACGACGTCACCGACCACACCCGGGTGCGGGCCGAGCTCGGCGGGGAGCGGGGGCTGCGGGCGCTCGCCGCGACCGCGCGGGAACACGGGCTGGGCGTGGTGCTCGACATCGTGCCGAACCACATGGCGGTGCCGTCGCCGCTGCGGCTGAACCGGCCGCTGTGGGAGGTGCTGCGGGAGGGGCCGGCGTCGCCCTACGCGGCCTGGTTCGACATCGACTGGGAGGCGGGCGACGGGCAGGTGCTGCTGCCGGTGCTCGCCGAACCGCTCGACCCGGCCGAGGTGAAGGTCGTCGGCGGGGTGCTGCGCTGCGGGGAGCACGAGTTCCCGCTGCGGGAGGGAGCGGCCGCACTGGAGACGGCGGAACTCCTGGCCGCGCAGTGGTACCGGCCGGCGTGCTGGCGGGAGGCCCGGACCGCCCTGAACTACCGCCGCTTCTTCACCATCTCGGATCTCATCGGGGTTCGGGTGGAAGACCCGGAGGTGTTCACGGCCACCCACGCCAAGGTGCTGGAGCTGGTTCGCGACGGGGTGGTGTCGGGGCTGCGGATCGACCACGTGGACGGGCTGGCGGATCCGCGGGAGTACCTGCGGCGGCTGCGCGCGGGGGTGGGCGAGGGCTGCTGGATCGTGGTGGAGAAGATCCTCGCGCCCCGGGAGCGGCTGCCCGCCGACTGGCCGGTCGCCGGGACCACGGGGTACGACGCACTGCACCGGGTCGACGGGGTGTTCGCGGATCCGGTCGGGGTCGACGAACTGGCGCGCCTGTACCGGGAGTCGACCGCGGCGCCCTCCTGGGAGGAGACCGCGGCGGCGGCGACCCGGGAGGTGCTGACCGGTGACCTGGCGGCCGAACTGGCGACGCTCCAGCGGCGCGCCGGCGCCGATCTGGCGGCGGCGGTAAGGGAGTTGCTGATCGCCTACCCGGTGTACCGGCCCTACCCCGGCGAACCGGACATGCCGGCGCGGGCGCTGGAGCAGGCCGCTTCCCGGGCCGGGGCCCACGCGGTGGCCGGCGTGCGGGACCTGGTGGCGCGGGACCCCGCCTTCGCCGCGCGCTTCGCCCAGACCTCGGCCGCCCTGCGCGCGAAGTCGTTGGAGGACCGGGCCTTTTACCGCTGGGCCCCGTTGCTGTCGGCCACGGAGGTCGGCGGGGAGCCCGGCCGACCGGCGGTGTCCGTGGCCGGGTTCCACGCGTACTGCGCCGACCTGGAACGGGACTGGCCCGCCTCGGGCACGGTGCTGTCCACCCACGACACCAAGCGGAGCGCGGACGTCCGGGCGCGGATCTCGACGCTCTCGCAGGCTCCGGAACACATGGCCGGACCGGGTGACGGGGGCCCCGATCCCCGGGCCGCGTGGGTGGCGCGGCAGACGGCCCTGGGCCTCGGGGAGGTTCCCGAACGCGGGCCCCGGCTGTCGGCGGCCCTGCTGAAGGCGGCCCGCGAGGCCGGGCTGCACACCAGTTGGACGGAACCGGACGAGCGGTACGAGGCGGGGATCACCGAGGCGGCGTCCCGCCCGGGCGCGCTCCCGGCGGACCTCCCGCCGGAACTGCGGGAGGCCGCCCGGGCCAACCTCCTCGGGATGACCCTGCTGCACCTGGCGATGCCCGGGGTCCCCGAGGTGTACCAGGGCGAGGAGAGCGAGTACCGGGCGCTGGTCGACCCCGACAACCGGCGTCCCGCCGTCCACCCGCGCGAGGCCGCGGCCCTGCTGGAGGCGGGCGGGACCCCGCGGGGCGTGGCGCAGGAGAAGCTGGCCCTGACCACCGCGCTGCTGCGGCTGCGTCGTTCCCGGCCCGACCTGTTCGCCGGGTACGCGCCGCTGGCCGCGCGGGGCCCGGCCGCGGACCACTGCGTGGCCTTCGCCCGCTCGACCGGCCTGATCGCGGTGGCCACCCGGCTCTCGCACCGGCTCGCGGGCGCGGGCGGCTGGCGCGACACCCTGCTGCCGTTGCCGGCGGGGCGCTGGACGTCCCTGCCGTACGGGGACGTGCACGAGGGCGAGGTCGCCCTGTCGGTCCTGCTGGCGGACCGTCCGGCGGTGGTGCTGATCGGGTCGGAGGCGGCCGGCTAGCACCGGTCTTCCGCTCCCGCCCCTCCCGGGCCCACCGGGTCCGAGGGCGGGGGCGGGAGCAGGGACGGCGGTGGCCGTCGCCGGTGCGGACCAACGGACGTACGTTCGGGGGGACTTCGGGCGGAATGACTGCGTCACCGTGCGCGGGGCGGGCAGAATCTCCCGGGTTCGTCAGACAGCGTCCGCACCACCACCACTCTGGGAGCAGCCGGTGTCGCCTCAGGAGATCCCCCTCACGATCACCCCGCAGCAGGCCGCCCACGGCGTGATCCTCACCGTGGCCCTGGCGTCGGGGCCCGCCCGCCTTCGGATCCCCTCCTGCACGGACGGTCAACTCGTCCGGGCCCGGGTCGGCGACACCGACGTCATGCTGCGCATCCGGGTGGGCCCGGTCGCGGGCACGGTCCCGGGGCAGCCCGCGGCTTCGGGCGCGCCCGGCACGGCGGGCACGGCCGGCCCGTCCGGCTCGAAGAAGGGGTGCCTGGTGGCGGTCGGGCTCCTCGCCGCCGTGATCGTCGGCGTGGTCCTGCTGAACAGCGGGGACGACGACAAGGGCGTGGCCTCCCCGACGCCCACCGCCACGCCCACGCTCAGCATCTGGTCCCCCGCGCCCGCCCCGCCCCCCGTGGTCATCCCGACGCCGACCACATCGACCGGCGTGTCCGTGCCCGACCCCACACCGTCACCGTCCGAGGCCGCCCCGAGCCCGTTCGACCGGGGCACCTGCCTCAACGGGACGCTGCCGGACTCGACGACCGCCCAACGGGTCACCGGGGTGCGGGAGGTTCCCTGCTCGGCGTCCGACGCGCACTACCGGGTGATCGAGAGCATCCCGATGACCTCGGACCTGGACCGCTGCAACGACAACCCGAAGACGGAGTACGCCTTCTCGTACAGTTACACCCGCAACGGGATCCCCCTCAACGAGTACGTCTACTGCCTGGTCGGGATGGACTGACCGCACGGGAACGCCGCGCGAGGCGTTGGCCAGGGGTTTTCCTCGGGTTTCGGGGAAGTACGGGGCGCCCGGAGCAGTAGGGGGCGTGCGCGGCGGGCATGGCATGACATGTGACCCTCCTACGAGACATGTGCTACCCCACTCCGCACGAACTCGCCCTGGCCGCACGCGCCCTGGCGGACGAACACCCCGCTCTGGCGCGGCTGCGTCAAGTCGGCGCCTCCCGGGCCGGCCGGCCGCTGTGGCTGCTCTCCGTCGGCGGGGAGCCCGACGGGGCGGGCACGCCGGGCCGCAACGTCCTCGTCGTCGCCGGGGCGCACGCCAACGAGCCCGTCGGCGGCCCGACGGCCCTCTCCCTGGCCCGGCGCGTCATCCGCGACCACGCCCCCCGGGCCGATTGCGGCTGGCACTTCCTGCTCTGCGCGGACCCCGACGGGGCGGCCCTGCACCTCACTCCCCGCCCGCACTCCCTCCTCGACTACCACCGGAACTTCTTCCGACCCCCCGGGCCCGAACAGCCCGAATGGGCTCCGTCCTTACTGCCTCCGGACCGACTGCCGCCCGAGACCCGGGCCCTGACCGCGCTCATCGACGAGCTGCGCCCCGTACTCCAGATCTCCCTGCACGGCACCGACCTGGGCGGCTCCTGGGTCCAGCTCACCCAGGACATACCCGGCCTCTCGGAGCCCTTCGCCAAGTCGGCGGCCGAGCTGCGGATCCCGGTGGAGACGGGTGCCTCCGACGCCACCGGGTGGCCCTCCCCCGGACCCGGGATCTTCGTGATGCCCGAGCCGGGCACTGAGGCGGCCGGGGCCTTCCACCCGGAGGACACCCGGCTGAGCACCTGGTACCACGCCCACCGGTACGCGGGCACCACCGCGATCGTCGAAGTGCCCATGTGGGCCTCCGACCTGGTGGACGACCCGGCCCCGCACCCGGACCCGCGGCGCGCGCTGCGCATGCTGGCCGGGCGGCTCAGCGGGGACGCCGACCGGGTGGCCGCCGTACGCACGGGGGTGCACGCGGTGGACCCGGACGCCGCGCCCCTGCTGCGGGCGGTGGACTGGACGCTCGCCCTGATCCCCCGGATCACCGTCGAGTGGACGGGCCCAGGGGCTCCGGCCGAGGCCACCACGGCGCACATCGGCAGCATCGACGCGTTCGGGCGGCGGCTGTCGCTGCGCGCCGCCGCGATGCTGCTGCGCGTGCTGCGGGCGCAGGGGCATCCGGCGGCGCCGGGGCTGGACCGCCTGGTGACGGGGTGGTGCGAGGAGTTCGCGGCCCGTTTCCAGGCACGCTGGATCCCGGTGGCCACGCAGGTGGAGCACCAGGCCCGCACGGTGTTGGCCGCCTACGAACGACTCAGGGCGGTCAACCGGTAGCGGGCTCCCCCGGCAGCGCGACCGGCGGGGCGACCGGCAGGGCATACCGGCGCTTGGGCATCCCGGTCGCGCCGAGCCGGTCGTAGAAGCGGATCGCGCCCTCGTTCCAGTCCGGGGTCTGCCACTCGACGTGGTCCAGGCCCAACTCCCGGGCGAGGGCGGCCACGGCCTCCATCAGCGCGGCGCCGAGGCCGTGGCCGCGCGCGTCCTCGGCGAGGTAGAGGCAGTCCATGTGGAGGTGGTGCCGGGCGTCCCAGAACGCGTACTCCGTCGAACAGGCGGCGTACCCGGCGACCTCGCCCGCCGGGGTCCGGGCCAACAGCACCCACAGCCGGGAGTCCTCGGCGAACAGTTGCGGGCCGAGGCGGTCGGCCAGACCGGGCGGGCGGGGCTCGGACTTCTCGTAGGCGATGTGCTCGTGGATCAGTTCGACGAGCCGCGGCAGATCCTCGGGGCGCGCGGGGCGCACCACAGACGTGTGTTCCATGCCCTCATCCTCCGCCCCGTTCCCGGCGCGGGCGAAGACCCGCAGGGCGGCGGCCCTCGGCCCGGTGGAGACCGGGTCGAGGGGGTGGCCGAACGTCAGGTCGTGGAGCGCGGGAAGGACGGCCCGCAACCGCTCCAGCTCGGGATCGGTGACTTCCCAGGTGTGGCCTCCCTGGTGGCCGAGGAATTGGCAGCACCCGTCGACGCTCGCGCCGGGGGTGTCATCACCGGCGGGGCAGTCCGGCAGCCACATCAATTCGTCGAGCGGGCCCTGGTCCGTCCAGCGGGCCCAGAGGGCCGATCCCTCCGCGTTCTCGCTCAGCAAGTCGGCATGGGGGCCTTCATGCGTCTCCAGTGTGCAGCGCAGCTCCACGCCGGCCGACGCCACGTCTCGGACGGTGCCCTCATCGGCGCCGAGCCGGAGCAGGAGCATCAGGAGTGCCGGAACGCGCACCTGGATGCGCGCGTCGCACACGTACCGTCCGGGCGTCACGCGCCCCACCCCCGAGCGACGATGAACGCCACGGCCGCAATCCACGCGACCGCCCCGAGGGTGACGGCGAGCGCGCCCCTCTTGGTCCTCCGCGCGTGGTCCCGGTGTTCGTTGTCGTCGGTCACCGGACGTGCTCCCCCGCGCGCTCCTTCATCGACGCGGTGGCCAGGGCGAACGCTGCCGGGCAGCGATGCATCAGGGGCAGGTCACCCCAGTCCGGCCGGGCCTCGTCGCGTTCCATTGCGGCGGCCAGCTCCGCCAACGCGTCCCGCGGGGACTCTGCGCTCTCGGGCACCGTGACTCCTCTCCGTAGCCGTTCCACTACCAAGCGGCTTCAGCGTGACCTAGAGTCGAGATGTCTTCAACTTGCGTTGGTTGCACGGAAAGTTGGGTGATGGCACTTGAACCGGAAGAAGTTGGACCCCGAAGAATCGCCGGGTGCGGCGTTCGGTCAGCGTTTACGCAGGCTGCGAGATGAGCGCGGCTGGACCCAAGACGAGCTGGCAGTCCGAATGGGATACACAGGGACGCACATCTCAGCGATCGAAACCGGGCGCCGCTCCCCAACTCCTCGCTTCACGGCAAGTGCTGACAAGGTATTCGGCACCGGGGACCAGTTCGAACGCCATGGTCGGGCCGTTCGGCATACGGCACTGCTTGAGGGATTCCCCGAATACGTTCAGATCGAGTCGGACGCGACAGAGATCCGACTCTTTGAGCTGGGCATCGTCCCCGGCCTCCTACAGACTCCGGAGTACGCGGCCGCGATCGCATCGGGGGCTGTGCGTCGGGGAGCCATTACGGAGCAGCAGGCAGAGGAACGCCTTACGCTGCTCGCGCGGCGGCAGGCATCGATAGAACGCACTCCTCGCCCGCTCGTCCACGCAGTCCTGGACGAGAGCTGCATCCGGCGGCCGGTCGGAGGCCTCAAGGTCATGAACGCCCAGTTGACGCGACTGATGGAGTTTGCCGAGCTGCCGAACACGATCGTCCAGGTCGCCCCCTACGACCTCGGCGAGCGGCGGTCATTCGACCTGCCTGTGACACTGCTGACCCGCACCGACAGGTCCCAGATCGCGTATGCCGAATCCGCACAGCAGGGCCGGCTGGAGCGCGATATGAGGTTCGTTCAGCCGATGCTTACGGCCTACCATCAGCTACAAGCCGAATCGATGCCACAGTCGGCATCCGTGGGCATGATCCATGAGGCACGAAAGGGCACCCCGTGACGACCGAACCCCACTGGTACAAGTCCTCTTACAGCAGCAACGGCGGCCAGTGCATCGAGGTCGCCACGGCTCCCGGTGCCGTACTCGTTCGCGACAGCAAGAACTCGGGCGGGCCGCACCTGTCCTTGACTCGGGAGGGGTTCGCCGGATTGCTGGCGCTCGCCAGGCACCGGCGCTGACCAGGCTTGCTCCCGCCCCGCCGCTCCGCCCCGTCCGGGCCGCTCAGTCGAGGGAGAGGCGGAAGGCCATCCGGCCGAAGCCGATCTCGTCGCCCTCCCGGACCACGGCCGAGCCCGTCACGCGGCGGCCGTTGACGGTGGTGCCGTTGGCGGAGCCGAGGTCCTTGAGCACCCACAGGCCGTCGCGCAGGCTGAGTTCGGCGTGTGCCCGGGACACGGTCTCGTGGGTGAGCCGCAGACCGTTGCCGGGGTCGCGTCCGATGGCGAGCGGCAGGGCGCTCGGGTGGGGCAGCAGCAGCTTGGGCAGCCGCTCGGCGTGCCAGGCCTTGCGGACGCCGACGCTCACGGCCGACGCCCGGCCCACCCAGCCGAACAACCGACGGGTCCAGGCGCTTTCGGTGCCCCGCCGGCTCTGGAGGTCGGCGGTGAGCACCGCGAGGTCCTCCGCGCGGCGGGCCACCAGGGCCAGCTCCATGCGCCGCAGGAAGGTGTCGTGGGACAGCTTTCCCAGGGCCGCGCCCTCTCTGAGCCGGCCCAGCGCCTGGTCGCGCTCGGCGTCGGAGAGGCGGGGCGCGGGGAGGCCGGGGTACTCGAAACTCGACGTCACAGGGTGATTGTCGGCCCGTCGGGGACGAAGTGTCCAGAACTCCCCCGCCGGGGCCGGGATGATGGGCGCACAACGCAGGCTGGGCACCGCCCGAGACGAGGGGACCGTCCGTGCAGTTCGAGGTGTGGGCACCGCTGACAGGTCGGGTCGCCATGCGACTGAACGACACCGCCTACGAGATGACACCCGACCCGGAACCGGGCCGGGACGGCTGGTGGCTGGTCGACGCGCCGGCCGCCGACGGGGACGAGTACGGGTTCCTGCTGGGTGACGATCCGGTGGTGCGCCCGGACCCGCGCGGGCGCCGGCTGCCCCACGGGCCGGACGGCCACAGCGCGGTCGTCGACGTCGCCGCGTTGCACCCGACGGCGCCGGCGCCCCGCGTCCCGCTCCAGGACGCGGTCCTGTACGAGCTGCACGTCGGGACGTTCACCCCGGAGGGCACCTTCGACGCCGCCGCGGCCCGCCTGCCGTACCTGGCGGGGCTGGGCGTCACGCACGTCGAGCTGATGCCGGTGTGTCCGTTCCCGGGCCGGCACGGCTGGGGGTACGACGGGGTGGCGCCCTGGGCGGTGCACGAGCCGTACGGCGGCCCGGCGGGTCTGGCCCGGTTCGTGGACGCGGCGCACACCGCCGGGCTGGGCGTGGTCCTGGACGTGGTCCACAACCACCTGGGGCCCTCCGGGAACCACCTCCCCGTCTTCGGGCCGTACTTCACGGAGACCCACCACACGCCCTGGGGCGCGGCGGTGAACCTGGACGCGCCCGGTTCCGACGAGGTCCGCGCGTACTTCATCGGCAGCGCCCTGGCCTGGCTGCGGGACTACCGGATCGACGGTCTGCGCCTCGACGCCGTGCACGCGCTGGCCGACGGGCGGGCGCTCACCTTCCTGGAGGAGCTGGCGACGGCCGTGGACGAGCTGGCGGCGGAGACCGCCCGCCCGCTGTTCCTGATCGCCGAGACCGACCAGTGCGACCCGCGCGTCACGAGCACGCGGTCCGTCGGCGGGCTGGGGCTGCACGCCCAGTGGAACGACGACTTCCACCACGCCCTGCACTGCACGCTCACCGGCGAGTCCCAGGGCTACTACGCCGACTTCGCCGAGGCCCCGATCGGCGCCCTCGCCAAGACCCTGACCCGGGCCTTCTTCCACGACGGCACGTGGTCCTCCTTCCGGGGCCGCACGCACGGCAGGCCCGTGGACCGCCGCCGCACGCCGGCGCACCGTTTCCTGGGCTACACCCAGACCCACGACCAGATCGGCAACCGTGCGCGGGGCGACCGGCTGTCGGCCTCGCTGTCCCCGGGCCTGCTGGCGTGCGCCGCGACGGTGGCGCTGACCGGCCCCTTCGTCCCGATGGTGTTCATGGGCGAGGAGTGGGGCGCGGGCACGCCGTGGCAGTACTTCACCGACCATCCCGACCCGGAGCTCGCGGAGGCCGTGCGGACGGGTCGCCGGCGGGAGTTCGCGGCGCACGGCTGGAAGGCGGAGGAGATCCCGGACCCGCAGGACCCGGCGACCCGCGACCGGTCCTGCCTGAACTGGAACGAGCCCGAACAGCCCTCGCACGCACGCCTGTTGGAGTGGTACCGGTCGCTGATCGCACTGCGGCGCACCCATCCGGACCTGCGCGACCCGGACCTCGCGGCGGTGCGGGTCGCACACGACGAGGAGCGCCGCTGGGTGACGTTCCGGCGCGGCGAGGTCCGGGTGGCGGTGAACTTCTCGCCGGAGCCGGTGACCATCGCCCTGGGCCGCAACGGGGTGCGGGTGCTGGCCGCCTGGGAGCCCGTCGACCACCCGGGCCCCGACGGCCGCATCCACGTGCCGGGCGAGTCGGCGGTGGTGCTGGGCCCGTAGGCCCCGTCTCGGAGTGGCTCGGGCTACTCGACGATCGCCAGCTCGCGCGGGGCGTTGTTGAGGCGGCGCACGCCGTCGTCGGTCACCGTCACGATGTCCTCGATGCGGACGCCGAAGCGGCCGGGCAGATAGACGCCCGGCTCGACGGAGAAGCACATGCCGGGCAGCAGCGGCTGCTCCTCGCCCTCGACCATGTACGGCGGCTCGTGGGTGGTGACGCCGATGCCGTGGCCGGTGCGGTGGATGAAACGGTCCCCGTAGCCGAACTCGGTGATCACCGCGCGGGCCGCCCGGTCCACGTCCTGGCAGGCGATCCCGGGCCGGACCGCCGCCACGCCCGCCTGCTGCGCCTCGCGGACGACGTCGTGGACCCGCCGCTCCTCGGCGGTGGGCTCGCCGACGTGGACGGTGCGGGAGATGTCGGAGCCGTAGCCGTGCAGGAGCCCGCCGAAGTCGAGGACCACCATGTCCCCGTGCCGGATGACGCGGTCGCCGGCCTCGTGGTGGGGGTTGGCGCCGTTCGGGCCGGAGCCGACGACGGTGAAGTCCACCTGCGAGTGACCGTGGACGCGCAGCAGCGCGGCCAGGTCGGCGGCCACGTCGCTCTCCCTTCGATCGGCGAAGGGGACGTGCAGGATCTGGGCGTACGCGGCGTCGGCCGCGGCCCCGGCGGCCGCCAGCCGGGCCAGTTCCCGCCGGTCCTTCACGGCGCGGAGCATCGGCAGGGCGTCGGTGAGCGGGGCGTACGCGGTCCCGGGCAACTCGCGTTGGAGGCCGAGCAGGTGCAGGGCCCAGGTGTTGTCGCTCACACCGAAGCGGCCCGTCGCGTCGAGCAGGGGCGTGGTGGCGTCGTACGGGTTCTTCCCGTCGGCCCAGTCGCGCAGGGTCAGGGCTCCCGCACCGGGGGCCTTCGCGGCGTCGGGGGCCTCCAGGGCGGGCACGACGAGCACCGGTTCCCGGTCGGCGGCGAGCACGAGCAGGGTCAGCCGCTCGGTGTCGACGGGCCGGTACCCGGTGAGGTGGGTGAGGTCGGGCCCGGGGGCGATCAGCAGACCGGCCAGCCCCGCCTCGGCGGCGGCCCGCGCGGCGGCGGCCATCCGGGCGGCGTAGTCGGCGGCGGTGAAGGGCTCGGTGTCGGCGAGGAGCGGGTCGAGGTCCATGGGGGGATCCTGCCGTGCGGCACGCGACGGCGGCAGGGGCCGCGCCGCACGGAAACCGCCGGGGCGGGGCCGGGACGGGTGGGGCGGGGAGGCCTGCGGGCGGGGAAATGGCGTCGCGGAAGCACCCCGCTGATCGGCTATGCTGTGCTTGCACATCGAACGGGTGGTCCGCCGCCCTTCGTGGTGGGTGTAGCTCAGTTGGTAGAGCACCTGGTTGTGGTCCAGGTGGCCGCGGGTTCAAGTCCCGTCACTCACCCTGTGGGATCCCGTGAGGGGTACGAGGTTTCCTCGTACCCCTCACGGGCGTTTCCGGGGGCGGAGACGACCCCTCTCTAGCGGCGCAGGAAAGCCTCGATCGCGGCGGTGAAGGCGACCGGCGTCTCGTGCGGCGGGTAGTGGCCGGCGCCGGGCAGCGGTTGGATCCGACAGTGCGGGTACCAGGCCTGCCAGGTGGCGCGCATCACCTCGACGCTCAGTGCCGGGTCGTACTCCCCGACGAGGACCAGCACCGGCACGGTGTTGCCCTTGACCGCCGCGGACAGGTCGAGGGACTCCCAGCTCGCGAGGTAGGCGGCGAAGGCCTCGGGCAGGGAGACGGCCATCGAGTGGGCGGACATCCGGTCGATCCAGTGGCGGGTCGCGCGGTTGCCGGTCACGAGGTCGAGGATGGCGCGCCGGTTGTCCTCGTCGGCGGCGGCGCCGTGGAAGAGCGCGTGGGTGGCGTCGTCCATCGGGTAGGGGCCGGCCGGAACCGGATTGACGCCGATCAGCTTCTCGATCCGCTCGGGCGCCCGGACCAGCACCTGCTGGGCGGCCTTGCCGCCCATGGAGTGGCCGAGGAGGGAGAAGGTGCCCCAGCCGAGCTGGTCGGCCAGGTCGAGGGCATCGTCGGCGATCTCGGCGAGGTTGTACCGGCCGGCGACGTCCCGGCGATCGCCGTAGCCGCGGTAGTCGAGGAAGGCGTAGCTGAACTCCCCCGGGTCCAAGTGGTCCAGTACCGAACCCCAGTTGGCGGACGTGCCGAACCAGTCGTGCAACACGATCACGCGGACGGGTCCGGTGCCGATCCTGCGGTGGGCGATGGCCATGCGTTCTCCCTCGGTGACGGAACGTGAGGATCTCGACGCCCTACGTTCTGCCCACCGGGCCTACCATCACACCGTGAAGTCGACATCCCGCACGGTGCGCGGCCACCGCCCCCGGGACCTTCCGATCCCGGGGCGGCGACCGCCGCACGCGGCCGGGGACCGCGTCACACGGTCTTGATCGCCGGGTCGGAGACGCCCGGGGCTCCCGTCTCGACGTGGCCCGCGAAGCGGCGCAGGAAGCCGGCGTCGGCGTCCGAGACGACCTTCACGTCGTACCAGCGGCCCGTGGCGCGCAGGTCGACCGAGTGGGTCACCGTCGCACCGGGGTTGACCTTGAAGGTCTGCGGCGCGCCCCCGTAGGTGTTGGTCACGGTGAGGTTGACGGCGGCCGTGCCCGCGTTGGCGAGGGTCAGCGCGAGGTTGCCGGCGGTCGCGTCGTGGCGGGCGGTGACCTCGGGGCCGGCCTTCGCGGCGGGCCCCTTCCAGGTGCGCAGGAAGCCGTTCGGACCCCAGACCGTGAGGTTGATCTGGTTCCCGGTGGAGGCGCTGGTGCTCCAGGTGTCCGAGAGGGTCTTGCCCGCCTCGACCGTGTAGGGCCACGGCCCGTCCGTGCGGTTGCCGGAGGTGCTGTGGAAGTGGGCGCCCAGGGTGGGCCCGGAGGCGAAGGTCAGGGTGAACTTGCCCGTCGCGACGGTGGCCTTGCCGTCCACGTACGGCTGATAGCCCAGCGCGCGCGTCCGCTTGGAGCCCGCCTCCTGCTTCGGCAGGGCGCCGGTGGCCGGCGGCACCGGGTGGTAGGACGGGTGCGCGTTGTGGTCCGGCGGGAGGTAGTCGGCCGTGGGGGGCAGGGCCGCCGGGGAGGCGTCCGCCTTGGTGAAGTCGAAGGCCGAGGTGAGGTCCCCGCAGACGGCGCGGCGCCACGGCGAGATGTTGGGCTCCCGCACCCCGAACCGCTTCTCCATGAAGCGGATCACCGAGGTGTGGTCGAAGGTCTCGGAGCAGACGTAGCCGCCCTTGCTCCACGGGGAGACGACGATCATCGGGACGCGGGGGCCGAGTCCGTAGGGGCCGGCTGCGTAGCCCCCGCCGCCCGCGTACAGGTCCTTCGTGACGTCCGCCGTGGACAGGCCCCAGGCGGCCGAGGTGGGCGGGTACGGGGGCACGACGTGGTCGAAGAAGCCGTCGTTCTCGTCGTACGTGATGAAGAAGGCCGTCTTCGCCCACACCGCCGGGTTCGCGGTCAGCGCGTCGAGCACCTGCGAGATGTACCAGGCGCCGAAGTTGACCGGCCAGTTCGGGTGCTCGCTGAAGGCCTCGGGCGCGGCGATCCAGGAGACCTGGGGCAGGGTGCCGTTCACCACGTCGGCGCGCAGCCGGTCGAAGTACCCCTCGCCGGCCTTGGCGTCGGTGCCGGTGCGCGCCTTCTCGTGGAGGGCGCTGCCGGGCTGGGCGTTGCGGTAGGAGTTGAAGTAAAGCAGCGAGTTGTCGCCGTAGTTACCGCGGAAGGCGTCGCCGATCCAGCCCCAGTGGCCCGCGGCGTTCAGGCCGTCGCCGACGTCCTGGTAGATCTTCCAGGAGACCCCGGCCGCCTCCAGCCGCTCCGGGTAGGTCTTCCAGCCGTAGCCGGCTTCCTGGTTGCCGAGGACCGGTCCGCCGCCGGTGCCGTCGTTGCCCGTGTGGCCGGACCACAGGTAGTAGCGGTTCGGGTCGGTGGCTCCGATGAAGGAGCAGTGGTAGGCGTCGCAGACGGTGAACGCGTCGGCGAGGGCGTAGTGGAACGGGATGTCGTTCCGCGTCATGTACGACATGGTCGTGGCCGTCTTGGCCGGGACCCACTTGTCGTACTTGCCGTTGTTGTACGCCGCGTGGCCGCCGGCCCAGTCGTGGTTGAGGCCCTCGACGAACTGCATGCCCAGGTCGTCCACCTGCGGGTTGAAGGGGAGGATGTCCTTCGTCCCGTTGGACTGGTGGAAGACCGACTTTCCGTTGTCCTGGAGGACGGGGCGCGGGTCGCCGAAGCCCCGTACGCCCTTCATCGAACCGAAGTACTGGTCGAAGGAACGATTCTCCTGCATGAGGACGACGATGTGCTCGATGTCCCGGATCGTTCCGGTGCCGCCCTGCGCCGGGATGGCGGCGGCGCGGGCGATGCTCTCGTTCAGCATCGTGGCGGCGGCCGTACCGCCCGCGATCTGCAGGAACCTGCGACGGTTGAGTTCAGCCATGGGGTGAGGTCCTCTGGGGGTGAGGGGAAGTCGAGGGGCGCCCCAAGGACAGCGGTCCCGGGGTACCGGACGGAGATCCCTGTCTGACCTTGTGCCGTACAGCGGGCGAACGGAAAGCCCTGAGGAAAGCCCTCCCGAAGCAGCCGTACATCTGCTGAAATGACCCCCACACACTGCACGGGGGGCGCAGACGGATGGCGGGGACGGAGTTCGGGCATGCCCTCGGGCCCTCCCATGCCCTGCTCGGCCTGCCGCTGGCTCCCTTGGTGGCACGGTACGGGGAACTCCTCGCCGTGCAACAGGGCCTGGGCTTACGACACCTCGGCGAGTTGCTGGTACCGCCCGGTGGCCGGTTACGGGTGCTCGACGGGATCTTCACCGTCGAGGAACGCGGACGGCGCCGCCACGTGGACGCCCCCGCCCTGGAGGCGCTGGCGGCCGTACGGACGGCCGACGCCGAACCCGAGGCCGCCGCACTGCTGCGGCGCCTCGCCCGGATCCAGCGGGCCGATCCCGCCGCCCTGCGCCGGGTCCTGCTGTACCAACTGACCCGGCTGCTGCACGAACACCCGCGGGGCGAACACCCCGACACCGCGTGCGCGCTCGGCGTGGACGCCGACGAGGCACCGGCCCTGGTGCGCGCGGCCGCCGCGCGGGCCCGACTGGGCGAGGGCCAACGGGCTGCCGCCGAGGCGCTGGAGGACCACTGGCGGGCGTCACGGACGCGGGCCGCCGCCCGGCTCGCCGCCGCGCTGCCGCCGCCCGGCCCCGACCGCGAACTGGCCGCGCGGATCGACGCGCTGGCCCGCCGGGTCCGGGACACCGACGCCCTCCTCGACTCCGCTCGACGGTACGAGGAGCGGGGCGACCGGGAGCGGGCCGCGACCCGGTACCTGGACGCCGCCCGGCTGGCCGGGGACTGCCCGCGCGCGATCCGCGGCCTGGTGCGCACCCGCCGGTCGGACGGGGCCGGGCCGGCGGGCGACGGTACGGACACCACGCCGGCGCGCGGGGCCCGGCTGGAGGTCGGGCTCGTCGCGGGGCGCGTCGAGCTGCGGCGGGCGCCGGCCGACGCACCCGCGGCGGGTGACGGCGGCGGACCCGCCGGGGACTGGGGGCGGGTGCTGCGGCTGACGCGCGGCGCGCCGGCGGGGGAACCCCTCACGGAACTGCCCGGGTCGCCGCGCGGCGACCTGCTGACGGATCCGTCGGCGCCGCTCGGCCGGGAGGTCCGCTACGTGGCCGTGCCTGCGGCGGGGCCGCCCCTGATCTCCCCGGCACTGCTGTACGCGCCCGAGGTCACGGGGCTGCGCTGCGACGACGGGCCGGGCCGGATCGAGGCGTCCTGGTCCGTCCCGGCGGGCGCGGCGGGCGCCCGTGCCGACCTCACCGGGCCCGACGGGAACACCCGGGAGCTGCGGGACGGCCGCGCCGAGGGGCTGGCCGTCGGCGAGCACCTGGTGCGGGTGCGGGCCCGCTACCGGCCACCGGGGTCGCCCGAGGTCCTCTCCCCCGGCGTCGAGACCCGCGTCACCGTGCACCCGTGGCCCGCGCCGGTACGCACCCTGACCGCCGACGCCCGCGCGCCGGGCGGCCTGTCCTTCGCCTGGACGGGGGGCGAGGGAGCCGACGTACGGCTCGTGGAGTGGCCCGGCGACGCCCCCGAGCCGGGGGCGGAACTCGTCGCGGCGGGACTGCCCGCACCGCGCGACGGGAACCGGCCGCCGGGCGGGGCGCCGGTGCGCGTCACGGCCGTCGCCGTGCTCGGGGAACGGGCCCTGGCCGGGCCGAGCGTGCTCGTCGAGACGCCCGAACCGGTGGCCGGCCTGGCCGTCCGGCGGACGCCCGGGGGGCGGGTCCGGGTCACCTTCGACTGGCCGGCCGACGCCGGACAGGTGGTGGTCGTCGTCGAACAGGACGGCGGGCGGACGGAGTTCCCCGTGGCGCGCAGCGTGTTCCTGCGCGAGGGCCTGCACGTCCCGGCCGGCCCGGGCGCCCTGCGGATCACCGCGTACAGCGCCCCGCGTCACGCCCGCTCGGTGGTCGCCGCACCGGATCCCGGGGAGCGGATCGAGCTGCCGGCCGACCTGTCGATCGCCTACCGGGTGCGGCCCGGCGGCCGGCGCGGGCTGCGGCGCGGGCCGGCCCGCCTGCTCCTGACCCTGTCGGCCCCGGGCGGGCGACCGGACGGCACCGAGCTGCCCGACTTCGTGCTGGTCGCCCGGGGCGCCGGTGAACGCGACCCGGCCCGGCCGCGCGACCCGTCCGACGGCACGCCCGTGTGCCGGATCGGCGGCGCCGAACTCGCCGCCTCCGGGACGGTGGAGCAGGACATCCACCTCGGCGCGCGGGGCCCCTCGTACGCGTTGCGCGGTTTTCTCCTGGGCGGCGGCGCCGCCACCGTCCGGCTCGAAGAGCCTCCCCTCACCTCCCTGGTGGTCCGCTGACATGACGTCCGTCGTCTGCCCCTACTGCTTCGACCGGTCGCCGGCCTCCCGGCTGGCCTTCCGCTGCCAGATGTCGGCCACCGGCGTACGCGGCGGAAAACCGTGCACCGCCGAACAGGACACGGTGTGGGCCGAGTTCGTGGGGCCCGGCGTGGCGCCGGGCCGCGCGGCCCGCGGCCCGGTCTTCGAGGCACCGCGCGACCTCGTCTCCCGGATCGCGGGCGCCGGCCCCGGCTCGCGCGCGTTCCGCGGCCGGCGCGGCTCGCGCGCGGACTGCCCGCACTGCGGGGTGTCCACCTCGGTCCGGGTGTGCCTGCGCTGCCACAGCGACTTCCCCGGCGACTACTGCGACCAGGACACCCGGATCATCGCCCTGCTCGGCCCGAAGGCCTCCGGCAAGAGCACGTACGTGTCGGTGCTGGTGAACGAGCTGCGCGGTCGGGTGGGCCGGGCGTACGGGGCCTCGCTCACCCCGATGGGCGGCGAGACGCAGCGCCGGGACCGTGACATGGCCGAGGACCTGTACGACCGGCTGCGGCTCCCCCAGGCCACCAGGCCGGTGGCGCTCGGCTTCAACGACCCGCTGCTCTACCGGCTGAGCCTGCCCCGGCCCCGCCGGATGCGCGCGGACGGCAGCCGGCACACGGCGCTGGTGTTCTTCGACGCGGCGGGCGAGGACCTCGCCGACGCCGAGGCGATGAACCGCTACACCAGCTACCTGGCGGCCGCCGACGGGATCATCGTGCTGGTCGACCCCCTGCAGAGTCGGGCCGTGCGCGACCGGCTGCCGAGGGACGCCGGCGCGGCGCTGCCCGCCCTGCACACCCCGCCGCAGCAGATCGCCGCCGACCTCGCGGCGCAGCTGCGGGCGCACGGTCGGGGCAGCACGGGCGGCCGGGTCACCACGCCCGTGGCCGTCGCCGTCACCAAGACTAACTCCCTGCTCCCGCTCTTGGACCCGCATTCGCCGCTGCTGCGCAACGGCGACCACTCGGGCGGCGCGGTCGACGAGAACGACCGGCTGGCGGTGCACGAGGAGGTCCGCGACCTGTTGGAGGGCTGGGACTCGGGTGCGTTGACGCGGCAGTTGGACCGGGACTTCGCCCGGTTCTCCCTGTTCGGACTGTCGGCGCTCGGCTCGCCGCCGCCCGCGCACGCACCGGCGGACGCGCCGCGGTCGGGACCGCAGCCGTGGCGGGTGGAGGATCCCCTGCTGTGGCTGCTGGGGCTGGGCGGCCTGCTGCCCCGGCGCCAGGGCGGGACACGGGGCCCGGACGGGGCGCCGGGCGCCGGGGCTTCGGGTGCGGGTGCGGGCGGGGCGTCGGGGGTCGGGGGTTCGGGGGGCGGGGCCTCGGGTCCGGACGGGGCGAGCGCCTTCGACGGCGCGGCCCCGGCGGGCTCGGCGGGGCCGGCCGGCTCGGAGGCGGGCGCGTGAACCTCGTACAGCTCCACTACACCTCCGCCCCGCCCGGACCCGACGGCTCCGGCTTCCGCTTCACCGCGGTCAGCCCGGGAACGCCGGTGTCCCTGTTGCGCGAGGCGGAGCAGCTGATCGGGTACGAGCCGCCCCGGGACGCGCCCGACCGCCCCACCGAGGAACAACTCGCCGCCTTCCCCGAGGCGTTGAGCCTGAGCGTGCTGTCGGACGGCAGCCGGTTGTTGGCCCGCTCGGTGTACACGGGCGCGGACTACAGCGGCCGGTGGGGCAACTTCCACACCCACGCCGTGCACCTGCCGCAGCCCGCCGATTCCGGGCCGACCAAGGGGGCCCTGCCGATCACCTCCTGGGGTTCGCCGCAGTGGGCCTCGGACACCCCGCCGGGCGGCCCGCCCGCGCCGCTGGAGAAGGTCCCCGCGCCGGGCCGGTACGACGCGGCCGGGCTGGCGGAGTTCGTCGCCGCGCGCAGGCCCTGGCTGGCGGGCTTCTTCGCCGACGTGCGGCGCCTCGCGGAGGACCCGGCGGCCCCGCAGGTGGTGCTGGTGGAGCGGGACAGCACGGCCGTGGCGCGTTGGATCATGCTGGCGTGCAGCGTGCTGCCGCACCAGCGGGGGCAGTGGCTGACCTTCACCACGTACACCCGGCGGCCCCTGCTCGCCCGGCACCGGATCATCGGCGTGCTGCCGGAGGACGGCGCCGGCCTGGGCGGGCAGGACCACCGGTACCGGTTGTACGACGGCACGCGCGCCCCCGACGAGGACGTGCGGCCGGGCACCGGCGCGGACGCGGGCACCGGTTCGGGGGACGTGTGGGCCGACACCGCCGCACGGGTGTGGCCGGCGGGCCGCCACGAACTGTTCGCGGAGGTCCGCCGGTTGCCGCCCGGCCGGCCCTACGAAGCGGGCCCGCTGGCCACGCTGGCCCTGGCCGCCGGGATCACCCTGGACTCCGCGGGCAGGACGGCGGCGGCCGAGTGGGCCGCGGAGCATCGGGCGGCGCTGGACGAGGGGCGGCTGCACGCGCTGGCCGAGGCCCTGGCGCGGCCGGTCGGGGACCGGTCGCCGGCCGAGACCGCCGCCTGCGGGCGGTTGCTGGCGTCGTTGGACGGCCGGGGTCGGCCCGCCGCGTACGAGTCGCTGGTGGCGTTGGCGCTGACCGAGGCGGTCCGCGGCGCCGGTCCCCCGCCGCCGGTCGGCGTGCTGGGCGCGGCCACCCGTGGCCGGCTCGCCGCCGAACTGGGACCGGAACTGCGAGTGGCGCTGGCCGACCCGGAGCGCGAACCGGGCGAGCGGGCCGGGCTGTTGCGGGTGGCCGCCGCGATCGGGGTGGACGCCACCGAACTGTTGCCCGAGGTGGCGCGGAAGCTGGCGCTGGCCCTGCTCGCGGAGCCGGAGCGCGCGTACGGGGAGGGGGCGCGGGCCGCGCTGACGGAGCTGCCCGCGCTGCGACACCTGCTCCTCAACCGGCTGAACGCCTTCGCGGTGGGCGATCCGGCGGCGGGCGTGCGGGTGTTCGCCCGGACCGGGTTGCGGCTGCGGGCGGCGGACCCGGTGCCGTACCTGCACATGTGCGCGGCGGCCCCCGAGGTGCTGGCCTCGGCGCCGGACCGGGTCGCGGCCCTGTACACCCTGGTGGAGCGGAGCGGATCCGGCGTCTACGCCGACCCGTTGGTGCTGCGGACGGCGATGCGGCTGGTGTGGGACGGGGAGCCGCCGAGCGCGGCCGAGGCCGCGCTGCTGCTGTCGACGACCGGGGCCGCGCCGCACGTGGATGCCGGCACCTGCGGGACGCTGGCGCAGGCCGCCGTGCGGGCGCCGGCCGACGACGCGGCGGCGGCGGAGCTGGCGGCGAAGCTGCTGGAACAGTTCCGGGCGGAGCTGCCCGAGCCGCTGCGGCCGTCGCTGCTGCTGCTGGAGCTGGCCCGGAACCTGCGGGCGGGCACGGCCGGCCCCGGCTGGGTCCGGATGGCGCTGAACCTGCGGAGCCTGGACCCGGAACCGGGGCCGAGGGACCACGCGTACGCGGCGGTGGCGCAGCGGCTGCTCGGCGACGACCGGACCGAGGGCGACCTGCGGGCGCTGATCGAGAGCAACGACGTCGAGCTGCTGGCCGCGTACCGGCGTCTGGCACGCGATCCGGCGGTCCTGGAGCGGCTGCGGCGCTCCCCGCGCCGGCTGGCGGACTGCTTCACCGCCTGGTCCTCCCAGCCGCAGGCGGGCCCGGTCTGGCAGGAGGCCCGTACGGACCTGCTCGACCGGGTGCTGCGGCCCGTCGTGCGGGGGCTGGCGCCCGCGGAGTCGGCGGCGGTCGAGGAGGAGCTGAACCGGCTGGGGGGCCGCTGGGCCGAGGAGTTCCGCACCTGGCAGCGTCCGGGCGCGTTCGGCCGGCTGCGCGACCGGCTGAAGCCGTCCTCCCGGCGCCGGCGGCCGCCGCCCGGGCCCGCCGGCCCGGTGCCGTCGCCCGCACCCGACGTCCCCGCCCGTCCCGACGGGCCGGCGGGGGGCGACTGGGCGGGCGTCACCCCCCGGGCCGCGGGGTCGGCGGTCCCGGCCCGCCCGACCCGGCCGCCCGCGTCGGGCGGGCCGGTGCCTCCCGTCGGCCCCGGGGACGACGACGCCCCCGTGGACGGCCGGGCGGGGGGTGGGTCGGCGTGACGGGTTCCGTCCTGTGGTTCTTCCTCGTCGCGACCGGGGTGATCGGCGGCGCGGTGTGTCTCGGGTACGCGCTGTGGCAGTTCCTCGCCCTGGCGCTGCGCGACGCCGCGGCCGCCGCCTTCGGGCCGCGCACGCCCGGGGCCGTCGATCCCCGACTCTTCGCGGCCCCGGGGGGCGAGCCCGCCCGGCCGGCCTACTGGGCCCGCCAGATGTGGTGGGACTCCCGGGCCGCCGTGAACGAGGCCGCGCTCACCGTCCGATACCTCCTCGCCCGGCACTGGCTCTCCACCGTGATCCGCGACCGGCTGCTCCGGGGCCGGCACGGCGGGACCGACGAGCTCGCCGGCAGTGCCTTCGGCCGGCTCTTCTTCCGGCTGCTCGTGCCGGGCTACACCGTGGCCGCCGTCCTGTCGGCCGTGCTGTCCGCGGTGTTGCTGCTCGGCGTGGCCCTGGTCTTCGCCGTGCAGCTCGTCCTGGTCGCGCTCGTCGCGCTGGCCGGCGTACTGGCCGGACGGACCGCCGACGCGCTGTGGCGGCTGACCCGCGGCATCCGCATGACCTGCCCCTATCCCGACTGCTACCGGCCGTTCCCGCTCGCCGTGCACGTGTGCCCCGACTGCCGGGCGGCCCACCGCGAGCTGCGCCCCGGCCGGTTCGGCGCGCTGCGGCACGTCTGCCGGTGCGGCCGGGGACTGCCGACGACCGCCCTGACCGGGCGGCGGAAGCTGGCCACCCGCTGCCCGTACTGCGACCAGTCGCTCCCGGCGGCGATCGGCACCACCCGCGTGGTCCACCTGCCGCTGGTGGGCGGCACCTCCGCGGGCAAGACGATGCTGATGGCGGCGATGCTCGACGGGCTGCGGTCCTGGTCGTACGAGTCCGCGCTGACCGTGGAGTACGCCACGCCCGCCGACCGGCACGAGTCGCACACCCGTCTGGACGCGTCCGGTTGGGCCCTGAAGACCCAGGGCGGGCAGCCGCGCGCGCTGATGCTGCTGATCGGTCTCGGCCGCCGCCGCCGACTGCTGTACCTGTACGACCCGATGGGCGAGTCCCTGCGCGACGCGGACGTCGTGCGCCGCCAGGGGTACCTCGCCCACGCGGACGGCGTGGTGCTGGTCGCGGACGTGCTGGCCTCGCCCGTCGTACGCCGCTCCCTGCGGGCGGGCGACCACCAGCTGGCGGCGGCCGCCCGGCCCGCCGACCTGGGCCCGGTGGAGACGTACTCGGGGGTCACCGGGGAACTCCAGGGTCTCGGTGGCCGGCGCGCGAGGCTGCCGGTCGCGACGGTGGTGACCAAGCGGGACGTGCTGGACCGGCTGACCTCGCTGCCGTCGCCGACGCCCCCCGTCGAGGCCTGGCTCCGCACGATCGGCCTGGACGACCTGGTCAGCTCGCTCGGGCACGATTTCGCGGCCGACCGGTACTGGGCGGTGAGTGCCCGTGCGGCGACGGGCGCGGGGGCCCTTCCGTCCGAGCAACGTCGCGCGGCGGAGCCGGTGTTGTGGCTGCTGTCCCGCACCGGGCTGCGCGTGGGCGCGCTCGTGCCGCGGGACGGGGGAGGTGGATCCGGATGACGGTGACACCGCAGATCGTGCGGGGGCGGCGCTTGATGCTGGTCCTGCTCGGGGTGGCGGTCGCGGTGGTCGCGGTCGCCGCCGTCGTGATTCCTGTTCTTTGTCTCATGTGAGGTTCGAGGGAGGTATGTGGTGAGTGACATCCCCGGCGGAGCCATGGCGCACCGGCCCGTCCATTTCATCTGGCTGCTCGACTGCTCGTACTCGATGCAGGGCGAGAAGATCGGCCAGCTCAACTACGCCATCAGAGAGGCCGTTCCGGAGATGCGCGCGGTCGCGCAGGACAATCCGGCGGCCCAATTGATGCTGCGCACGATGACGTTCTCGACGACCGCCCGGTGGCACCACCAGGACCCGGTGCCCGTGGAACAGTTCACCTGGCAGGACGTCCAGGTCGACGGGATGACCAACCTGGGTGAGGCCCTGCACCTGGCGGCGCGCGAGCTGGAGACGCCGCCGATGCCGCAGCGGGCCCTGAAGCCGGTGCTGGCTCTGGTCTCCGACGGGGTTCCCACGGACGACTGGAAGTCGGGGCTGCGGGCCGTCGACGCGACCCCGTGGGGGCGCAAGGCGGTCCGGGTGGCCATCGCGATCGGCGCGGACGCCGACCGCACGGTGCTCCAGGAGTTCCTGGGGAACCCGGAGCTCCAGCCGCTGGACGCGAACAGTCCCAAGCAGCTCGCCGCGGCCATCCGGTGGGCCTCGACGGCCGCGGTGAAGGCGGCGTCGCAGCCGATGGCGGGGCCGGGGGACGTGACGTTGACCAAGCAGCCCCCGTTCGCCCCGCTGACGTTGGACGACGACGAAGACGACGTATGGTGAGCGACCCCGCGCCCCCGGGGGGGGCCCGCGTCCCCCGTGCCCGCCGCGCAGCACTGGGAGACCTTTCGCGAGAGCGTCCAGGGCGCACACAAGGCGCGCAACCAGGACTACTGCGAGGTCGAGGGGAACGGCAGCGCGCAGGAGCCGCTGATCCTGGCGGTGGCCGACGGCCACGGCTCGGCGGTGCACGCGCGCAGCCATCAGGGTTCCCACTACGCGGTGGACCTCTTCGTCGCGGAGGCCCGGCTGTTCGGCCGGCTCGCCCACCCGCCGGGTGACGACCGTCCGCCGAGCCTGGCCTGGCTGATGCACTACGCGCAGCACACCTTCCCGCGCCAACTGGTCCACGCCTGGCGGGAGAAGGTGCTGGGCCACTGGGAGCGGCACCGCACCCACGAGGATCCGGGGGTGTCGGAGGACGACAAGGTGCTGCTGTACGGGAGCACGTTCGTCGGCGCGGTCCTCACCCCCCGGGTCTTCGCGGCCTGGCAGCTCGGGGACGGTGAGCTGACGGTGATGTCCGGAGCCGGATCGGTGAGCGTGCCCCTCGCGCCCGCCGAGGCCGACCTGGGCGACGAGACGGAGTCGCTGTGCACGCCGCGCGCCTGGCTACGCGTCCGCACGCACTGGGATCCGGTGACCGAACCGGCGCGGCTCCCCCTGCTGATCGCCTGCTCCACCGACGGGCTGTCCAAGAGCTTCACCGACGACCTGGGCTTTCGCCAGTTCATCGCGGGGCTGGAGGACCGGTTGGCGCAGGACGGCGCGTCCCGCGTACGGGCCGACCTGCCGCAGTGGCTGGGCAAGGCCTCACGGCACTCCGGGGACGACACCACCCTGGTGGCCGCCTGGCATCCGGCCGCCCCGCCGACGGCGCACCCGGCGCCGCACGACGTACCGACGGAACCGCACGGGAGTGATCGATGAGCGGCATGCTCGACAGCGGAACGTCGCTGACCACGGACAGCGGCACCGCCCTGGAGGTCTTCGACCTGCTCGGCTCGGGCGGCCAGGGGGAGGTGTACCGGGTGCGGACCCCGGCCGGGGACCAGGCGCTGAAGTGGTACTACCCGTCCTGCGCCACCCCGGAACAGCAGGCCATCGTGCGCCAGTTGGTGGAGCGGGACTTCGACGACGACCGGTTCCTGTGGCCGCGGGAGTTCGTCGCCGACCACCGGGGCGGCTTCGGTTACCTGATGGACGTCCGGCCCGAGCGGTTCAAGGGGCTGCCGCTGCTGTTCCGCCGGGCGCTGCGCACGACCCCCCGGGCCCTGCTCACCGCCTGCCTCTACACCGTCGAGGCGTACCAGGCGTTGCACTCGCGCGGGATCGCGTACCGGGACATCTCCTGGGGGAACATCTTCTTCGATCCGCTGACCGGGGACGTGCTGGTCTGCGACAACGACAACGCGGTGGTGGAGGGGGACAGCACCGGCATCTCGGGGACCATGGCGTTCATGGCTCCCGAACTGGTCCGCGGCGACCCCGGGGCCCGACCGGGGACGCAGAGTGATCTGCATTCCCTGTCGGTGCTGCTGTTCATGCTGCTGATGAACCATCACCCGCTCCGGGGCAAGCTGGAGTTGGAGATCCGTTGCCTGGACGAGGCCGCCGAGCGCAAGCTGTACGGGAAGCGGCCGCTGTTCGTCTTCGATCCGCAGGACGACGCCAACGCCCCGGACCCCGTCGAGCACACGACGGTGCTCGCCACCTGGGCGGCGGCGCCGGCTTCCCTGCACGCCCTGTTCACGCGGAACTTCACCGTCGGTCTGGTCGATCCGGCGGCCCGGGTCCGGGAATCGGAGTGGCGGGACACCCTGCGGGCGGTGCTCGACTCGGTGGTGGAGTGCGCGCACTGCGGGCGCCAGAACATGACCGAGCCCCGGGGCGCCGTCGCGGGCGACTGCTGGAGCTGCGGGAACGCGCTGCTGCTGCCGCCCCGGCTGGTGTTGACCACTCCCCCGCCGCGCACCGAGCACCACATCCTGTTGCACCGGCACTCGCGGGTGCAGGCGCACCACCTGGCGCCGGAGCCGTCCCGGCACGACTACGGGGACGGGACGCTGGTGGCCGAGCTGACCGAACACCCGCAGAAGCCGGGCCGGTTCGGGCTGGCGAACCGGTCGTCGGGGACTTGGACGGGCACCCGGGCCGACGGCGGTACGCAACAGATCGCCCCGGGCCAGACCGTTCCGCTGCGCTCCGGGCTGGAGTTGGACTTCGGCGGGGCGCGGGCCGTCGTACGCAAGTGAGCGCGGCCCGGGAGATCAGCCGGCGAACGACCGGGTGATCTCCCGGCCCGCCCGTGCCCGTGCCGTCACCGGGGTGTCGACACGGGCACGGGGTGGCGCGTCAGGACGCGTCGGGGCTCAGCCGCAGGGAGATGCTGTTGATGCAGTACCGCTGGTCGGTGGGGGTGGGGTACCCCTCGCCCTCGAAGACGTGGCCCAGGTGCGAGCCGCACTTCGCGCAGCGGACCTCGGTGCGGACCATGCCGTGCGAGGTGTCGGCGATCAGTTCGACCGCGTCGGTGTCCTTCGGGTCGAAGAAGGACGGCCAGCCGCAGTGCGACTCGAACTTCTCCGACGAGCGGAACAGCTCGGAGCCGCAGCCCCGGCAGGAGTAGACGCCTTCCGTCTTGGTGTCGGTGTACTCACCGCGGAAGGCGGGCTCGGTGCCGGCGAGACGCAGCACCTGGTACTCGGACGGGGTCAGCTCCGCCTGCCACTGCTCGTCCGTCTTCTCGACCTCGTACGCCATGACGTTCCCGCTCCCTCAGTTCGACAGCCGGGCGAGGATCTGGGGACCCAGGTCCGTGACGTCGCCCGCGCCCATGGTGAGAACGAGATCACCGGGCTTCGCCATTCCCGCGATGACGTCGGCGACGGCCGCCTTGTCGTGCTCGGCGCTCACGTCGGCGCCCGCGGTGCGGGCGGCGGCGATGATCAGCTCGCTGGTGATGCCGGGGATCGGGTCCTCGCGGGCCGGGTAGATGTCCAGGACCACCGAGGCGTCGGCGAGGGCCAGGGCCCGGCCCATCTCCTTGCCGAGTTCCTGGGTGCGGGAGAAGAGGTGGGGCTGGAAGACCACCAGGATGCGGGAGTCCCCGGCGGCGCCGCGGATGGCCTCCAGGTCGGCGGTCATCTCCGTCGGGTGGTGCGCGTAGGAGTCGATGACCTGGACGCCGGCCTCCTCGCCCTTGAGCTGGAGGCGGCGCTTGACCCCGGTGTACTTGCCGAGGGCGGAGGCCAGGTTGTGGGCGGGGATGCCGAGCGCGACACCGGCGGCGAGGGCCGCGACGGCGTTGTGCGCGTAGTGGCGGCCGGGCACGGAGACGGTGAAGGTGAGCATCCGGCCGTCGACGACGACGGTGACCTCGCTGGTCAGACCGCGCGGGGTGATCTTCGTGATCCGGACGTCGGCCTCGGGCTCCTCGCCGTAGGTGACGACGGTGAGGCCGTCCCGGTCGGCGACCCGGCGGGCGATCTCGGCGGCGCCCTCCTGACCGTGGGCGATGACGAGGGTGCCACCGGGGACGATCTTGCCGACGAAGGTCTCGAAGGACTCGTGGATCTCCTCCATCGACGCGTAGTTCGCGTGGTGGTCGAGTTCCGCATTGAGGATGATCGCGACCTGCGGGGTGTACTTGTGGAAGCTGCGGTCGCTCTCGTCCGCCTCGGCGACGAAGATGTCGCCCGCGCCGTGGTGGGCGTTGGAGCCGGGGACGTCGAGGTCGCCGCCGATGGCGTACGAGGGGTCCAGGCCCAGGGCCGAGAGGGACACCGCCAGCATCGAGGTGGTGGTGGTCTTGCCGTGCGTGCCGGCGACGGCGATCGCGCGCGGGCCGTCCATCAGGGCGGCGAGGGCGTCGGAGCGGTGCACGACGGGGATGCCCAGTTCGGCGGCGCGGACCAGCTCCGGGTTGTCGACCCGGATGGCGCTGGAGACGACCACGCAGGTGGAGTCGTCGGCGAGGTGCTCGGCGGCGTGCCCGATGTGGACCGTGGCGCCGTGGGCGCGCAGCGCCCGGGCGGTCTCGGAGTCACGGGAGTCGCTTCCGGCCACCTCGGCCCCGCGCTGGGCGAGGATCTTCGCGATGCCGGACATGCCGGCGCCGCCGATGCCGATGAAGTGGGGCCGTTCCATGGCGGTCGGCAGGCCGGGCTTCATTCAGGTCGCTCCAGGAATCGAGTACGAGAGGTGAACCGGGCCCAGCCTATTCGTTGTGGGCGAAGAGCTTGAGCACCGGAACACCGACCTTGTGCCGTGCGCGGGAGGCCCAGTCCCGGTGGAAGAACTCCTCGACGAAGTGCGGCGCGGTCAGGACGATCACCTCGTCGGCGTTCGTCTCCTCCACGACGGCCTTCAGCTTGTCCAGGGGGTGGGCTCCGATGATCTGGCCGGTGGCGTTGGCCCCCTTGTGGCGCAGGGCGTTCAGGGAGTGCGCCAGGGCCTGCGCGGCGGGGCCCTGGGCGGCCTCCCCCTCGGGTTCCTCGCCCTCGTGGACGGCCTCGGGAAGTTCGCCGAGCGCGACGTCGTCGATGGCGCGGAGCAGGCGGTCCTGGTCACCCCGGGGTTGCATGAGGACGACGAAGGAGACCTGGTCGTCTCCGTGCAGGGTGGTGACGAAGTCCACGTCCACCGTGGTCAGCGGCTGCTCGATCATCAATACGCTCGTGAACACGGACGCCCTCTCCTTCATGGGCCGAGGCCGGTCGAGCCGGCCCCTGCGGAAACCATCCTGCCCCGCTGTCACACGGGGCCGCGCAGGTAGTGTGCCCAGCGAAAGCTAAGCGGAACGACAAATTCCGCCCCTTGTCAGATCCGACGGTAACTGGTGAAGAGGAACCCGGCCTCTTCCAGTACGCAGGCGGGCGCGAGCCGGTGCGGAACCGTGACGGAAGGCCCTCCGGAGATCCGCTGGGCGCCCCCCGCGGTCATCGTCGGGGAGATCGTCAGACACAGCTCGTCCAGCACATCGGCGGCCACGAACTGGCCCAGCAGCCTCGGCCCGCCCTCGGTCAGCTGGCGGCGCAGCCCCCGGGCCGCGAGCTCCCCCACCGCCCGGGCGGGGTCCACGGCGGACCCGTCGCCCGCCACCACGACCTCGGCCCCGGCCCGGGTGGCCTCCGCGACCCGCTCCGCGGGTGCCCCGGCACCGGTCAGCACCAGCGTGGGCACCAGGGGGGAGGTGAAGAGCGGCAGCGAGAAGTCCAGATCCATGGAGGCGGTGATCACCGCGATGGCGGCGGCCGGGCCCTGACCGGCGGCGCTGCGGCGGGCCGCGAACGCCTCGCGGGCGCGGGCGGGCCGGTACCCCTCCTGGCGAACCGTTTCCGCACCCACGACCACCACATCGGCCAGGGCCCGCAGGGTGCCGAAGATCCGCATGTCGGTCTCGCCCGAGATGGGCTGCGAGCGGCCGTCGTGCTGGGCGGCCCCGTCCAGAGTGGAGACCATGTTGGCCCGCAGCCAGTGGGCGCCGGCGTCGAGCGCCGGGTACGCGTACGCGTCCGCGAGCTCGTCGAACGACCATTCGCGGTCGCTCCGGGCTGCTGATGTCTGATCGGTCACAGGGAACAGGCGTCGCATCGGTGCAGTGTGGCACGCCCCGTAGAGTTAAGGGCTGTGTCCACCTCTGTCTCGACCTCTGGTTCCGCCGCCGCCGGGCAGCCGCCGATAGCCGACGAGGGCCCCCAGGCGCTGTGCGCCCGCGCCCCGCACGTGCCCGCCGAGCGGCTCGTCGCCGAGATGGTGCCGCCGCCGCGCTTCGACTCGGTGCGCTTCGAGACGTACGACCCGGACCCGACGCAGCCGAGCCAGTCCGAGGCCGTCACCGTCCTCGCCGGCTTCGCGGCCGGTCTGGGCGGGGCCCACGCGAGCGGCTCCGGCAAGCGGCGCTGGTTCGCGAGGAAGCCCGCCGCGCCCGCCGCCGCCCCGCGCGGGGTGTACCTCGACGGCGGCTACGGCGTCGGCAAGACCCACCTGCTCGCCTCCCTGTGGCACGCCACCCCCGCGGAACCGGCGCTGAAGGCCTTCGGCACCTTCGTGGAGCTGACCAACCTGGTCGGCGCCCTGGGCTTCCAGCAGACCGTGCGGACGCTGGGCGGGCACCGGCTCCTGTGCATCGACGAGTTCGAGCTCGACGACCCGGGCGACACCGTGCTGGTGTCCTCGCTGCTGAGCCGCCTGGTGGAGCAGGGCGTGGCGCTGGCCGCCACCTCCAACACGCTGCCCGGCAAGCTCGGCGAGGGCCGGTTCGCCGCCGCCGACTTCCTGCGGGAGATCCAGGGCCTGTCCTCGCACTTCCGGCCGCTGCGCATCGACGGCCAGGACTACCGGCACCGGGGCCTGCCCGAGGCGCCCGCGCCGTTCTCGGACGAGCAGGTCACCAAGGCGGCGTACGCGACCCCGGGCGCGAGCCTCGACGACTTCCCGGGGCTCCTGGAACACCTGGCGAAGGTGCACCCGAGCCGCTACGGGGCGCTCACGGACGGGGTGTCGGCCGTCTGCCTGACCGACGTCGGCCCGATCCCCGACCAGTCGACGGCCCTGCGCCTGGTCGTCCTGGCCGACCGGCTGTACGACCGGGAGGTCCCCGTACTCGCCTCGGGACTGCCCTTCGACCGGCTGTTCAGTGAAGAAATGCTCAACGGCGGCTATCGGAAGAAGTACTTCCGGGCCATATCCCGGCTCACCGCCCTGGCGCGCGACGCGAAGCCACTGGTGGCCCAGTAGGTTGGGGAACGCCGGGCCCCCTCCCGTGCGGATCCGTCCAAGGTTCCCGCGTGGGTCGGCCCGGTCGTTGCCACCTCTGCGAAGGGATCCATCATGGCCACCACGCGTACCGCCCACACCGACTGGCAGGGCAGCCTCCTCAAGGGCGCCGGCGTCGTCACCCTCGACTCCTCCGGTCAGGGCTCGTTCGACGTCTCCTGGCCCTCGCGCGCCGAGGCCGCGAACGGCAAGACCAGCCCGGAGGAGCTGATCGCGGCCGCGCACTCCAGCTGCTACTCGATGGCGCTCTCGCACGGCCTGGACGGCGCGGGCACTCCCCCCACCCGGGTGGAGACCAAGGCCGATGTGACGTTCCAGCCCGGTGAGGGCATCACCGGCATCCACCTGACCGTGCGGGCCGAGGTCCCGGGTCTGGACGCCGAGGGCTTCGCCGCCGCGGCCGAGGACGCCAAGAAGAACTGCCCGGTCAGCCAGGCCCTGTCGGGTACGACGATCACCCTCTCCGCCGAGCTGCTCTGACACCGGCGTCCCGGGGCGCGGCCCGAGCGGGTCGCCCCCGGATCCCTCCGGCCGGAGCGCCCGGACCGACGCCGGTGACCGGGATGCGACGGAGGCCTCGACGGGTCGGAGGCGGGCACCCGGTGGGGTGACACCCCACCGGTGGGAGCCGCGTCGGGCGGATGCGGGGCGGGCCGCGTGGTACCACGGCCCGGTCACATGTCAGACGCCACCGCCGGGAGTTGCCGATGTCCGTCACCCGCCGCAGCCTGCTCACCGCCGGCGGCATCGGCATCGCCTTCGGCGGATCCCTCGGCGCGCTGTTCGCCGGGGCGGCCGGCGCGGAGCCGGTGACCCGGGGGTACGGGCCGCTGGTGCCCGACCCCCGCCGGCTGCTCGATCTGCCCGCCGGGTTCTCGTACCGGGTCCTCTCGCGCGCCGGCGACCCGCTCCGTTCCGGCGAGGGCCCCGTCCCCGCCAACTGCGACGGCATGGCCGCCTTCGCGGCGGGCCCCGGCGGAGCCGTCCGCCTGGTGCGCAACCACGAGAACCGGACCACCGCCGCGCTCCGGGTCCCCGCCGTCGAGGGGCTGACCTACGATCCCCGGGCGCTCGGCGGCTGCACCGTCCTGGAGCTCGACCGCACCGGCCGGGTGACCGCCGAACGCGTCGCCCTCGCCGGCACCGCCGTCAACTGCGCGGGGGGCCGCACCCCCTGGAACACCTGGCTCAGCTGCGAGGAGACCGAGGACCGGGCCGGCACCGCCGGGTACACCGAGGACCACGGCTTCGTCTTCGAGGTGGACCCCGTCGACCCGCTCCGCTCGGGCGCGGTCCCCCTGACCGCGCTGGGCCGCTTCGCGCACGAGGCCGTCGCCGTGGACCCGTACACCGGGGTGGTCTACGAGACCGAGGACGCCTTCGTCCGACCCTTCGGGCTGTTCTACCGCTTCCTGCCCGCCCGCCCCCTCGCCGGCCCCGGGTCCCTGCGGGCCGGCGGGACCCTGGAGGCCCTGCGGGTCCGGGGGCTCCCGGACCTGGCCGTGGTGGACGAGCCCGGGGCCGAGTTCCCCGTCGAGTGGGTGCCCGTTCCGGATCCCTCGGCGGCCGACACCCCGATCCGCCTCCAGGACTTCGGGCGGGGCGGGATCACCCACGCCCAGAAGCTGGAGGGCTGTTACTGGGGCGGCAGCGGCGTCCACTTCGTGTCCAGCTACGCCCGCTCCGGCGAGGGCGCCGGAGCCGACCACCACGGGCAGGTCTGGTTCTACGACCCGCTGCGGGCGCGGCTCCGGCTCGACGTGCTCTTCGGACCGGCCTCCGACGTGGAACTGCCCGGGGACTCCCCCGACAACATCTGCCTGGCGCCGGACGGCGGCCTGATGGTGTGCGAGGACGGCGGCGGCGCCCAGTACGTGTTCGGCGTGACCCTCGGCGGGGAGGTCTATCCGATGGCCCGCAACGCCGACGACATCGGGGGGCCGGGCGCCCCGGCGTGGGGGGAGTTCGCCGGGGTCACCTTCTCCCCCGACCGGCGGACGATGTACGTCAACGCCTATGACCCGGGGACCACGTTCGCGGTGACCGGCCCCTGGCACTGAGCCGCCGACCTCGCATCGCGAGCGCGTTCGATGTGTTGCACCATCGGACGGAGCCGACGCGATTGGGGTAGAGGTGGCCAGGAAGCGCAGCACGCCCGAAGCCGAGGACGAGAACGGGACCAGGGGCAAGGAGAAGGAGAAGGGGAGGAAGGACAAGGGGAAGAGCCGGGGGAAGGGCGGGCGCGGTGACGGGGCGGGGGCGCGGAGCGTCCCACTCCTGCGGGAGGCCCTGCGGGTTCCCGCGGGCGAGCGGCTCGACCTCCGCCGCTTCGACCCCGCCGGCACCCCGGTCGGTCCCACCGGCAAGGCGGCCGGTCGGGAGGCGATCGCCCGGATGGCCGAGCCGCTGGCCTCCCTCCAGGAGCGGCTGTACGCGTCGTCCACCGCCGGGGACCGCCGGCGGGTGCTGCTCGTGCTCCAGGGCATGGACACCAGCGGCAAGGGCGGCACGGTCAAGCACGTGATCGGCCAGTTCAACCCGTCCGGCTGCCGGATCAGGGCGTTCAAGGCGCCGACACCCGAGGAGCTGGGCCACCCGTTCCTGTGGCGCGTCACCAAGGCCCTCCCGGCGCCGGGCGAGATCGGCATCTTCGACCGCTCGCACTACGAGGACGTCCTGATCGCCCGGGTCCGCGAGCTCGTGCCGCGCAGCCAACTGGGCCGCCGGTACGCCCGGATCAACCGGTTCGAGGAGTCCCTGGCGGAGGACGGGGTGACCGTGGTGAAGGTGTTCCTCCACATCGGTTACGAGGAGCAGCGCAAGCGGCTCCTGGCGCGTCTCGACGATCCGGACAAGCACTGGAAGTTCAACCGGGGCGACATCGAGGAGCGCCTCCTGTGGCGCGAGTACCGGCACGCCTACGAGCTGGCCCTGGAGCGCTGCTCCACGGACGCCGCGCCGTGGTTCGTCGTCCCCGCCGACCGCAAGTGGTACCGCGACTGGGCGATCAGCACCCTGCTGCTGGAGCACCTGGAGGGCTTGGCGCCCCGGTACCCGAAGGGTGACTTCGACGTGGAGGAGTGCCGCAAACGACTACTTGTCACATAGTCATATATTTTGCTCATGTGACCATTTCAGTCTCAGTGCGCAACGTCGCGGCCGTGACCGCCCTCGGTGCCGCCCTCGCAGGATGCGCGGGCGGCACCGGCACGTCGCAGGCCGGCGGGGAGGCCCGTATGGGCACCCGTGCGGCATCGACCCCCGCGTCCCCCTTCCCCTCTCCCGGAACCCCGGGCTCCTCGACGGCCCCTCGGCCCGGCGCGCCCGGCAAGGCCCCGACCATCGCCCCCGGCCCCAACGGCCTGACCCCGGTCTTCGAACGGGCGAGGCGACAGACCGACAAGACGGTGGCGTTGACCTTCGACGCCGACATGACCTCCGATCAGGGGCCGCGCGCCGCCTCGGGGGAACGGTTCGACAACCCCGAACTGATCTCCACCCTGCGCACCCTCAAGGTGCCCTCGACGATCTTCATGACGGGGCGCTGGGCCGAGGAGTACCCGGACCAGGCGAAGGCGATCGGCACCGACCCGAACTTCGAGATCGCGAACCACTCGTACAGCCACCACGCCTTCAAGTCCCCCTGCTACGGACTGCCCACCCTCGACGGCGCCGCCGCCCGGGCCGACGTGGACCGGGCCTTCGCCGCCTTCCGCACGGCGGGCGCGGTGAACACCGTCCCGTACTTCCGCTTCCCCGGCGGCTGTTACGACGACCAGGCGCTGCGGGCCATCGCCACCGCCAGGGTGACGGCCGTCCAGTGGGACGTGGTCAGCGGGGACGCCTTCGCCAAGGACCCCGACGCGGTGGCCGAGCAGGTGCTCGCCGGGGTCAAGCCCGGCTCCGTGGTGGTCATGCACTGCACGCGCAGCGCCGCACCCGTCACCGAGGAGGCCATCCACACGATCGTCCCGGAGCTGCGCAAGCGCGGCTACCGCTTCGTGAAGGTGTCCGAGCTCATCGGGAAGTGAGCGGACCACGAGCGGGCAGCGGACGCGGGACCCCGGTGCGCGAACCGGATACGGGGTCCGCGTACGGGACCCGGGTACGGGGTCAGCCCGAGCAGGCGGTGCGCTGCGCCTCCTGCCACTCGCACACCGGGCACAGCACCACGCCCGGGGTCGCGACCCCGTACTCGGTGGGCTTGCCGCACTCCAGGCAGTCCGCGTAGGGCGGTCCGGCCACCATGACGGACTCGGCGGGCGCGGCCGGGGCGGGACAGTACGAGGTCTCCTGCTGGGGCTGGTCCATGCCTCCGAGCGTACTCAGCCGCGCCGCGCGGCGACGTCGCAGGCCACCATGCCCGCCGCGACCACGAGGGCGCCGACCGGGACCGCCACCGATCCGGTGGCCGGCGCCCAGGGTCGCCGCCGGCCGTGGCGGCGGCCCGCCTCCGTCCGTCTCAATGGCCCGAGGTCGCCTCGGTGACCTCGCTCGGGCGGACGATGACAAAGCCCTCGCCGCTGAGCTTGAGTTGGACGGCCTCGCCGGAGCCGCCGCGGATCATCGACCCCACGGACTGGGAACGGTGCAGTCCGGTGTCCAGGGAAGCGCTCCAGCCGACGACCGCGTCCGTGTCGACGAACACCGGGGCCTGGGCGGTGACCGGGATGATGATCGGGTTGCCGTCGCAGACGACGGCGAGCTTGCCGGTGCCGGTGAAGAGGCTGTTGAAGAGGCCGCCGCCGGTCATGCCCGCGCCCTTGACCATCTTGATCTCGTAGGACAGGCCGGGGTCGAAGCACAGGACGTTGCGGCCGTTGATGGTGAGCGCGTCGCCGGGCTCGAAGTCGATGATGAAGCAGTTGCCGGCCTGGTGGGCGAACCATGCCTCGCCCTGGCCGCGTACGGACATCAGCGCGAGGCCCTCACCGGTGACGGCGCGCTTGAGCATGCCACCTATGCCCTGGCCCTTGCGCTCGAACTGGAGGTTGCCGCGGAAGGCGACCATCGAGCCCTGGCGGGCGAGCATCTCGCCGTTGACGGCGTACTTGACGGATTTGGCGTTCTGCAGGGTCATGCCGGGGGCGGCTGCGGGCTGGACCAGGTTCTCGGACGCGAAAAGATCACTCTTCATGCGCCCGATCCTCGCCCGCCGGGGACCCCTGCGACATCATCCTGGAGGCGGAGGCCGGCAAACTTGGCCGGATGAGCACCGACGACACCCAGGCCGCGCGGGGACCCGCGCGGGACACCCTCCGGGACCCCGCCCCCACCCCCGTGCCCGCGGTCGGGGCCGACAGCCCCTTCCGGCGGGAGCACGCCGTCCGTGACGAGGCCCCGCAGTTCGTGCTGCCGCTGGTCGTGCGGATCGAGAAGTCGGCGCCGCCTACCCGGACCGCCGCGCTGGAGACGGCGGCCCGCGCGGTGCTGGTGCTGTTGACGGACGACCGCGCGCACGGCGAGGGCGAATGGGCCGAGGCCGTACGGGACTGGCAGGACGCCCGGATCCGCAAGGTGGTCCGGCGGGCGCGCGGGGCGGAGTGGCGCAAGGCGGGGACCCTGCCGGGCGTGACGGTCCGCGGCGAGGCCGCCCCGCGCACCTCCGCACCCACCTTGCCGGACGCGCCCACCGATGCCTCGCCGGAGCCGTCCGCCGAAGCGTCCCCGGCGGCTCCCGCGCCGACCTCGTCGGAGGTCGAGGTGCGCGTCTTCCCGCCCGTGCCGCTCGACGGCTGGCCGAAGGAACTGGCCAAGCTCCAGGTGTCGGGCACCGACCTGGACGACCCGGAGCCGGTCCCCCCGGCCGCGCCCGACGTCCCGGTGCTGTGGCTCAACCCGGACCTCGACATGTCGGCCGGCAAGGCGATGGCCCAGGCCGGACACGCCGCCCAGCTGGCGTGGTGGGAACTGGAGCCCGCCGAACGCGCCGCGTGGCGCGACCGCGGTTTCCGGCTGGCCGTACGGACCGCCCCGCGCGAGCGGTGGGCCGAGCTGAGCGGCAGCGGGCTGCCGGTGGTCCGGGACGCCGGTTTCACCGAGATCGCGCCGGGATCCTGCACGGTGGTCTCCGACCACCCGGCCCTGCGCGCGCGACTGTAGGGGCCCGCGTGGCCGCGGGAGCGCACCCGCCGAACGCCACCCGTCCCGACATCCGGACTCCCGCCGTCCGCGAGGAACCTCAAATGTTGCTCTGAACGTCCCCTCCTGCGGATTGGCGCGACTGCGTCGGGGCCATGACACGGGCAGAGGGACCGAGGAAAGGGGGCGGGGGACATGAAGCCCATGGCACACCTGGGAGTGGGCATCGGCTGGCGGCCGGAGATCGCGGACGCGGTGGAACGGCTGCCGGGCCTGGACTGGGTCGAGGTGGTGGCCGAGAACATCTGCCCGGGCCATCTGCCCGCGTCGCTCGGCCGGCTGCTCGACCGGGGCGTCCGCGTGGTCCCGCACGGCGTCTCGTTGGGGCTCGGCGGGGCCGAACGCCCCGACGCCGGGAAGCTCGCCGCGCTCGGGGAGCGGGCGGTGGCCCTGGGGGCGCCGCTGGTGACCGAGCACATCGCCTTCGTACGGACCTCCTCGCCCGCGCTGGAGGCCGGGCACCTGCTGCCGGTGCCGCGCACCCGCGACGCCCTGGACGTGCTGTGCGAGAACGTCCGGATCGCCCAGGACGCGCTGCCGGTGCCGCTGGCGCTGGAGAACATCGCCGCGCTGTTCTCGTGGCCCGGGGAGGAGCTGACGGAGGCCCGGTTCCTGACGGAGCTGGTGGAGCGTACGGGGGTACGGCTCCTCATCGACGTGGCGAACCTGCACACGAACCGGGTGAACCGCGGCGAGGACCCGGCGGCGGTGCTGGACGCGATCCCGCCGGAGGCCCTGGCGTACGTGCACGTCGCCGGCGGCGTGGAGCGGGGCGGCGTGTGGCACGACACGCACGCGCACCCCGTGCCGCCGGTGGTGCTGGACGTGCTGGCGGAGCTCCGCCGCCGGTTCGAGCCGGCCGGCGTGCTGCTGGAACGCGACGACGACTTCCCGCCCGAGGGCGAGCTGGAGGGCGAACTCGCCGCGATCCGGGCCGTCCTGGACGCCGGCCACGCCGCCGCGCGCCCCGCCGGTCCCCGCACCCCCTCCACCCGCCCCGCGCCGACCGCGGCCCCGCCGGAGCGGGCGCGGACGCGGGTCGGGTTGCAGCAGGCCGCGCTGTTGTCGGCGCTGGTGGCCGGCACCCCGGTACCCGAGGGCTTCGACCGGCAGCGGATCCGGGTGCAGGCGCGGGCGCTGGGCGCCAAGCGGGCGTCGGTCGTCGCGAAGGTGGCGCCCGAACTGCCCGCGATCCTGGGCGGGGAGGAGGCGTACCGCACCGCCTTCCTGGGGTACGCGCGCCACCGCCCCATGACGGACGGGTACCGCCGGGACGCCCTGGACTTCGCCGAACACCTGCTGATCCAGGACCTTCCGGCGGACCCGTCCGCCCGCCGAAGGCTGACCCTCTGGTGGCGGGACCGGGCCGGGCCGCGGCCGCCGCGCCGCATCGTGCGCTGGGCGCGGAACCTGGTGGGGAGAGCAGCGTGAACATCCTCGCCGTCGCCGTCTGGATCGGCGTCATCGTCTCCACCGTCCTGCTCCTGCGGGGGCTGCGGGCCTCGCGGCCCCCGGCCGCCCCGTCCGACCGGCTGCACGACCTGTCGGAGGCCGCGTTCATCGCGGGCGGGCCCGGCGCGGTCGTGGACAGCGCCCTCGTGTCGCTGTTCGGCGACGGCCGTCTGATGGTCGGCGGCCCGGGCATCGCCCAGGCCCGGCCCGGCGCCCGCGCCCACGACGCCGCCGAACGCGCGGTCCTGCTGGCGCTCCGGCTGGCGCCCTCCGGCTGGCTGTACCAGGTGCGGTACGCGGCCATGTCGGACCCCTCCGTACAGGAGATCGGCGACGCCCTGGCCCACCGGGGGCTGCTCTCCCCTCCCGGTACGGGACGCCCCTGGCGGCTCTGGGGCATCCTTCAGGCCGCCGCGTGCGGCCTGCTGCTGGTGCTGTCGCTGCCCCTCACCATCGTCTCGTTGGCCATGTCGACCGGCCCCCGGGTGCCGTTCATCGTGCTGGTGTTCCCGGCCCTGCTGGGCGGGATCGTGCTCGGCAGCGTGGCGGCCCGGCGGGCCGGACGGCGGGTCACGCCCTCAGGGCGGGCCGCGCTGGGCGAGTTCCGGGCCCACTACCTCAACGACCACACCCCGCACGTCCAGACCGCCCTGTTCGGGCTGCGGGGCCTGCGCGACCCGTTCCTGCGCCAACAGCTGGTGCCCGCGGCGCGCAGCACCCGGCTGGCCGCCGCCCAGTCCCGGGCCAGGACGGGCCCGCACCGGTCGCACGCCTCGTCCGGGTCGGGGGACGACATGCTGCCCGTCCTCGTGTGGTGCGCGGGCAGCGCCACCGGCACCTCGGGCTGCGGATCCTCCGGGTCCGGGTCGGGCTGCGGTGGTGGCGGCGCGAGTTGTTCCGGCGGCGGGTCGGGTTGCGGATCCTCCGGGTCCGGCTGCGGCGGGAGCGGGGGAGGTTCGAGCTGCTCGTCGTCGGGTTCGAGCTGTTCCTCGTCGAGTTCCAGTTGCAGCAGCTCGTCCGGGTCCAGTTGCTCCAGCAGCTCCTGACGACCTGATCGGCAGCGCCCCCTACGGCAAGCGGGGGCACGGGGCGCGGCAACGGGGGTACGGGAGCCCGACATCGGCGGGTGATCCTTTACAGGGGGCTCGCGGCGGCATCTGATCGGACCAGCCGACGAGATGAAGGGGCCGCCATGCGGACGACGCGCGCACGCCACGGGGTCGCCGCCGCGATGGCGCTCTCCCTCGCCCTGGCCGCCCCCGCGCCGGCCCTCGCCGCCGGGTCGGCGCCGCCGGTCGGTGCGGATCGGGCCGCCGAGGCGGGCGCCGCGCTCGTCGCCGGGCGCGCCGCCCGGAGTCCCCTCGTCTTCCGCGCCTGCCCCGACGTCGAGGAGCTGCCCGCGCCGGTCCGCTGCGCCGCCCTGCGGGTGCCGCTCGACTACGCCCGCCCCGACGGTCCGCAGATCTCCCTCACCGTCAGCCGGGCCGCCGCCACCGGCCGGGGAAAGACGGCCCGGCAGGGCTCGCTGGTCCACAACCCCGGCGGCCCCGGCGGCTCCGGGATGTTCTTCCCGCTCGTCGCCGCGCTGCCCGCCTGGAGGGGCCTCGCCGCCGCCTACGACCTGGTCGGCTACGCCCCGCGCGGCGTCGGCCGGTCCGCCCCGCTGTCCTGTCGGGCCCCCGGGCAGCGGCCGAAGGCTCCCACCCAGGTCCCGGCCGACCCTTCGGCGGCGTACAAGGCGGAGCGCCGCGCCGCCGCGCGGTCCTACGCCCGGGGCTGCGCGGAACGCTCCGGCGAGGCCCTGCCGTACTACACGACGCTGAACAACGTCCGGGACCTGCACGTGCTCCGTGCCGCGCTCGGCGACCGGAAGCTGACCTTCCTGGGCGCCTCGTACGGCACCTACCTGGGGGCGGTCTACGCCACCCTGTACCCCGGGCACGTCCGGCGGATGGTCTTCGACTCGGCGGTCGACCCGGACCCGCGCCGCGTCTGGTACCGCAACAACCTCGACCAGGCCCTCGGCTTCGAGCGGCGCTGGTACGACTTCCGCGCCTGGGTGGCCCGCCACCACGCCACCTACCGGCTGGGCGCCACCCCCGAGGCCGTGCGGGCGAGTTGGGAGCGGGTACGGGGCGCGGTGGCCCGGGTACCCGCCGGCGGGGTGGTCGGGACCGGCGAGCTGCAGTCCGCCTTCCTGCGGGCCGCGTACTACGACGACGTCTGGCCGGACCGGGCGGCGGCCCTGGCGGCCTTCCTGCGCGGCGATCCCGGCCCGCTCGTGGACCAGGCCGGACCGGATGCCGACCCGGCCGCGGTGGCCGGGGCGGAGAACGCGACGGCCGTGTACACGGCGGTGTTGTGCAACGACGCCTCCTGGCCCGCCGATTGGGCGACCTGGGACCGGGACAACACGGAGCTGGCGCGCCGGGCGCCCTTCGAGACCTGGGCGAACGCGTTCCTGAACCTGCCGTGCGCGAGCTGGCCGGTACGGGAGCGGCAGCGGCCGGTGGCGGTGGGCGAGCGGCCGGGCTCCCGGCTGCCGCGGACCCTGATCGTGGCCGCGGAGCGGGACGGGGCCACGCCGCATGCGGGGGCCCTGGAGCTGCAACGGCGGCTCGGCGCGCGGGCCGCCCTGGTCACGGAGCGGGGCGCGGGCGCCCACGGGGTGGTCGGCGGTCGCAACGACTGCGTCGACGCCCATGTGGCGCGGTACTTGCTGAGGGGTGACACCGGTGGGCGGCGTCTGACGTGCGCGCCGCATCCGGAGCCCGCACCGGTGTCGCTGGACGACCGGGCGACACGTGCCCCGGGGAATGCTCCCAGGGCCCTGCTGCCGCCTGTCGTCTGAACTTCCGGGCGGATCTCCGGCTGCGTCGTTTCGGGGGCAGGGCCTCCCGATCCACCGGAGGCCCGCCCCTGTGTCAGGGGTGCGTCCCTCCGGTTCCTTCCCCCCAGGGGAGGTCTCAGGCGAGCCCGGCCACCAGATCGGCGACGGACTTGCGGCGTCCGGTGTAGAAGGGGACTTCTTCACGGACGTGCATGCGGGCCTCGGAGGCACGCAGGTGACGCATGAGGTCGACGATGCGGTACAGCTCGTCGGCCTCGAAGGCCAGCATCCACTCGTAGTCGCCCAGGGAGAAGGACGCGACGGTGTTGGCACGCACGTCGGGATAGCCGCGCGCCATCATGCCGTGGTCCTTGAGCATGCGGCGACGGTCCTCGTCGGGCAGCAGGTACCAGTCGTACGAGCGCACGAACGGGTACACGCTGACGTAGTCGCGCGGGTTCTCGTCGGCCAGGAAGGCCGGGATGTGCGACTTGTTGAACTCGGCCGGGCGGTGCAGGGCCATGTTCGACCAGACCGGCTCCAGGGCGCGGCCCAGCCGGGTGCGGCGGAACAGGTTGTACGCGGTCTGCAGCTCGTCGGAGGTCTCCGCGTGCCACCAGATCATGACGTCCGCGTCGGCGCGCAGGCCGGAGACGTCATAGGTGCCGCGGACGGTGATGTCCTTGGCGGCCAGCTGGTCGAACAGCTCCTGGACCTCGTCGGCGAAACCGGCGCGGTTCTCGGGCAGGACGTCCTTCAGCTTGAAGACGGACCACAGGGTGTAGCGAATGACCTCGTTCAGGTCCTTCGCCTTCTTCCCCGCGTTGCGAATCTTCTCTGGTGCAGTCATGTGCCTATTGTCCCGTGTGCTGATCAGTGGTCGTGGCCAGGGGTCCCGAACGCGTTCGAAGTCCCGCGAGCACCGTGTCCGCGGCCTTGCCGGCGCTCGCGACACAGGCCGGGATGCCGACCCCGTCGTACAGCGCTCCGCACACCGCGAGGCCCGGCAGGGCGCCGACGGCGGCCCGGATCCGGGCGACCCGGTCGAGGTGGCCCACCGGGTACTGCGGCAGCCCCGCGTTCCAGCGGGTGACGGTGGAGGCGACGGGCCGGGCCGCGAGGCCCACGGCGGCGCCGAGGTCCCCCAGCGAGATCTCGACCAGGTCGGCGTCGTCGCGCGCCAGGTCGCCCTCGTCGCCGTGCCGGCCGACGGAGGTCCGCAGCAGGAACAGGTCGGGGTCGGCCCCGGCCCACGCCCACTTGTTGGAGGAGAAGGTGGAGGCCTTGATGGTCCGGCCGTCCACGGGCGGTACGAGGAAACCGCTGGCGCCGCCGTCGGCGATCGCGGCGGGCAGGTCGGACCGCCGGAAGGCCATGGTGACCAGGGCCATGGAGGCGTACTCGACGTCGCGCAGCGGGGCGGCCGCGGTGGGCGCGAGGTCGTCGAGCAGCCGGGCGGCGGCCCCGGCCGGGACGGCCAGGACCACTCCGTCGGCCTCGATGACCTCGGATCCGGCGATCACCCGCCAGCCTCCGGGCGTACGGACGATCTCGCGCACGGGGGTGTCGGTCGAGATCCGCGCCCCGGCGGCGCGGCACGCGTCGGCCACGGCGAGCGGGAGTCGTCCGATGCCGCCGGCGATGCCGGCGAAGACCGGCCCGGCCGGGCCGGGTTGGGCCGCGGCCCGGCGCTGGATCTCCCGCACCCCGTCGCCGAGCAGCGCGTGGGCGCGGGCCGCCTCGAAGAGCTGGGGAACGGCGGCGCGCATCGAGATGCGGTAGGCGTCGCCCGCGTAGACGCCGCCGAGCAGCGGTTCCACCAGGCGGTCGACGACCTCGCGGCCCAGCCGTGCGGCGACGTACTCGCCGACGGCCACGTCCTCGCCGATCTCGGCGGGCGGCAGGGCGTGTTCGGCCTCGATCCGGGCCAGGCCCTCGGCGGAGAGCACGCCGGAGGCGGCGAGCGGGCCCACGTCGCCGGGCACGCCCATGACGTGGCCGCGCGGCATGGGGCGCAGCGCGCCCCGGGTCCACAGGTGGGCGGTGGCGGTGGCGGGTGACCGGAGGGCCTCCCCGAGCCCGACGGCCTGGGCGAGGGCGACCGCCTCGGGGCGGCGGGCGAGCACCGATTCGGCGCCGAGGTCGACGGGCAGGCCGGCGAGTTCACCGGCGCGCAGTTTGCCGCCGAGGCGCGGGCCGGCCTCCAGGAGGGTGACGCGGAGCCCGTCGGCGAGGAGTCGGTGGGCCGCCGCGAGGCCCGCGATACCGCCGCCGATGACGACGACGTGACCGGCGGGGGCCGGTCGATCCGTACGCGTGTCCGCTTCGTGCATGGACACATCGTCTCAGATCGATCAACGAGGCCGGACCGTGACCGCATCGGGATCACCTCGGGACCGCGGAAACGAAACCCGCGGCCGGACCCTGAACGTCGAACGGGCAACGACGGCCGAACCTCGGGGGTATCACTGATGGGCACCACACGCGGGACCACCCACGCACACCGCACGGCGGCGACGTTGGCCGCGCTCTCCCTGGCCGGGGCCCTCGCGCTCACCGGCTGCTCGGCCTCCTCCGGCGACGAGGGCCGGTCGGCGTCCGCCGACAAGGCCGCGGCCGGACCGCGCGAGGCCGCCCCCCAGCAGGGCGCGGCCCAGGGCAAGCCCGGGGCGGCGGCTCCCTCGGCGGGGGCGGACGCGGGTCAGAAGCCGGTGACGGTCCGCCCGCACATCATCCGTACGGCGACCCTCGCGATCGAGACGACGAACGCGCAGAAGGCGCTCTCCGCGGCCCGCACGGCGGCCGAGAACGCGGGCGGGTACGTCGGCAACGAGTCCACGCGGCGCGACGACGACGGCCGCATGACCTCGTCGGTGACCCTGCGGGTGCCGGGCGAGCGCTTCGACTCCGTCCTGGGCGCGCTGGAGGGCGGCGGGAAGCTGCTGAACCGGAAGGTCGAGGCGCAGGACGTGACGGAGAAGGTCGCGGACGTCGACAGCCGGGTCCGGTCGCAGCAGGCCAGCGTGGCGCGGGTGCGGGAGATGATGGACAAGGCCTCGGCGCTCTCCGACGTGGTCATGCTGGAGAGCGAGTTGAGCCGGCGTCAGTCCGACCTGGAGTCGCTGCTGGCCCAGCAGTCCGCGCTGAAGGACCAGACCGCGCTCGGCACGATCACCCTGGAGGTCTCGGAGCCGGCCCCGAAGCGGGCGGCCCCGGAGAAGAAGGAGAAGGACGAACCGGCGTTCATGGACGCCCTGCACGGCGGCTGGGACGTCTTCACGACCCTGGTGCGGTACCTGGCCCTGGCGGTGGGCGCCGTCCTGCCGTTCGCCTTGGCGGCCGCGCTGGTGGCGGTGGGCGTCCGGGTGTACCGCAGGTTCCGCCCGGCGACTCCGAAGACGGGCCTGACCCGGAAGTGGGTGACCGTGCCGGCGCAGCAGTCGCGGGCCGCGGACTCCCCCGAGGCGGCCGACTCCGAGGTCGGGGCCGACTCCGACCGTTGAGGGAACACCCTTTCGGGCGAGGGCCCGTAGCGTGTCCCCCACCTGACGGCGGCGGTGGAGGACGGTGCGGACGATGGCGGCGGAACGACTGGTGGTGATCGGCGGTGACGCGGCGGGCATGTCCGCCGCGTCACAGGCCCGGCGGCTGAAGGGCCCGGCGGAGCTGGAGATCACCGCTTTCGAGCGGGGGCACTTCACCTCGTACTCCGCGTGCGGGATCCCGTACTGGGTCGGCGGGCAGGTCTCCGACCGGGACGAGTTGATCGCCCGCACGCCCGAGGAGCACCGCGCCCGGGACATCGACCTGCGCACCCGGACCGAGGTCGTGGAATTGGACCTCGCGGGCCGGCGCGTCCGCGCCCGGGACCTGGATTCGGGCGCGGAGTCGTGGACGGCGTACGACAAGCTCGTCCTGGCGACGGGCGCCCGCCCGATCCGCCCCCGGCTGCCCGGCATCGGCGCGCAGGGGGTCCACGGGGTCCAGTCCCTGGACGACGGGCAGCGTCTGATGGACGGCCTGGAGCGTACGCGGGGCCGCCGGGCGGTCGTGGTCGGCGCGGGCTACATCGGCGTGGAGATGGCGGAGGCGCTGGTCGGTCGGGGCTTCGAGGTCACCGTCCTGCACCGGGGCGAGCAGCCGATGGCCACCCTGGACCCGGACATGGGCGGCCTCGTGCACACCGCGATGAACGGCATGGGCATCCGTACGGTGTCCCGCGCCGAAGTGACGAGGATCCTCACGGACGAGGAGGGCCGCGCGTGCGCGGTGGCCACGGCGGCGGGGGACGAGTACCCGGCCGACGTGGTGGTGCTGGGCATGGGGGTGGAACCCCGGACGGCCCTGGCCCGCGCGGCGGGCCTCCCCCTGGGCGACTCGGGCGGACTGCTGACGGACCTCTCGATGCGGGTCCGGGGCCACGAGGACATCTGGGCGGGCGGCGACTGCGTGGAGGTCCTGGACCTGGTGGCGGGCCGCCCGCGGCACATCCCCCTGGGCACGCACGCCAACAAGCACGGCCAGGTCATCGGCTCGAACGTGGGGGGCGGCTACGCGACCTTCCCGGGCGTGGTCGGCACGGCCGTGAGCAAGGTGTGCGACCTGGAGATCGCCCGCACGGGACTGCGCGAACGCGACGCGCGGGAGGCGGGCCTGCGCTTCGTGACGGCGACGATCCGCTCGACGAACACGGCGGGCTACTACCCGGGCGCGACCGAGATGACGGTGAAGATGCTGGCGGAACGCCGCACGGGCCGGCTGCTGGGCGTCCAGATCGTGGGCGGGGCCGGCGCCGCGAAGCGCGTCGACATCGCGGCCGTCGCCCTCACGGCCGGCATGACGGTGGACCAGGTCGTCTCCCTGGACCTGGGCTACGCCCCGCCCTTCTCCCCGGTCTGGGACCCGATCCTGGTGGCGGCCCGCAAGGCGGTCGCCGCGGTCCGCTCGGCCGGCGTCTGACCCCCGACGCAGCGGAGCCCCACCCGTCGTCGACGGGTGGGGCTCCGCTGGTCACGAACGGACGCGGCCCGGGGAAGGGCCCCGCGTCAGCGCCTGCTGCTGGTGTGGACGTGCTCCACCAGGCGGGTCAGGGCGTCGGGGTCGGTGGTCGGCAGGACGCCGTGCCCGAGGTTGAAGATGTGGCCCTCCAGGCCGGCGGCGGCGTCCAGGACCTCGCGGGTCTTGGCCTCCACGGCCTCCGTGGTGGAGAAGAGGACCGCCGGGTCCAGGTTGCCCTGGAGCGCCTTGCCGGGGCCGACGCGGCGCACGGCCTCGTCCAGCGGGACCCGGTAGTCGACGCCCATGACGTCCGCGCCGGCCTCGCCCATCAGGCCGAGCAGCTCGCCGGTGCCCACGCCGAAGTGGATGCGCGGGACGCCGTACGAGGCCACGGACTCCAGGACCTTCGCCGACGCCGGCATCACCGAGCGGCGGTAGTCCGCGGGGGCGAGCGCGCCGACCCAGGAGTCGAAGAGCTGGATCGCCGAGGCGCCGGCCTCGATCTGGACCTTGAGGAAGGCGGAGGTGATCTCGGCGAGGCGGTCCAGCAGGTCGGCCCAGAGCTGCGGGTCCCCGTACATGAGGGCCTTGGTGTGCTCGTGGTTCTTCGAGGGGCCGCCCTCGACGAGGTAGCTCGCGAGGGTGAAAGGCGCGCCGGCGAAGCCGATCAACGGCGTGGAGCCCAATTCACCCGTGAGCATGCCGATCGCCTCGGTGACGTACGAGACGTCCTCCGGAGTGAGGTCGCGCAGTTGTGCGAGGTCCTCGCGGCGGCGGATCGGCTGGGCGACGACGGGGCCGATGCCCGGCTTGATGTCGAGGTCGACGCCGATCGCCTTGAGGGGGACCACGATGTCGGAGAAGAAGATCGCCGCGTCCACGCCGTGCCGCCGCACGGGCTGCATGGTGATCTCGGTGACCAGGTCGGGCCGCATGCAGGACTCCAGCATCTGCGTGCCCTCGCGCAGCTTCCGGTACTCCGGGAGGGAGCGCCCCGCCTGCCTCATGAACCACACCGGGGTGTGCGGAACCGGCTCCCGCCGGCACGCCTTCAGGAAGGCGGAATCGTACGTCTGACTCGGCTGGCCCTTGGGGCGGTCGTTGGCACTCACGACCCAAATCTTCGCACGTACGAAGAAGTGCCCGACCCGGCGCGGGTGTCCCTGCGCCGTCCGGCCGCTCGTTCCGCCTAGTCTTCCCCGCATGGCTGCGGCTCAGGGACGATTTTCAGATGGCGCTGACGGTGTGGACAGCGCGAAGGAGAGCTCCGTCCCGCTCCCGTTCCGGCGGGCGGTCGACGGCTTGAAGAAGGCGCGGTTGCGGCAGGGGATCGAGATCGACCCCACCAAGCCGCCGCAGAGACTGGCCCCGTACGCCTACGCGCTGGAGGCGGCGGTCGTCGACGGCGAGGACGACCTGGCCGACGGCCGGCTGATCCTGTTGCACGATCCGTCCGGGCACGACGCCTGGCAGGGCACCTTCCGCCTGGTGACGCTGGTACGGGCGGAACTGGAGCCGGAGATGGCCGCGGACCCGCTTCTCCCCGAGGTGTGCTGGTCCTGGCTGACGGGGGCGCTGGAGGCGCGCGGGCTGACGTACGGCGAGCCCAGCGGGACGGTGACCATGGCGAGCTCGCACTATTTCGGCGGGCTCTCGGAGCGGCGACCGGCCACCCAGATCGAGATCAGGGCCTCGTGGACGCCGCGCGAGGGGGTGGGCGGGGTGCCGGACACCTCGGCCCATCTGTCGGCCTGGTGCGAGCTGCTGTGTCAAATCGCGGGGCTGCCGCCGGTCGGCCCCACGGACACCGTCACCGGTGTGGTGTCCCTGCCACAGCGGCGCGGTCCGCACCACCCGTAGGCGAGGGGCCGGCCGGCCGCACCGAAGGCCCCGTCCGGGGCTCCCCCGGGGCGACGCCCCGGGTCGGGTCGACCGATCGAGCCCGCATCGGAGTGCCAGAACGTGCATTCGTTGCGGGCTTCTGATCATCCATTGATCGATCGTGCGTCCGAATTGCCCGAATTGTTACTCACCAAATCGTGATCATTCCCTAAAGCCGGGCGGGTGACGTGCCGAAGGAGTCAATGACCATCAGCACGGAGCGCACCGGCTTCCTTCCCCCGGCCGAGACGTTCCGCCACTCCCCCAGGAGGCCTAGGTGTCCGTTCTTCTCGAGCAGCCCGCAAGCCTGGTCGCCTACCGCCCGAACAAGCCGACGGCCATGGTCGTCGTGGCCGACCCGCGCGTCCGTTCCACCGTGACCCGCCATCTGTGGGCCCTCGGAGTACGTGATGTGATCGAGGCTTCGTCCATCGCGGAGGCCCGCCCCCGCGTCGGCAGCCCGCGCGACATCTGCGTGGCCGACGTACACCTGCCCGACGGCTCCGGTCTCACCCTGCTCTCCGAGACCCGTGCCGCCGGCTGGCCGAACGGCCTGGCCCTGTCCGCCGCCGATGACATCGGCGCCGTCCGCAACGCCCTCGCGGGCGGAGTGAAGGGCTACGTCGTCACCGGCACCCGGACCAACATCGGGCTCCCCACCCGGCCCGGCGCCGCCCCCATCGGTGCCGCCGCCGCCCGCATGCACCGCCGCCCCCCGGGTGCCCCGAGCCACCCGGGCGGCTACCGAGAGCTCTCCGGCCGCGAGGTCGAGGTCCTGCGCCTCGTCGCGGAGGGCCAGTCCAACAAGGCCATCGGCGTCTCGATGGGCCTGTCCGCACTGACCGTGAAGTCCCACCTCGCCCGGATCGCCCGCAAGCTGGGCACCGGCGACCGGGCCGGGATGGTCGCCGTCGCCCTGCGGACCGGAATCATCCACTGACCCCGCCCGGTGGCTCCCGGGGGACGTCCCGGGGGGACCCCCGGGACACGTCCGAGCCCACCCCGTCACCCGCCTCCCGTCGCACCCCGACTTCGCCCCCGCGCCACCCGGTCTCACCCTCGCGCCCGTCGCCGGAACGTTCCGGCGACGGGCGCGCCACATCCACGGATACCCTTGACCGGTGACCGACGCCCAAGAGACCGCAGCACACCTGCGCACCACCACCGGGGGCGGCCCCCCGGACGAAGAGGTTTCGTCCGATGGGTTGCCCGTTCCCTTGCTGGAGCCCCGCGAGGGCATCCCCCCGGTGGTCGACGACGCGGAGTCCCTCGCCGAGGTGGTCGCGGCCTTCGCCGCGGGCACCGGCCCCGTCGCCGTCGACGCCGAGCGCGCCTCCGGCTACCGCTACGGGCAGCGCGCCTACCTGGTGCAGTTGCGCCGCGAAGGCGCGGGATCGGCGCTGATCGACCCGGTCGGCTGCCCCGACCTCTCCAGCCTGGGCGAGGCGCTGTCCGGGACCGAGTGGATCCTGCACGCCGCCACCCAGGACCTGCCGTGCCTGCGCGAAATAGGCATGGCCCCCACCTCTTTGTTCGACACCGAACTGGCGGGCCGCCTGGCGGGCTTCCCGCGGGTCGGGCTCGGCGCGATGGTCGAGAGCGTGCTCGGCTACACGCTGGAGAAGGGCCACTCCGCCGTCGACTGGTCCACCCGCCCCCTCCCGGAGCCGTGGCTGCGCTACGCCGCGCTGGACGTGGAACTGCTGGTGGACCTGCGGGACGCCCTGGAGAAGGAACTGGACCGGCAGGGCAAGCTGGACTGGGCCCACCAGGAGTTCGACGCCATCGCCTCCGCTCCGCCCGCGCCCCCGCGCAAGGACCCGTGGCGCCGTACCTCCGGCATGCACAAGGTGCGCCGACGCCGGCAGATGGCCGTCGTGCGCGAGCTGTGGGAGTCCCGCGACCGGATCGCGCAGCGGCGTGACGTGTCTCCCGGCAAGGTGCTGGGGGACGCGGCGATCGTCGAGGCCGCGCTGGCCATGCCGCTCAACGCGAGCGCGCTTTCCGCCCTTCCCGGCTACGGGCAGCGGATGGGCCGACGCCAGTTGGAGCAGTGGATGGCCGCCGTGGACCGGGCCAAGGCGCTGCCCGAGAACGAACTGCCGCAGCCGGGCGCCACCCTGGCGGGTCCGCCGCCGCCGCGTTCCTGGGCCGACAAGGACCCGGCCGCCGCCGCCAGGCTCTCGGCGGCCCGGGCCGCCGTCACGGCGCTGGCCGAGGGGCTGAACCTGCCCCAGGAGAACCTGATCACCCCCGACACGGTCCGCAGGCTGTGCTGGGAGCCGCCGCAGCGCCTGGAGGCCGACACGGTGTCCGAGGCCCTGGCGGCCCACGGCGCCCGCCCCTGGCAGGTCGAGCAGGTGACCCCGGCGCTGGTCGAGGCGCTCGCCACCACCGACTGACCTCCTCGTCGACGAAGGAAGCCCCCCGGCCGCGGCCGGGGGGCTTCCTTCGTCGACGGCCACCGGTGCCGGCCGATGGCGGGAGTGTGACCTTCGCCGCTCCTCCCGGAGAGGGTGTGCACATTGGTTACCCGCAAGTAGCATGGGGCAGGTGAGCGGGCGCTCAGCAAACAACGCCGACCGCGCCCCCGCGCAGCAGTGCACACCCGCACCTGGAGGAGAGCCAACGTGCCTCGTACCGTCAGGGACGTCGTCTTCGTCGACGGCGTCCGCACCCCGTTCGGCAAGGCGGGCCCGAAGGGCATCTACAACGGGACCCGCGCCGACGATCTCGTCGTCAAGGCGATCCGGGAGCTGCTGCGCCGCAACCCGGACCTGGACCCCGCGAAGATCGACGAGGTCGCCATCGCCGCGACCACGCAGATCGGTGACCAGGGTCTGACCCTGGGTCGCACCGCCGGCATCCTGGCGGGCCTCCCGCAGTCCGTGCCCGGCTACTCCATCGACCGCATGTGCGCCGGCGCGCTGACCGCCGTGACCGCCGTCGCGGGCGGCGTGGCCTTCGGCGCGTACGACGTCGCCCTCGCCGGCGGTGTCGAGCACATGGGTCGCCACCCCATGGGCGAGGGCGTCGACCCGAACCCGCGCTTCGTCTCCGAGAAGCTGGTCGACGAGTCCGCCCTGTTCATGGGCATGACCGCCGAGAACCTGCACGACCGGTACCCGACGATCACCAAGCTCCGCGCCGACGAGTACGCCGTGCGCTCGCAGGAGAAGGCCGCCAAGGCGTACGCCGACGGCAAGATCCAGCAGGACCTGGTCCCGATCTCGGTGCGCAACACCAACGAGGCCGCCGGCGAGACGGGCTGGGGCCTGGTCACCACCGACGAGCCGATGCGTCCGGGCACCACGCTGGAGAACCTGGCCGGCCTGAAGACCCCGTTCCGTACCCACGGCCGGGTCACCGCGGGCAACGCCGCCGGTCTCAACGACGGTGCCACCGCCGCGATCATCGCGTCCGAGGACTTCGCCCGGGAGAACAACCTCCCGGTCAAGATGCGCCTGGTCGCGTACTCCTTCGCGGGTGTCGAGCCGGAGGTCATGGGCTACGGCCCGATCCCGGCCACCGAGAAGGCCCTGGCGCAGGCCGGCCTGACGATCGATGACATCGGTCTCTTCGAGGTCAACGAGGCGTTCGCGGTCCAGGTCCTCGCGTTCCTGGAGCACTACGGCATCGCCGACGACGACTACCGTGTGAACCAGTACGGCGGCGCCATCGCCTTCGGTCACCCGCTCGCCTCCTCCGGCGTCCGTCTGATGACGCAGCTGGCCCGCCAGTTCGAGGAGCAGCCGCACGTCCGCTACGGCCTGACCACCATGTGCGTCGGCTTCGGCATGGGCGCCACGGTCATCTGGGAGAACCCGAACTTCAACGCCGAGGGAGACTCCAAGTGAGCACCACCGCTGAGCTCCTGAAGGGCGCGGCCGAGCTGTTCCCGGACGAGGTCGTCACGTCCGCGCACGTCCGCCACCTGGACCTGCCGTTCGGCGCCGGGCGCTTCGCGCTCATCACGCTGGACAACGGCTTCGACCACACCAAGCCGACCACCTTCGGCCCCCAGTCCCTCGCCAACCTGAACGCGGCGATCGACCAGGTCGAGCAGGAGGCCCTCGCGGGCTCCATCGTCGGCGCGGGCATCACCGGCAAGCCGTTCATCTTCGCGGTCGGCGCCGACCTCAAGGGTGTCGAGCTGCTGAAGAAGCACGACGAGGCGCTCGCCATCGGCAAGGGCGGCCACGACGTGTTCAAGCGCCTGTCGGCGCTGGCCGTCCCGTCCTTCGCGTACTACAACGGCGCGGCGATGGGCGGCGGTGTCGAGGTCGGTCTGCACTGCACCTACCGCACCGTCTCCAAGGCCATCCCCGCCTTCTCGCTGCCCGAGGTCTTCCTCGGCCTGGTACCGGGCTGGGGCGGCTGCGCCCTGCTGCCGAACCTGATCGGCGCGGACCGCGCGGTCTCGGTGATCATCGAGAACTCGCTGAACCAGAACCGCCAGCTCAAGGGCAAGCAGGTCTTCGAACTGGGCATCGCCGACGCCCTGTTCGAGGGTGCCGACTTCCTGGAGCAGTCACTGATCTGGACGGCCAACGTCCTGAACGGCGCCACCGAGGTCGTACGGGCCGACGTGGACCGCGCCGAGGGCTGGGACGCGGCGATCGCCCGCGGCCGTGCCATCGCGGACTCCAAGGTCCACGGCGCGGCCCCGGCCGCCTACCGCGCGCTGGAGATCATCGAGGCGGCCAAGGACGGCGACCTGCAGAAGGGCTTCGACGCCGAGGACGCGGCCCTGGCCGACCTCATCATGGGCGGCGAACTGCGCTCCGGCATCTACGCCTTCAACCTGGTCCAGAAGCGCGCCAAGCGCCCGGCCGGCGCCCCGGACAAGTCCCTGGCCCGTCCGGTCACCAAGGTCGGCGTCGTCGGCGCGGGCCTGATGGCCTCGCAGCTGGCGCTGCTCTTCCTGCGCCGCCTTGAGGTGCCGGTGGTCCTCACCGACATCGACCAGGAGCGCGTGGACAAGGGTGTGGGCTACGTCCACGCCGAGATCCAGAAGCTGCTCGGCAAGGGCCGCATCAACCAGGACAAGGCCAACCGCCTGACCGCCCTGGTGAGCGGTGTCCTGGACAAGGCCGAGGGCTTCGCGGACGCGGACTTCATCATCGAGGCCGTGTTCGAGGAGATGTCCGTCAAGCAGAAGGTGTTCGCGGAGGTCGAGGCGGTCGCCCCGGCGCACGCGATCCTCGCCACCAACACCTCCTCGCTGTCGGTCTCCGAGATGGCCTCGAAGCTCCGGCACCCGGAGCGCGTGGTCGGCTTCCACTTCTTCAACCCCGTCGCGATCCTCCCGCTGCTGGAGATCGTCCGTGGTGAGCAGACCGACGACGCCTCGCTGGCCACGGCCTTCGGTGTCGCGCGGAAGCTGAAGAAGACCGCGGTCCTCACCAAGGACGCCCCGGCGTTCGTGGTGAACCGCATCCTGACCCGCTTCATGGGCGAGATCCAGAACGTCATCGACGAGGGCACCCCGGTGGTCACCGCCGAGAAGGCGATCGAGCCGCTCGGCCTGCCGATGTCCCCGCTGGTGCTGCTGGAGCTCGTGGGTCCGGCCATCGGGCTGCACGTCTCCGAGACCCTGAACCGCGCCTTCCCGGAGCGCTTCACCGTCTCCCCCAACCTCAAGCGGGTCGTCGAGGCGGGCAAGCGCGGGTTCTACGTCTACCACGCGGAGAACGGCTTCAAGCCGGAGCTCGACCCCGAGGTCGCCGCGCTCCTGGTCCAGGGCGACAGTGTCCTGACCGAGGAGCAGGTCCGCGACCGCGTCCTGGACGCGGTGGCGCAGGAGATCGGCCTGATGCTGGAGGAGGGTGTCGTGGCCGAGGCCCAGGACATCGACCTCTGCCTCATCACCGGCGCCGGCTGGCCCTTCCACCTGGGCGGCGTGACGCCGTACCTGGACCGTGAGGGCGTCTCGGAGCGGGTGAACGGCAAGAGGTTCCTCGCCCCGGGCCTGGCGAGCGTCCCGGTCTGACCGTCGCGTCCCCGACGCGCATGACGGACGCCCGTCCCCCGAGAGGGGGCGGGCGTCCGCCGTTTCCGCCGACTCCGCCGTTGGCGGGGTCGCGCGGGGTCTTGCGCGGGGGCGGCGACGTCGGCCCGCACGAGGGCCGGCAGAATGTCTGCATGGCGGATGACACGACACTTTTCAGCCGCCGGACCCTGATGTTCGGCGGCGGCGCGGTCGCCGCCGGGTTGGCCGCGAGCGGCCTGACGTGGGCGCTCTCGTCGGAACCGGACGAGCCCGCCCGGGAGGAACCCGACCCTCAGCCTACGGCCGGCGACTTCGACATGCGGACGGGCGCCGAACTGCTGGCACCGACGCCGCTATTCAATACGACGGGTCCGCAGTCGTTCGCCTTCGACGATGCCAACGGTTTGGTCTACACCCTTCAGACCATTCAGAGCGACATACGCCTGGACGACGAGTCTGAGCCGTTGACTTCCGGCGACCGAAAGACCGCCGGCGATATGTGTCTGACCAGGATGAGCAGTACGGGGATATCCCTCGGGCACATGTATCTCCGCGGCTTCGGGCACGGAATTTCCTTCGGTGTCGAGCCCGTCGGGAAGCACACCTACATATGGGTGGAGAGCAGGCCCGACGCGGACAGCGGCTACGGGACCCAGGTCGCCCGCGTGCTGTTCGACGACGGTGGCGTGGTCGACGGGTCCGACCGGCGGGTGCCGCACTACGATCCGGTCCCGGGCGCGGCCGACGTCTCCCCCGCCCTCGACCTGGCCGGCGGTCGCGTGCTGGTGAGCCATGAGATCGACGGGGAACACCGGCTGTCCGTGTACCGGATGGCGGACTTCCTCGCCGGGCGCTTCGACCCCGTGCACTCCGTGCGGGCCGGTGTCCAGGTGAAGGAAGAGGAGTGGTTCCAGGGCTGCGCCCTGCACGGGAACTTCGTCTACATCCTCACCGGCCGCCCGTACACGGCCAAGGACGGGAACAATCCGCGGAAGTCCGGCGGGAACACGCACGTCTCGGCGATCGACATCCGTACGGGACGGGCCCAGGGCCGGCACAAGGTGACCGTGGCGCCGGATCTTCCCTTCCGGGAACCGGAGGGAATGGCGATCGGCTCCGCGGATTCCCGTCCCGCATTGTGCGTGGGCTTTTCCATCAAGGCCGAGGACCGGCGCGAGCTGACGGTGTATCGCTTTACGGGGTGAAGAATCGGACCTTGAGGGACGAAGGCCACAGGTGTACCCACAAGGGCCACCAATCATTGGCCCGAGCGTCACCTCGCGTTCTTAACTCGTCCATACGGCTGCTTATACTACTGCGACACTTCCGCCGAAACTCAACACCTCCACGGGGAGGCCTTCCACGATGGGCCCCAAACGACTGCACGCCGTCACCGGCGTTCTGATCAGCGCCGGGCTCATCCTCAGCTTCCTCGGGATGATGGCGGCGGTCGCGACCGTCTCCCTGCCGATGTTCGCTTACTGCGCGGCCCTCAGCTACGCGGCCGACCTGATGCTGCACAGCACCGAGTCGACCACCCTGGAGCGGCTGCGCGACTCGCGTTTCGGCCTGACCATGCGCTTCCTGATCCGGCAGTTCCTGCTGCTGGGCCTGTGCGGGGCCATCGCCGACATCGAGTCGTTCGTGGCGCAGATGACGACCATCGGTCTGCTCCTCCTGTTCATCCTGCAACTCGCGTACGGCGCCCTCCTCAAGCACGTCCGCAAGCAGCGCAACGAACTGCCGTTCACCACCCGCGGGCTGGACCTGGACGCGCTGGGCATCCGCCGCATGCCGCACCCGTTCCTGGTGGACAAGCACGTCCGCAAGACGCTGCACCTGGACATCCCCCTGGTGGCCGGGGCCCTCGCCACCATCGCGACCGACAACTGGCGCTGGGTCACGTACGGGATGATCACCACGGTCTTCCTCGCCTACCTGTCCCTGCTGGTGCTGCTGCCCGACGCGCGCAACGCGCTCAAGCTGCCGACCACCGACGAGGCCATCGACGAGCTGAACCACCAGCTGGCCGAATACCGTCCCCAGGTGGCGCTCTACTTCACCTTCGCCGCCATCTCCAAAGACTTCATGTACCAGGTGAACATGTGGCTGGAGGCCCTGGAGGCCCTGGAGCTGCGCCCCCTCATCGTGCTGCGCGAGCGGGCCACCCTGCGGTACCTGGACGCCACGTCGGTTCCCGTCATCTGCGTGCCCAAGGCGGACAACCTCGCGCGCATCGAGATGCACGAACTCCGCGTCGCCCTCTACCCCGGCAACGCGGGCAAGAACGTGCACATGCTCCAGCGCGCCGAGGTCAAGCACGTCTTCATCGGCCACGGCGACAGCGACAAGCTCGCCAGCAGCAACCGCGTCAGCAAGGTCTTCGACGAGATCTGGGTGGCCGGCCGGGCCGGTCGCGACCGCTACGAGCGCATCAAGCACGCGGTGACGCACAACCAGATCGTCGAGGTCGGCCGCCCCCAGCTGATGCCCCTGCACCGCTGGACGGGCCGGGCCGTCAACCCCGTGCCCACCGTCATCTACGCCCCCACCTGGGAGGGCTGGACCGACGACGCCTGCTACACCTCGGTGCTGCCGGCCGGCGAGAAGCTGATCCGGGCGCTGCTCGACCACGAGCTCGACATCCGGGTGATCTACAAGCCGCACCCGCTGACCGGCTCCCGCTCGCCGCAGGCCGCCGCCGCGCACCGACGCGTCATCGCCCTCCTGGAGGAGGACAACGCCCGGCGCTTCGGCCGCAACGTGAGCGACTCCAAGGCCGCCAGCCGGAAGCTGGCCCGCCTCGACCAGCGCATCGCCGACCTCTCCGAGCGCGGTGTCCGTTCCCCGTTCCCCGACCTCACCGAAGAGGAGCGGACCGCCCGCATCCGGCGCACCCGCAACCAGGCCGGGGCCCTGTACTGGAGCGCGATGCCCGACGCCGCGCACCACGTGGTGACCGGCCGGATCCCCGCGCTGTACGACTGCTTCAACCATTCCGACCTGCTCATCGGCGACATGTCGAGCGTGGTGTCCGACTTCGTCGCCACCCTCAAGCCGTACGCGATCTTCAACCTCGACGGTCTGCCGGACCAGGAGTTCCGCAACGAGCAGCGCACGGCGTACGCCTCGTACCTGCTCGACGCCGACTGCAACGGCCTGTCCGAGGCGATCGAGGCGATGCTCAACCCGGCCGAGGACCACATGGCCCCCTACCGGGAGCAGCTCAAGGAGTACCTCCTCGGCGCGGAGTACCCGCCGTCGGTCGTTCGCTTCAACGACGCCGCGAACGACCTCTACCGACGTGGAGTCGCCGACTTCCCGATCGAGTACCCGGAGCCGGCGCCCTTCCCCGCCTAGCCGGCGCACCCTTACACGGCCGCATCACACCCGCACGGCCGTGGCCCCATCCCCAGCCCAGAGGAAGAAGGAGACCGTGCCGTCCAGTACCACCCCCCGCCGTACCATCGCCGTTGTTCTCGCAGGGGGGACCGGCCAACGCATCGGGCTCGAGATACCGAAGCAACTGCTCAAGATCGCCGGAAAGCCGATCCTGGAGCACACGCTGCACATCTTCGAGTCCGCGGCCGACGTGGACGAGGTCCTCCTCCTCATGACGCCCGACCACGTGGAGGAGGCCCGCCGGATCGTCGAGAACGCGGGCCTGACCAAGGTCTCCCGGGTGCTGGCCGGCGGGTCGACGCGGAGCGAGACCACTCGCATCGCCATCGCCGCCGCCTCGCAGGGACGTGAGGCCGACGAGAACGTCAACCTGCTCTTCCACGACGCCGTGCGCCCGCTGCTCTCGCAGCGCGTGGTCCGCGAGTGCGTCGAGTCCCTGGAGCGCTACCAGGCCGTCGACGTGGCCATCCCGTCGTCCGACACCGTGATCGTGACGCGCACCCACGGGGACGACGGCGAGTTCATCACCGAGGTTCCGGACCGCTCCCGGCTGCGCCGGGGCCAGACCCCCCAGGGCTTCCGGCTGGCCACGATCCGCAGCGCGTACGAGCGGGCGGCCGCCGACCCGTTCTTCCAGGCCACCGACGACTGCTCCGTGGTCGTCAAGTACCTGCCCGACGTACCCGTCCACGTGGTCACGGGCGACGAGTACAACATGAAGGTCACCCAGCCGGTCGACGTGTTCATCGCCGACAAGCTGTTCCAGCTCGCCTCGCACGCCGCACCCGCGCACGCCGACGAGGCCGCCTACCGCGAGCAGCTGTCCGGCAAGACGATGGTGGTGTTCGGCGGCTCGTACGGGATCGGCGCCGACATCGCGCGGATCGCCGAGAGCTTCGGCGCCCGGGTCTTCGCCCTGGGGCGTTCCACCACCGGCACCCACGTGGAGAACCCCGACCACGTCGAGGCGGCGCTGGCCGAGGCGTACGCGCAGACCGGCCGGATCGACCACGTGGTGAACACCGCGGGCGTGCTGCGGGTCGGCCGCCTCGACGAGACGGACGACGACACGATCCGGCAGGCGCTGGAGGTCAACTACCTGGCCCCCGTGCAGATCGCGCGGGCCGCCCACAAGTACCTCGGCAAGACCGAGGGGCAGCTGCTGCTGTTCACCTCCAGCAGCTACACCCGGGGCCGCGCGAACTACAGCCTGTACTCGTCGGCGAAGGCCGCCATGGTCAACCTGACGCAGGCGCTGGCCGACGAGTGGGCCGAGGACCACATCCGGGTGAACTGCGTGAACCCGGAGCGCACCGCCACCCCGATGCGCGTCAAGGCCTTCGGCGAGGAGCCGACCGGTTCCCTGCTGAGCTCCGAGGCGGTGGCGCTGACCTCGCTGGACGTCCTGCTGTCCACGATGACCGGACACGTCGTCGACGTGCGCCGGCAGGACCCGACGACCAACGCGGCGCAGCGGTCGGCCTTCGAGGCGGCGCTGGCGGCGGTCCTGGTCCAGACGGCCGGGGACGAGGGAGTCTAGGCGTGACGTACGCACCCGGACCGGGCCAGGAGCAGCACCGCCCGAGGATCTTCGTGGCGGGCGGCTCGAACGCGGTCGACCGGCCCTTCAGCTTCCTGCCGATGGCGGGCTGGACCCAGGCGCTGCCGCTGTTCCTCCACGAGGCGGTGGAGGTGGTGAACTGCTCCCGGGCGCGCGCCAGCTCCAAGAGCTTCCGGGAGCGCGGCCGGCTCCAGTGGATCCTGGACACCATGCGGCCGGGTGACTACCTGCTCTTCGGGTTCGGGCAGACGGACTGGAAGCCGGACCCCGGGCTGCACACCGAGCCGTTCTCCACCTTCCTGGAGCACATGACGGCGTACGTCCACGGGACCCGCGAGCGCGGTGCGCACCCGGTGATCCTGCTGCCGTACGAGCGGCGGCGGATCGACCGGCACGGCAACGTCGCGCGCTTCCTCGGGGACTACCCGGTCGCCGCGCGACAGTTGGCCGAGGACGAGCACGTTCCGGTCGTCGACCTGTACGAGCAGAGCCTCCAGTGGTGGGAGGAACTCGGGCCGGAGGCCTCCAAGGCCGTCTTCACCTACCTGCGGCCGGGCGAGCCCCTCCAGGAGCACGTGCTGGACGGGGACAACGTGCACCTGCGGGCCGAGGGCGCGATCGAGTGCGCGCGCTTCATCGCCCGCAGCATGCTGGAGCAGGGCGTGATCCCCGCGCACTGGGGCCGTGACCTCGACCGGACCCGTTTCTCGTACGAGGAACTGGGCTGGCTGGACGAGGAGACCTTCTGGCACCGCACCAAGACCCGTGTGTCGAAGATGCCGGGGGCCCCGGCCGGCGCCCCCGCGAACAAGGAGTCCGGCGCGTGAACCACCTCCTCGGCCGGGGCCGGGCCCTCGGCTCGGATCCCTCCCAGGGCGCCGCCTACGCGGGCCTGTACTCCTCGGCGGACCCGCGACTCGGCGTGGCCCCCGGCGAGGTCGTCCAGTTCGGCCTCTCGGTCGCGGTGGACCGGACGGGCTCGCGCGGCTGCGCGTACCTCCTGGCGGCCCCGCTGACCGCCGCCGGCGAGATCGTCGGCCTCCAGGGGCTGGAGTACTTCCCCCGGCAGCGCTGGTTCCGGGTGCGCGCGGAGGCGGGTGAGACCGGTACCGGTGTCCTGCAGCTGCGGGCCGCCGAGAACGCCAAGGCCCCCCGGATCCGTCCCCAGATCATGGTGGGCGTCCCGGACGCGACCGGACGCAAGATGGTCCGTACGGCCCGACTCGACACTCAGGCCCTGCCGTTGCGCCGGCCCGCCGCGCGCGGCCTGCGCATCGCGACCGAGCCGAACACCCCCGGCGCGGTGCACGTGCTGTCGGGCGCGCCCGCGGGGTCCGCGGCGGTCTCCGTGACCCGGCCGGGTCACGGAGACGCGCAGCTGTCGTACGACGGGTGGGTGACCTACACGCCCGACCCGGGCTTCGTCGGGTACGACCGCTTCGCGTACGTGGTGGGCACCCCCGGGGCGGGCGAGCAGACCTCGCACGTCAACGTCTTCGTCGGCGAACTCGCCGCCACGCCGGGCGCGTTCCCGGAACACACGACGGACGTCGCCTTCCGCCCCTGGCAGTGGCCCGAACTGACCGGCGAGATGCCGTGGCCCGTGCCCGCGCCCCAGCGGTCCCCGCAGAACTGAAGAGGATCACTCGACCATGAACACAGCCGTCGTGAACGTCATCGACGTGACGGTCGCCGTCCGGGTCCGCGATCAGGCCGCCGAACTCGACGCCTGTCTGGCCTCCCTCGTCGGGCAGTCGATCGGCACGGACCGGCTGGAGATCATCGCCGTCGACGACGGGTCCACGGACGACAGCGGATCCGTCCTGGCCAGGGCCGCGCACCAGTACCCCTTCCTGCGCATGGGCCTGGTCACCCACGGGCAGAGCCCGGCGGCGGCCCGCAACTGGGCGCTGAGTCAGGTGCGCGGACGGTACGTGATCTTCCTGGAGGCCTGCGACCGGCTGGCGCCCGACGCGTTGGAACGGATGGTCACGGCGGCGGACACCAACGAGGCCGACGTGGTGCTCGGCAAGTTGGAGAGCTCGGGCCGGCACACCGTCGCGACGTCGATGTTCCGCAAGAACCAGCCCTACACGGACGTGGACGCCTCCCGCGTCTACTGGTCGCTGACCCCGGACAAGCTGTTCCGCACCAGCATGCTCCAGCGGCGCGGGCTGGCCTTCCCCACCGACATGCTGATCGGCGACGACCAGGCCTTCACCGCCGCCGCGTTCATCGGGGCGGACAACGTCTCCGTCGTCGGCGACGCGACCTGTGTGGTCAAGGGGGCCTCGCCCGCCTCCCCGGCGGGGCTCGCGGATCGGGTGGCCCTGGTCTCGCGGATGCTGGCGCTGGTCGACGCCCAGGTGCCGGAGGGGCCGCGCCGGGACCGCCTGCACTCCCGCCACCTGGAGGTGGAGCTCGGCAAGGCGACCGCGGCCGCGCTGTTGTCCGCCACGGATCCCACGGAGGCCGAGCAGGCCCTGTGGGCGGCGGCCGAGGTGCTGCGGACCCAGGCCCGTGCGGGGGCGCTCGCGCTGCTGCCGCGCACGCTCGCGGTGCGGTTCGCGCTGCTGGCGCAGGGCAGGATCGCCGAGGCCCGGTCGATGGCCGCCTTCGAGGCGGACAAGAACCGGCCGGGCGTCCGCAAGACCGTGGAGGGTGGCCGGGTGTACACCGGGCTGCCGTTCTTCCGCGATCCGCAGGTCGGCCTGCCGGACGAACTCTTCGACATCACCGACGACATGACGGTCAGTCACGAGTTGCAGAAGCTCCGCTGGGACGGGGCGATGCTGCTGCTCGACGGGTACGGGTTCTTCGAGCAGTTGTCGACGAAGGAGCGGGCCACCCGCGTGGTGCTGCGGGAGCGGACCACCGGCGCCCAGGAGACGTACGCCGTGACCGCGCGGCGGGACGACACCCTCACCAACGCCAAGGGCAACGCGCGGGCGATGGGCCGTTTCTCGGCCCGGATCAACCTGGCGCAGACCGCGATCGGCCGGCCGCTCCCGCCGGGCATCTGGGAGGTCCACCTCGCCGTGAGTTTCGAGGGAGTGTCCCGAGAGGTGCGGCTCGGCCCGAAGCGGGCGGCCGAGGTGGACCCGACGGCCCGGATGCCGGTCCGCGTCGCCGCCTCGCCCGACGCCCCGGAGACGGAGCTGGTGGCGACGCCGTTCTACACCGAGACGGGCGGCTTGTGCGTCGAGGTCGCTCAGCGCTTCCCGGTACCGGGTCGCGGCTGAGGGGACCCGACGGTGTCCCAGGGGCCGAACACCAGCCCCTGGGCCGGGTCCTGTCGCGTGAGGACGAGCGCGCCGTCGCGGTCGAAGGCGGCCACCACGATCCGCCCGGCCGCGTCGACGGCGGGCTGGGGGGTCAGCGCGCCGTGGCCGCCGAGGGAGGCCCGCCAGGTGCCGTAGGCCTCGTTCTCGGTGACGTAGGCGGTGAGTTCGACGCCGCCGTCCGCACCGATGTGCGTGAGGACCGTGCAGTCGTAGCCGCCGAGCATCGTGCGGACCACGCCCGGCGCGCCCCGGCCGCCGGCGTCGCCGAGGCCCACCAGTGTTCCCTGGAGCCCCTGTTCGCCGGCGCGCCAGGCGACCAGCGAGCCGTCGCCCGGGTAGCGCCAGAAGTACGTCACCCGGCGGGGGCCCGTCTCGCACACCGCGGTCGTGCCGGGGACCACGGGGGACGGCACCCGGTCGGCGTGCCGGAACCGGCCCTGTCCGGCGCCCGTCCAGCGGTCGGCGCCGGCGGGGCCGAGGGCGAGCAGTTCCAGCGGGCCGCCCACGGGCATCAGCGGGGTGACCTCGCCCTCGTAGGGGTCCGGGGACAACTGCTTCCAACCACCCCACACGCCCTCGGCGTTGCGGCTGCACCGCAGGATGCCCCCGTGGCGCAGGGACACCAGCACGTGCACGGAGCCGGAGCGCTGGTTGACGGCGACGCGGGGCGGGCCGGTCGGCACGTCGTCGGTGGGGCCGCCGCGGACGTGGGGAACACCGAGGCCACGCCAATCGGTGAGGGCGCGGCCTGACTGGAACTGGGTGGAGACGGCGATCTCCGGTCTGCCCGAACCGTCCCGGGCGGTGACCGGCGCGGCGAAGTGGACATATCCCTCACGGCTTCGGGCCATGGCCGCGGAGCCGGTCCACCCGGGAACCTCGAACCTCTCCGGGCCCGTCCACCCGGAGGCAGGGGCGGCGGCCTCGGTCCAGCGCAGCAGTCCGTCCGGCCCGCAGGCGTAGGCCGTCAGGCGGCCGTCGCCGCCCGTGAACAGCCATGTTCCGGCCGGGGGTCGGACCGGCGGAAGGGCCGGTCGGCCCGCGTCGCCGGACGCCGCGCCGCGCGCGGAGAAAGCCGTCCGACCGGCGCTGTTGCCTCGCATCACGCCGTCCATCCGCCCTTCCGTCGAGTGCTGTCCGTCGTTCCTCCGACGGCCTTTCACCGAAAAGGACCAGCCACTCGAAAGCGTGTCCTATGATTCACCCCATCTATAATAGAAGGGCTCCGCCTCCATGATTGACCGGCCCTCGGCACCGGCCCCGGCCTCCTCCCCTGTCTCCCGGCGAAAGCCGCGACGCGGCAGGCGCGTCCTGTGGATCGTGCTCTCGGTGGCGGCCCTGCTCGTCCTCGCGGTCGGCGGCGCCGGCTGGTGGACCTACAGCCACCTCAACTCGAACATCTCCAGCGTCGACCTGAACCAGGCGATCGGCGACAACCGCCCGAAGAAGGTCGTCGAGAACGCCCAGAACGTGCTGGTCCTCGGGTCCGATTCACGGGCCGGGGCCAACGGCGACCTCGACCACGGCGACGTCAGCGGCGCCCGCTCCGACACCGCCATGCTGGTGCACATACCCGAGGGCCGCTCCAGGGCCACCGCGGTGAGCATCCCCCGCGACACCCTGATCAGCCGGCCCGAGTGCAAGGACAACGACGGCGGCACCGCGCCCGCCGCGAAGCGGGTCATGTTCAACTCGGTCTACTCCCTCGGTGGCCCCGCCTGCGTCGTGAAGACCGTGGAGCAGATGTCCGGAGTCCGCGTGGACCACTTCGTCGAGGTGGACTTCGCCGGCTTCAAGGGCCTGGTCGACGCCCTCGGCGGGGTCACCGTCACCCTCGACCAGCCGATGAGCGGCGCCAAGGGCGGCCTCAAGCTCGACGCGGGCACGCACCGGCTGAACGGCACCGACTCGCTGAAGTTCGTCCGGACCCGCTACGGCTACGGCGACGGCAGCGACCTCGGACGCATCGGCCTCCAGCAGCAGTTCATGCTCGCCATGCTGTCGGAGATCAAGAAGCAGGACGCCCTCGGCAACCCGGCCCGGCTGTACAAGCTGGCCGACGCGGGAACCAAGTCGCTGACCACCGACTCCGATCTGGCGTCCCTCACCGCGCTGTCCGACTTCGCGCGGAGCATGAAGGCCGTGGACCCGGCGACGATGGAGACCATCATGCTGCCGGTGGCCTACGACAAGGTCGACCCGAACCGCGTGGTCGTCGCCGAACCGCAGGCCGGCCAACTGTGGGAGGCCCTGCGCACCGACCAGAAGGTCCCGGCCTCCGCGAAGAAGTCCCCCGCCAAGGGCGGCACGGCCGCCAAGCCGTAGCCGCGTCGGGCCGGGCGAGGCTCCGACGACACTCCTGGACGACGCCCCTAGCGCAGTACCGTGCGCCAGTCGTTGCTCGTCTCCCAGTGGCCCGGGGGGTACTCGAACGGGACCTCGCCCAGCAGGACGAAGCCGGCCTTGCGGCAGACGGCGTTCGACGCCCCGTGGTCGACGGGCGGGAAGGCGTGCAGGTGGCGGCGCGTGCCGTGCGTGGCCGCGTGGGCGATGAGGGTGCGGGCCGCGGCCGCGGCCAGGCCGCGGCCCTGGTGCTCGGGCAGGATGCCCCAGCCCGTCTCGTAGACCTCCTCGTCCTTCCAGGTGCGCTCCCAGAAGCCGATGCTGCCCACGCTCTCCCCGTCGGCGACGACGCGGAACATCCGGCCGGCCGCGGGCTCCCGGGCGCTGAGCGCCAGGTAACGGCTCTGCCGGTCGCGGAGCTTGGCCTCGGTCTCCGGGCCGCCGAGGTGTGCGGTCATGACCGGCTCGTTCTTGCGGAGCAGCAGCCAGTGGTCGTCTTCCGCCCAGGCTTCCAACGTGATCTTCATGGCGCCCAGGCTAATCGTGGGACGCGCCGCGGGACAGGGTCGTACGAGGATGACCTCTAGCGCTGTTCCTCGTGGTGCGGGTCGAGGCCCACGCCCTCGCCCCGGCCCAGTCGGCTGTGCTTGCGCCCGTACAGGTAGTACACGGCGATGCCGATGAGCATCCACACGACGAACCGCAGCCAGGTCTCGGCCGGCAGGTTGAGCATCAGCCACACCGAGGCGGCGATCGACACGATCGGCACGAACGGCACCCACGGGGTCCGGAAGGCCCGGTGCAGGTCCGGGCGGCTCCGGCGCAGGATGATCACGCCGAGGGCGACGACCACGAAGGCGAACAGGGTGCCGATGTTCACCAGGGTGGCCAGTTCGTTGATGCTGGTGAATCCGGCGACGATCGCGATGATCACACCGAGCAGGATCGTCGGCCGGTACGGGGTGCGGAACCGCGGGTGCGTGCGCGAGAAGAAGCGCGGCAGCAGGCCGTCACGGCTCATCGCGAAGAACACGCGGGTCTGACCCAGCAACAGGATCATGCAGACCGTGGTCAGGCCCACCGCGGCGCCGAAGCTGATGATGCCTCCGTACACCGGATGTCCGGCGGATTTGAAGGCGTCGGCCAGCGGCGCGCTCACCGACAGTTCGGTGTAGTGCTGCATGCCGGTCACCACGAGGGAGACCGCCACGTACAGCACCGTGCAGATCAGCAGCGAGCCGAGGATGCCGCGCGGCATGTCGCGCTGCGGCAGTTTGGTCTCCTCGGCGGCGGTGGCGACCACGTCGAAGCCGATGAAGGCGAAGAACACGACGGAGGCCGCGGTGAAGATGCCCATGACGCCGAAGTTGGTCGGCTCGTAGCCGAAGATCAGCTGGACCAGTGGCGCGTCGAATCCCGCGCCGCCCTCCTGGGGCACCGCCTCCGGGATGAACGGCTTGTAGTTGCTGCCCGTGATGAAGAACAGGCCCGCGATGATCACGATGAGCACCACCGTGACCTTGATCGCCACGACGATCGCGGTGATGCGCGCGGACAGCTTCACGCCGATGACGAGGACCACCGTCAGGACCAGGACCAGCAGGAACGCGAGCAGGTCGAAGGTGCCGCCCGGCACGTCCGGCCCCTCCAGGGCCGCGGGTAGATGGATGCCGGCGTTGTCCATCAACGAACGGACGTACCCGGACCAGCCGACCGCGACGACCGCGGTGCCCAGCGCGAACTCCAGCACCAGGTCCCAGCCGATGATCCAGGCGGGAAGCTCGCCGATCGAGGCGTAGGAGAAGGTGTACGCCGAACCGGCGACCGGGACGGTCGAGGCGAACTCGGCGTAGCACAGGGCGGCGAGCCCACACACGATGCCGGCGGCCACGAACGCCAGGGCGGTGGCCGGGCCGGCGTTCTCCTTGGCGACCTTGCCGGTGAGGACGAAGATGCCGGTGCCGATGATGACACCGACGCCGAAGACCATCAGGTCCCAGGAGGAGAGCGACTTGCGGAGGGCGTGTTCGGGCTCCTCCGTGTCGCGGATGGACTGTTCCACCGACTTGGTGCGGAAAGGACTGTTGCGATCCGTGCTCACCGACGCACCTCCGAAAGGTGACGCGTACGCGAAACGGGCCGGGAGGCCCACCCTTAAAGGGTGATCTCCCGGCCCGTCGGACGCAACCGCGCGTCGGGGGCTCGACGGCCCGTCGACTAGTCGACGGTGGCGGCCGGCTCGCTGTCGTAGCGCCCGTCCAGCTTGGCGACCAGGCCGGTCACCTGCCGGGCGATGTCCGGGGCGGTCAGGCCGATCTCGGCCAGGATCTCCTTGCGCAGCGCGTGGTCGAGGAAGCGCTGCGGGATGCCGAAGTCCCGCAGCGGTACGTCGACGCCCGCGTCCCGCAGGGCCTGCGAGACGGCGGCGCCCACGCCGCCGGTGCGGCCGTTGTCCTCGACGGTGACGACGACCCGGTGCCGCTCCGCGAGCGGAGCCAGGGCCTCGTCCACGGGCTTGACCCAACGGGGGTCGACCACGGTCGTGGAGATGCCCTGCTTGTCCAGCAGATCGGCGATCTCCAGGCACATCGGGGCCAGGGCGCCGACGGAGACGAGCAGTACGTCCGGACGGGTGACCTCGGGGGCCGGGGTGCGCAGTACGTCCATGCCGCCGATCCTGCCGACGGCCGGCACGGCCGGGCCGACGACTCCCTTGGAGTAGCGCACGACGGTCGGCGCGTCCTTGACCTCGACGGCCTCGCGCAGTTGGGCGCGCAGCTGCTCGGCGTCGCGCGGGGCGGCGAGCCGCAGGCCGGGCACGACCTGGAGGATCGACATGTCCCACATGCCGTTGTGGGAGGCGCCGTCGTCACCGGTGACGCCCGCGCGGTCCAGGACGAAGGTGACCCCGCACTTGTGCAGGGCGACGTCCATCAGCACCTGGTCGAAGGCGCGGTTGAGGAAGGTCGCGTACACGGCGAAGACCGGGTGGACCCCGCCGGTGGCCAGTCCGGCGGCCGAGGTGGCGCCGTGCTGCTCCGCGATGCCCACGTCGAAGATGCGCCCGGGGAAGGCGTCCGCGAACTTCTTCAGGCCGACGGGCTGGAGCATGGCCGCGGTGATCGCGACGATGTCCGCGCGCTCCTGTCCGAGCTTGACCATCTCGTCGGCGAAGACGGAGGTCCAGCTGGCGGCCGCCGTCTTGACCGGGAGGCCGGTGTCCGGGTGGATGACGCCGACCGCGTGGAAGCGGTCGGCCTCGTCCTGGACGGCCGGCTGGTAGCCGCGGCCCTTCTGGGTGAGGCAGTGCACGATGACCGGGCCGCCGAAGCGCTTGGCGCGCTGGAGCGCGGACTCCAGGGCCTCGATGTCGTGGCCGTCGATCGGGCCGACGTACTTCAGGCCGAGGTCCTCGAACATGCCCTGCGGGGCGATGAAGTCCTTGAGGCCCTTCTTGGCGCCGTGCAGGGTCTCGTAGAGCGGCTTGCCGACGACCGGCGTACGCTCCAAGAGGTCCTTGCCGCGGGCCAGGAAGCGCTCGTAGCCGTCCGTGGTGCGCAGGGTGGCCAGGTGGTTGGCGAGGCCGCCGATCGTGGGACCGTACGAGCGCTCGTTGTCGTTCACCACGATGACCAGCGGGCGGTCCTTGGCGGCGGCGATGTTGTTCAGCGCCTCCCAGGCCATGCCTCCGGTCAGCGCGCCGTCGCCGATGACGGCGGCGACGTGGTGGTCCTCGCGGCCCAGCACCTCGTTGGCCTTGGCCAGGCCGTCGGCCCAGCCCAGCACGGTGGAGGCGTGGGAGTTCTCGATGACGTCGTGCTCGGACTCGGCGCGCGAGGGGTAGCCGGACAGGCCGCCCTTGGTGCGCAGGCCGCCGAAGTCCTGGCGGCCCGTGAGCAGCTTGTGGACGTAGGCCTGGTGGCCCGTGTCGAAGAGGACCTTGTCCTTCGGCGAGTCGAAGACCCGGTGCAGGGCGATCGTCAACTCGACGACACCGAGGTTGGGGCCGAGGTGCCCGCCGGTCTTGGAGACGGCGTCGACGAGGAAGGACCTGATCTCGGCGGCGAGCTGTTCGAGCTCCTCCTGGCTGAGCCGGTCCAAATCGCGCGGTCCCTTGATGCGGGTCAGCAGCACCCGTGCCTCCTTGCAGTTGCTTGCTGGTCTGTCGAGTCTAATGTTCCGCTCGCGACGAGCATCATCGGGCGGTACCGGGTGGGTCACGCCTTTGTCATACCTGTACACCTGATCGCCAAATCACACATCCCAAACGGGTGTATACCCGCACAGTTGTACCCACGAATGTACGCACGAGCGCCCGGCACCACTGGAAGTGGCACCGGGCACTGTGACGGGTCTTACCGCCGGGTACTGCCTGGGACGAAGGTCAGGCGCGTCCGGCCGTCTTCTGGGTCTTGCGGGTGACCGAGTCGATCACGACCGTGGCCAGCAGGACCGCACCCGTGATCATGTACTGGATCGGGGTGGCGATGCCCTCCAGGGCCAGACCGTACTGGATGGAGGTGATGACCATGACGCCCAGGAGGGCGTTCCAGGTCCGGCCCCGGCCACCGAAGAGGCTGGTGCCGCCGATGACGGCCGCGGCGATCACGTTCATCAGCAGGTCGCCGGCGCCGGCGCTCTGGTTGGCGGCCGCGATCTTGGAGGCCCAGAAGAGCCCGCCGACGGCGGCGAAGGTGCCGGCGATGGCGAAGACCGTGATCCGCACCCGGTTCACGTTGATGCCGGCGCGACGGGAGGCCTCGACGCTGCCGCCGAGCGCGAACACCTGACGGCCGAAGGAGGTGCGGCGCAGGAGGAAGTCCGTGCCGACGAGGGCCAGCAGGAAGAGCACCACCGCGAGCGGCAGACCCTTGTACTGGTTGAACACGACGGCGGGACCGAAGGTGAACACCGCGAGGACGCCGGTGCGCAGCAGGATCTCGGTGAGCGGCCGGGCGGGGACGCCCGCGGCCTGCCGGCGCCGGTTGTCGAAGTAGGTGGCCAGGAAGTATCCGACCACGGCCAGGGCCGCGAGGCCGTAGCCGACCGCCACGTCCGAGAAGAAGTACGTGGTCAGCTGACCGACCACGCCCTCGGAGTCGAGGTTGATGGTGCCGTTGCTGCCGAGGATCTGCAGCATCGCGCCGGACCAGAACAGCAGGCCCGACAGGGTGACGGCGAAGGCCGGGGCGCCGATCCGGGCGAAGAAGAAGCCGTGGATCGCGCCGATGAGGGCGCCGCCCGCGACGGCGGCGAGGATCGCGAGCCACTCGTTCACGCCGTGGGTGACGGCGAGGACGGCGACGATCGCTCCCGACACACCACTGACCGAGCCGACCGAGAGGTCGATCTCGCCGAGCAGCAGCACGAAGATGATGCCGACGGCCATCATGCCGGTGGCGACCATCGTGATCGCGATGTTGGTCAGGTTCTCGGGGCCGAGGAAGTTCGAGTTCAGGCTCTGGAAGATGCTCCAGATGACGATCAGGCCGACGACGACCGGGAGGGATCCCAGGTCGCCCGCCTTCATCTTGCGGCCGAACTCGCTCAGGTAGCCGGCGAAGCCCTGCTCGCGCACGAGCAGGCGGGGGTCGACGGCCGGGATGGCGTCGGCCGCCGCCGCCGGGTTGACCGGGTCCACGTGCCCGACGCGGTCGGCCGGGCCCTTGTCCAGCGGTCCGGCGGCAGGGTTCTGGGTGCTCACTTGCGGGCCTCCCCGGTGCGGGCCGCCCGGCGGGTCACGGCGTTGTCCGTGGCACCGGTGATGGCGGAGATGATCTCTTCCTGCGAGGTGTCGGCGACACTGAAGACGCCGTTGTTGCGGCCGAGCCGCAGAACCGCCACCTTGTCGGCGACGGCCTTCACATCGGCCATGTTGTGGCTGATGAGGATGACGGCGTGACCGCGTTCGCGCAGCCGCTCCACCAGGTCGAGGACCTGTGCGGTCTGCTCGACGCCGAGGGCGGCGGTGGGCTCGTCGAGGATGACCAGCTTGGGCTCGCCGAGCATCGAGCGGGCGATCGCCACGGTCTGGCGCTGACCGCCGGAGAGCGAGGCGATCGGGATGCGGACACTGGGGATCCGGATCGACAGGGTGGTCAGGAGCTCGCGGGCGCGGCGCTCCATCTCCACCTCGTCGAGGATGCCGCGGCGCTTGAGCTCGCGGCCCAGGAAGAGGTTGCCGACGACGTCGATGTTGTCGCACAGCGCGAGGTCCTGGTAGACCGTCGCGATGCCCAGGTTCTGGGCGTCATGGGGCTTGCCGATCGAGACCGGGCGGCCCTCCCACTCGATGACCCCGTCATCGATGGGGTGCACGCCGGCGATGGTCTTGACCAGCGTGGACTTGCCGGCGCCGTTGTCGCCGACGAGGGCGACCACCTCGCCGGAGTGGATCTCGAGTTCTACGTCGGTCAGGGCCTGAACGGCGCCGAACCGCTTCGAGACCCCTCGCAACGCCAGCACGGGCGCAGCGGACACATGAACCATCTCCTTCGCCGCCTGACCGGCGGGGATGTCGTGCAAAAGAGCAGGAACGCGAATGGGGGGTGGGACGGGTGGAGCGTGGGGGTAAAGCGTGGAGCAAACGTTTCTGCCCGGCGCCCCGCGGTGGCGGGGAAGAGAAGGGCGGGGCGCCGGACAGGCGTGGGGGTCGGCTCGCCTCGAAGACTCGAAGAGCGGAGCGACGGGGCCTTACTTCAGGCCGAGGGTGGTGCAGTTGGCCGCGTACTTGTCGGTGCAGATCTCGTCGGCCGTGTAGACGCCGTCCTTGATGACGGTGTCCTTGATGTTGTTCTTGGTGAGCGAGACGACCGGGATCAGCACGGACGGGACGCCCTTGGTGGTCGGGCTGTCGACCTTCTGGTTGATGATTCCGTCGATCTTCTCGCCCTTGGCGAGGGCGACGGCCATCTCGGCCGCGGCGGCGGCCTCCGGAGCGTACGGCTTGTACACGCTCATGAACTGCTCACCGGCGACGATGCGCTGCACACCGGCGAGTTCGGCGTCCTGACCGGTGACCGGGGGCAGGGGGGACAGGCCGGCCGCCTTGAGGGCGGTGATGATGCCGCCGGCCATGCCGTCATTGGCGGAGTAGACGCCGATGACCTTGTCCTTGCCGATCGCGGAGAGCGCGCCCGCCATGTTGGTGTTGGCGTTCTCCGGCTTCCACTCCTTGGTGTCGTACTCCTTGCCGACGTTCACCTTGCCGTCGAGGACGGAGTGCGCGCCCTTCTTGAACAGGGCGGCGTTCGGGTCGGTGACGGAGCCGTTCATCATGACGATCTGGCCGTCCTTGGCCTTGTCGCCCAGCGCCTCCAGGAGCGCCTTGCCCTGGACCTTGCCTACCTCTTCGTTGTCGAAGGAGGTGTAGGCGTCGATCGGGCCCTCGGCGAGGCGGTCGTAGGCCACGACCGGGATGCCGGCGTCCTTGGCCCGCTTGACGGAACCGGCGATGGCCTTGGCGTCCACGGCGTCGATGATCAGGACGTTCACCTTGTTGGTGATCATCGTGTCGACCTGCGAGTTCTGCGTGGTCGCGTCCTGCTTGGCGTTCGCGTAGACGACCTCGGCCTTGCCGCCCGTGAGGTCGGCGACCTTCTTCTCGATCAGCGGCTTGTCGAACTTCTCGTAGCGCGCGGTCTGGTTCTCCGGGAGGAGCAGACCGATCTTTATCGCGTCACCCTTGGCGGCGCCCGAGTCCTTCGGCTTGTCGCCGGCCTCCTTCGCACTGCCACAAGCGGCAAGCGATACGGCCATGGCGCCGGCGGCGACGGCTACGGCGGCTCTACGCATACGAGTGTTCATTACTTGAACCTCCCTGACGAGGCCGCAACACTGCGGCCGAGGTGGATGTGAGTCAACCCCGGCCGCGTTTTGCCGTCAAGGAGTGAATCCTTAACGAGATGACAACGGTGCCATCCGTTATCTAACTGAAGACATGGTGGTGAGTGTCCGCAGACCCACGCCGTTCTCTGCCAAAAGCGTCGAATCGCCCATCTCGCTGAGGACGAGGGCCAGCGCCCCCAGCACCTCCGCACGTCCGCCCAGCGACCCCGTGAGGACCGACAACTGCCGGGCCGCGCTGGGGATCGCGTACCTCCCCACTGATTCACGGATGGGGGCCAGCACCAGTTCACCGGCGTCCGCGAGGGAGCCGCCGAGGACCACCCGGCTCGGGTTCAGGAGGTTGCACAGGCTCGCCACGCCGCTGCCGATGTGCCGGCCGACGTCGGTGATGACCCGACGGCAGCCCGGGTCGCCCTCGCGGGCCAGCTCCACCACCCGCTCCATCGTCAGCTCCGGGCCGTGGGTGCCCTGGAGGAGGGGCAGCACGTACCGGGCCGCGGCGAAGGTCTCCAGGCAACCCCGGTTGCCACAGCGGCAGACCGGGCCCGACTCGTCGAGGGTGATGTGCCCGATCTCGCCGGCCGTGCCGCCGGGGCCCCGGTAGATCTGACCGTTGATCACCAGGCCCGCGCCGACGCCGCTCGCGACCTTGATGTACGCGAGGTCCTTGACCCCGCGTCCGCTCCCCCAGACCAGTTCCCCGAGGGCTCCGAGGTTCGCGTCGTTGTCCACGTACACGGGTACGCCCAGCCGCTGCGAGAGTTCCTGGCGGGGGTTGATGCCCGCCCAGCCCGGCAGGATCGCGGTGGAGCCCAGGGTTCCGGACTCGACGTCGATCGGGCCGGGCACGCCGAGCCCGACCCCGATGACCTTGTCCCGGCTCACCCCGATGCCCTCGACGAGCCGCCCGACCAGCGCCTCCGCCCGGTCGAAGCCCTCCACCCAGGACGCGTCCACGTCCAGGGGCTCGGACTCCTCGGCCAGCACCTGGTGCGCGAGGTTTCCGACGGCCACCCGCAGGTGGGTGTGGCCGAAGTCCACGCCGATCACGATGCCCGCGTCGCCGCTGAGCGAGACGCTGCGCGCCCGCCGGCCACCGGCCGAGGTGTCGGTGACCTCGACGGTCCCGGCCTCCTTGAGCTCGCGGACGATGTTGGAGACCGTGGCCGCCGACAGTCCGGTGGTACGGGCGATCTCCGCCTGGGTCAGCGAACCCGCGAGGCGCACCGCCCGCACGACCCGTTCAAGATTCGCGCGATGCAGCGAGGACTGCGATCCGGGAGTCTGCACGACTCATCCACTCCTGCCCTGTAGCGACGGCGAGCCGTCGCCCCCCGGCCGGCAGTCGCGGCTGTGTGCTCCGAGACCCCGGCGTCTCTCCAACTTGTGAACCTTAAGTCGAGCCTTTGGCCCTCCACACGTCAAGAGGCTGACGCAGCACGAAACAGCCACTACCGGTCATAAGTATGAAAGAACCCCCTCAACATCGTGCTACGGTCGCTGAGGCGCCGATCCTCTGCGGCCTTTCCGGCCGGACCGGGCGCCTCACGTGACGGCGCTACGCAAGGAGGTGTTCGGGATGAGTCCCGATCGAAGTCCTTGCCGCGCCCTCGCCGGCTGATCAGTCCGTCGACTGATCCACTTCCTCTCCGCACGACCGCGGCCCCCGCGCCGTCTCCGTGTGTCCGGCGGACCCTTCGGCCCGCCGCCCCTTTCCCTCCGCACGTCCCGGATCCCCGGATCCCTCGACGGATGTGCGTCATCCATGCCCCTCGGTGTGCCCGCGGCCGCTTCGCGCCGCCCCCCACCGACCTGTGATCACTCCACGTGACCGCGCGGCTTCGCGCTGCCCGGACATCGTGGAGGGAGGTGATTGCCATGACCATGCTCACCCCGCGCACCCCGACGAAGCTCGCACCGCCGGGCCGGGCCCGCCGCGAACGCAAGAGCGCCGAGTTGGAGGCGCGCACCCGTCTCGCCGGCGAACGGCTCGCCGACCTCAGCGCCCGCCCCGGCGGCCAGGTCCTGCGGGACCTGTCCGCCGGCCGCCACGGCCTCACCCACGACGAGGTCTCCCTGCGCCTGGAGCGACACGGCCCCAACGTGGTCGCCCGGGAGCGCGCCCCGCGCTGGTACGCGCAGTTGGCGAAGGCGTACGCCAACCCCTTCATCGCCGTCCTCCTCTTCCTGGCCGGGATCATGTACTGGCAGGACCCGGCCGACCCGGGCGTCGTCATCCTCTCCGTGATGATCGGCATCAGCGGACTGCTGCGGTTCTGGCAGGAGTTCCGTTCCGGCCGGGCCGCCGACGCGCTGAAGAAGCTCGTCACCACCACCTGCGCGGTGCAGCGCCGCGCCGGCGGGGGCTCGGCCCCGACCACCTTCGAGGTGCCCATGGACCAGGTGGTCCCGGGCGACCTGGTCAGGCTGGCCGCCGGCGACCTCATCCCGGCCGACCTGCGGCTCGTCACCTCCAAGGACCTGATGGTCTCCCAGGCCGCCCTGTCCGGCGAGTCGTTGCCGGTGGCCAAGGCCGACACCCGCGCGGACGACCCCGGTCAGACGCTGACGCGCGACCCCGTCGAGGCCGACAACCTGGTCCTGATGGGCACCTCGGTCACCTCCGGCACCGCCACCGGGGTCGTCGTCGCCACCGGCGCCGACACCTGGTTCGGTTCGATGGCCGGCTCCCTCGTCGGCGAACGCCCGCAGACCAACTTCGACACCGGGGTGCGCAAGGTCAGCTTCCTGCTGATCCGCTTCATGCTGGTCATGGTCCCCGTGGTCTTCATGATCAACGGCTTCACCAAGGGCGACTGGGACGAGGCGTTCCTCTTCGGCATCGCCGTCGCGGTGGGCCTGACCCCCGAGATGCTGCCGATGGTCGTCTCCGCCAACCTGGCGCGCGGCGCGGTCGCCATGTCCCGGCGCAAGGTGGTCGTCAAGCGGCTCAACGCGATCCAGAACCTGGGCGCGATGGACGTGCTGTGCACGGACAAGACCGGCACCCTCACCGAGGACCGGATCGTCCTGGACCGCTACCTCGACGTGCACGGCGACGAGGACGGCGAGGTCCTGGAGTACGGCTACCTCAACGCGCACTTCCAGACGGGCCTGAGGAACCTCATGGACCGGGCGGTCATCGACCGCGTCGACGAGGCCGAGGAGGTTGTCGTCGACGCACGGTTCTCGATGGTCGACGAGATCCCCTTCGACTTCGCCAGGCGCCGGATGTCCGTGGTGCTGAACCGCAACGGCATCGTGGGCGGCGCCCGCGCCGAGCACGTCCTGGTCACCAAGGGCGCGGTCGAGGAAGTCCTGTCCCTGTGCACCCACATGACGGACCGCGGCGAGCGGGTCGAGCTGACCGAGGCGCTGCGTGGCCGCGTCACCCGGATCGCCGAGGACAACAACCGTCGGGGCCTGCGCGTCCTGGCCGTCGCCACCCGTACGTTCGTCGGCCCGCGCGACACCTACACGGTCGCCGACGAGCACGGGCTGACCCTGGTCGGCTTCCTCGCCTTCCTCGACCCGCCGAAGGCCGACGCGGCCCGGGCCCTGCGGGCCCTCGCCGACAAGGGCATCGAGGTCAAGGTGGTCACCGGGGACAACGACCTGGTCGCGGCGCGGGTCTGCGCGGACGTCGGCCTCGACGTCGGGCGCGTGGTGCTCGGTACCGAGATCGACACCCTGGACGACGCCGGCCTGCGCGCGACGGCCGCCCGTACGACGGTCTTCGCGAGGGTCAACCCGGTCCAGAAGGCCCGGATCGTACGGGCCCTGCAGGCGGACGGTCACACCGTCGGCTTCCTCGGGGACGGCATCAACGACGCCGCCGCGCTGCGCGACGCCGACGTCGGCATCTCGGTGGACACCGCCGTCGACATCGCGAAGGAGTCGGCGGACATCATCCTGCTGGAGAAGGACCTGACCGTCCTGGAGCAGGGTGTGATCCAGGGCCGGACCACCTTCGGCAACACGATCAAGTACATCAAGATGACCGCGTCCTCGAACTTCGGCAACGTCTTCTCGGTGCTGGTCGCGAGCGCGTTCATCCCGTTCCAGCCGATGCTCGCGATCATGCTGCTGGTACAGAACCTGGTCTACGACATCTCGCAGCTGGCGACCCCGTGGGACCGGATGGACGAGGAGTACCTGCGCAAGCCCCGCAACTGGGACGCCAAGGGCATCGGCCGCTTCATGGTGACCATCGGCCCCGTCAGCTCGATCTTCGACATCTCGATGTTCCTGATCATGTGGCACGTCTTCGGCGCGAACAGCGAGGCCGGGCAGGCGCTCTTCCAGTCCGGCTGGTTCATCGAGGGGCTGCTGTCGCAGACCCTGATCGTCCACATGATCCGCACCCGGAAGATCCCCTTCATCCAGTCCCGCGCCTCGTGGCCGGTGATGGTGATGACCGTCCTCGCGGTGCTGACCGGGCTCTGGCTGCCCTTCTCCCCGCTGGCCGGCTCGCTGGGCTTCGTGGCCCTGCCGGCCGGGTACTTCCCCTGGCTGATCGGCGTACTCCTCGCGTACTGCACGCTCACCCAGGTCGTGAAGACCTGGTACATCCGCCGCTTCGGCACCTGGCTCTGATCGACACGATCAGGGGGTTCGACACGCCCCGGGGATCGACACGACCGCAGGAATCCGCACAACCGAGGGAGGGGAGGGCACATGGCGCTCGACGAATGGGAGATGGCCGGGCACCTGGCCGCCGCGCTCGGATTCGGGGCGGCGATCGGCCTGGAACGTCAGTGGCGGGCCCGGATGGCAGGCCTGCGGACCAACGCCCTCGTGGCGGGCGGGGCGGCGCTGTTCGTGCTGCTCTCGCAGTACGGGTTCATGGGCACCGTCTCCGAGGTGCAGTACGACGGCTCGCGGGTCGCGGCCCAGATCGTGTCGGGGATCGGCTTCCTCGGCGCCGGCGTGATCATGCGCGACGGGCTGAGCGTTCGGGGCTTGAACACGGCCGCCACCCTGTGGTGTTCGGCGGCGGTGGGCTGCCTGGCCGGGACCGGGATGTTCGTCCTGGCCGCCTTCGGCACGGTGGGCGTGGTGGGGGCCAACCTCCTGCTGCGCCCGCTGGGTCGGCGCCTGGACCGGGAGCCGCGCGGTGGGGCGGAGGTGGCCACCGACTTCCACTTCGAGGCCGTGTGCCTGGAGGAGGAAGAGGCCCACATCCGCCGCCGCGTGGTCGACGCCCTGGCCCGGCCCGGCTACCAGCTGCGCTCGATCCGCAGCCAGGACGGCCCGGTGCCGGGTCGGGTGACGGTGTCCGCGCTGCTGACCGCCGAGGGCGAGGGGGGTCGGGCGTTGGAGGACGCGGTCAGCACCCTCTCGCTCGACCCCTCGGTCTCGGCGGCCGGCTGGTCGGTGGTCCCGGACCCCGCTACTTGAGGGTGGCGGAGGTCAGGCCGGCCTGGATCTGCCGCTGGAAGGACAGGTAGACCACCAGCATCGGGATCATCGCGATGGTCACGCCGGCGAACAGCACCGGCAGGTCCGTCTCGTAGCCCATCTGGTACTGGAGTTGGATCAGGCCCTGGGTGAGCATGTAGCGCTCGGGGTCCGATCCGCTCTGGGGCTGCATGAGCACCGAGGGCAGGATGTACTGGTTCCACTGGCCCAGGACATTGAATATCCCGACGCTGATCAGGCCGGGCTTGGCCATCGGCAGCATCACCTGGAAGAAGATCCGCGTGTCGGAGGCCCCGTCGATGACCGCCGCCTCGTGCACCGCCGTGGGCAGCGTGCGGAAGAACGAGTACATGAAGAAGACGGTGAAGGGCATCGAGTAGGCGACGTAGACCATGATCAGGCCCTGGTACGTGTTCAGCATGTCCAGGCGCTTGACCATGAAGAACAGCGGTACCAGCGCCAGGAACACGGGGAACATCGCCCCGGACACGAAGAAGTAGTAGATGATCCGGTTCCCCCGGAAGGGGTAGCGGGCCAGTACGTACGCCGCCATCGAGCCGAGCAGCATGGTCAGCGGAACCGAGAACACCATCACGATCATCGTGTTGGCGAAGTAGTCGCCGATGCCCTTGTCCCAGGCGCGGGAGAAGGCGTCGAGGTGCCAGTTCGAGGGCCAACTGAGTGCCGAGCCGCCGATCTGGGAGTCGGTCTTGAAGGAGCCGAGCATCAGCCAGGCCAGCGGCAGGACGATCAGCACCGCCCAGACGGCCAGGAAGCCGTGCGAGAAGACATTGAGCGCCACGCCCTCGGACGGGGGGCTCCCGCCGTCCTTCTTGACGCGTCGGCCTCCGCCGGACCGCTCGGCCTCGGTCGTGCCGGCGGTCTTGGTCACTGTGGTCATCGTGTCTCCCGCTCAGAACTCGATGCGCTCGCGGCGGGTGGCGCGCAGCGTGATGAGAGAAAGGATCATGGTCAGGATCAGCATGACCACGCCCATGGCGCAGGCGTATCCGCTCTTGCCGAAGTAGAGGAAGTTGCGCATCAGCACCGTGGCCATGACCTCGCTGTGATGGTCGGGTCCGCCGCCGAACTGGCCCGAGGTCATGGTCGACACGAGGACGAACATGTCCATGGCGGCGATGCCCAGGTAGACCGCGGAGGTCTGCACAGAGTCCCACAGCAGGGGCAGGGTGACCTTGAAGAAGGTCTGGGCGCGTCCCGCGCCGTCGAGCAGCGCGGCCTCGTAGATGTCCTTCGGCACGGACTGCATGGCCGCGGAGAAGAGCACCAGGTAGAAGCCGACGCCGTGCCAGACGACCACCATCAGCAGGCACCAGAGCACCAGGTCGGGTTCGTTGAGCCACTCGACGGGGCGGGCCGCGTCGACGATGCCGATCTTGGTGAGGAAGCCGTTGAGGAGGCCGCCCTCGTCGCTTCGGTACACGGCGCCGAAGAGCACCGCGAGGATGGCGAGGGAGAGGACCTGCGGGAAGAAGTAGACCACCTTGTAGAAGGCCGACCCGCGGACGCCCTTGACCCCGCCGGCCCCGCCGCGGCCGCCCGCGTTCAGCATGAAGGCGAAGAACAGGGACAGCAGGATGGTGATCGTCGGGACGAACACCAGGAGCAGCAGGTTGTGCCACAGGGCGCCTCGGAAGACCTCGTCCTTCATCAGGGCCGTGTAGTTCTCGACGCCGACGAACCGGAACGTCGGCGACTGGCCCGACCAGTCGGTGAAGGAGTAGCCGAACGTCTGGATGTACGGCCAGATGACAAAGGTCAGATACAGCGCGAGAGGCAGGACGAGGAAGCCGGTGATGAAACCGAGCCTTCCCCTGCTCTGGGCTACTTGGCTCATGGTGTCCGTCCCTGGAGGTGCCGGGTGACCGGTGGACGCGGTGTCAGCTGCGCTTGTTGTTCTTGGCGTTCGGGGTCTTGGCGGCCTTGTCGACCGCGGCCTGGGCCCGCTTGATCCACTCCTTGGGCTGGATGCGCTTGGCCATCAGCTCGTTGGAGGCGTTCTGGATCTCGGCGTCCATCTCGCTGTACCAGTCGGGGTACAGGTAGTTGAACGTGTTGGTGCCGGCTCCCTTGAGGGCGCCGACGGCCGACTGGGTGCCCGGGCGCAGCTTCACGTTCGGGTCCACGCCGTCCTTGACGACGGTGAGGGAGTTGGCCTGCTGGGCGAAGAGGGTGGACCACTCGCGGGACAGCATCGAGCGGAGGAACTCCAGGCCGCCGGCCTTGTTCGCGGCCTTCTCCGGGACGATGAACGGCTCGCCGGCGCCGGCGCGGATCGCCTCGAAGGGCAGCTTGCTGTCCGCGAGCACCGGGACCGGGAGGAACTTCATGTCGAAGTCCTCGGGGGTCTGCTTGAGCTGCTCGTTCTCCAGCCAGGAGCCGGAGGGGATGAAGGCGGCCTTGTACTGGTTCCAGGCCGTCTGGGACTCCGTGTGGGTGAGGCCGTTGGTGCCCGGCATCAGGAGGCCCTTCTCCACCACCTCGTACACCGCCTCGACCGCGGCGAGGGCGGCCGGGTTGCCCTCGAACGCGTTCGGTTCGAGGTTGTCGATCGCCTTCATGGCGTCCAGGCCGCCCTTCTTGGCGATCAGGTCCATGATGACGACGTTGATGTAGTACGGGAACTTGCCCTGGTGGGCGAGGCCGCCGATGCCGGCCTCCTTGGCCTTGGTGCAGACCGCGAGGAACTCGTCCCAGGTCTTGGGCTCGGTCCAGCCCTTCTCCTTGAAGAGCTTGCCGGAGTACCAGAGGCCGAACACGGTGTAGACGTAGTTGAGGGCGACGAACTTGCCGCCCTGGGTGCCCTGTTCGACGGTGCCGGCGATGAGGAGGTCGCGCACCTTCTTGCTCGGGTCGTCGAGCGAGGGCGAGTCGAGCACCTGGGTGAGGTCGGCGAGCTGACCGCCCTTGGCGAGGACGTCGATCTTGATCTGCTGGGCGCCGGAGTCGTCGACGACGTCCGGCGGGTTGCCGCCGTTGAAGCGCGGCTGGAGCTTGGCGGTGATCTCCTGCGTGCCGAGGTGGGTGCTGGTGGTGCCCCACTTCTTGTCGAAGGCCGCTTCCCAGGCCTTCGCGTAGTCGTCACCGAATCCGCCCTTGAAGACGACGACGTCCATCTTGCTGCCCTTGGCCACGCCGAAGGGGTTCTCCTTGGTGACCGCGCCCTTGGGAGCGCCGCCCTCGGGAGCCTCCTCACCGCCGGAGGCGCAGGCGGACAGGAAGCTCATCGTCGGTACGGCGATCAGGCCGAGTGCCGCGGAGCGCTTGATCAGGTCCCGGCGGCCGAGGCCGTCACCGGTGCTGTTCTCGCCGTGGGCGGAGGTGGATCCCATGCTCAAGTCCTCGCCTTCGTCAGGAGTGTGAAGGAGGAAGGGAAAACGGCAGCCGCAAGCGGTAGCCGTGCATGCGGACATCGCCGCAGGTCCCCGCCGTCCCCCGGTCCGGGGCCGCTCGTTTCGCGGTGGTCCGGACGGGCACAGGTATAGTCCACTTCCGCTCGGGTGAGCAAGATCGTGCACAAGTATCTGCCCCGGCTTTTCCGAGTTGAGACCTCACCGTCACCTGCCTGGCCGATACCCGACCGCCCGGACAAGCGGAAGGGCCGCACCCCCTTGACGGGGGTACGGCCCTATGGTGCCGACTGCCGGCGGATCGCTCCGCCTGGCGCGCTATCAGCCTCGGATGAGGTTCCGGAGCACGTACTGCATGATGCCGCCGTTGCGGTAGTAATCCGCCTCGCCCGGCGTGTCGATGCGGACGACCGCGTCGAACTCCACACCGGTGTCGGTGGTCACCTTGACGGTGCGCGGGGTGGTGCCGTTGTTCAGCTCCTCCACACCGGTGAAGGCGAAGGTCTCCTCGCCGGTGAGGCCCAGCGAGGCGGCCGTGGCACCCTCGGGGAACTGCAGGGGCAGGACGCCCATGCCGATCAGGTTCGAGCGGTGGATGCGCTCGTAGGACTCGGCGATGACGGCCTTGACGCCGAGCAGCGCGGTGCCCTTGGCCGCCCAGTCGCGGGACGAGCCGGAGCCGTACTCCTTGCCCGCCAGGATGACCAGCGGGATGCCGGCGGCCTGGTAGTTCTGCGAGGCGTCGTAGATGAAGGCGACCGGCGCCCCGTCGACGGTGAAGTCGCGGGTGAAGCCGCCCTCGGTGCCCGCGGCGATCTGGTTGCGCAGGCGAATGTTCGCGAACGTGCCGCGGATCATGACCTCGTGGTTGCCTCGGCGGGAACCGTACGAGTTGAAGTCGCGGCGCTCGACGCCGTGCTCCGTGAGGTACTTGCCGGCCGGGGTGTCGGCCTTGATGGCACCGGCCGGGGAGATGTGGTCGGTGGTGACCGAGTCGCCCAGCTTGGCCAGGACGCGGGCGCCGGCGATGTCCGAGACCGGGGTGGTCTCCATCGTCATGCCCTCGAAGTAGGGGGGCTTGCGGACGTAGGTGGACTGGGGGTCCCACTCGAACGTGTTGCCGGTCGGGATCTCCAGCGCCTGCCACTGGGCGTCGCCCGCGAAGACGTCCTGGTAGGACTTGTTGAACATGTCCTCGCCGATGGCGTTCGCCACGACGTCGTTGACCTCGGCCTCCGACGGCCAGATGTCGGCCAGGAAGACCGGCTTGCCGTCGGTGTCGGTGCCCAGCGCGTCCTGGGTGATGTCCACCTTCATGGAGCCCGCGATGGCGTACGCGACGACCAGCGGCGGGGAGGCCAGGTAGTTCATCTTGACGTCGGGGTTGATGCGACCCTCGAAGTTGCGGTTGCCCGAGAGCACCGAGGTGACCGCGAGGTCGGCCTCGTTGATCGCCTTCGAGATCTCCTCGTCCAGGGGACCGGAGTTGCCGATGCAGGTGGTGCAGCCGTACCCGACGAGGTTGAAGCCCATCTTGTCGAGGTACGGGGTCAGGCCGGCCTTGTCGAAGTAGTCGGTGACGACCTTCGAGCCCGGGGCCAGGGTGGTCTTGACCCACGGCTTGCGGGTCAGGCCCTTCTCGGACGCCTTCTTGGCCACGAGCGCCGCGGCGACCATGACGTAGGGGTTCGAGGTGTTGGTGCACGAGGTGATCGCGGCGACCGTGACGGCGCCGTGGTCGATCTCGAAGGAGGTGCCGTCGGCCAGGGTCACCAGGGTGGGCTTGGTGGGCACACCGTTGGAGGACGCCGGGGCGTCGGACGCCGGGAAGGACTCCTTGCCGGCCTCCTCGTCGTCGCTGACGTAGTTGCGCACGTCGACCGCGAACTGCTCGGCGGCGTTCGCGAGGACGATGCGGTCCTGCGGGCGCTTCGGGCCGGCGATGGAGGGGACGACCGTGGAGAGGTCGAGCTCCAGCTTCTCGGAGAAGTCCGGCTCGGCGGCCGGGTCCAGCCACAGGCCCTGGGCCTTGGCGTACGCCTCGACGAGGGCGACCTGCTGGGCGTCACGGCCGGTCAGGCGCAGGTACTTCAGCGTCTCGTCGTCGATCGGGAAGATCGCGGCGGTGGAGCCGAACTCCGGCGACATGTTGCCGATGGTGGCGCGGTTGGCGAGCGAGGTGGCGGCGACGCCCTCACCGTAGAACTCGACGAACTTGCCGACGACGCCGTGCTTGCGCAGCATCTCGGTGATCGTGAGGACCAGGTCGGTGGCGGTGGTGCCGGCCGGCAGCTCGCCGGTCAGCTTGAAGCCGACGACGCGCGGGATCAGCATGGAGACCGGCTGGCCGAGCATCGCGGCCTCGGCCTCGATGCCGCCGACGCCCCAGCCCAGCACGCCCAGGCCGTTGACCATGGTGGTGTGCGAGTCGGTGCCGACGAGGGTGTCGGGGTACGCCTGGCCATTGCGAACCATGACCGTGCGGGCCAGGTGCTCGATGTTGACCTGGTGGACGATGCCGGTGCCCGGGGGGACGACCTTGAAGTCGTCGAAGGCGGTCTGGCCCCAGCGCAGGAACTGGTAGCGCTCCTTGTTGCGGCCGTACTCCAGCTCGACGTTCTGCGCGAAGGCTTCCTTCGTGCCGAACTTGTCGGCGATCACCGAGTGGTCGATGACCATCTCGGCGGGCGAGAGCGGGTTGATCTTCGCCGGGTCGCCGCCGAGGGCCTTGACGGCCTCGCGCATGGTGGCGAGGTCGACGACACACGGCACACCGGTGAAGTCCTGCATGATCACGCGGGCCGGCGTGAACTGGATCTCCTCGCTGGGCTGGGCCTGCGAGTCCCAGTTGCCGAGCGACCGGATGTGGTCGGCGGTGATGTTCGCGCCGTCCTCGGTACGGAGCAGGTTCTCCAGCAGGACCTTCAGGCTGTAGGGAAGACGGGCGGAGCCCTCGACCTTGTCCAGCTTGAAGATCTCGTACGACTCGTCGCCCACCTGCAGCGTGCTGCGGGCGTCGAAGCTGTTCGCCGACACGACAGTCTCCTTCATGCATGAATTCGCGCGTATTACCGCAATCCTGCCGCCACGCCCCTTGGCCAATCCGCTAAGGTAAGGCTAAGTTAGGTAACCCTTACCAGCGGGGGCGGCTGCGGTACGCCTTCGGCAGATATCTCGATGTCGAGATAACTCTAGTACATGTCCGGGGGAAGGGACGAGGCGCGCACCCGCATGCCCGCCGGAACGGTCAGTTGGCCGGGGGATTCCGCATGCCCGGATTCCACCAACGTGACCAGCAAGGACACCGCACATGCGGCGATCCGCTCGGGATTCAGCGTGACGGTGGTCACGGAGAGTTCTTTCTCCCCGTACCCCGGATCCTCGCTCGCGCAGACCAGCAGCAGGTCTCCCGGCGTCCGCAGGCCGTGACGCGCGGCCGCCGCGAGCACCTGTCTGCCGCCCGGGTCGTACACCGTGTAGACCGCGTCCGGCCGCTCGCGCGCCGCGAAGGCGGCGTCGAAGGCGTGGCCCGGCACGTCCTCGGGGTCGAAGGCGACGACCAGCTCGGGGGCACCCCGCTCGGCGCACCAATCGGCGTAGGCCGCGGTGACGGCCCCGGTGTAGAACTCCCGGCCGTACCCGGCGTGCAGGGCGATCCGGCGGGCGCCGGAGGCCGCGAGGTGGTCCAGCACCTCACGGGTGGTGGCGACGTGGTCGTTGTCCACCCACGCGTCCCCGGGCCACGGGTCGGCGGGCCGGCCGTCGAAGACCACCGGCAGCCCGCGCGCCCGCAGGGCCCGGAGCACCGGGTCCCCGGCCGGGCTGTCCAGCAGCAGCATCCCGTCGACGGCGAGGGTGTGCCAGAGGGGATCGCCGCCCCGGGCGGCGGGCAGGGTGGTCAGGGCGTAGCCGCGGGTGTGCGCGGCCGAGGTGGCGGCGGTGAGCAGCCGGGAGAAGTAGGCGACCCCGGCGAAGTCCCAGGGCGAGCCGGCGTACGTGGTGACGGCGATGCCGAGGCTGCGGGTGAGCGGCCCGCGCCGGGTGCCGTAGCCGAGGGCGGCCGCGACCTCGCGGACCCGGCGGCGGGTGCCCTCGCCGAGCCGGCCGGTGCCGCCGAGCGCGTGGGAGACGGTCGCGGTGGAGACCTCCGCGGCGCGCGCGATGTCGGCGAGGGTCGGTCCGGGGCCTGGCACGCGGTCATCGTACGGAGCGGGGCGCGGCGGGTACAGGTACGGGGGCCGGGCACGGGAGTCGTCACGGACGCCAGGCAGGGACGCCGGGTGCGGGCGCCGGGCACGCGGGCTCCGGGCACGCCGGCTCCGGGCACGGATGCCGAGTCCGGGTGCCGGGTACGGGCCTCGGCTGCGGATTCCGTCGTCCGGGGCGGGTTCCGGTTAAGGGGTTAACCATCGAGTCTCCAGGCCACCTACCGACTCTGGGAGTGGCCATGACCTCTTCACCGCTGTCCCGCCGGGGACTCCTCTCCGCCGTGGGGGCCGCCGGCGCCGCGGGCCTGCTCGGGGCCGGCCCGGCCTCGGCCACGGCCGCCGCGCCGACCGGCCGGCGCGGCTCGGCGGCCCTGGTGTTCCACAACGCCCGGGTGTTCACCGGCCTGCCCGGCGGGCGGCCGGTGGAGGCGGTGGCCGTCGGACGGGACGGCCGGATCCTGGCCACCGGCGACGCTTCGGTGGTGCGGCGGCACGCGGGCCGGGACACCGAGGTCGTCGACGCCCGCGGGAACACCGTGATGAGCGGCATCCACGACGGGCACACCCATCCGCTGGGCGCCGGGGAACGGTCCCTGCGGCCCTCGCTGGAGGGCGCCGAGACCACCGTGGCCGAACTCTCCGAGATCCTGCGCGGCTTCCTGGCCGACACCGCCGGCCCGGGCGCGGAGCCCGACGGCTGGCTGGTCGTGGAGGACTGGAACCCGGTCGGACTGCTGCCCGTCGGCACCGCCCCGCACCACTCGCTGCTGGACGCCCTGCCCACCCGCCGGCCGATCGCGCTGGTCGGCGGCGACGGGCACAACCTGTGGGCCAACCAGCGGGCCCTGGACATCGCGGGGATCACGGCGGCCACCCCCGACCCGGTGGGCGGCAGGATCGTCAAGGGGCCCGACGGACAGCCGACGGGCGTGCTCAAGGACGACGCCCAAGTGCTGGTGAAGCGGCACGTGCCGGAACCCTCCCGCGCGGAACTCGTCGCGGCCTGCGCCGAGGTGCTGGGGCTGGCGGCGGCCTCGGGGGTGACGACGATGATGGACGCCCTGGTCGGGCGGCACGAGCTGGAGCTGTACCGGGCCCTGTCCGCGGCGGGGCGGCTGCCGCAGCGCATCGTGCCGGCCATCCGTCTGGAGGTGGGGCACACGAAGGATCCCGCGGCGGCCCTGGCGTACGCGCGCGGGCTGCGCCGGGAGTTCGAGGGCGTGCCGGGCCTGCGGTTCGGGATGGTCAAGGTGTTCCTGGACGGGGTCATCGAGCACCCGGCGCAGACGGCCGCGCTGTTGAAGCCGTACCTGGACGGCAACGGCCGGCCGACGACGAACCGGGGCGAGCTGTACACCTCCGCGGCCGAGTACGGCCGGCTGACCGCGGCCTTCAACTCGGCCGGATGGCAGATGCACGCCCACGGCCTCGGGGACCGGGCGGTGCGCACCGCGTTGGACGGGTACGAGTACGCCCTGCGGGCGACCGGGCGGCGGGACCCGCGGAACGCGATCGCGCACCTCCAGCTCGTCGACCCGGCGGACCTGCGGCGCTTCGCGCGGCTCGGCGTGGCCGCCTGCATGCAGCTCCAGTGGGCCGCGAAGGACACCTGGACGATGGAGGCCCTGTTGCCGTACATCGGGCCGGAGCGGCACCGGTGGATGTACCCGGCGCGCAGCCTGGAGAAGGCGGGGGCCCGTCTGACGGGCGGCTCCGACTGGCCCGTGGACGCGCTCCAGGTGTGGAACCAGCTGCGGACGGCGATCGACAGGCAGGGCGCCCACGGCGCGGGCGAGCTGTACCGGAAGCTGGAGGGCCTCGGGCGGGACACGGTCCTGCGGATGCACACCTCGGGGACGGCGTGGCAACTGCGCCAGGAGGCCCTGACGGGCACGGTCGAAGCGGGCAGGGCGGCGGACCTGGTGCTGCTGGACCGTGACGTGACCCGCTGCCCGGTGGCCGACATCAGCGGAACGGGCGTACGGATGACCCTGGTCGGGGGGCGTGTCGTGCACGACGCGGACTCCTCGGCGGGCCGGGCGGCCGCGGCGCGGGCCTCGCGTGCGCGGACCGCGCCGCGCCCGGCCTCGTACGCGGCGGTGCACGGCGGCCGGCACCACGCCTGCGGGCACTGACGACGCCGGCCCGGGCCCCGATCCCGACCCCTGCCTTCGGCGGGCGCGAGGGGGTCGGGGGTCGGGGGTCGGGTGGCAGGCCGCGCCGGGCCGGCGCAGACCACTCGAAAAGGAACAACTCCCCCATATGGCACAGGGGGAACACACGGCACCCTCGTGCGCGACCGGACGGGGGCGGCCCACACGGCCTCCCGGTCCGACCGTCGGACACCACGCGCACCACGCGCATCCTCACGCAGGGCCGCGATCTGACGGTCGGTAACACCCGTCTGCCGCACCCGACGCGATCACCATCTCATATCTGAGATACCGTGCACCCATGGCAGACGACTACCTCGTACGCATCGGCAAGCTCATCCGTGACGCCCGGCAACATCGTGGCTGGACACAGAGTCAACTTGCCGATGCTCTCGGCACCAGCCAGAGCGCCGTGAATCGGATCGAACGCGGCAATCAAAACATCAGCCTTGAGATGATCGCCCGAATCGGTGAAGCTCTCGACAGCGAGATCGTCTCTCTGGGCTACGCGGGACCGATGCACCTGCGGGTCGTCGGCGGCCGGCGGCTGTCCGGCGCCATCGACGTCAAGACGAGCAAGAACGCGTGTGTCGCGCTGTTGTGCGCCACGCTGCTCAACAAGGGTCGTACCGTGCTGCGGCGCGTGGCCCGCATCGAGGAGGTCTACCGCCTCCTGGAGGTCCTGAACTCCATCGGTGTGCGCACCCGCTGGATCAACGACGGCGTGGACCTGGAGATCGTCCCTCCGGCCCGCCTCGACATGGACGCCATGGACGCGGACGCGGCCCGCCGGACCCGGAGCATCATCATGTTCCTGGGCCCGCTGCTGCACCGGATGGACCACTTCAAGCTGCCCTACGCCGGCGGCTGCGACCTCGGCACCCGCACCATCGAGCCGCACATGATCGCCCTGCGCCGGTTCGGCCTGGACATCACCGCGACCGAGGGCATCTACCACGCGCAGGTCGAGGCCGGAGTCTCCCCCGACCGCCCGATCGTGCTGACCGAGCGCGGGGACACGGTCACCGAGAACGCGTTGCTGGCCGCCGCGCGCCACGACGGCGTCAGCGTCATCCGCAACGCCTCCTCCAACTACATGGTCCAGGACCTGTGCTTCTTCCTGGAGGCGCTCGGCGTCAAGGTCGAGGGCGTCGGCACCACCACCCTCACCGTCCACGGCATCCCGAACATCGACGTGGACGTGGACTACTCCCCCTCCGAGGACCCGGTCGAGGCGATGAGCCTGCTGGCCGCCGCCGTGGTCACGGAGTCGGAGCTGACCATCCGCCGGGTTCCGATCGAGTTCATGGAGATCGAGCTCGCGGTCCTGGAGGAGATGGGCCTGGACCACGACCGCTCCGCTGAGTACACCGCCGACAACGGCCGTACCCGCCTGGTGGACCTGACGGTCCGCCCGTCGAAGCTCGAAGCCCCGATCGACAAGATCCACCCGATGCCGTTCCCCGGGCTGAACATCGACAACGTCCCCTTCTTCGCGGCCATCGCCGCCGTCGCGCAGGGCCAGACCCTGATCCACGACTGGGTGTACGACAACCGGGCGATCTACCTCACCGACCTCAACCGCCTCGGCGGCCGCCTCCAGCTGCTGGACCCGCACCGCGTCCTGGTGGAGGGGCCCACCCGCTGGCGGGCGGCGGAGATGATGTGCCCGCCGGCCCTGCGTCCGGCGGTGGTCGTCCTGCTGGCGATGATGGCCGCCGAGGGCACCTCGGTGCTGCGCAACGTCTACGTCATCAACCGCGGGTACGAGGAACTGGCCGAGCGCCTCAACTCCGTCGGCGCCCAGATCGAGATCTTCCGCGACATCTGACCCGTTCCGTCCGGCGGGCCGGGCGCAAGCGGTCCGGGGCCCCCGTTCCTCCGTCGGTGGAGGAACGGGGGCCCCGCCGCGCCCTGGCCTGATGACGTGCGGGCCCTCGCCGTGACGGCCGGGGCCCGGCAGAATCGGGTGATCGTGAAGTCGTCGAGGGGGCGGGGGCCGACCATGGCTACGGACAGGATCGCGGACACCGGTGCGGACGCGGGTGCGGGAACGGCGCCTCCGGTGCTCTCCGGGCTCCCGCTGGTGGGGTCGCTGCCGGCCCTCAAGGCGGACTCGCTGGGCACCTACCTGCGCGCCCACCGCGAACAGGGCGACGTCGTACGGATCACCGCCGGTCCTCCCGGGCTGCGTGCCGAGCTGTACTGCGTCTTCTCCGCGGAGGGCGCCCAGCAGGTCCTGGCATCGGAATCGGCCAACTTCCGCAAGGACAACTCCTTCTACCAGGAGGTCCGGGAATCCTTCGGCAACGGCCTGCTGACCAGTCAGGACGAGGACTACCTGCGACAGCGCCGGCTGGTCCAGCCGCTGTTCACCCGACGCCGGGTGGACGGCTACGCGCACGCGGTCGCCGCCGAGACCCTCTCGACGCTGACCTCCTGGGAGGAGGCCGCCGACGGGATCGTGGACGTCTGCGACGAGATGACGCACCTGGCCCTGCGCGCGGTGGCCCGGATCCTGTTCGGCGCGGACGTGGACGCCACCGTCGACGTGGTCGACAGGAGCTTCCCGATCATCACGGAGTACGTGCTGCGGCGCGGCTACTCCCCCGCCAACATCCCGCGCGGCTGGCCCACTCCGGGCAACCGGAGGGCCGCCGCCGCGATGGACGAGCTCTACGGGGTCTGCGACCGGATCATCGCGGAGCGCCGGCGCGCGGGCCTGGAGGGGGACGGGAGCGGGGAGGGGGAGGACCTGCTGACCCTGCTCGCCGCGGCGCAGAGTTCGGACGACGGGTCCTTCGACGCCGGCGAACTCCGTGACCAGGTACTGATCTTCCTGCTCGCGGGGCACGAGACCACCGCCACCTCCCTCGCCTTCGCCCTGCACCTGCTGGCCCTCCACCCCGATCTGCAGGCGCGGGCCCGCGAGGAGATCTCCCGCGTGCTCGGCGACCGGATGCCGGAGGCCGCCGACCTGGACCGGCTCCCGTACCTCACCCGGGTGCTCAAGGAGGCCATGCGGCTCTACCCCGCCGCGCCGGTGATCGGCCGCCGGGCCGTCGCCGCCACCGAGGTGGCGGGCCATGCGGTGCCGGCGGGCGCCGACGTGATCCTCGCGCCGTGGGTGACGCACCGGCACCCCGCCTACTGGCCCGACCCGGACCGCTTCGACCCCGAGCGCTTCACCGCGGAGGCGGAGGCCGCCCGGCCGCGCTACGCCTGGTTCCCCTTCGGCGGCGGCCCGCGCGCCTGCATCGGGCAGCACTTCTCGATGCTGGAATCGGTGCTCGCGCTGGCGATGGTCCTGCGGGAGTACCGCTTCGAGGCCGTGGACGAGGAGGTGTCGGTGAGCGCCGGGATCACGCTGCGGACGCGGGGGCCCATGCGCTGCCGGATCCGCAGGGTGGCCGGGTAGCGGGTTCGACCAGGGGCGCGGCGGCGCTCAGACGGCCGTCGGGGTGTGTTTGCCCTGGAGTCGCTCCAGGTCCGAGGGGCGGACCTGGATGACGAAGAGCGCGATCAACGCGGTGAGCAGGGTGAAGGCCGCCGCGGCCACGAACGCCGCGCTCACGCCCGAGGTGAGGACCTGGTCGCTCCAGGGTTTCGGGAACTGCTTCGTCCGGGCGAAGAACGCCTTCTGTTCCGGGGTGGCCGTGCCGAGGAAGGAGCCCACCTGGTCCTTGGCCTCGTTGCGGCTGGCCGTCCCGAAGACCGTGACCAGGATCGACAGGCCCAGCGAACCGCCCACCTGCTGCATGGCGTTCAGCAGTCCGGAGGCGGCGCCCGACTCCCGGTCGGGGACGTTGGAGAGCGCCATCAGCGTCAGGGAGACGAACTGCATGCCCATGCCGGCGCTGAACAGGAGCATCGGGCCCAGGATGCTGCCCAGGTACGTCGAGCCGACGTCGATCTGCGTCAGCCACGCCAGCCCGCCGGCCGCGGACAGCGAGCCGGTGACCATGAACGGCTTCGGCCCGTACTTGGGCAGGAGTTGGGAGGTGACCCCCGCCATCACCGCGATCATCGCGCTGACCGGCAGGAAGGCGAGGCCGGCCCGCAGGGGGCTGAAGCCCAGCACGTTCTGCACGAAGAGCGTCAGGAAGAAGAACATGCCGAAGATCGCGCAGGCGAAGAAGAGCATGATCGCGTAGGTTCCGGCCCGGTTGCGGTCGGCGAACATGTGCAGCGGGGTGATCGGCTGTGGCGAGCGCCGTTCGTTGGCGATGAACAGGGTCAACAGGACGACGGCCGCACCGAAGGAGCCCAGGGTCACCGGATCGGACCAGCCCTCCTGGGACGCGCTGATGAACCCGTAGACCAGCGCGACCATGCCGAAGGTCGACAGCAGGGCGCCGGCCAGGTCGAAGTGGCCGGAGTGGCGTTCGGACTCGCGGATGACCCGGGGCGTCACGACGGCGATGATCAGGGCGATGGGGACGTTGACGAAGAGGACCCAGCGCCAGTTGAGCCATTCGACGAGGATGCCGCCGGCCAGCAGGCCGATGGCGCCGCCGCCGGCCGAGACGCCGGCGAACACGCCGAAGGCCCTGTTGCGTTCGGGGCCTTCGCGGAAGGTGCTGGTGATCAGTGCCAGGGCGGTCGGGGAGGCGATGGCCGCGCCGACGCCCTGGAGGGCGCGGGCGCCCATCAACTGCCCGGCGTTCTGCGCGAATCCGCCCAACAGCGAGGCGAGGCCGAAGAGCAGCACGCCGAACATGAACACGCGTCGGCGTCCGAGGATGTCGCCGGCTCGTCCGCCGAGGAGCAGCAGGCCGCCGAAGGTCAGCGTGTAGGCGTTCACGACCCAGGAGAGGCTCTCGGTGGAGAAACCGAGGGCGGTCTGGATGTGCGGCAGCGCGATGTTCACGATGGTGATGTCGAGAACGACCATGAGCTGACACGAGGCGATCACGAGCAGCGCGAGCGTGTGTCCCCCGCTTCGGAGCCTGCCGTCGGTCCCGGCGCCGCCGGGCTGTTGGTTCGGGTCCACTGTTCGACGCTAAGTGGTCTGCGTCGTAAGTCCTTCGGGGGTTGATCACGCGGCCTTGGCGGCGGAGGATTCTTCTGGGTGATCGGCGGTGTGCTGGTCGAGCCTGGCCAGGAGATCGTCCAGGTCGGAGGTGG
>NZ_JAPNLK010000089.1 GCF_026627505.1 Streptomyces sp. H27-H5 | reverse complement strand
CCGGACCCCCCCCCCCCCCGCCCCCCACCCCCACCCCCCGCCCGGCCCCCACCCCCAGCCCCGCCGGCGCTTGAGGCGCCCGGCGCAGCCGGGACCCGCAGCAGACGACAGCAAGGCGGCAGGCAGCAAAGCGCCAACCACCACCGCCCGGCCAGGGCACAGGCCAGGGCTACCGCTCCGCCACCACCCCGAACACCGGCACCCACACCCCCTCCGCCGCCTGCCGGAACGCCACCTCCAACGGCATCCCGACCCGCAACCCGGCCCCGCCCAACAGGGCCCCGGCCCCGGCCCCGCCCCAGCCGAGCACCGCCCCGCCGAGCACCGCCCCGGAGGACCCACCCCCGGAGGACCCGTCCCCGGACCGCACCAGCTCCGTCATCAGCCGCGGCCCCTCCTCTAGGTCCACCACCGCCGCCACGTACGGCACCCGCTCCCCGAACGGCGGCAGGTCGTTGCGGTGGATCACCGACCACGTGTACAGCACGGCCCGCCCCCCGGCCTGCTCCCACGTCACGCGCTCCTCGCCCGCCCAGCAGTACGGGCAGAACTCCCGCGGGTAGTGGTGGGCGCGCCCGCAGTCCGCGCAGCGGCGTACGAGGAGCCGGCCTTCCGCCGCCGCTTCCCAGTACGGGCGGGTGAAGTCGTCGACCTCGGGCAGGTCGTACCGGACCGTGTTCACAGGAAGAGTCCCATCGCCGCGTCGAGTGACCAGACCTGCCAGCCCATCGCGAACAGCGCGACGACCGAGATGAGCGCCATCATCGCGTTCTGCCCCTGCTCGGCCCAGTCGTGGATCATCAGCACGAGGTAGAGCAGGTTCAGCAGCAGTCCGCCGATCAGCGCCACGGGGGTCAGGAGGCCGAGCACCAGGCCCAGTCCGAGGGCGAGTTCCGCGTACACGACCACGTACGCCATGAGTTTCGGCCGCGGCCGGACGACCGTGTCGAAGCCGCCCTTCACGAAGCCCCACCGGTGCTTGCCGGCGACGTCGGCGGCCCAGGCGATGCCGGTGCCGCGTTCGAACCAGCCCTTCTTGTCCTTGTGCCGCCAGCTCTCCAGCCACCACAGGCCGAGGCCTATCCGGAGCACGGCTGTCCATTCGGCCCCGCTGAGCCAGATGGTCTGCATCGGCGTCCTCCACCCCTCTCGCGATCTGACGGTACGTCAGTTGAGCGGATCCGCACCGATCCCGCAAGGCCCCGCGCACCGAACCCCGCGAGGCCCGCGCACGGAACCCATGAGCCCGAACACAGGACCCCCACCCCACCCCCGTGATCGATCCGCAACCGTTTCCCTCCTCGTCCGAGACCCACCAACTCTGTGTGTCGATACGATCACTCCTCATGCCCGAAGCTCCCGACATGACCACCCACCCCCGCCCCACGTACGTGATCGGCGCCGGTCCCGGCGGCCTCGCCGTCGCCGCCGCCCTGCGCAGCCGCGGGGTCCGCGCCGTGGTCGTCGAGAAGTCCGACGCCGTCGGCTCCTCCTGGCGCCGCCACTACGACCGGCTCCGCCTGCACACCACGCGACGGCTCTCCGCACTGCCCGGCCTGGCCGTGCCACGTCGTTTCGGGCGCTGGGTCGCGCGCGACAACGTGGTGCGCTACCTGGAGAAGTACGCCGAGTTCCACCAGCTGGAGCTGGTCACCGGGGTCGAGGTGACGCGGATCGAGCGGGCCGCGGACGACTCCGGCTGGACCCTGCACGCCAGCGGCGGCCGGGAGCTGGCGGCCGGCGCCGTGATCGTGGCGACCGGCTTCAACCACACCCCCCGGCTGCCGGAGTGGCCGGGCCGGGACACGTACGGCGGGGAACTGCTGCACGCCGCCGACTACCGGAGCGCCACCCCGTACGCGGACCGGGACGTGCTGGTCGTCGGCGTCGGCAACACCGGCGCCGAGATAGCCGTGGACCTCGCCGAGGGCGGCGCCGCGCGGGTGCGGCTCGCCGTGCGCACCGCCCCGCACATCGTGCGCCGTTCCACCTGCGGCTGGCCGGCCCAGCGCACCGGGATCCTGGTGCGCCGACTGCCCGTACGGCTCGTGGACCGGCTCTCCGCGCTGGTGGCGAGGGCCTCCGTCCCGGACCTGTCGGCGTACGGGCTGCCCCGCCCCACCACCGGCCTCTACAGCAGGGTCCGGCAGGGCGCGATCCCGATCCAGGACGTCGGGCTGATCGACGCCGTCCGGTCGGGCCGGGTCGAACCGGTCGCCGCGGTGGACGCCCTCGACGGCGACGAGGTGGTGCTGGCGGACGGTACGCGGATCGCCCCGGACGCCGTGATCGCGGCGACCGGCTACCGGCGCTCCCTGGAGGGGCTGGTCGGCCACCTCGACGTACTGGACGGCCGGGGACGGCCGCGCGTGCACGGCGCCCGCACCCCCGCGCACGCGCCCGACCTGTACTTCACCGGCTTCACCAACCCCATCAGCGGCATGTTCCGCGAACTGGCGCTGGACGCCCGGAAGATCGCCAGGGCGGTGGCCCGGAAGGACCGCGCCCGCCCCTGAGCCCGCCCCGCACGACCCCGACCGCACCCCGCCCGAGGCCTCGCCGCAGCCCCCCACCGCAGCCCGCACCCAGGCCCCCGGCGGCCTCGGCCGAATCCCGCCTGGACCCGCGGTGGGGGGATCTGCCACCGTTCACCACATCACCTCCACCACCTTTCCTGCGCAGGCCTGTTCCTGACGGCGCGTCAGTTCAGTAATCTGACTACGCGTCAGTTGGCGCACCCACGTCGCGCATTCGCGTTGTGCGTTCATGAGTTCGGTTCATGGAGTTCATCGAGCAGGAGCGGGCGGAACGATGCTTGGATCTACTCACGGCACCCTCACCACCGACTTCCGCGCACGCGTCGAGGCCTGCGGGGAGACTCCCAGGACAGCCGTCCACTCCACGGCGGCGCCGTCCGCCGAGGACGCGGTCGCGCTGGACGTCAGCGGTCGACCCCTGTACGCCGAGGTGCCCGACCTGGACCGGTTCTTCCGGCCCGAGTCGGTGGCCGTCATCGGCGCCTCCGACGCCGAGGGCAGGCCGAACACCGGCATCACGCGGCAGCTCCTCGCCTGGGCGGAGCGGGTCGGCGCCCGGATCCACCCCGTCCACCCGACCCGCGCCACCGTCTTCGGGCTGCCGTGCCACGCCTCGGTGGCCGACCTGCCCGAGCAGGTGGACCTGGCGGTCCTGCTCGTCGGCGATCCGCTGCCCGTCATCGAGGAACTGGCCGAGGCCAAGGTGAAGTTCGCGGTGGCCTTCGCCTCCGGTTTCGCGGAGACGGGCGACGCCGGGGCCGCCGCACAGGCCCGGCTCTCGGCCGCCGTCGAACGCTCGGGGCTGCGCCTGCTCGGCCCGAACACCAACCTCAACGCCTTCGAGGCGTTCCGCGACGACCTCGACGGCCCGGCGATCGCGCTGATCACCCAGTCCGGCCACCAGGGCCGGCCCGTGTACACGCTCCAGGAGCTCGGCATCCGGCTCTCGCACTGGGCGCCGACGGGCAACGAGGCCGACCTGGAGACCTCCGACTTCATCTCCTACTTCGCGGAGCGGCCCGAGGTCGGCGCCATCGCCTGCTACGTCGAGGGGCTCAAGGACGGCCGGTCCTTCCTGCTGGCCGCCGACCGGGCCGCCCGCAACGGCGTGCCGGTCGTCGCGGTCAAGGTCGGCCGCACCGAGACGGGCGCCCGGATGGCCGCCTCCCACACCGGGAAGCTGACCGGCGCGGACACGGTCGTGGACGCGGCCATGCGCCAGTTCGGGGTGATCCGCGTGGACGGCCTGGACGAACTCCAGGACACCGCCGCCCTGCTGGCGCGGGCCCGCAAGCCGCTGGCGGACGGCGTGGTCGTGTACTCGATCTCCGGCGGCACGGGCGCCCACTTCTCCGACCTGGCCACCGAGGCGGGCCTGAGCCTGCCGACCCTGACGCAGGCCAAGCAGGACGAGCTGCACCAGTGGATCCCGGAGTACCTGAACGTCGCGAACCCCGTGGACAACGGCGGTCACCCCGTGGGCGACTGGCGCGGCCGCAAGATCATCGACGCGATCCTGGCCGACCCGTCCGTGGGCGTGCTGATCTGCCCGATCACCGGCCCGTTCCCGCCCATGAGCGACAAGCTCGCCCAGGACCTGGTGGACGCGGCCGAGCAGAGCGACAAGTTGATCTGCGTGATCTGGGGGTCCCCCGTCGGCACCGAGGAGGCGTACCGCACGACCCTGCTGGGCTCCTCCCGCGTCGCCACGTTCCGCACCTTCGGCAACTGCATCACCGCGGTGCGGGCCTACCTCGGCCACCACCGGTTCACCGCGTCCTACCGCTCCCCCTTCGACGAGGCACCGCGCACGCCCTCGCCCTCGTACCGCAAGGCGCAGGCCCTGATGCGTCCCGGCCAGCAGCTGAGCGAGCACGCGGCGAAGCAGTTGCTGCGGGCGTACGGGATACGGGTCCCCCGCGAGCAGTTGGTGACCAGCGCCGCGGCGGCCGTCCGGGCGGCCGGACTGGTCGGCTACCCGGTGGTGATGAAGGCCTCGGGCCCGCAGCTCGGTCACAAGACGGAGCTGGGGCTGGTGAAGATCGGCCTGACCTCCGCGAGCCAGATCCGCGACGCGTACCGGGAGCTGACGGACATCGCGCGCTACGAGAGCGTCCCGCTGGACGGGATCCTCGTCTGCCAGATGGTGGAGCGCGGCGTGGAGATGGTCGTCGGCGTCACCCGGGACGACCTCTTCGGGCCGACCGTCACGGTGGGCCTCGGCGGGGTCCTGGTCGAGGTGCTGCGCGACGCGGCGGTGCGGGTGCCGCCGTTCGGCGAGGACCAGGCGCGGGCGATGCTGACGGAACTGCGCGGCCATCCGCTGTTGGAGGGCGTACGGGGCGCCCCGCCGGCGGACGTGGACGCGCTGGTGGAGGTCGTCCTGCGGGTCCAGCGGATGGCGCTGGAGCTGGGCGACGTGCTCTGCGAACTGGACATCAACCCGCTGATGGTCCTCCCGCGCGGCCAGGGTGCGGTGGCGCTGGACGCGCTGGCCATCTGTCGCTGAACGGACGTTCGTCCCCCCGCCCCTCCCGAGCCCGGACCGACTGGAGCCCGTACCCCATGACCGCACCGGACATCGCGACCGCACCGGACGCCACGACCGCACCGGACGTCGACCGGCTCGTGCTGCACCGCACCGAGAACGGCGTCTCCTGGATCACCCTGAACCGCCCCGAGGCCATGAACGCCGTCACCAGGGAGCAGCGCGAGCGCGTCATCGCGCTGCTCGACGCGGCCTCGTGCGATCCCGCCGTCCGGGCCGTGGTCGTCACCGCCACCGGCAAGGGGTTCTGCGCCGGGGCGGATCTGCGCGGGGGTCCCGCCGCCGGCGAGCGGATCGCGGGGGACGTGGCCCGGATGATCCGGCTGGGGGCACAGCGGCTGATCACGGCGGTCCTCGACTGCGAGAAGCCGGTGATCGCCGCCGTGAACGGCACGGCCGCCGGGATCGGCGCCCATCTGGCGCTGGCCTGCGATCTGGTGATCGCGGCGGAACCGGCCCGGTTCATCGAGGTGTTCGTGCGCCGCGGGCTGGTCCCGGACGGCGGGGGCGCGTACCTGCTGCCGAGGCTGCTCGGCCCGCAGAAGGCCAAGGAGCTGATGTTCTTCGGGGACGCCGTCCCCGCCGCCGAGGCCGAACGCCTGGGTCTGGTCAACAAGGTGGTGCCGGCCGGGGCCCTGGAGGCGACGGCCCGGGAGTGGGCGGAGCGCCTCGCGCGGGGCCCGACCCGGGCCATCGCCCTGACGAAGCAGCTGGTCAACGCCTCGCTGGACGGTGACCGGGCGACCGCCCTGGCCGCCGAGGCCACCGCCCAGGAGATCAACATGACCACCGCCGACGCGAACGAGGGCGTGGCTAGCTTCGTGGAGCGCCGCACCCCCAAGTACCTCGGCCGCTGAGGACCGGCCCAGGGCCGCGGCGAAGGATCACGCCCGGGGACTACATCTGCGGGTCGGGCTTCAGCAGGGCGAACATCGCGCCCGCGGGGTCGGTGAGGAAGGCGATCCGGCCGACGCTCGGCACGTCGGCGGGCGGCATCAGGACCGTGCCGCCGTTCTCGGTGGCCTTGGCGACGATGCCGTCGACGTCCGGCGCGTTGAAGTACGGCACCCAGCCCGTCGGCCCTCCGCCCTGCGAGGGGGCGACGCCGCCGAACGAGCCGTCCTGCTGGTCCCCGTCGGCGATGCTGAGCACGCGGTAGGTCATCTCGGGCGTCGCCTGCATCGCCGCGTGCCGCCAGCCGAACACGCCGTGGTAGAAGGCGATGTCCCGGGCCGGGTCCGGCACGTGGAGTTCCACCCAGATGAGGCTGTGGGGGGCGGAGCCCACCTCGAAGCCGGCGGTCCGGCCGGACTGCCACAGGGCGAACTCCGCGCCCTGCGGGTCGGTGGCCTGCGCCAGCCACCCCTGTCCCATGACGTCGGTGGGCTCCATGCGGATCGTGCCGCCGCCGTCCTTGATCGCCTGGACGGTGGCCTGGATGTCGCGGGTGTCGAAGTGCACCATCCAGGCCGGCTTCGCCCCTTCCTCGGTGAGCGCGCCGATGGCGGCGACGGTCTTGCCGTCCAGCCGGAAGAACCCGTAGCCGCCGGCGTCGGGGCCGGCGGAGACGAACTCCCAGCCGAAGAGGGCGCCGTAGAAGGCCGCGTCCCTGGCGATGTCGGGGCTGCCGAGGTCGAGCCAGTTGGGCGAGCCGGTACGGAAATCGGTGCCGAGCATGAGGTTCCTCCTGGGTGGACGGGGCCGACGGGACGGGTGCCACGATGCCCAGCCCGCGTGGAACAGCCGGGCGTTCGAGTCCGCGCGAGGCGCCGGTTTCACCCGTACGGGGGCATTTCGCCCGTACGACACCGACCCGCCGCCCCCGACCGCCGCCCCGCCGACCCACCCACCGCCACGCCCGCCGGCCGGATCCGGCCGATCCCGCCCAAGCCTTCCTATCTGACGCTCCGTCAGCTTCAATCGTTCTGTGATGGGACACGCAGGGATGGCGGCCACCGTCGTCCGATACCTCAGGTCAGTGGGCTCCCCCACCTCTGCCGCGGCGGAGCCGGAACCCGTCAACACGCTGCCGCGCCCCGACCTGCGGGCCGTCGGCGAGGACGAGCGCGCGCCCGTCAGCCCCGCCGAGTTCCGGGCCGTGCTGTCGAACTTCGCCAGCGGGGTCACGGTCATCACCGCCCCGCCCGGCGCGGACGAGGACGGGCCGGCCGGTTTCGCCTGCCAGTCCTTCGCGTCGCTCTCCCTCGACCCGCCCCTGGTCACGTTCATGGTGGCCCGTACGTCGACCACCTGGCCGCGCATCGCCCGCGCCGGGGTGTTCTGCGTCAACATCCTGGGGGCCGAACAGGGCCGCCTGTGCCGGTCGTTCGCCGTGAGCGGCGCCGACAAGTTCGCCGGTGTGCCGCACCACCCGAGCCCCGTCACCGGATCGCCTCGGCTCGACGACGTGCCCGCCTGGATCGACTGCCGGATCCACGCCGTCCACACCGGCGGGGACCACCTCATCGTCATCGGCCGCGTCGAGGCCATGGGCGCGGACGGCGAGGGCGACCCCCTGCTCTTCCACAAGGGCCGCTTCGGCCGCTTCACGGACTGACGCGCCGGCCCGAAAGGGCCCGACCGGCGGATTCCCCGCCGGCCGGGCCCTTCGCCGTCCGCCTCACCCGTCCGCCGCGGGGGGTGACGCGGAGGGCGGTTCAGAAGGTGAGGACCCCGCGGGCCACCCGGCCGTGGTGGGCGTCGTCGGCCGCCTTCGCGAAGTCCTCGATCGGGTAGACCTCGGTGACGAGTTCGTCCAGCAGCAGCCTTCCCTGCCGGTACAGCTCGGCGTAGAGGGCGATGTCGCGCTGGGGGCGCGAGGATCCGTACCGGCATCCCATGATCGTCTTGTCCAGGTACATGGACGACACGAGGAACGACGCCTCCTCCTTGAAGCCCGGCACGCCCAGCAGGATCGCCTGCCCGTGCCGGTCCAGGAGGTCGACGGCCTGGCGGATCAGTTTCACGTTGCCCACGCACTCGAAGGCGTGGTCCGCCCCCGTGGGCAGGATCTCCCGCACCGCCGCCGAGGAGTCCGCGACCGCCGAGGCGTCGATGAAGTGCGTGGCGCCGAACTGCCGGGCCACCGCCTCCTTCGCCGGGTTCGCGTCCACCGCGACGATCGTGGTCGCACCCGCGATCCGCGCGCCCTGGAGCACGTTGAGCCCGATGCCGCCGGTGCCGATGACGACGACCGAATCGCCCCGGTCGACCCTGGCCCGGTTCAACACCGCCCCGACGCCCGTCAGGACCCCGCACCCGATGAGCGCCGCCGAGGTCAGCGGGATGTCCGAGGGGATCTTCACCGCCTGCACGGCCTTCACGATCGTCCGTTCCGCGAAGGCCGAGTTGGAGGCGAACTGGAACAGCGGCTTCCCGCCCCGCGAGAACGGCTGCGCCGGCATCCCGATCGCCTTGCGGCACATCGTGGGCCGTCCCCGGTCGCAGTCCGCGCACGCCCCGCAGTTCGCGAGGGTGGACAGCGAGACGTGATCGCCGGGCACCACGTGGGTGACCCCGACGCCGACCGCCTCCACCACGCCCGCCCCCTCGTGCCCCAGCACCACCGGCGGCGGGAAGGGGATCGTCCCGTCGATCACCGACAGGTCGCTGTGGCACAGCCCGGCCGCCGCGATCGCGACGAGCACCTCTCCCGGCCCCGGGTCGCGGATCTCCAGATCCTCGACCACCTGGGCCTGCTTGCCGTCGAACACGACGCCTCTCACCTGGGCTCCTTCGGCAGGCCGAGCACGCGCTCGGCGATGATGTTCCGCTGGATCTCGTCCGAGCCGCCGTAGATCGTGTCGGCGCGGGTGAACAGGAACAGGCGCTGCTCCTCGTCGAGTCCGAGTTCGTAGGGCAGGCCGGGCGCCCAGTCCGCGGGCCCGGCGGCGGCCGCCGCGCCCCGGACCGCGACCGCGAGTTCCCCGAGCCGCTTGTGCCAGCCGCCCCACAGCAGCTTGGCCACGCTCGGCGCGCCCGCGTCGCCGGCCGCGCCCAGGGTCCGCAGCGCGTTCCACCGCATCGTGCGCAGCTCGGCCCACTGCCGTACGAGACGGTCCCGCAGCACGGGGTCTCCCTCGCCCGCGGACCCGCGCCCGGCGACCCCGCACCCGGCGTCACCCGCGCCGGAGGTCGTGTACGCCGCCAGCACCCGCTCCAGCTCCGCCGCGAAGCCGATCTGCTGGACCAGGGTGGACACCCCGCGTTCCAGGGCGAGCAGCCCCATGGCCACCGACCAGCCGTTGCCCTCGCCGCCGACGACCTCGACGGCGAGCGCCCCGTCGAAGAAGACCTCGTTGAACTCCGCCGTCCCCGACATCTGCCGGATCGGCCGGACCTCGACGCGGCCCGGCTGGTCCATGCGCACGAGGAGGAACGACAGTCCCGCCTGCCGCCGCGACCCGGCCTCCGTCCGGGCCAGGACGAAGCACCAGTCCGCGTCCCGGGCCAGGGAGGTCCAGATCTTCTGCCCGGTGACCCGGTACGGTCCGCCCGGGACGCCCGGATCCCGGACCGCCTTCGTGCGGATGCCCGCGAGGTCGGACCCCGCGCCCGGTTCGCTGTACCCCTGGCACCACAGCTCCTCGCCCCGCGCGATCCCGGGCAGGAAGCGTTCGCGCTGCTCCCGGCTCCCGTGGGCGATCAGGGTGGGGGCGAGGAGGTTCTCCCCGATGTGGCCGACCCGGCCGGGTGCGCGCAGCGCCGCGTACTCCTCCGCCCACACCACCTGCCCGGTCAGGGAGAGCCGCTGCTGTCCATAAGCCCCGTCCGGGACCTCCCAGCCCTGCCCGATCCAGCCGCCGGCGCCCAACTCCCTTTCCCAGGCGCGCCGCGCCGTCACCTCCTCGTGCTCGCTGCCGGGTCCGCCGAGGCCGACGGCCCCTTCGTACGGTCCCACGAGGTGCCCCGCCAGCCACGACCGGGCGCGGGCGCGCAGCGCCTCGTCCTCGGCCCCGAAGCTGAAGTCCACCGGCCCCCCTCTACGCGTTGGGGCGGTCCTTGGCGGCCGCCGCCTTCGCCATGGCTTCGAGCTGCGCGAGCATCGGCATCGGGTCGGTGCCGACCGTGCCGGGGAGGAAGTCGGCGATCTTCTCCGGGGTCCAGGAGCCCTCCGCGTACCCGGCGCGCAGCTCGCGCGGCTGGGCCCACACGGCGATCTTCGGGCCGGCGATCGTGTAGACCTGTCCGGTGATCGGCTCGCCGCCGACGGCGACGGCCCGGTCGGAGAGCAGATAGGTGACCAGCGCGGCGACGTCCTCGGGCTCGCCGATCTCCTTGAGGTCCATGGGCACGTTGGCCGACATCCGGGTACGGGCGACGGGCGCGACGGCGTTGGCCGTGACCCCGTACTTGGCGAGCCCGAGTGCGGCGGAGCGGACGAGGGAGATGATCCCGCCCTTGGCGGCGCTGTAGTTGGCCTGGGCGACGGAGCCTTGGTGGTTGCCGCTGGTGAAGCCGATCAGGGTGCCGCCGCCCTGCTTGCGCATGACGGCGGAGGCGGCGCGAAAGACGGTGAAGGTGCCCTTGAGGTGGGTGGCGACGACCGGGTCCCATTCCTCCTCGGACATGTTGAAGAGCATCCGCTCGCGCAGGATGCCCGCCACGCAGACGACCCCGTCGATCCGCCCGTACCGGGCGAGCGCGGTGTCGACGATGCGCTGTCCGCCCGCCATCGTGGAGACGTCGTCGGCGACGGCCACGGCCTCGCCGCCCGAGGCGACGATCTCCTTGACCACCGCCTCGGCTATCTCGCTCGTGGGCTCGCCGCCCTCGATGCCGACGCCGTAGTCGTTGACGACGACCCGGGCGCCCTCGGCGGCCGCGGCGAGTGCCACGGCCCGCCCGATGCCCCGGCCCGCGCCGGTGACGGCGACGACCTTGCCTGCCAAGAAGTTCCCCACGCCCGACCCCTTCCCGCGATTTCTGACGGACCGTTAGATTCTATGGGCAGGCGGACGCGCCTGCACAAGCCCCTGTTGGGTTCCGTATGGCAAGGAGCTGATGAGTCAGATGGGCATGCCCGCCGAGTTCCACGACATCGCCAAGCGCGTCAACAACTGGGGCCGCTGGGGCGCTTCCGACGAGATCGGCACCCTCAACCTGATCACCGACGAGGTCGTCCGGGCGGCCGCCACCGAGATCCGCACCGGCCGCCGGATCCCGCTCGCGCTCCCGCTGAAGGAGGACGGGGTACAGGTGGGCATGATCCCCGGCCGGATCAACCCGCTGCACACGATGGTGCAGGTCAACCAGGAGATCTTCGGCCCGGGCACGGTCGCGTGCAGCGACGACGCCGTGACGATGGGACTCCAGTGCGCCACCCACTGGGACGCCCTCACCCACGTCTCCCACTCCGGGAGGATCTACAACGGCCGCCCCGCCGGCACCGTCACGGCGCACGGCCGCGCGGAGTTCAGCGGCATCGACAAGGCGGGACCCATCGTCTCGCGCGGGGTCCTGCTGGACGTGGCCCGCGCCAAGGGCCTGGACCGACTCCCGGGCGACCACGCCGTGACGCCCGAGGACCTGGCGGAGGCGGAGGAGTTCGGCGGGGTGACCGTCCGCGCGGGGGACATCGTCCTGGTCCGCACGGGCCAGATCCAGGCCTACCTGGCCGGCGACAAGCACGGCTACGGCTTCCCGTCACCCGGCCTGTCCGTCCGTACGCCCGAGTGGTTCCACGCCCGGGACGTGGCGGCCGTCGCGAATGACACCCTGACCTTCGAGATCTTCCCGCCGGAGATCGACAACCTCTGGCTGCCGGTGCACGCGCTGGACCTGGTGGAGATGGGCATGCACCAGGGCCAGAACTGGAATCTCGAAAAGTTGTCCACAGCCTGTGCACAAGAATCCCGCCACGCGTTCCTGCTCTCCGCGATGCCGGAACCCTTCGTCGGCGCGGTGGGCACCCCGGTCGCCCCGGTCGCCATCCTCTGACCGCCGCTCAAGGTGCCCGCCCCGGGGCCCGTTCGCGGGCCCCGGGCGCGGTTCGACCTGCGGGTGGCGGCGACGCGCATGCACGCCCCGAGCGCGGCACGGCAGCCGCCACCCCACGACCCGCACTCGTCAAGGCAGGACCCTTGGCGTCCCCTCGCGACGAATCGCTCCCCACCAGAGTGATCAAGATGTGACGAACCGTCAACACCTCGTTAGAGGTACACGCGGGGTTCCCGGTTCTGGTCAAAATGTTCGGAAGGATTCCGGGGGCCGTCCGTGGCGCAGTCCGCGGCCGCCTTCTCCGCCCGGTCGACCTCGCACCAGATCCGTTTGCCCGCACCCTCGGGCTGCCAGCCCCAGCGGTCCGCCAAGCCGTCCACCAGCTCCAGGCCGCGGCCGCCCGTGTCGTCCCCGGCTGCCTGCCGGCGGGCCGGCGCCCGGTCGCTCGCGTCGGCCACCTCGACCCGCACCCCCGGCCCGCCGAACAGCATCCGCAGCACCGCCGGACAGCCCGTGTGGACGACCGCGTTGGTGACGAGTTCGGAGATCAGCAGGATCAGGGTCTCGGCGAGCGGCTCGTCGTCCCCTATGCCGGAGCCCGCCAGCCTGGATCGCGCCCACCGGCGCGCCCGGCCGACCTCGGCGGGGTCCGCGCCTACCTCAAGCTGAACCTGAAGCACCTGCACCGCTCACACCATCCGAACCGGCGGACACTTCGCCTCACGACGGAACGGGATCACGATCCGTGACCCCCTTGCGGAGCAGCATGGTTGACGTACAGTCACCACAACAAGCGCTTCGGGCATATTCCCGCGCGAAGGAGTAGGCGTGGTGCATACTGTGCGACGCTCACGCCGCTCAACCGCTCGCATTCGTCGGAGCGTACCCGAGCGAGCACCCGACTCCGGTCCGTAATGTGCCGGGCGAAGGACACAAACCGATATCAACTCTCTGTAATCAGACATGCGTCCCGCCGCGTCCCTCCCGTGCCTCCGTGCCATACCGAGCCGGCGCCCACGAGCCGGTCCCCGTGACCGGGTACCCGCGGGCCCTTCCGAACGCCTCCCTCCGGATGCCATTCCCCGGGTACCCCGCCCCGCCCCGGCTACACCGCGGCACACCTCCCGTCACTCCGACCGCCGTTGAACCCCGCTACACCACGCCCTCCAGCAGGTCCCTCGCCAGCAGTTCCTCCGCCTCGGCCGCCGTGCGCCACTGCTCGGCCCGCACCCAGGCCCGTTTCAGGTGCAGGTGGACGTCGGCCTCCCAGGTGAACCCCATGCCGCCGTGCACCTGGAGGCAGTCCCGGGCGTTGCGTACGGCCGCCTCGTCCGCCAGCAGCTTCGCCGCCGCCGTCTCCCCGGGGTCGCCGGTGACCGCCGCCGCGTAGACCGCCGTACGAGCCACCTCGGCCCGTACCAGCATCTCGGCGCACAGGTGCTTCACCGCCTGGAAGGCGCCGATCGGGCGGCCGAACTGCTCGCGCTCCCCCGCGTACCGGACCGCGAGTTCCAGCGTCCGCAGCGCGCTCCCCACCTGGAGCGCGGCCGTCAGCAGCGCGCCCTCGTCGCGGTGTGCGCCGGGCACCGGGGCCGACGCGACGCGGTGCAGCGGGGTCAGCGGGTCCGCGGAGCGCACCGGCTCGGCCGGGGTCGAGGCGAACTGCGGCAGCCCGAGCACGGCGTCCGCCTCCCCCCAGTGCGCCACCAGGGACCCGTCCAGGTCCGAGGCCGTCACCACGGCGGTCCCGGCCGCGGCCCCCGGCACCGTCCCGGCGGCCAGGTGCGTGGCCACCAGCGGCCCCGGCACCAGAGCCCGCCCGGCCTCCTCGAAGACCAGGACCGCCTCGGGGAGACCGAGCCCGACCCCGCCCTCGGCCTCGGGGAGGCGCAGCGCGAAGAAGCCGGCCTCGCCGAGCCGCCGCCACAGGTCCCGGTCCACGCAGACCTCGGACTCGACGGACGCCCGCAGGGCCTCGCGCCCGTACCGTGCGGCCAGCAGGCCCCGTACGCCCGCCCGCAGGTCCCGCTGTTCCTCGGTCGGCTGGAAGTCCACCGGGTCACCGGCCCTTCGGGAGGCCGAGGATCCGCTCGGCGACGATGTTCCGCTGGATCTGCGAGGTGCCCGCGGCGATGGTGTACGACAGGGACGAGAGGCGGTCCAGCACCCATTCCTCGTCCAGCGCGAGGGAGCCCGCGCCCAGCACCAGGGCGGCGACGTCGTACAGCTCCTGCCGGGCGTGCGAGTAGGCCAGCTTGAAGACGCTGCCGCCGGTGCCCGGGACGCCACCGGAGCGCTCCGATTCGCCGACGTTCCACTGCGTCAGCCGCCACAGGGCCCCGAACTCGCCGTGGAGGCGGCCCAGGGCGCGCCGTACGACGGGGTCGTCCCAGCGCCCGTTCGCCTTGGCGGTGCGGGCCAGTTCCCCGAGGGTCCGCCGGCAGGCGACCACCTCGCCGACGAAGGCGGTCCCCCGCTCGAAGGACAGGGTCACCATCGTGACCCGCCAGCCGTCGTCCTCGGCTCCGACCCGGTGGCCGACCGGGATCCGCACCTCGTCCAGAAACATCTCCGCGAACTCGGTCGATCCCGCGAGGGTGCGCAGCGGCCTGACCGTCACGCCCGGTGCGTCCATCGGCATGGCCAGCCAGGTGATCCCCCGGTGCTTGGGGGTGTCCGCGTCCACGGGGGTGGTCCTGACCAGCAGCTCGCACCAGTCCGCCACCTCCGCGTGCGAGGTCCAGATCTTCGACCCCGTCACGACGTACTCGTCGCCGTCGCGCACGGCGCGGGTCCGCAGCGCGGCCAGGTCCGAGCCCGCGCCCGGCTCGCTGAACCCCTGGCACCACACCTCGTCGCCGCGCAGGACGGGCGGCAGCCAGCGCGCCCGCTGCTCGGCGGTGCCCTCGGCGGCGATGGTCGGGCCGGCGTGCAGCAGCCCGACGAAGTTGGCGCCGACATAGGGGGCGCCGGCGCGTTCCGTCTCCTCCAGGAAGATCAGGTGCCGGGTCGGGCCGGCGCCCTGCCCGCCGGCGTCCACGGGCCAGTGCAGTCCGGCGTACCCGGCGTCGTACAGCCGGCGCTGCCAGCCCGCGTCGTACGCGCGCCGGCCGGGCCAGTCGTCGGGCGACGGCTTGGCGGGCAGCTCGGGCAGCACCTTGGCCAGCCACTCGCGCAGCCGGGCCCGGAACTCCCGCTCCTCCTCGGTGGGGGTCAGGTCCACTGGCGCTCCGCCCGCAGGCCCTTGTCGAGGTCGAGCCCCAGCATGCGGATGGCGTTGCCGCGCATCAGCTTGTAGACCGTCTCCTCGTCGAGGCCCTCGACGTGGTCGAGGGCGACCTCCTTGGTGTGCGGGAAGGTCGAGTCGACGTGCGGGTAGTCGGTCTCGAAGGTCGCGTTGTCGCGTCCGACGACGTCGAGCGAGGCGATGCCGTGCTTGTCGCGGAAGAAGCAGCAGAACATCTGCCGGTAGTAGTAGGTGGACGGCGGCTCGGGGATCAGGTCGCGGACCCCGCCCCAGGCCCGGTGCTCGCGCCAGACGTCGTCGGCGCGCTCCAACGCGTACGGGATCCAGCCCATCTGGCCCTCGCTGTAGGCGAGCTTCAGCGTCGGGTACTTCACCAGGACCCCGGAGAAGAGGAAGTCCATCATCGAGGCCATCGCGTTGTTGAAGCTGAGGGACGCCTGCACGGCGGGCGGCGCGTCGGGGGACGCGGCGGGCATCTGGGAGGAGGAGCCGATGTGCATGTTCACGACGGTGCCGGTCTCCTGGCAGACGGCGAAGAAGGGGTCCCAGTACCCGGAGTGGATCGACGGCAGCCCGAGGTGGGTCGGGATCTCGGAGAACGTCACCGCCCGGACCCCGCGCGCGGCGTTGCGCCGGATCTCGGCGACGGCGAGGTCGATGTCCCAGAGCGGGATGATGCACAGCGGGATCAGCCGGCCGCCGCTGTCGCCGCACCACTCCTCGACCATCCAGTCGTTGTAGGCGCGCACGCAGGCCAGCGCGACCTCCTTGTCGTGCGCCTCCGCGAAGGTCTGACCGCAAAAGCGCGGGAAGGTCGGGAAGCACAGCGAGGCCTCGACGTGGTTGAGGTCCATGTCGACGAGCCGCGCCTTGGGGTCCCAGCAGCCCCGGCGCATCTCCTCGCGGGTGATGCCCTCCAGGGTCATGTCGTCGCGGTCGAAGCCGACGGCGGCGATGTTGCGCTTGTACGGGAACTTCAGGTCCTCGTAGATCCACCAGTCGGTCGGCGGGCCGTCGGGGTCCATGGTGATCACGTACTTGCCGCCCGTGTAGGCGAGTTCGCCGATGCCGGCGGTCAGCGGTTTGGGGCCGCGGTCGCGGTACTTGGCGGGCAGCCACACGTCGAAGAGGTGCGCGGGCTCGATCACGTGGTCGTCGACGCTGATGATCCGAGGCAGTTCCATGGTGTCCCCTCGCCCTATCTGATGGATCGTCAGAAACAAGCTAGCTCCGCCACCCCTGGACCGACAAGCGCCCGCGCCCTACGCTCTGCGCGGGATCTGACTCATCGTCAGTTAAAGGGGGTCCGGAATGACGGGCACAGGAACGGACGGCGGCACGGGGCGGGGCACGGGCGCGGGAACGGACGGCGGCGCGGCCCCGGGAACGCCCTCGGGTACGGTCCCGGGCACCACCGGCGATCCGACCGCCACGGCCCTCGCCGTCGAACTCGCCCGCTCCCGGACCCTATGGGAACTCGTCGACCGCCGGGCGGCCCTCACCCCGGACGCCCCGGTCCTCGTCGAGGCCGCCGAGGACCCCGCCGACGACCGCTCCCTCACCTTCGGCGCCCTCCGCGACCGCTCCGAGGAGGTGGCCGCCGGTCTGTACGCGAAGGGCGTGCGCCCGGGCACGGTCGTCGCCTGGCAGTTGCCCACCCGCATCGAGACGGTCCTGCTCTCGGTCGCCCTCGCCCGCCTCGGCGCCGTCCAGTCGCCGGTCATCCCCTTCTACCGCGACCGGGAGGTCGGCTTCGCGCTCAGGGAGTCGAAGGCGGAGTTCTTCGCGGTCCCCGGCGTCTGGCGCGGCTTCGACCACACCGCGATGGCCGAGCGGCTCGGCGCCCGCGGGATCTTCGAGGCCTACGACTCCCTCCCCGCGGGCGACCCCTCGACCCTCCCGCCGCCGCCCGCGTCCGGGACCGACGTGCGCTGGATCTACTGGACCTCCGGCACCACCTCCGACCCCAAGGGCGTCCTGCACACCGACCGCTCGCTCATGGCCGGCGGCTCCTGCCTGGCCCACGCCCTGCATCTGACCCCGGCCGACGTGGGTTCGATGGCGTTCCCGTTCGCCCACATCGCCGGCCCGGACTACACCGTGATGCTGCTGCTGTACGGGTTCCCGGCGGTCCTGTTCGAGAAGTTCGCGATGCCCGGCGCACTGGACGGGTACCGGCGCCACGGGGTCACCGTCGCGGGCGGCTCGACCGCCTTCTACTCCATGTTCCTCACGGAGCAGCGCAAGCGGCCCGACCGCAGGCTCATCCCCACCCTCCGCCTCCTGGCGGGCGGCGGCGCCCCCAAGCCCCCGGAGATCTACCACGCGGTGGTCCGCGAACTCGGCTGCCAACTGACCCACGGCTACGGCATGACCGAGGTGCCCATGATCACCATGGGAACACCCGACGACACCCCCGACCGGCTCGCGACCACCGAGGGCCGCCCCCCGGCGACGATGTCGATCCGCATCACCTCACCCGACGGGACACCGCTCCCCGCGAACGAGGACGGCGAGGTCCGGTTGCGCGGAGAGGCCGTCTGCCAGGGCTACCTGGACCGCGACCAGTCGGCCGCCGCCTTCGACGCCGACGGCTACCTCGTCACCGGCGACCTGGGCCACCTCACCCCGGACGGGCACCTCGTGCTCACCGGACGCAGCAAGGACGTCATCATCCGCAAGGGCGAGAACATCTCCGCGAAGGAGATAGAGGACCTCCTACACGAGCTTCCCGCCGTCGCGGACGTCGCCGTCATCGGCCTCCCGGACCCCGAGCGCGGCGAACGCGTCTGCGCGGTGGTCGAACAACCCCCCGGCTCGACCCCCCTGACGCTGGCGGACGTGACGGGTCATCTCCGCGCCCAGGGGCTCTCCCCCCACAAGCTCCCGGAGCAGTTGGAGGTGGTGGACGCGCTCCCCCGCAACGACGCCCTGCGCAAGGTCCTCAAGTACCGGCTCCGCGAGCGCTACTCCTGAACGGACGCCGAACGGACGCCGAGCGGACGCCGAACACGGTGGCTCGCGGCCGGGACGAGGCCGCGCGTGAGGCGGCCGCGCCGGACCCGGCCCTCCCCCGAAGGGCGGGCCCGACGGCCCGCGGCCGGTACCACGCCACGTCAGGCCGAGGCCCGGTGGCGCGGAGTCGGGGCCCGGTGGCGCGAGCCCGGGATCCGGTGACGGCGGGCCCGGGAGGCCGGGGTCCGGTCAGGCGTCCGGGGCCTCCACGCCGCAGTAGCCCGCGAAGGCCACCAGGATCTCGTCCTCGGAGATGCGGCCGTCACCGTCCGCGTCCAGCGCCGCGGCGACCGTCCCGGCCACCTCGACGGGGGTGCCGAGCACGCTCAGCACGCGGGCCGCGGCAGCCGGGGTGGCACCGCCGCCGCCGTCCTCGTCCGCCACCGCGATCACCGCCCGCAGGAACGGTCGGGCGATCTCCGCGAACCGGTGTGGGTTGTCCCGCAGCCGCTTCGCCGCGCCCGTCACGAACTCCTCGCGGGAGACCCGCTGGTCCCCGTCGACGTCCGCGATGCCGGCCATGCCCTGCCAGAACGCCTCGGCTCCGCCGAAGACCGCCTGACCCTTGTCCGAGCGTGCCGTCGTACCGAATTCGGCCAGCACGGCCTTCGCGGCCGCGCTGAAGTCCTCGCGGTCGATATAGCCGGACCCGTCCTGGTCGAAGGTGGCGAATCGGGCGGCGATCTTGCGCTCGTATTCTGCGCTGTCCATATTCGGCGTTCCGCCTTCACATGTGCGATGGGGTGCAGTTGAGGTGCAGTTCAAGACAAGGCAGGAGCGTAAGGCCTTCGTGGCCTGCGCGTTAAGCGAAGCGGTCAAGGAGGTGGCCGCATCGAACCCGCGCACGGGGAGCGCGGCGGGGCGCGCATGTGTGTGCCATTCGGCGTGCCCTTACGGGTGTCACGTACCGGAGTCACTTTTCGCCGGCGACCACGAGCGACGGGCCTATCACGCAGGGCACGCTCACGGGACCGGCTTCCCCCAAAAGAGGCGCACACCCCCATGTGCCCACTACATTCGATGAGTCGACACACGGCTGGGGGCAGTATGCCGAAGGACGTACCACCGCGCTGGGACCGCCGCATGCAGCAACGACTCGCCCGCGGCGAGGCCGCGGCGCTCGGCGAGCTGTACGACCGGTTCGCGTCGCTGGTCCACGGCCTGGCCCACCGCGTCCTGGGCGACGAGACGGGCGCGGACCGGATCACCCGCGAGGTGTTCGGCTACATCTGGGAGAACCCGGACGCCTACGACCCCAAGCAGGGCTCCATGCGTTCCTGGGTCGCCCGCGTCACCCAGCGCCAGGCCGTGGACCGGCTGCGCCAGGCCGAACTGGGCCGCGGATCCCGCGAGGAACTGGAGCAGAAGGTGCGCACCGCCAACGCCGCGGCCCGCGCGGACTACATCGTCACCTCCATGCCCGCGCCCCTGCGGGCCGCCCTGGAACTCGCGTACTTCAAACGTCGCGACTACCGGCAGGCCGCGGCGGACCTGCAGATCAGCGAGGACGAGGCGCGCCGCCGGCTGCGGCTCGGGCTGCAACTGCTGTCCACCGCCAACGTCCTCCCCCGGGAAGGCGCCTCACCGCCCCGATACGGCCCGCCCGGATATGGAACGCCCCGATGACCGGTCCCGCCGAAGAGTTCCCCGACGACTTCCCCGACGGCTACCAGCGGCCCGTGAGCGGTTCCGCCTGGATACCAGGCCCCCGCGGGCCCGCCGACGACCTCGATCCGCGGCACGCGCCGGACCCGCTGCCGCAGGAGTCACCCGAACCCGCACCGGATCCGACGCCACCGCCGGCGCGCGAGCCGTCGTGTGAGCCGTCGCAGGAGCCGGTGTCGGAACCGGTATCGGACCCGTTGTCCGACCCGGTGTCCGATCCGTCGGTGGAGGACATCGCCGTTCCCGGGCCGCCGCCCTCGCACGCCGTGCTGAAGTCCCTGCTCGGCGCCTGGGCGCTGGCCGCCTGCTCGGCCGAGGAGACCCGGGCCGTGGAGGACCACCTCACCGAGTGCGCGCCCTGCGCCGAGGAGGCCCTGAGGCTGCGGGACGCCGTGGGCCTGTTGCAGCCCGAGGAGACCCTCGACCTCAAACCGCTGTTGCGGTCGCGGGTGTTGGAGGACTGCCTGGGCAGGCGCCCGGCCCGCATTCCGGTACCGACGTGGGCGACGCCGTACGACACCGAGACCGCGCGGCTCGACGCGCTGCTGCGGGACTTCGGCGACGCGGAGTGGCACACCCCGGTACGGCTCAAGTGGTTCGAGGAGGAGCGGCGGCAGACGCGCCGGACCACGGTCGCCGGGGTGATCGGGCATCTCCTGACGGTCGACGGACTCGTCGCGGCGGCCCTCGGGCTGGACGACCCGCTGGGTCCGCAGGCGCCGCCGGGCGGCCCGACGGACCGTACGGAGCACTTCTGGAACTCCCACCCCCACCCGGCGACCCGCCAGGTCCGCGAGCCGTGGCGGGAACAGGGGCACACCCTGATCCGTACGGTGTCCTTCGCCGGCCGCGGCGTCGCCGAGCTGGCCGTGGACTACGGGCACTTCGCGCTGCCCCTCGGGGACGCGTTCCTGGAGCGGGCCTTCGAGTGCTGGGTGCACGCCTGGGACATCGCGGAGGCCGTGGACTACCCGTACGAGGCGCCGTCCGGACCGCACCTGCACCAGATGATCGACCTCGCGGCGCGCCTGCTGCCGGGAGCGCTGGCCGAACGGCGGCGGGCCGGGCTGGCGGCGCCGGCGCGCGGACTGGTCGCGGCGGGGGCGCCCGGCCGGACCCTGCACCTGGAGATCGAGGGAGCGGGCGGCGGCGGCTGGGACATCGCGCTGGACTCGCCTGCGGCGAAGCCGTCGGCGGAGCACACCGTCGCGCACGTCGCCCTGGAGGGCACCGAGTTCTGCCAGCTGGCCGCGGGGCACATCTCCCCGGAGGAGGCGGCCGCCGGACAACACGGCGACCGCGAGGCGATCCGCGACGTCCTCACGGCGGCGGCGTCCCTCAGCCGCCTATAGGCTCCGCCGGCCTTCGAAACCCGGACCCGCGCCTCAAACGCCGGCGAGGCTGAAATGGCCGGGCCGGATCGGTGCGGGGAAGCCCCCGGCAGGGGTCAGGCGAAGACGACCGTGCGGGTGCCGTTCAGGAGGACGCGGTGCTCGCTGTGCCACTTCACGGCCCGCGCCAGCGCCTGGCACTCCACGTCCCGGCCGATGGCCACCAACTGGTCCGGCGTGACCTCGTGGCCCACCCGCTCGACCTCCTGCTCGATGATCGGCCCCTCGTCGAGGTCGGCCGTCACGTAGTGCGCGGTCGCGCCGATCAGCTTCACGCCCCGGGCGTGCGCCTGGTGGTAGGGCTTGGCGCCCTTGAAGCTCGGCAGGAACGAGTGGTGGATGTTGATGATCCGCCCGCTCAGCTCCTTGCACAGGGTGTCGGACAGCACCTGCATGTACCGCGCGAGGACGACCAGGTCGACGCGCTCGGTGCGGACCAGCTCCAGGAGTTCCGCCTCGGCGGCCGCCTTCGTGTCCTTCGTCACCGGGATGTGCACGAACGGCACGTTGTACGAGCCGACCAGCTCGGCGAAGTCGGTGTGGTTCGAGACGACGGCCGCGATCTCGACCGGCAGCGCCCCGATGCTGGACCGGAAGAGCAGGTCGTTGAGGCAGTGGCCGAACTTGGACACCATCAGGACGATCCGCATGCGCTCGTCGGAGCGGTGGATCTGCCAGTCCATCCGGAAGGAGTCCCCGATCGCGGTGAAGCTGGCCCGCAGCTTGTCCACCGTGACGGGCGAGTCCGCCGTGAAGTGCACCCGCATGAAAAAGAGACCGGTGTCACGGTCGCCGAACTGCCGGCTGTCCTCGATGTTGCATCCGGTCATGAACAGGTAGCTCGACACGGCGTGCACAATGCCCTGCTTGTCCGGGCAGGACAGGGTCAGGACGTACTGCTGGGGCTGCTGCTGCGGGTCTGCGCTCATGACCCCACAGCCTTTCACACCGCGCGGGTGAGGATCCTCAGTACGTCGAGCGACGTCGGCGGTACGTCGGGGTCGTCCGCGTCCGCCGCGGCGAGCCGTACGTGGGCCTCGCGGGCGGCGCGTACCGCCTCGGGCCAGGCGTGGTGTTCCAGGTACGTCGACACGGGCGCGTCCGGTCCGACCTGGTGGAGGATCCGCAGCACGCGCAGCACGGCGAGGTCCACGACGGCCGCCTCGGCGGAGTCGCGGAAGATCGTGCCGACGTACTTCTCGGCGGACCAGCTGTCGAGCCAGGTGTCCTCGACGAGCCGGTACACGGCGTCGGTGACGTCGCCGTAGCCTTCGACGCCGGTCGACCAGACCTCTTCCTGGAAGGCCGGGTCGGAGAGCATGTGCAGCGCCGAGCGCACATTGGCGCGCCAGCGCCACCACGGCATGTCGTTGAGGGGCATGCCGCCCATGGTGGAGGAGCGGCCGCCGCGGCGGGAAGAGTTCTTCGAACCTTGGGCGAATGTCACGCTTTCGATCGTACGTTCCCCCCACCTGCGATCTTGAGGCGCCCGGGCGTGCGAGGCTGCCCCGCCAATTCACCCGGGCGTCACCGAATGTTGTGTACACCTCACTCTCCAGTTCCCCGTGAGGCGGAATGGTGCGTGGACATGACCAATCGGCGACGCACGGCGACCTTCACCCGCACCTTCCTGGCCACGGCGATGGGCGCGTGTCTCGTCGCGGGCTGCGGGACGCTCCCCGGGGACGCGGGGGACTCCGGGGGCACCCTCACGGTCATGACGTTCGCCCCGATCGGCACCAAAGCGACCAACATGCCGGGAATGACCGGGATGGCCAAGGCGTACGAACGCTGGGTGAACGCCAAAGGCGGCATCAACGGCCACAAGCTGCGCGTCCTGACCTGCAACGAGAAGAACACCCCCACCGGCGCCGCCGACTGCGCGCGCGAGGCCATCGCTGAGAAGGCCGTCGCGGTCGTCGGCTCGTACAGCCAGCACGGCCGCGCCTACATGGCCCCCCTGGAGGCCGAGGGCATCCCCTTCATCGGCGGGTACGGGGTCTCCTCCGAGGAGTTCCAGAGCCCCCTGTCCTACCCCGTCAACGGCGGTCAGCCCGTCCTGCTCGCCGGCGCCGGCCACCAACTGGGCCGCGCCTGCTCCAAGGTGTCCCTGGTCCGTCCCGACACCCTCGCCGGCGACGCCCTGCCGGTGCTGCTCAACGCCGGGCTCAAGGCCAACAACGTGCCCGAGGCCGCCGACATCCGGGCGGCCGAGGACTCCGCGGACTTCGCCCCGCAGGCCCGCGAGGCGCTCGCCAACGTCTCCACCGGCAAGGAGCGCAGTTGCGTCGCGGCCGTGCTCGGCGAGCGCACCGAGACCTTCTTCGACGCCTTCCGCCGCTCCGACGGCCGGCACGCGAAGGCGCAGATCTCCTCCGTGCTCGGCAGCGTCAGCCAGTCCCTGGTGGACCGCACCGGCGGCAAGGAGAGCCCCTTCGAGGGCGCCTACCTGACCAGTTGGTACCCGGTGTCCACCGATCCGCTGTGGGAGCCGATGCGCAAGGTCATCTCCGAGCAGGCCTTCGGCGACGACACCCTCGACCCCGACGACAGCGGCGCGCAGACCACCTGGATCGCGTACACCGTGCTGAACGAGATGGTGCGCCGCCTGGACCGGGGCGAGGACATCACCGCGCGCCGGCTCACCCGCGCCCTCAACCAGGCCGAGAACGTCGAGACCGGCGGTCTCACCCCCGACCTGAGCTGGCGCTACCAGGACCTGCGGGCCGTCGCCGGCTTCCCCCGGATCTCGAACGGCCGGGTCACCTTCCAGATCGTCCGGTCGGGCCGGCTCGTCGCCCAGCCCGGCGAACAGACCCTGGACATGACCTCGACGCTGGAGCAGGCCCCCCGCCCGACCTGATCCGGGCCAGGTCGTCTCTTCCTGATCGAAAGAGACGACCTAGAGCTGCGACTTGTCCCGCTTGGTGAGCTCGTACTTGCCCGCGATCGAGTTCCACATGGTCGCGGCCGACTGCTTGGCCCTCGTCGCCTCGCCGCTCGACGCGTTGGCCTTGCCGGCGTTGGGGGTGGTCTTGGCCTTGCCGTCCTTGCAGTTGCCCTTGTCGTGGTCCACGTCGTCCGCCCAGGCCGCGTAGCTGTTGTCGGCCGCCGCCGAGGCGTTCCAGGCCTTGGTGAGGGAGGCCGCGAGCTTCACGTGGTTCGGCAGCTTGTCCATCTTGAGGTCCTGGAGCTTGGTCACCAGCTGCTCGCGCTGGAGGGCCGCGGCGCGCAGGTCGTCGGCGGCCTGGCCGAGGTTGGCGCAGCCCTTGATGTCATCGACCGCCTTGATCACGGCGGCCCGGCTGTCGTTGCTCTCGGCGAGCAGCTTGTCGAGCTGTACGGCCTGGGGGCGGGCCGGGTCGACCGGAGCCTGCCCGACCGCCGCGGCCGACCCGCCGGTGCCGGTCGGGGCGGCGGGCTCCGCGCCCGGGTCCGTGTTCTGCGCCTTGCCGTCCGACAACAGCGCGCCGACGCCGAGTCCGACCACCACGAGGCCCGTGATCACGGCGGCGATCACCGCCGGCGACACCTTGCGACCGGCCGGCGGCGGGGGCGGCGGGGCGTACTGGGGCTGGGGCTGATGCGGCTGATCCTGGTACCCCGGCGGCATCGGGCGACCGGGACCCGCCGGGCCCTGCCCGCGCGGCGGACGGGCCCGGGGCGGCTGCTGTCGCAGCACCGGCTCCTGGATCGGCGGCATGTGCTGCGTGTGCCCGGCGGTCTCGTCGTCGCCGCGGAACAGCCCGTCGAAGCCCTCGGCGGCGTTGGGCCCCGGCCCGGGCGGTACGGGCGGGATGAACTGGGTGGCGGCCTCGGCGTGCGCGGGCGTGCCCGGGCCCGAGGGGACCGGCGGTATGTACTGCGTCGCGGCCTCACCCGCACCGGGACCCTGCCCCGGACCGGCACCCGGCCCGGCACCCGGCCCGGCGGGGACCGGCGGGATGAACTGGGTGGCGGCCTCGGCGTGCGCGGGCGCGGCCGGGCCCGAGGGGACCGGCGGTATGTGCGGTATGTACTGCGTCGCGTCCTCACCCGAGACGGGAACGGGCGGGATGTACTGCGTCGCGTCCTCACCCGAGACGGGAACGGGCGGGATGTACTGCGTCGCGTCCTCACCCGAGACGGGAACGGGCGGGATGTACTGCGTCGCGGCCTCGTGCAGCGGCGGCGGGTAGCCGTACCCGGGCTCCCCGCCCCGCTGCCCCGGCTCCTCCTGCGGCGGGTAGCCGTAGGCGGGTCCGGGCTGCTGCTGCTCGTACTGCCGCGGGTACTGCTCCTGCCCGTACCCCTCCTGCCCGTACTGCTGCCCCTGCTGCGGGTACCCCTGGTACTGCTGGGGCTGCTGGTACCCCTGGTAGTCCTGGTACTGCTGCTGCGGGGCCTGGGGCGGTGGGGCCTGGGGCGGGCCGGGCTGCCGCGGGGGCTCCTGTCCCTGCTGGGGCTCCGGGTCCTGAAGCGCGTAGTCGTCCTGTTCCCGGTACTCCGGCTGCCCCGGATATGCCGGATCCGGACCCCACGGCGCCCCTGACCGGGGGGCGCCCCCTCGTCCGTTCTGCGTCACCGGGAGACTCCTTCTCCGACTTGTCCGAACCTACGGAACCGTCGGGTCACGCTACCCGGTCATCCGCCGTCATCGGCAGGCCCACCCGAACCTTCCACGTCACCCACCCCGCCCGGGGCCGATTCCCTCAGGCGGGTTGCACCGCCGGCCGGGCCCCGAATTCCCGTACCGAGGCCTCGTCGCGGTACGGCTCCAGCCTCGTCCGGAAGTCCTCCAGGTACTCCATTCCGCGCCGCGACCGCAGCGACCCCAGGAGATCGGCGGCCTTCGCCGCCGTCTGGCAGGCCTGTTCCACCTCCCGCTGCTGCACCTGCGCCGCCGCCAGCAGCAGCATGCCGATGGCCCGGCGGCGGGCCTTGGTCTCCGGAAGCCCTCGCAACGCCTCCTCCGCGCGCCTGGCCGCCGCGTCGGCCTGCCCCAGGTCCCGGTGGCAGTGCGCCAGTTCGTCCGCCAGGTAGGACTGGTCGAAGTGCCGGATCCAGGAAGGGTCGTCGCCCGTCTCCGGCTCCGCCCGTTCCAGTGCCGTCACGGCCCGCCCGGACAGCACCGCCGTGGCCCGGGTGTCGCCCATCAGCGCGTGCCCGCGCGCCTCGGCCGCGTAGAACATGGCCTCCACCCTCGGGGTGACCTGCCCCCGCGTGCCTTCCTGGGCGGCCCGCGCCAACTGCGAGATCTCCCGCGGATTGCCCAGCTCGGCGGCGAGGTGGCTCATCGAGGCGGCCAGCACGTACCCGCCGTACGCGCGGTCGCCCGCGGCCTGGGCCAGGCGCAGCGCCTGGATGTAGTAGCGCTGGGCCAGGCCGGGCTGGCCGGTGTCCACCGCCATGTAGCCCGCGAGTTCCGTCAGCCGCGCCACCTCCGCGAACAGCGCCCGCCCGACCGGTTCCCGGTAGGACCCGCCGATCAGCCCGGACACCACGGAGTTGAGGTAGTGCACGACGACGGGCCGCACGTGCCCGCTGCCGAAGCGGTGGTCGAGTTCCTTGAGCGCCTCGGTGGTCGCCCGTACGGCGTCCACGTCGGACATCCCGACGCGCGAGCCGCCGCTGCGGGCCACCTGCGGGTCGGCGCCGGTGATCAGCCAGTCGCGGCTGGGTTCGACGAGCGCGGACGCCGCCACGCTCGATCCGGAGAGGAAGTCGCGCCGGCCGACGTCGCTGCGCCACAGCTCGCAGACCTGCTCGATGGCACCGATCACGGTCGGGGAGAACTGCAGGCCGACGCCGGAGGCGAGGTTCTTGCCGTTGGCCATGCCGATCTCGTCGATGGTGACGGTCCGGCCGAGTTTGCGGCCGAGCGCCTCGGCGATGATGCCGGGCGCCCGACCGCGCGGTTGTTGGCCGCGCAGCCATCGGGCCACGGAGGTCTTGTCGTAGCGGAGATCGAGGCCGTGCTCGGCCCCGCACATGTTCACGCGCCGGGCGAGCCCGGCGTTGGAGCACCCGGCTTCCTGGATGAGCGCCTGCAACCGTTCGTTCGGTTGGCGGGCGACGAGAGGCCTGGCTGCCATGAAAAAACCCCCTGAAGCCGCGGGAGAGCGTAGGAATGATCACTTCCCGCCTGATGTGCGGAGAATCTTCCCCTCTGCGGTGTGTGGCTACCCACGGACCGCGCCCCGACCTCCCACGCGCCCCCGCCCATGCACCGGTGCGCCCCGTATGCAGGATCGATGCTCCGCCCACGGGCCGGTGTACGCCCGTAACCCCCGGTGATCGCGAGAGTTGTGATGGGCGTGGAAGAGACCATCGGAGTCACGGAGACCGCACCCATCCCCAAGCAGCGCGGCGAGCAGTTGCTGGACCATGCCGTGCGGTACACGGAAGAACGGCACTGGGATGTCTTCCCCGGCACCTGGTTGGAGGCGGCCGACGGCCGGGAGATCTGCTCCTGCGGGACCCCGGACTGCGCGGCGCCCGGCGCCCACCCGACGGTGAAGGACTGGGCCGCACAGGCCACCGGGAGCGCGGTGCAAGTCCGGCGGATCTGGGCGAAGCAGCCCGGGGCCTCGATCCTGATGCCGACGGGGCGCACGTTCGACGCGCTGGACGTGCCGGACTCCGCCGGCTTCCTGGCGCTGGCCCGGCTGGAGCGCATGCAGCGCACCCTCGGCCCGGTCGCCCTCACCCCCGACCACCGGATGCTCTTCTTCGTCCTGCCGGGCGCCGGCGCGAAGATGCCGGACCTCGTACGGAAGTCGGGCTGGTCGCCCGCCGCGATCGACCTGGCCGCCCGGGGCGAGGGCGAGTACGTGGCCGCGCCGCCCACCCGCTTCGGCGGCCGGGGCTCGGTGCAGTGGGCCCGCAAGCCCACGCCCGCCAACCGGTGGCTGCCGGACACCGAGGAACTGATCGACGCCCTCGCGTACGCCTGCGGCAGCCACGCCCGGGACCTGCGCACCGCCTGAACGGACCGGCACGACATGCCGGCGGCACCGCTCGACAGGACCGATCGGGTAGGACCGATCGGTATGACGAATCCTTCGAGAAGTTCATGACATAAGTAACCGCTGCCGCCTCTCCCCCTCCTCCTATGGTGAAGACGTACGACCACGGGGAACGGAACGAGAGGCACGCGCATGCCCGACCAGGCTGACGCCACGACGAGCACGACGGACGGCGGGACGGGTGGCGTGCGATCCGCGCCGTCCGCCGCCGTACGCATCGAGGGACTGTGGAAGCGGTTCGGCGAGCAGGTGGCCGTCTCCGGCATCGATCTGGAGATCCCGGCGGGCCGGTTCATCGGGCTCGTCGGCCCCAACGGCGCGGGCAAGACCACCACCCTGTCGATGATCACGGGCCTGCTGCGACCCGACGCGGGCCGCGTCCTCGTCGCGGGGCACGACGTCTGGGCCGATCCCGTCGAGGTGAAGTCGCGGATCGGCGTACTCCCGGAGGGGCTGCGACTGTTCGAGCGTCTCTCCGGGCGCGAACTCCTCGGCTACATGGGCCGGTTGCGCGGCCTGCCGGGCGAGGAGACCGACAAGCGGGCGACGCAGCTGCTGGAGGTCCTGGACCTCGCCGGCTCGCAGCACAAGCTGGTCGTGGACTACTCGACGGGCATGCGGAAGAAGATCGGTCTCGCGGCCGCGCTGCTGCACAACCCCGAAGTGCTCTTCCTGGACGAGCCGTTCGAGGGGGTGGACCCGGTGTCGGCGCAGACCATCCGGGGCGTGCTGGAGCGCTACACCGCCTCCGGCGCCACCGTGATCTTCTCCTCGCACGTGATGGAACTGGTCGAGTCGCTGTGCGACTGGGTGGCCGTCATGGTCGCGGGCCAGATCCGCGCCGCGGGCCCGCTGGCCGACGTACGGGGTGACGCGCCGTCCCTCCAGAGCGCCTTCCTCGGACTCGTCGGCGCCCAGGACCGCGCCACCGGAGACTCCCTGGACTGGCTCGGCGGCGCCCGATGACCGCCACCACCGCCTCCGTCACCGCCCCCACCACTCCCGCGGCGACGCCCGCCGTCTCCCTGACCCCGCTGTTCGTCCGGCTCAAGCTGTCCCTGCTGAAGAACGGCCTCAAGGGCTCCTCGAAGCGCAAGGCCGTCTGGATCTCCAGCCTCGTCTTCGCGCTGGTCGTCGCCTTCTTCATGACGCTGGGCCTGTCCCTGCTGCACGGACACCCGCACGCCGGCACCGTCGTGGTGCTGCTCGCGGCGATCCTGGCGCTCGGCTGGGCCTTCATGCCGCTGTTCTTCCCGACCGGCGACGAGACCCTCGACCCGAGCCGGCTGGTCATGCTGCCGCTGCGCCCGCGGCCGCTCGTACGGGCCCTGCTGGCCGCCTCGTTGGTGGGCATCGGCCCCCTGTTCACGCTCTGCCTGGCCGTGGGCTCGGTGGTCGCGGTCGCGCGGGGCGTCGCGGGAGTGGTGGCCGCCGTGGTGTCCGTCCCGCTGCTGCTCCTCGGCTGCGTCGCGCTGGCCCGCGCGGTGGCGACGGCCAACGTGCAGCTCCTGTCCAGCCGCAAGGGACGCGACCTGGCCGTGCTCAGCGGCCTGCTGATCGCGATCGGCGCGCAGGTGGTGAACTTCGCGAGCCAGCGGCTGTTCCAGGCCGGGGGCCTGACGCAGTTGGAGCCGGTCGAGGCCGTGGTGCGCTGGCTGCCGCCGGCGACGGCGGTCGGGATGGTCGACTCGGTGAGCGACGGCGACTACGCGGTGGCCGCCGCCCAACTCGTCCTCACGCTGGTGGCCCTGGCCGCGCTGCTCTGGTTCTGGGAGCGCAGCCTGACCCGGCTGATGGTGACCCCGGACGGCTCCACCATCGCGGCGGCCGAGCCGCAGAAGGACCGGGGCGACGGCGGGGTCTGGGCGTTCCTCCCGGCGGGCCGCACGGGCGCGGTCATGCGGCGCAGCCTGCGCTACGCGGTCCGCGACCCGAAGACGAAGGCGTCCTGGGCGTCGGCGCTGGCCATCGGCCTGATCGTGCCGGTCTTCAACGCCCTCCAGGGCACCGGCTCCGTGTACCTCGCCTGCTTCGGCGCGGGCATGCTCGGCGTCCAGATGTACAACCAGTTCGGGCAGGACACCTCGGCGTTCTGGATGGTCGCCCAGACCATCTCGTCCCCGCGCGACGCGTTCGTCGAACTCCGGGCCCGCGCCTACGCGCTGGCCCTGATCACCGTCCCGTACACGGTGCTGGTCACGGCCGTCACCGCCGGGCTGCTCGGCGACTGGGACGTCTTCCCGGCCGGTCTGGGCATGTGCCTGGCGCTGGTGGGTTCGATGATGTGCACGGGCTCGCTGGCCTCGGCGCACTTCCCGTACTCCATCCCGACGGACGGCGCCTTCAAGAACGTCGTCCCGGGCCAGGCCGGCCTGGCCTGGATGGGGATCTTCGGCGGCATGCTGGTCTCGGCCGTGATCTGTGCGCCGATGATCGCCCTGACGATCTACCTCGGGGTGACGGACCGGCAGTCCCTGACCTGGATCCTGCTGCCGCTGGGCATCGTCTGGGGCACGCTGACCACCTGGGCCGGTCTGCGCATCGCCGCCCCCGCGGTGTCCCGCAAGCTCCCGGAGATCCTCGTGGCGGTCAGCAAGGGCTGACGCGCCGCTCCCCACTTCGAAGGCCCCGCCCGGTCCGCCGGACGGGGCCTTCGGCGTGCGGGCGGGGTGGCGGGCGGCGAGGCACCGGGGCCTGTCGGACTAGGGTCCGCACTCGACCCAGAGCAGCTTGCCGCGGTGCACGCCGTCGAGCCGGTACGCGCCGTAGCGCTCCGCGCAGAGCCGTACGAGGAGCAGCCCGCGCCCGTCCTCGGCGGCGGTGTCGGTGTCGGTGTCGGTGTCGTCGGCATCCTCGGCGTCGGGGCCGGGCGGGGCGGGCGCCTCCGTGAAGGGCGCCGGGATGGCCGGGTTGGTGTCCCAGACGCCGACCCGGACCCGTTCGGGGGCCATCGCGCGGACCCGGAGCGCGCAGGGGCCGCGGGAGTGCCGGTAGGCGTTGGAGACCAGCTCGCTGGTCAACAGCTCGGCGGTGTCGGTCAGCCGGGTCATCCCGTGGCCCCGCAGCACGGCGCGCAGGGTACTGCGGGCGATGCCGGCGGACCGCGGATCGTGGGGAAGTCGGAGGGTGTAGGCCCAGGACGGAGTTACGGTGGTGTACATGGAAGTCTCCGATCAAGGAGGACAGTTGGACCGTGTACGTGCGGTGCCCGGTGACCAGGTCGCTCCGTCGAGCGGGGTACTTCCGGGCGGTGGCCTGCCACCACGATAGGGACTCCGCTTAAGTATTTAGGCGGTTCTCGCTGAATGCACTCTCCGCCCACTCGTGTGGGTGACACTTCCTCGCGGAGGAACGCACGATGCCCATGCGTAGCAGCCCCACCGCGCGTCAACTGCGCTTCGCAGCCGAGCTGCGCAGGATGCGCGAGCGTGCCGGACTGTCCTCGGCCGAAGCCGCCGGCTTGCTCGGCATCAAGCCGAACCAGGTCAGCAACATGGAGGCGGCCCGCTTCGGTGTGAGCCCCGAGCGGGTGCGCACACTGGCGTGCCACTACGACTGCGCGGACACCGGGTTGATCGAGGCACTGGTCGCGATGACCGGTGAGCGCAAGGGCGGCTGGTGGGAGGAATATCGTGAACTGCTTCCGGCCGGCTGGCTGGACCTCGCCGAACTGGAGCATCACGCACAGGGGTTGCGTGACTCGATCACCATGCACGTGCCCGGTCTGCTCCAGACTCCCGAGCACGCCCGCGAGATCTTCCGGCAGGCCGTCCCGGCCCTGTCACCACCGGACGTCGAACATCGCGTCTCGTTCCGCGTGAAACGTCAGCGGATCCTGTTCGGGGACACGCCGACGCCCTACCAGGCGATCATTCACGAGGCCGGGCTCCGCATCGCCGTGGGCGGGCCGGCCATCGCACAGGCCCAGTTGCGACACCTGCTCGACATGGGCGAGCGGGAGCACGTGACCATCCGCGCCATTCCGTTCTCGGCCGGAGCGGTTCCGGGGTCCGGGCAGTCGTTCTACTACGCGCACGGGCGGGTACCCCAGCTGGACTCCGTACAACTGGATCAGTCACACGGCGTGGTGTTCTTGGACGCCGAGTCCCAACTCGCCAAGTATCGGCTCCTCTTCGAACGCATCGAAGCGGTGTCCCTACCCCCGGATCACACGCGAGACCTGATCGCCGACATCGCCCGACACCTGCGAAAGGAATCTCAATGATCGTGTCAAGCCGCCTGCGTGACTGGCGGGGCGGAGGTGAACAGCCTCTTGTCACGCAGCATCGCCCAGAGCACGTCGACCCGGCGGCGGGCAAGCGAGAGCAGGGCCTGGG